>JANPCV010000150.1:0-2107 GCA_031431115.1 Caulobacteraceae bacterium
TGCGCGTGCGTGCGGACTCACGCGCGACGGACTCGAGCGGATCGAGGCGGGTGCGGAGGCGTTGTTCGAGTTCGGCGGACACGCCGATGACGTAGGCGGGGATCCGCGCCGGTGCAATCTGCACGCAGCGGCGCCCGCGCCGTCGAGGGGCGCGGCGACAATTTTGCTTGGGGATAGTTTGCGCTCAGCTTGAGTTGAACGCCGGTACGGCGTGCTGGGCCGCGTATTCGGCGCGCTCGGCCAGGAGCGGATCGAGCTGACGCTGCGGCGGCTTGAGCGCGGCGATGCGTTTGGCCGCTGCGAAGGCGCTGCGTTTCAGCGCCAAGAGTTTTTGTTTCAGGCGCCGCGCGCGCGGCACTGGATTGGCGAACACGCGGCGCAGCGCTTCGAAACGGCGCGCTAGCCTTTCGGCGCTCGCCTGCTCACGCGCTTCGCCAGTGCTCTTGGCGCGCATCGCCGCCATGTGCGCGAGCGTCTTCGCCAGCGCCTTGGCGTCAACAACGATCGCGCGAATGAAACGCGGCGGCGCGAGACTGCGAAAGCGCGGCCCAGTGTTTTTCGGCTCGGGCGGCTCGGGCGGAATATGAAGCTGAAAGCAGACGCGCCACGTTCCTGGCCGGTTGAGATCAGCGTTCGACGCTGCGCGTCCCCGCCCGCGCCGCACAGCTGACGCGCGTTGCGGTGCGACCGCGAGCGGCCGGAGCTTGGCGCCTTCGATGAGCAGCAACTTCATCACCAGCGCCTCCAACGCTTTGAGCTGACGCTTGATGGCGCGGCGGGAGATGCGGTCGAGCGTGTGCTGGATCGTCTGCGGTCCGCCGAACGCATCTAGTGCATCAGGAAACCACCCGCGCGCGATTTTCCAGAGATCGGCGATGGGCGTGGGGGCGGAGAAATTGTGCATGGCGCGGAAGTATCGCGCTGGATTGGAGGTGTGGGATAGATTTTCGCGCGGGTGAGGGAAATCAGGGTGTTAGCGTGGAAATGTGGGGGATAGATTTTTGCAGACCTAACACCTTGGTTGTGGGGCTCCCGGATCCGCAGTCATTCCGGACACGCGGAGCGTGATCTGGAATCCAGGGGATGCCGCGCAGGACCTTGCCGAAGGTGCTTGGTCACGAAGGAACGACTGGATTCCAGATCGGCCTGCGGCCGTCTGGAATGACTCTGAGGGGCCCTACTCACCCCAGAGGTCGGGTCGGCGAAGTTCTTTCGGTAGGAGGAAATCCTCGTAGAGGTCGCGCCAGTCCGGATTTTCCTTCTCTATTTAGGGCGAGCGTCCAATTGCGTTCCCAGGCCTTGAGTTGCTTTTCGCGTTTGATGGCCTGACCGATCTCTCCGTGCTACTCCCAGTATACCAGCGTCTTGCAACCGTACCTTTTGGCAAACCCGTCGAAGCGTTCGTTGCGGTGATCGTTGATGCGCGACAGCAAATCGCTGGTGACTCCGATATAGAGCGTGCCGTTGCGTTTGTTGGCGAGGATGTAGACGGCTATGCAATCGTAACGCGCCATTCGCGTACGTGAACATGGCAGCGGCACAAACTCAACATTGCCTGCAAACATTCTGGATTCCAGATCGGCCTGCGGCCGTCTGGAATGACTTAGTTGGGCTGGCCGAGTTCGAACCAAACGCCCCCACTCCAGACGCCGAGCTTCCCTTCCTTCGGCTCGGCCCATTCGACCAGTTCGTAGAACGGGGCGCGTAGGATGCGGGCTTCTAGGCGGCCGCGCACGTGCAAGTACGGGCGTGGTTCTTCTCCGCGCTGTTCGACGCGCAGCGGGTGGTCGGGGCCGGCGGTGATGATGTCGCCGACATTGGTGGTGAAGACGATGGTTTGATCGCGGCCCTCGCCGACGCGATCGGCGCGGATGGCGACGAAGGGCGCGTCTTCGACTTTAACGATGATCTTCTCGACCGGAGTGACGAGATAGGTCACGCCGTCTTCGTCCTTGCGGAGAATTGAGGCGAAGAGTTTGACCAAGGACTCGCGCGTGATGCGCGTTCCCTCGTGCTTCCACGTTCCGTCGGCCAGGATTTCCATGCCGATCTCACCGCAATGATCGGGGTTCCATTTGTCGACTGGAGGCAAGGCTTTGTCGGAAGT
>JANPCV010000151.1:0-21189 GCA_031431115.1 Caulobacteraceae bacterium
ACCGTCACCGCGCCGATTCCGCGCCGCACATTCCAAAGTTTCGGAGCTCTTCGAAATCTCCCGTGTGCGACGAGGAGAAGTATGCGCGCGTTTTGGAGGTGTGGGATAGATTTGCGCGTATCCAACAAAGTTGGAGCGCGGGCCTGCGGCCCGCATTTGGCGCTTATGCTTGATACACTTAGAAAAATGCGGGCCGGAGGCCCGCGGTCCTGCCTGCAAGCTCGGTGCGTATGCGGAGGATAGATTCCGAAAATCACGCTTCCCGGCCGTAGCGCGCAGCGCGGAGAGCCGGGACCTAGGGGCGAACGCGCTGCGCGTTGTCAGCCCCTGGATCCCGGACCGCACCCCGGCTTTCGCCGGGGCTGCGTCCGGGAAGCGGTTAAAAGCTAATGCGCCGCGCCCCACGTCGCGCCGGCCGTTGCTTCCACCGTAAGGGGTACGCTGAGGATAGCCGCAGGCGCCGGCGCGGCTTCCATGACATCCTTCGCCAGCTTGCAGAGCGTTTCGGCTTCGTCCTTCGGCGCTTCGAACACGAGTTCGTCGTGCACCTGCAGTAGCATGCGTGACTTGAGCTTGGCCCTTGCCAGCGCCGGCGGCAGGCGCACCATGGCGCGGCGGATGATATCGGCGGCGGCGCCTTGCAGTGGCGCGTTGATGGATTGGCGCTCACCGAACGCGCGTTCGCTCGGGTTCTTTGATTGAATACCGCGCACCCAGATGCGGCGACCAAAGATGGTTTTTACGTAGCCATTGGCGCGCGCGAAGGTTTTGGTCTCTTCCATGTAGTCACGGATGCCGGGGAAGCGTTCGAAATACTTCTTGATGTAAGCGCCGGCCTCTTCGCGGGCGATGCCGAGATTGCGCGCGAGACCAAAAGCGCTGATGCCATAGATGATGCCGAAATTGATCGCCTTCGCGTTGCTGCGAATTTCCTTCGGCATGCCTTCGACCGGCACGCCAAACATTTCCGAGGCTGTGCGCGCGTGAATGTCGATGCCGTCGGCGAAGGCTTGCTTCAGTTGCGGAATGTCGGCGACGTGCGCGAGCAGGCGCAGTTCGATTTGCGAGTAGTCGGCGCTGACGAGGACGTTGCCTTTCTCCGCGATAAACGCTTCGCGAATGCGGCGGCCCTCTTCCGTGCGGATCGGGATGTTCTGCAGGTTCGGATCGTTGGAGGCGAGGCGACCTGTCGTGCTGGCGGCGAGCGCGTAGGTCGTGTGAACGCGGCGCGTTTCGGGATTGACGGCGGCTTGCAACGCTTCGGTGTAAGTGGAACGCAGCTTCGAGAGCTGGCGCCATTCGAGAACTTTTGCCGGGAGATCGTGCTGCTCGGCGAGATCGTCGAGAATACTGGCGTCCGTGGACCAGGCGCCGGTTTTGGTTTTGCTGCCGCCGGGGAGCTTTAATTCGTCAAACAGGATTTCGCCGAGTTGCTTCGGCGAGCCCAGATTGAATTCCTTGCCGGCGAGACCGTAGGCCTCGGCTTCGTATTGCAACATGCGTTGCGCAAAGTCGCCGGAAAGCCGCGACAGCATTTGCGGATCGATCTTGATCCCCTCGCGCTCCATCGCCGCAAGGACCGGCGGCAGCGGGCGCTCCAGTGTCTCATAGACAGTGATCAGGCGATTGCTTGCAAGCTCAGGCGCGAGTTTGCGGTGTAGCCGCAACGCGGCGTCAGCGTACTCGCAGGAATACGCGGCAGCGGCTTCAATCCGCACGAGATCGAAGCTCTGCTGCGCTTTGCCTTTGCCGGCGACGTTCGAATACGGTGTCAGGCCATGGCCGATATGCTTTTCGATCAACGAGGTTTTGTCGTGATCGTCGAGGCCGCCGTAAAGCGTGTAAGATTCGAGCATCGGATCATCGAACGCGGTGAGCGCAATGCCGTGCTTGGCGAAGAGCGCGATGTCCCACTTGATGTTGAGACCAACTTTGGTGACGGAAGCGTCTTCAAGCAGAGGCCGGAGGGCTGCGAGCGCGGCACTTAAACCAATTTGTTGGCCCGTGTCGGCGGCGCCCTGTTGCGATGGCGCTTCGGTCGCGAACAATTCGCCGGCGCGGGATTCGGCGCCGCGGTGCGCAAGCGGAATGTAAATCGCATCGTTTGCGGCGAGCGAGAGTGAAACGCCGACAAGCTGCGCGCGTGCGGCATCGAATGAATCTGCTTCGGTATCGATACCGATCGCGCCGGCGAGCTTGGCGCGGCGGATATAATCTTCGAGGGCCGGCAGATCGCGGACGATTTTGTAAGCTTCAGGTTTGAACGCGCGCTCGATCTCTTCGAGCACAGGGCCAGCGCGCGGCGCGCCGTCATCGGCGTGTACGGGTGCAGGCGCCGGCGCGGCGGAGGCGTAGCTCGCAACGATCTGGATGCCCTTCTCCTTGGCGAAGTGCTCGCGTACGCGGCGGCCAAGGGTACGGAATTCCATCGTGTCGATGAATTGCAGCAGCATCGCCGGATCGGGCTCGCGCAGCGCAAAGGCTTCCCACTTTTCTTCGACGGCGACGTCGTCCTTCAAGGTCACGAGTTCGCGAGAGAGACGTATCTGGTCGGCGAAGTTGATCAGCGTTTCGCGGCGCTTCTGTTGCTTCACTTCGTTGGCGCGTTCGAGGATGGCGTCGAGCGAGCCGAACGTGGTGAGAAGTTCGGCGGCGGTTTTGGGGCCGATGCCGGGGGCGCCGGGGACGTTGTCGGTGCTGTCGCCGATCAGCGCTTGCGCATCGATGACCTTATCGGGACCGACGCCGAATTTTTCCATCACCGCTTCAAGGCCGAGCAGCCTGTTCTTCATCGGGTCGTACATTTCAACGACGCCCTCGACGATAAGCTGCATCAGATCTTTGTCCGACGAGACGATACGCACGCTTGCGCCGCTCGCAGCAGCTTGGCGCGCATAAGTGGCGATGAGATCGTCGGCCTCAAAGCCGCCCATCTCGATGCACGGCAGATTGAACGCGCGCGTTGCGTCGCGGATCATCGGAAATTGCGGGGCGAGATCTTCCGGCGTCGGCGGGCGATGCGCTTTGTACTCAGGATAAAGTTTATTGCGGAACGTGATTTCGCTTTTGTCGAAGATGACGGCGAGGTGCGTCGGCGCGTCGGCGCCTTTCATCTCTTCCAGAAACTTCCACAGCATGTTGCAGAAGCCGGCGACGGCGCCGACCGAAAGCCCGTCGCTGGCGCGCGTGAGCGGCGGCAGCGCGTGGTAGGCGCGGAAAATGTAGGCGGAGCCGTCGATGAGGTAGAGGCGCGGAGCGTCTTTTTTAGCCATGCGCCTATCTAGGCGCTTCGAGGCTACTGCGTCAGCCCTCAACAGCTAGCAGCCGGTGAGATTCCGATCTATCCTTGACGCATGCGCGCAAGCCTCATCGCACCCGCATTGACAATCTGGCTAGTCGTCGGCGCGGCGACATGCCTGTTGCTGACCGCGCCTTGGTATATCGGCGCCGGCGTTGGGTTTGTGGCGGCTGCGATTACCTATTGGCTCTGGCCGAAGCTCGCGGCCATTCCACCATGGTTTTTGCATATTTTGACGGCTGCAATCGCGGCGACAACATTCCTGATGGCTGTTCCAACATTTGTGAGATGGTTTGCCGGGTTCAGCGTCGCGCTCGAATTGTACACGGCTGCGCGATTGTACTCGCGCCGCAATGAGCCCGAACCACTTGACCCCAGAGTGTGAAACCTAGGCGCCAAACAGCTTGTTGTAATCGGGCGGGCTGCCGCGGCGTTGCCATAGGGCTTCTGAATCGCCGTCGCGGAGGAAGTCTTCGGCGGCTTCGCGGGCGCTGGCCATGGCGACGTTGAACAAGCCGGTCGCGGCGCTGAGGCGGCGAACGCCAAGCTCGCGGAGTTGCGCTGCGGCGGGCGCACCGGGGCGCGCCATGATGTTGAGCGGCAATTTTGTGCCGTTGACGATCGCGCTGATTTGCGACGCGTCGGCGATGCCCGGCACGAACAGGCCGTTGCCGCCTGCCCGCTCGATGCCTGCCGCACGGCGCAGCGCTTCTTCGACTGCTTGCTCCGCCGGAACGAGTTGCTTGAGGATCACATCGGTGCGCGCGTTGATGAAGAGATTGACGCCTTTCTTCTCAGCAACAGCACGGATCGCTTCGATCTTCTTCAAATGCAATTCGTGTGGCTGCGTACCATCTTCGAGATTGATGCCGACTGCGCCGGCGTCGATGAGCTTGGCGACGTTTTCGGCGGCTTGTTTGGGACCGTCGGAATAGCCGCCTTCAGCATCGCACGAGAGCGGAATGGAAATGGCGCGCGAGATCGCTTCGATGGTGACGACGAGCTTCTCGACCGGGAAGTGGTGACCGTCCGCGTAGCCTTGCGCCCAGGCAAGCGAGGCGCTGGTTGTGGCGATGGCTTTGGCGCCTGCGTCTTGCACGATGCGGGCGGAGGCGG
The DNA here is from genome assembly GCA_031431115.1 of Caulobacteraceae bacterium. Lineage (GTDB taxonomy): Bacteria > Pseudomonadota > Alphaproteobacteria > Caulobacterales > Aquidulcibacteraceae > Vitreimonas. The sequence goes on from JANPCV010000151.1 coordinate 4,415, forward strand.
CGTCCCACGCATTCGGCAAGATCAACAATTCTTCATGCAGCTTGTGGAATGTTGCGGCGTTTTCGGCGGACATAGGCGTTTCTCCTCGGTCATTGCGTTATAGCACGATCCACATGCGCGCCTCGCTGTTTTCGGACTTCACCGTTTTCTTTCCGCGCACACTTGTGTGAGCCGCGAACAACTCCAATCTGAGAGGGTTCGGAAGATTTCATGTTCGACCATCTCTCACTCGGCGTACGCGATCTTGAGGCTGCGGCGCACTTCTATGACGCGCTGTTTGCGCCGCTCGGGCATTCGAAAACCTGGTCGAAGGAAAACGAGCTCGCTTATGGGCGCGATGGTACGCGCCTGTTCTGGCTCTACCCGACTGACGGCGATCGCATCGCCGGCCTCGGCGCGCACATCGCGTTCCGCGCAACGTCAGAGCAGGAAGTCGATGATGCGTATCTCGCAGCGCTGAGTCATGGCGCGACGACGGTGCGTGCGGCGGGCCTGCATCTCGATATCGGGCCGGACTATTACGGCGCGATCGTTCTCGATCCCGATGGCAACAAGATCGAGATCGTCGTCGGCGCGATGCACTAATATGGAACGCGGGCGCGCCGCCCGCGTGCGCCGATGAAGTTAAGGACGCGGGCGGGGACGCCCGCGCTCCATAATCGCTTAGTGATCGCCGCCCGCGCCGTGCGCCAGCACGAAGCGGCGGTCGCAATAGCCGCATTCGACGAAGTTCTCTTCGCCCATATCGTAATAGACGACCGGATGCCCGAGCGCGGCGCTGCCGCCGTCGCACTTCACGCGCCGCGACGTGACTTCGATCGTTTCCGGCGCTGGAATCGCATCGGGATCGCCGGGCGTGGACGCATCGGTGCGGGGGTTATCGCGCAGTTTCGTCATTTCTGGTCGCGGCCTGGGTTGAAGCGGCTTAAGCGCGCCCGTAACTAAAGCGCATCGCGCGCCCGCGCAATGCGGGCAACCCAGGTATTCCATGCCAACATCACAGACGCCGCCCGAGTTCGCCATCGAGGCGCGCGGCCTCGATAAAACCTACCGCGCCCAAGGCAAGGGCAAGGCGGTACACGCGTTGAAGGCGATCGACCTGGCGATCCCGCGCGGCTCGTTCTTTGGATTGCTAGGGCCTAATGGCGCCGGCAAATCGACGTTCATCAACATTTTGGGGGGCTTGGTCGTGAAGAGCGGCGGCACGGCCTCAATTTGGGGTCACGATATCGACGCCGATCCAATGAATGCACGCGGCGCCATTGGCATCGTGCCGCAAGAACTGAACATGGACCCCTTCTTCTCCCCCGGCGAAGCGTTGGAGATTCAGGCGGGCTATTATGGCGTTCCAAAGAGCGAGCGGCGGACGGAGGAAATCCTTCGCGCCGTCGGGCTCTGGGATAAGCGCGATGCGTATGCGCGCACTTTGTCGGGCGGCATGAAGCGGCGTTTGCTGGTGGCGAAGGCGATGGTGCATGGGCCGCCAGTTCTGGTGCTCGATGAACCGACGGCGGGCGTTGACGTCGAATTGCGGCGCCAGCTTTGGGATTATGTGCGCTCGCTGCACGCGAGCGGCGTGACGATCGTTTTGACGACGCACTACCTCGAAGAAGCGCAAGAGCTTTGCGATACCATCGCCATTATCAATCATGGCAATGTCATCGCATCCGAGCCGACCTCGAAACTGATTTCGCGGCTCGATCAAAAGACGTTGGTGGTGACGCCGCAATCGCCGGTGACGCCGCCGCTCAAGGGCTTTGAAGATGTCACCTTTGCGATGAAGGCGACCGGCGCGTTTTCGCTGACCTACAAAACCAGCCAGCACACGGTGGAAGAATTGCTCGATCGCGTGCGCGCGGCCGGCGTGCAGATCAAGGATCTCTCGATCCAAGAGCCGGATCTGGAAGATGTGTTCGTTGAGATGACGGCGTAGCAATATGGACCGCCGGCGTCTCGCCGGCCGGCTCCGGAGCATGCCGGCGGGACGCCGGCGGTCCATAAAGACGGAGCGTGGTGATGAAATACGTAAACCTCGGCAAAAGCGGCCTCAAAGTTTCACGCATCTGCCTCGGCACGATGGCGTACGCAAACGGCGCCGGCGGCGCGCACCCTTGGGCGCTCGATGAAGCGGCTTCGCAGCCATTTTACAAACGCGCCATCGAAGCCGGCATCAATTTCTTCGACACCGCCAACGTCTATTCCTTTGGAACCAGCGAAGAATTTCTTGGCCGCGCCATCGCGAAGTACGCCAAACGCCACGAGATCGTTATCGCCACGAAAGTCCACGGCGAGATGCGGCCGGGCGATCCGAACGGCAAAGGCCTCTCACGCAAAGCCATTCTCGGCGAAATCGATTTGAGCTTGAAACGGCTCGGCACGGACTACGTCGATCTCTATCAGATCCACCGCCTCGATCCGGAAACGCCGATCGAAGAAACGCTCGAGGCGCTGCATGACGTCGTGAAGAGCGGCAAGGCGCGCTATATCGGCGCGTCATCCATGTATGCGTGGCAATTCATGCAAGCGTTGGCGCTGCAGAGCGCAAATGGCTGGTCGCGTTTCATCTCAATGCAGAACCATTTGAACCTGCTTTACCGCGAAGAAGAGCGCGAAATGCTGCCGCTCTGCCGTGACCAAGGCATTGGCGTGATCCCATGGTCGCCGCTGGCGCGCGGCCGCCTGGCGCGCGGTCCCGATGAAAAGACCGAGCGCAGCGAGACCGACAAGTTCGGCCAGTACCTCTATCGCAAAACCGTGGAAGCCGATCGCGCAGTGATCGAGCGTGTGGGCGAAGTTGCGGCCGAACGCGGCCTGCCGCGCGGACAAGTGGCGTTGGCGTGGGTGCTGGCAAAGCCTGGCGTTACGGCGCCGATCGTTGGCGCCACCAAAATCGAACAACTGAACGATGCAATCGCCGCGGCCGATGTTTCGCTCTCGGCAGATGAGATCAAGCGGCTGGAAGAGCCGTACATCCCCCACCCCGTCTCTGGCTTTGTGTGAGGTCCTATGCCGTACGTGAACATCAAGATCACTAAAACTGGCGCCACCGCCGAACAAAAGGCCGAGCTGGTCAAAGGCGCGACGGAATTACTGCAACGCGTGCTCAATAAAAATCCGGCGACGACGGTTGTCATCATCGAAGAAATCGAGACCGATAATTGGGGCATAGGCGGTGAGACCGTCAGCGCCCGCAACGCCAAGGCGCCGCCGCGATGAACGCGCCGGCGCTCGCCTACTACATCGCGCTCTCGACGGTGGGCGGCATTCTCATTCCGATCATGGCTGCGCTCTCAGGCGGGCTCGGGCGCACGCTAGATAATCCGTGGGCGGCAGCGGCGATTGTTTCGGGCGGCGGCTTTGCGCTCGTCCTGGCGTTCACATTGCTCAACGGCAGCATGAACGTGTCGTGGGGCGCGCTGAGGCAAGCGACGCCGTGGCAACTTCTCGCCGGCGCCGGCTTTGCGTTTTACCTGCTTTCGATCACCTGGGTCGGACCGCGCTTCGGCATCGGCAACGCAGTGATGTTCGTGCTCGCCGGGCAGATCATCTCATCAGCGTTGATCGACCATTTCGGTCTTTTCGGCGCGCCGCAAAAGCCAATCGATGCGTTGCGCGCTGTGGGCTTGGTGGTCATGGCGGTTGGAATCGCGATCGCTCAGGTCGCGGCGAACAATGCTAGGCCGACAGCCTAGTCCAAACGTCGAAACCCACGATGGCGAGTGGGATGAGCGCGACGGCATCAACAAGCGCAATCGTGCGCAGGCGCTTCGGCGCGCCATGCAAAACGTAAGCGATCAGAAATCCGATCACGCTGATCGAAGTCACCAACACCGCCGCGGTTCGAGCTTCGACGTTGAGCGCCGCCAGAACGCAGGCGCTGGCTACCGCCAAGAAAAGCACGCCGCGGTGGACCAGGATGATGCCAAGCGGGCCGTTATCATCGACGCCGTACATGCGCTTGCGCATCTGCGGCGAGAATGTCGCCAGCGCCGGGGGCGTGTGCACAAGCGCCAGTGCGATCCAGGCGACCGTGATCCACATGCGCTAGAGCGGGCGCTCCGCCAGAACGCTGACCGCCAGAAGATGTGCGCCATCGCGCGTGGCGCGTTCGTCAACGATGCGCCAGCCTTGCGCTTTCAGCAGCGCCGTTGCTTGGCCCATGCGTTCCATGCCGCGCGCTGCGCCAGCAAAATTGCTCGGCGTGTCGGAACTCGAAGCACGCTGCGTGATGACGAGCCGTCCACCCGGGGCAAGCACGCGGGCAATCTCGCGCAAGGCGCGCGCCGGATCAGCCCAGAATTGGAAACTGTTCACTGCGAAGGCGCGGTCGAACATCGAGTCGCGGAACGGCAAATCGGCGGCCTCAGCGCGCATGATCACTGCTCGCCCCGATCGCACCGCGCCATGTGCGGCGTGTGACGCGCAATGTGAAGAGGTCGCCGATCGATCGACGCCCACGACATAGCCCGCCTTGCCGACGCGCTTCAGCGCCGCGCGCACGCCCATGCCGGGACCACACCCAAGTTCGATGACGCTATCGCCAGGCCTCGGCGCGAGCAGATCAAGCGCCGCCGTGTTTTGACGTTCGTTTCCGGCAGCCATCACGGCAAGCGCGATCGCCCCTGTTAGGCCGCGGGGGTCTCCCCATATGCACTCGAGGCCGCTGCAGCCCTCGCCGGAGTCACCAGCCGTCATTGACGCGCGCATGTCGCTCTCCCAGAATGACAATCTAGCTGTCAAATATGACAAGTGGGTTGTCAAGTGAAAAAGCCGCTACAGGCAAGCGCCGAAAACGTACTCGATCTCTCCGTTGCGGTGATCGAATTTTATTTCCGCATCGAAGCACTCACCGAAGCTACCGCGGGCTTTGCAACTGCGGGCGGCGAGTGGGGCATGTTGCGCATGTTGGTGAAAGACGGGCCTCAAACCGTGCCGGACATGGCGCGCTCGCGCCCGGTGTCGCGCCAGCATTGTCAGACCACCGCCAATGCGCTGGAAACACAGGGCCTTGTGGAGTTCATCGACAACCCGAAACACAAGACATCAAAGTTGGTGCGCGCGACCAAGAAAGGCCGCGACCGGTTTCAATCGATGCGCAAACAATTCCTATCGGCGGCGAGCGTCTATGCGCCGCTCTTTACTGCCAGCGAGGTAACAGCCGCGACGGACGTCTGCCGCCGCGCCCGCGATATGATCGAGATTTAGGTCAGGCAGATGCGCTCTTCGGCGCCGCGCGTCTCCGGGCCGGACGGCATTTGACGGAAGATCCACCACCAGCCGACGCGGTCATCGCAATTGCTGCCGTTGCGCTCGGGCACGGTGCTCGCTCGCTGGAGCGGCGTTACACAATATTTGATTTCGCCGCTCGCCAACGCGAACCAATATTCCTCGCCGCGCGGCCGGCTCATTCCCTCGCCTGCTCTGGCGAGAGTTCGATAGGCCTCGGCGTCCGCGGGCGCCTCGATCCGAGCCCATCGTTGCTGATCGCGCCGATCAGCGCCGCAAAAACCGGATATGACCTCGTTGTGCATGCTCGTGCAGCTGACGAGCGCGGCCGCCGCCGCTAGAGCTAACAAACAGAAAAGCGTTCGCACGCCGGCCTCCTAGTTTTCGTCCGCAAGCGCGGCGTCGAGCATTTCCGTCAACGTCATCGCGCCATCGCCGAACGCGTGACGCTTCCAGTCAAAGCCGGCGAGACGATCAACCGCGAACGCGAGCGCGATCCCCTCTTTCTGTGACCAAAAGCGGCCACGGCGCGCGAAGTTCGCCGTCGCGGCGCTGGGCTCGGCGCCGCCACCGCTCGGATGCACGATCCACTGATATCCAACCCACTGCCCCGATCCTTCCATGGTCAACCAAAGGTCTTCGGCGTCCGCGAGATAGGCATCAGCGCCGGTGAACCAACGCGCATGGCGCGCCCGCATCAGCGCCAGCGCTTCGCGCGCTAGGCGTCGCGCGTCGGCTTCGTCAGGGTTGCCGGCTACTTGAAACAGCAGCGTGGTTTCGCGTTCGACAGAGGCTGCGAACTCAGCGTTATCGCCGAAGCGCTCTTGTATCGTGTCGTCGCTGAAATCGTCCGCCAGATTGTTGGCGTTGACGATGGCCGTGATCCGCGCGCCGTAGGTATTGGATTGCGCGACATGCGCGCCTTCGTGGAGCAGCACGGCGGTCATCATGGTTTCAAGGCCGAGCGCTTCGTTGGCGACACCGGCGGCGCGCCAGACGCTGGGCGTCGACATAACAAAGAACGCGCTCGCGTCGTCAGCGCTGGCGAACGACGCAACGCCGGCAGGCATGGCGCCGCCACCAGGGAGCGTTACCTCCCCCGCATGCGACGCGGCAGTCCAAATGACGTCAGCGACGTTGGGAGCACTGAAGGCGTTGGCGCTGGTGAGGACGCAATCGTCGTCGAAAAACACGGCGTCGAACGGACGCACCGTGGCGACGCCTGTGATCTCGCGCGCAGTGAAGCGCCAAGCGTCGAGGGAGGCATCGATCCAGGCGCGGTCCGCGGCGGAAACCTCGCAGGCCGGCGCCTCGAGTGTGGGACTGGCCGTTGCACAAGCGGCCAACGCCAAAGCCGCCGCCATCATCACTGAACGCATCCCACGCCTCCTCCCGACATGATGGCACGCCTTGAGCGGAGGGACGCAAACGAAAACGGCCGGCGCTTCGTAGCACGCCGGCCGTCTCGACAACCCCGGATGGGGTCATTGTTACTTTTGCGTCGGTGACGCAGCCGCCCGCGCGGGCTCAGCGAGCCCGCGACAAGACTTAGCGGCCGCCCATCACTTGGGCCTTCATCACGGAAGACTGACGGAACGCCAGCTTCTTCGAGGCCTTGATCTTCACCGGCTCACCCGTTTGCGGGTTGCGGCCCATGCGGGCCTTGCGAGCGCGGATCATAACCATGCCAATGTCACCGATCTTCACCTTCGAGCCCTTAAGCACGTAGGCCTTCACAACATCGATGTAGCCTTCGACGAGCGTCTTGGCTTCCGACTTCTTGACGCCGAGGTGATCGGCAACCGACTGCAGCAGAGCGCTGGCGGTGACGGTCTTGCCGGCAACCGCAGTGACCTTCACGGCCTTCGCCGGGGCCGGAGCGGCCTTCTTCGCGGTCTTGCGGACGGCTGACTTCTTCTTGGCCGGAGCCTTCTTCTTCGCTGCCTTTTTGGCCATGTGTATTTTTCCTTCTCAAAGGTTGTCGTGTGTTTAACTCAACGAACCGCCGCTAAATCAGGCTTTTTAGTTGCCCTTCTCCGCGCCGGCCGCTGAGTAGATGCCACTCATTTCTTGATGGAGCGTGACCGCGCCTCTCTCGAAACACGTCAAAAAGCGCTGTTTATCGCGGTTTTCAACGTTTGCGCCGGATTCCCTGACATGAGCCCCTCTGAGTCGCAACGCAAAAATGCTGATTTACAGCGGTTTCCACACGCGCGGGTGTCGTGCGTGTTACGGAAATGCACAAAAATCAACAAAAACGCGGCTTCCGGCCTCAGCGCAGGCCCATGCGAATAGCGCCGTCGAGGCGCACATCCTCGCCGTTGAAGTACGGATTGCGAATCATTTCGATAGCGAGAGATGCGTATTCTTGCGGGTTTCCGAGGCGTTTCGGAAACGGCACGCTTGCAGCCAGCGCTTCTTTCACCTTCTCCGGCGCGCCCATCATCAGCGGCGTTTCGAAGACGCCCGGCAGGATGGTGTTGATGCGAATGCCCTCGCCGGAGAGGTCACGCGCGATCGGCAACGTCATGCCAACAACGCCGCCCTTTGACGCCGAATAGGCAGCTTGGCCGATCTGACCATCTTCGGCCGCGACCGATGCTGTCATTACCATCGCGCCACGTTCGCCGTTCTCGAGCGGATCGAGCGTGAGAATTCCGGCGGCGGATTTTGCGACGCACCGGAAAGTTCCGATCAAGTTGATCTGGATGGTCAGCTCGAAAATGTTGAGCGGGAAATGTTTGATCTCGCCGCTCTCCCGGGAGCGGCTGGCGGTTTTCATCGCCGAGCCGATGCCTGCGCAGCAAACCAGAATGCGCTCTTGCCCGTTGGCCTTACGCGCCGCCTCAAAACCGGCATTGACGCTATCGTCGCTGGTAACATCCACTTTGCAGAAAGTTGCGCCGAGTTCAGCGGCGGTGGCTTTGCCGCGATCTTCGTCACGATCAAAGATCGCGACCTTCACGCCGTCAGCGCGCAGCTTCTCGACCGTCGCCCGGCCAAGGCCCGAAGCGCCGCCGGTCACGACAGCAGCGATATCCGACGAAAGACGCATCTTGTTTCCTCCCTTGGCGCACGCAAGGGCGCGCAGCGGCGTTTCTAGCCACCGCGCGCCTGAACGCAATCTCGCGCTGCGTCAGTTCGGATCGGGCAAGTCCCGCGCGTTCGGATCGATGCCATCAGAGCCATCAGGATCTGCGGGCGGCGGCGGCGGTGGTGTCGGGGGCACCCCCAGCACTGGCGGCGGCGGAGGCGGCGTCACTGGTGGTGGTGGTGGCGGAGGAGGTGGCGTCACGGGCGGCGGCGGCGACGGCGGCGTGACCGGTGGTGACGGCGGATTTGGATCACGCGGACGCGGTGGCCGTGGCGGACCCGGCGGTTGCGGCGGAGGTGGTGGCGGCGGCGATGTCACCGGCGGCGGCTGAGGCGGCGGATTGTTCATCGCGTCGCGAAGCTGACGAACGCGCCGCTGCGCGCGATCACGAAATTCACCGTCTCGCTGCGTCGCCAAGTAATAATCGTAGGCGTCGATTGAATCGCGGCGCGCAGCCCGATCCCATGCCGAGCGATCATCGGCGCGCAATTGATACACGCGCCGCTCCGCGTCGTCGCGATGATAGCCGTCCGGATTGTCGCGCAGATAGCGCTCATACTCGCGCACCTCGTCGCGGCGGCGCGCGCTATCCCAGGCGTAATCGTCTTGGCGGCGATACTCATCAATGATGCGCCGCGCATCGGCCGCGTATGGCGACCGCGGATAGGCGCGCAAAAAATCAGCATAACCGCCGATTGAATCAAGGCGGCGCGCACGAACCCATGCGCCTTCGTCGGTATTCCAAAGGTAATCGAGCCGCGACCGCGCCTCTTCCGAATTAGCCCCATTAGGCCACGCATTGAGGAAGCCTTCATAGGCTTCGATGCGATCAATCCGGGCGACTTCGGCCCAAGCGGCGCGCTCTTCCGCGGCCAAACGTGGCGCAGCCAGGACTGCACGACGTTGATCGGCCTCGGCGGCGTTCCCACCCCAACCGAATGAGCGAAGATAGTCCTCGTAAGACGCTTCAGTATTTACCTGCCGCGCTCTGCCCCAGGCTTGGCGCTCCAGCACCATCAGTTCGGCAATACGCTGACGCGCCGATTCAGCATTGGGGCCGAAACCATACGCGCCAAGATAATTTTCATAAGCGCCGGGAGAATCTTGCGATGCGGCGGCTGTCCAAGCCTGCGCTTCAAGTTGTTCTGGCGTCGGCGCCGTGGCGCACGCAGCTAACAATGCCGCCACCGAAGCAGCGGCCAACATTTTGAAACGCCAAAGTCTGGTCGTCATGCCCACTTCCCCATAGTTCGCCCGTGGTAGTACCACCTTGACCTGAACAGCGGCGGAATCGAAGGGCCAAACGATGGGGACGATCGCTATTGGCCCAACTTTTTGGGCGCTAGGCGTGCTGGCTATCGCGGCTGCCGTTGCGTACGGCGCCTACTTCTTGGCGCGGCCGCCCAGCTTCGTGCGCGCTCTGGTCAAGACCACCTTCATGGGCGCGACGGCTGGCGCATTGATCAGCGCGGGGGCGCCCTTCCCGCTCATCGCCGCCGCGTTCTTCTCCGCGCTCGGCGATCTCTTTCTCGCCTTCAAAGCAAAATGGACGTTGCCGCTCGGCATCCTCGCCTTCTTACTCGCGCAACTCACCTACGTGCTGATGTTTGGCGCGATCTGGTTTTTCTCCGGCGACAACGCACCGCTTTGGCCGCGCTACGCGGCGATGGCGGCGATCGTGCTTGTCTTGTTGGCGTTTTTGGTTTGGTTCTGGCGAACGGACGAATTCAAACACGCACCGGTGAGCGGCGCGCTTAGCGTCGCGGCGCTGATCGCCGTTGGCGCGCTGCTGCCCGTCTATGTCATCGCCGGCATCATGGCCCTGAACAACGATCCGGAAAGCGCGCCCTCGCCCATGGCGTTCGTCCCACTAGCTGCGCTCGCGTTTGCTGCCATTGCGCTTGCAATCTGGCGGCGCAAGCTCGGCGCCGTGCCGCTCGCGGCGATGATCTATGCCGGCGCCATCACCGCGATGGCGATTGCCGCGATGTGGTTGCCTTGGATCGGCTGGTTGGCGATGCTCGGCGCAGTCAGCTTCCTGGTCAGCGATCTGGTGCTGGCGGCGGAACTTTTCCGTTTACCCGCAGACGCATCCGTGCGCCGTTTGACGGCGCCGGTGGTGTGGTGGACTTATGTGGCTGCGCAGACGTTGATCGTAGCGGGCGTCATCAACATCGTGCTCGCGGGGTGAGAACATGAACAAGTTTTGCATGATCGTAGTGGTGTGTGCGCTCGCCGCGTGCGGGCGACCGGCAACGCCGCCAACGGTGGACGCGCCCCTCTCTGCGATCCCCACAGGCTCGTTCGACGTGTTCGGCGCCGAGCCGGAGTTCGAGTTCATTGCCAGTACCAGTGCAAACGCGATGGAATTGCGGATGAACTACGAGACCGTCGCGTCAGCCACGTATTCGCCGCCCCAACCGACGGATAGCGGCGCGCAGATTGTGAGCGGTGATCTCACGGTCGATTTCGTCACCGAAGATTGCACAGTCAACGGCGCAACCTATCCGTTACGCGTGAACATCCAAGCGCGCGGGCATGAGCCGGTGACCGGTTGCGGGATCGAACGCTGGGACACGCACCTCATGGACTTGATGCCGTACATCGACGCGTGCATCGCCAAATCACCGGGGACGCGCTGGGTCGGCTACGCACGCCGTGATGGCGACAACGTAACGGTGCGCATGCGCGGCGAGAATGGCGATCAAGATTGCGTCGCGGCGTATGGCAATCCGCAAAGCGCTACGTCGCAGCAGCGTAGCGAAACCTTGCGCGTACCGGGTGAAGCGGTTGCGATCTTCGTGCGCGGACCAGGCACGCAACCTGGCGGCGAATGCTACGACGCACCAGAAGTTCGCAACGCAAGCGGCGAACTTATCGGTTGGATGGCTGACCCGATGGGCTGTTAGGCCGCGAACCCGCCGGCTTCAATCATTTCGCGAACACGCCCGGTATCACCGGCGAGAGAGCGATCCTGTTCAAGGTACGCGGAAACAGCGCGTATCTTCGCGTAGGCGTTCTGCAGCGGCGGCGAGGTTTTCAGCGGCGCATTGAAGTCCAGCCCTTGAGCGGCGGCCAGAAGTTCGATCGCGACAACGTTCGCGGCATTGCGTGCAATGTCGCCAGCTTTGCGGCCCGCAAACGTCGCCATCGAAACGTGATCTTCCTGGTTCGCCGATGTCGGGATCGTGTCGACGACGGCGGGATGCGCCAGCGTCTTATTTTCCGACACAAGTGCGGCCGCGGTGACCTGCAAAATCATAAAACCCGAGTTGAGCCCGCCATCGCTCACGAGAAACGCAGGCAGCCCTGAGAGCGCGGGATCAATGAGCACAGCGAGCCGACGTTCGCTGATCGAGGCAATCTCTGCGGTCGCCATCGAAATCATATCAGCGGCGAACGCCACAGGCTCCGCGTGAAAATTTCCGCCCGAGAGAATTGCGTCGTCTTCGGCGAAGACCAACGGGTTATCGGTAACAGCGTTGGCCTCGATCTCGAGCGTGGCCGCGGCGCTGTTCAACACGTCGAGGCACGCGCCCATGACTTGCGGCTGACAACGGATCGAATATGGATCCTGCACACGATCATCGCCGGTGAGGTGCGAGTGACGGATTTCGCTGCCGGTCATCAAGGCGCGCAAACGCGCCGCGACTTCGATCTGGCCCTTCTGGCCGCGCGCTTCATGAATGCGCGCATCGAACGGCGCATCGGTGCCTTTCATCGCATCGGTCGACATCGCGCCAGCGACGAGCGCCGCATCGAACACGTCACGCGCGCGGAACAATGCGTCGAGCGCGAGCGCGGTGGAGATTTGCGTGCCATTGAGGAGCGCCAGCCCCTCTTTCGGACCGAGCACGACCGGCTCGGCGCCAATACGCTTCAGTGCCTCGCGTGCTTCAAGCTTCTCGCCGTTCAGGCGGACTTCGCCCTCGCCGATAATGGCGCACGAAAGATGCGCGAGTGGCGCAAGATCGCCAGAGGCGCCGACAGAGCCCTGGCACGGGATGATAGGATACACGTTGCCGGCGAGCAGTTTCACTAACGTATCGACTACGATGCGCCGCACGCCGGACCGGCCGGCCGCGAGCGTCACGATCTTGATCGCCATCGCAAGACGCACGACGCGTTCCGGCAGGTCGGCGCCAACGCCGACAGCGTGCGACAGCACAAGATTACGCTGAAGCTGCTCAAGCTGCGCGGCGTCGATGCGCTTGGAGGCAAGCTTCCCAAAGCCGGTGTTGATGCCATAGAGCGCAGCGCCGGTTGCAAGCGCCCTCGTCACCGCCGCAGCCGCGTCGTCGATGCGCTTATAGTCGGCAGCGTCGAGCGTGAGGGCGCCTTGGCCCGACCAGATGGCGCGGAGCTGAGAAAGAGAGAGTTTCATTTGCACACTCCGTCCCTTCTCCCCTTGAGGGGAGGTGACGCGGTTGGTTCTGATTGCATTAGCGGATGTCCAACGCCGGCAAGTCGAGTTTCTGTTCTCTCGCGCACTCTATGGCGTCTTCGTATCCTGCATCGGCGTGACGCATGACGCCTGTGCCGGGATCATTCCAGAGCACACGCGCGATACGCTTCGATGCGGCTTCGGTGCCGTCGCAAACAATGACGACGCCGGAATGCTGCGAATAGCCCATGCCGACACCGCCGCCATGGTGCAGCGACACCCAAGTGGCGCCGCCGGCCGTATTCAACAGCGCGTTGAGCAAGGGCCAATCGCTGACCGCGTCGGAGCCATCGCGCATTTTTTCCGTTTCGCGGTTGGGTGAAGCGACGGAGCCGGAGTCTAAGTGATCGCGGCCAATCACCAGCGGGCCGATCTCGCCCTTCGCCACCATCTCGTTGAACGCGAGACCCAAACGATCGCGTTGACCCAAGCCGACCCAGCAAATGCGCGCAGGCAATCCTTGGAACGCAATGCGCTCCCGCGCCATGTCGAGCCAGCGATGCAGATGCGCGTCGTCCGGGATGAGTTCTTTGACCTTCGCGTCAGTCTTAGCGATGTCATCCGGATTGCCGGTGAGCGCGGCCCAGCGGAACGGACCAATGCCGCGGCAGAACAGAGGACGCACATATGCCGGCACAAAGCCCGGATAGGCGAACGCGTCTTCAACGCCATTGTCCTTCGCGACTTGGCGGATGTTGTTGCCGTAGTCGACGGTGGGGATGCCCATATTGTGGAAGTCGAGCATCGCTTTTACGTGCACAGCAATCGAGGCGCACGCCGCTTCGCGCACCGCTTCTGGGTTCTGCGCACGCGTCTGCACCCAACGCTCAACGCTCCAGCCGGCAGGCAAATAGCCATTCACCGTATCATGCGCGGAGGTTTGGTCGGTGACGGCGTCCGGACGGATGCCGCGCTTGACCATCTCCGGCAAAATCTCAGCGGCGTTGCCAAGTAAGCCGACAGAAATCGCTTCGCCCCTTGCGCAGGCTTCGTTGATTAGCTTCAACCCCTCATCGAGCGTCTCAGCGCGCTTATCGAGGTAACGCGTCTGTAGGCGCTTATCGATGCGGTCGCTTTGGCATTCGATCGCCAAGCAGCACGCACCAGCCATCACCGCCGCGAGTGGTTGGGCGCCGCCCATGCCGCCAAGGCCAGCGGTGAGTATCCACTTGCCCTTCCAGCTGCCGCCAAAATGCTTGCGGCCCATCTCGGCAAAGGTCTCAAACGTGCCCTGCACGATGCCTTGCGTGCCGATGTAGATCCACGACCCGGCCGTCATCTGGCCGTACATCATGAGGCCTTTGCGATCGAGCTCGTCGAAATGCTCCCAGGTCGCCCAACGCGGCACGAGGTTGGAGTTGGCGAGCAACACCCGCGGCGCATCAGCGTGCGTCTTGAACACGCCAACCGGCTTGCCCGATTGGATAAGTAGCGTTTCGTCCTCTTCGAGCCGCCGCAGCGTCTCTACAATCTTATCGTAGCTCTTCCAGTCGCGCGCGGCGCGGCCGATGCCGCCATAGACGACCAGCTCTTCCGGATGCTCAGCAACATCCGGATCGAGATTGTTCATCAGCATGCGCAGCGCCGCTTCGGTCAGCCAGCTCTTACACGTGCGCTCCATGCCTCGCGGCGCACGAATGACGCGCGACTCATCGCGACGGTGATCCATGTTTCCTCCCGAAATTTTGCGCGCTTCTAGCCCGGCGCGGCTGCTCACACAACGCGTCCAGCGAATACCCGCTCCCGCAAAAGCGGTGCGCCAAGCCAATAGCTGAGTTCGGCCGGCGACTTTACGTCCCATACGGCGAGATCGGCGGCCTTGCCGACTTCGAGGGTGCCGACATCGTCCAGGATGCCGAGCGCACGCGCGCCCTCTCGCGTGATGCCGGCGAGCGCCTCCTCGGGCGTCAGCCGGAACAGAGTGCACGCCATGTTGAGCACGGCGAGCGGCGAGGTCATCGGCGATGTGCCGGGATTGCAATCGCTGGCGACGGCCATGTGAACGCCAGCTTTGCGCAACGCTTCAATCGGCGGAAGTTGCGTCTCGCGCAAAAAGTAAAACGCGCCAGGCAAAAGCACCGCGACTGTGCCGTTCTCCGCCATCGCGGCGATGCCGGCATCATCCAAATATTCAAGGTGATCGGCGGATAGCGCCTGATAGCGCGCCGCGAGCGCCGAGCCATGTTGATTACTGAGCTGCTCGGCATGGAGCTTCACATCCAAACCATTTTCGCGCGCGGCGGAGAAGACGTAATCCACCTCCTCAACGGTGAAGCCAATATTCTCGCAGAACGCATCGACAGCATCGGCCGCGCCCTCGGCAGCGATCGCAGGGATCATCACGTCTGCGACGAGCTGCACATAGGCGGCACGATCGTCTTTGAACTCAGGTGGCAGCGCATGCAGGCCGAGAAACGAGCGCTTCACACGGACATTGCCGCGCGCCGCTAAATCTCCGGCAGCCTGAAGCATCTTCAATTCGTTTTCGAGATCGAGGCCATAACCGGACTTCACCTCAATAGTGGTGACGCCTTCGCGCGTTAGGCCCGCGAGCCGGCGTGCAGCGCTTTCGGTCAGCTCCTCGCGCGAAGCAGCGCGCGTCGCCGCGACGGTGGAGACGATGCCGCCGCCGGCGCGTGCAATTTCCTCGTAGCTGGCGCCCTGGAGGCGCAATTCGAACTCGCGCGAACGGTCGCCGCCAAAGACGAGGTGCGTGTGGCAATCGACAAAACCAGGCGTGATCCACGCATTGTTGCAGCGGCGAACATCGCGGGCGAGTTCGTCCGGCGGCTTCGGCAGGTCGGCGGCATAACCGGCCCATACGATGCGCCCGTCCTTTGCCGCCACCGCGCCGCGTTCGATCGCGCCATAAGGCTTGCCCGGCGCCATCGTGGCGAGGTTCGCATCGACCCAAAGCGTATCCCACATGACTTTGTCATAAGCGGCGGAACGATAAAGCACCACCCATTCCCGGGGCGATGCGACTTGTCCGCCGAAGCTCGCAGAGCGAAGGCGGAAGCTTCGAGCCCGGGATCCGTAAAGACAATCGTAGGATGATCGAGCGACGCGTCGGCCGTGCGTGTCTATGGGTCCCGGACTGCGCTGCCCGCATCCGGGAATGGGTGTGATCGGGCTCGCGAAGAGCACACGCAGCGTTCATAATGCGGCCATGACAACCGATTCAGATTGCCGCTCCTGGTTCTCCGCCGCCGACCTGCTCTCGCAGGACGCGAACGCACCCGTGGCGCTGCTCGGCGCGCCGATGGGGCTCGGCTCGATTACGCCTGGACGGTGCGATGAGGCGCCCGCCGTCGTGCGCGCCGCGATGAAGCGGATGAGCGTCTATGATTTGGAGACCGAAACCGATCTTTCGACGCTGCGCGTGTTCGATGCGGGCGATGCGGACATCACCAAGCTGCAGCCTGCGAAGTCGCTAACGCCTATTGTGGAGATATTGGCGCCGCTAACAAAGAAACACGGGCTGAGCGTCGTGCTCGGCGGCAATAACGCGATCACACGGCCATGCGTGCACGCGCTCGACCCGGCACTTCAGCGTGTCGGCGTACTCACGCTCGATGCGCATTTCGATTTGCGCGACACCGATTGCGGGCTGACAAATGGCAATCCTATCCAAGCGCTGCTGCAAGATGGACTCCCCGGCGCGCACGTCGCGCAGATCGGCCTGCTCCCCTTTGCGAATACCAAGAAGGCGCACGATAAGGCCAAAGCCGCCGGGATCTATGTCGCTACCGCCGCCGCGTGCAAAGCGCAGGGGCTTGCCGCTATTGCCGTCAACGCGCTGGAGCGCTTGGCCTCACGCTGCGATGTGATCCATGTGGATTTCGATATCGATGTCGTCGAGCGCAGCGCCATGCCAGGTGCGCCGGGTGCGCGGCCGGGCGGAGTCGCCGTGCAGGATTTCTTCGATGCGACACGGCTCATCTGCGCGCATCCGAAAGTGCGCAGCGTCGATCTGACGGAGTTCGATCCGTCGCTGGACGTCGCCGCCAT
>JANPCV010000152.1:0-13784 GCA_031431115.1 Caulobacteraceae bacterium
CCGGCCCTGCACTGAACATTCCCCTTCGGTAGCGCCAAAACGCAAACCAGCACGCGGTGCGCCCCCGTCATTCAGAACCTATCTCGCTTTATGTGCGATAGCACGCCGGGTCGCTTTCCGCGCGAAGCGCCGTTCGCGAGCCGCAAAGCATTCACTCACGACTCCCAGGCGTCACCCAGCGCGTGCAATCGGAATCCAAACCTCGTTGCGCCGCATGAACCAGAGCGTCCAAGGCGGATTGTAGCGCGCGAGCGAAGGAGGTCCGGCGGCGCGAAGACTCTGCTGCTCCATGAATGTCCTGAGCGTGCCGGTCCTGCGCTCGACGTCGTCAGCTTGCGCCAATCCGGAAAAGCGCACTACGGCGTAACGCTGCGCCGGAACGGGAACCAGGCGCACGCGCGCGTCATTCGGCGCGGGCAAAGTCTCCAGCGTGTAGGTGCTTGGCATGGTGAAACGTACGACCCATGCCCCATCCCCACCCGATTGAGTGACCGGCGCTGTCATCGCAATGGTTTCGCTTGTCGCGCGCTCCTGCACGACGGGCGCTGTCATCGCGATGCTTTGACGGCGTGTGTTGCCCCCGAAGATGTACGCAGCAAGCAATCGGAAGCCCGCGTTCGACGCTTCATCACGAGAGCCACTAACGCTGACTTCAGCCACGACCAGCGCGGGATAGTCCCGCACCTCGAAGTCGCCTTGATGAATCGCTACAGTAAAGGAGGGTTCTTCGGTCGCCATCGCCACGCCTCCAAACACGAACAAGGCGCACAGCAGCCCCAACAGCCCATTTCTCATCGTGGACAAACCCCCGTCTGGGTGTCGCGGTTCCGCCGCGCCCCAAACGCGAAACGTCGCAGGCGCCGACGCAAGCCTGCTGCCCCGACTGACATTCCCCTTTTCATCAACGCGCGCGCGCGGAGGCAACGACTTCGGCAAGCACATTCCGCAAGCCATGTACCTGATCCACTAGGTTTAGAACGACGCCGACACCTTCGGCGTTAACGCCGAGATCATCCATGAGATCCCGGATCAATTGCGCGCGCGCCAGATCGGCCTCGGTAAAAGCGCGCTCGGGCGTTGTTTCGTTGGGGAACAGCCATTCCTCTTCGATCCAGATTTCGAGGGTTTCACGGTCCACTTGCGCCCGCGCTAGAAAATCCACTGTCGTGAAAATCATGACACCATGTCCTTCCGCGGATCGTCGCTGCTTGCAGGCGCCCAGGTGGCGAGGAACGCCTCAAGCTCGGCGTTCGGTTCTGACGGCAACATGACCTTGAGCTTGACGAGTTCATCGCCGTGGCCGCCGCGACGCGCGACGCCCTTGCCCTTCAAGCGAAGAATTGCGCCAGTGTTTGATCCTTTTGGCACCGTCAGCATCACCGCACCCGTCGGCGTCGGGGTTTTGATGCGCGCGCCCAGCACCGCTTCCGAGAGCGTGATCGGGAGTTCGATATGAATGTCGTCGTCGTGACGAACAAAGAAGCGATGCGGATTGATCGAGATTTCCACCAACGCATCGCCGGGCTCGCCCTCGCCGCGCACCGGCGCGCCTTTGCCGCGCAGCCGCAGCGTCTGACCCTCCTGAATACCGGCGGGAATGGTCACGTCGAGAGAGCCGCCATCAGGCAGCGTGAGCCGCTGGGTCGCGCCGTTGACGGCGTCGAGAAAGGAGATCGCCAGACGATAGTGCAAATCCGGGCCACGCATGCGCCGCGCTTGCCCAGCCTGGCGACGAAACAATTCCGCGAACAAATCCTCGCCGTCGGCAAAGTCAGCATAACCGGAACTGTTTTCGTATGGGCTCCCCGCGCCCGCGCCGCCGCCGGCAAAGTCCTTGTAATATTGTTGCCGGGGCCGTTCAGCCCCAGAGGCGTCGATTTCGCCGCTATCAAATTTCTGGCGCTTGTCCGGATCGGAAAGCAGATCGTTGGCGGTCGCCACTTCCTTGAAGCGCGCCTCCGCCTGCTTGTCTCCGGGATTGAGATCAGGATGCAGTTTCTTCGCCAGTCGGCGATAGGCCTTGCGGATATCGTCGGGCGCGGCGGTGCGTGCGACGCCCAGAACCTCGTATGGGTCTTTCACGATCTCTCCTGTCAGACTGGCGCAACCTGACCCTGCATCCGATCGTATTTTTCGAAGAACGTCTTGGCCAACGCCACCAGTTGGCCGTCCGTTGGATGATCGACGGTCTCCCACCCTACAATTCTGGACATGAGCGCCGGGCGATGTTTTTCGACGTAGTGCTTAAAATCCGCTTGCGCGGTGTGCGAGCCGGTCACCAAGACTTCGCCAATTCCCGCGAGCGCGTCGCACACTTCGCCGAAGAACTCGTGCTCGGTGCGAACCCCGCTGCCATGCTGACGCGTGTAGTTGCGATGCTCCTTAACGGTCTCGGCGCGCACCTCGCTGGCGTCGAACTGTTGCACCAGCGCATGGTGGTGGTCGATCCAAGCAACCGCGTGGAAGAGCGCCATTGTCTTCTCCTGATAACCAGAGCTTGAAGCGTGCTGGACGCCGGAAATAGCGTGACCGTCGCCCGCAGCGTACACCCGCCGATATCAACTGCGGCGTGACGCACAACGTTCCCTGAGGCGCTATTGGCGCGCGCCGAGTTGCGATCTCATCAGTAGCAAATTGCTGTCCTGGCGGCGCCGGCGCACCTGCATTCAGCATGTTTGCCTCCACCCTTGGGAAAATCCGTCCGCATTGGAGTACGCGTTGCACGCTCTAGATTGCTCGACCTGAATACAGGATTTGCTCACATAGCAAATCAACCGCCCTGTCGCGACTGGATGCTGTTTAGGTAGGCGAGCAGATGATCCACTTGAGCGGGCTCCAACTGAAACTCCGGCATGTCGGGATGGCCGACGAGGATGCCCTCCCCGAATGCTTCCTCTAACGAATTTAGCGGGTAGTATTGCGACAAGGTCCGAAACGGCGGCGCCATTGGATGGCGACTCTCACCGGTCAGCCCAATGGCATGACAGGTCGCGCAATTTATCTCAGCGAGCCTGCGACCCTCTTCAGCGTTCCCGATTGTAGGCGGGGCTGCAGCACGGCGTTCTGGCTCCGGCGTCTCTTGAATTGAGTGCAGGTAGGCTATGAGCGCATCCGCGCCTTGGGGGTTGAACTGGAACTCAGGCATCGGGTGCGCGACCTGAAGGCCGGCGATCAGCTCTTCTTCCAAAACGTCTGCGCGGTAGCGCGAGAGGATAGTGCGAAAATGCGGCGCCGCGATATTGGGACTCTCGCCATAGGAACCAACTGCATGACACGCCGCGCATTGGGCTTCGGCGATCTCGCGCCCGTCATTGGCAACGCTTTCTGGGGCGCTGCCTTCTGGCCCGATGCTTTCGGAAGCGAGGCTCTCTGGACGCGGCTGCGAACTCGGCGCCGCGCAGCTTGCAAGGACGAGCGCAATGCTTGCGCCGAGCACACTTCGAACCGTCATGATTGCTCCTGGCACGCCATGAGGCGCGCAACCTGAGCGAGGCGGCGCCCGCCGACTTAGAGTTGCCTGATTGATCGGACCTGGGTCGCTAGCGCCTATGATCGGCCGTTGCGATCCTTGTTGAATACATATCGCATGATCTGAACTGTTCACCTTCAGGAGTGTTCCGGCGGTCGATCCAGAGAAACGCGAAGCGAATTTGGAAGCGGATGTTATTTGACCATGATCACGGTCGGACCGTCCTGCAGCATGCGTATGCGCACACGCGGTCCGAACGTGACAGGCTCGCCATCTAGTACAGCGGCGATGGCGCCAACGGCTCGGATCTCTCCGCTACAAGATAGCGATAACTCGATCGACGCATCGTTGCGCCAGCCGCCAATCACGGAGAGCACACTAACGCGAACGAAATCGAGCACTTGCGGGGCATTGAGGCGAACCCATTCCAGCGCTTGGTCGTCAAACTCACCACGATACGCTGGGCAAAGCACACCGACCGCTTCTGCGCGGCTGGCCACGCCGCCCGCTGGTCTGACCGCGAGCGGGCGCGCAAAGATCCGGCTGAAGACCTCCGCTAAACGCGACATCATTAGATCAAAGCGTCCTAACCGGGCGGCCTCGCGAGCAAGTGCGAGAAGTGTCGTGTCGCCGAACATCGCCGCGACAAAGAACTTGTGTCCGTTCGCCTCCGCGCCGACTAGCTTCGCGACCTCCCCTTTCTTCAGAGCAGCTCGCAGCGCTTGCGGCCAGGCGAGCTGACCGTAGAGAGCGCGTGACAACAGGTTCCGCGTGCCTCCAGGCAATAAGACGATCGGCGGACCAGAGATGAACGTGGATGCCGCCGCGCGCGCGGTTCCGTCGCCGCCAAGAACAATTATGAGCTGCGCGCCCGCAGCGTCGGCCGTGGAAAGCTTGTCGAGATCTGACACCGTCTTAATCGTGCGCACGCTCAAGGTTTCGATCTCAGCCAGCAAGTGCTTGCGGGCGCCTGGAGCGACCGAACCTGCTCTCTCATTGACGATGACGAGCGCGCTTACCTTGGAGCGCCCGCCCGCCCAGGGGCCGAAAGTCACAGTTTGATCTGAGTCGTGAACGAGCACTGGTACGCCTTCTTTCGCCGGAACTTAGGCAGCCACACAGTCTTACCTAGTGTGCTGGCAGAAATGGCGCCGTGAAGATTGAGTTCTGCTCATGGCGATGCTCGCCCAACTTCGACTACCAATGGGATTTTCGGCGAAACAGGCGATACTTCGAGGCGCCTGGAACAGGTCACGACCCAACGCGAAGAGATTAAAGAGATGAGCTTTAGAGATATCTTGTGTCCGATTTTTGCGCTTGACGCCGATGAGCCTGTGCTGGCCGCTGGTGCAGTCGTAGCCGAGATGGGTGATGCGACGCTGACCGCGCTGCTGTTGGAAGCTGAAACGAGTTCCGCTTTTATTGAGGTCGCGAAGAGCGAGCTTGCAACGCGTGCTACGTCGGGACCGACACAGTTCGAAGTCAGGGGTCTTTCAGTTACATCGGCCAGCGTCGGCGCCGCCGTGGGCGGTTTGGCGCGCCATGCCGATCTCACCATCATTCTGCGTCCTGGGGACGCGCCTCACGAAGACATACGCACTGCAACCTTTGAAGGCGTATTGTTCGGGTCGGGCCGCCCAATCTTGCTCATTCCGCCCGACTGGCCCAAGGGCGCGATTGGCAGGAATGTTGTTGTGGGCTGGAGTGACAAGCGCGAGGCCGCGCGCGCCCACGCCGACGCCGCGCCATTCTTGGATCGGGCCGAACACATCACCATTCTCTGCGTCTCACTGGGCGAAGGCCGGACTGCATCAATGGCTTCCGGTGAAGCTGTTGTCTCGCACTTGGCCCGGCGCGGCAGACGCGCACAATTGCGCCACGCTGGAGAGCTCGGTTTTAGCGATGGCGCGACGCTAATGGCGCAAGCCGGGGGCGTTCAGGCGGATCTGATTGTGATGGGTGGATATGGCCAACCGCGCCTGCGCGAGTTTGTATTCGGCGGCGCGACCCGCGAAGTGATGAAGGCCGCACGCATACCGGTGCTCATGTCGCATTAAGGTCGTTGGCGGATCGCGCCATGGGCCTGTCCATCTACATGGGCGCAGGTCCCAGCGTGATGTATGCCGCTCTGACCTTGGCTTCATTGCGCGGTGTAGCCGCCGTCGATCACCAATTCCGCGCCGGCGCCAAGAAAGACGCCGTCGAGATTGATCGACATCAGCCAACGCCATTGCTCTTCGGTTGTGTCTTCGACATTCGCCGCCAAAGCCACGCCTGCATTGTTGACGAGAATGTCCAGGCCGCCGAAGCGGCTCACTGTCGCTGCGATGACGCGCCGCCAGTCGCTGGCGCTGGCGACGTCGTGGGCGAGAAACATGCTCTCGCCGCCTGCGCCGACGATTTCGTCGGCGACTTTTGCGCCTTCGGCTTCGTTGACATCGGTCACAATTGCACGCGCGCCTTCGCGCGCAAGCAAGAGCGCGGCGGCGCGCCCGATGCCCAGCCCCGCGCCGGTGACCAGAGCGACTTTGCCTTTGACACGGTCCATCGACGCTTCTCCTAAAATCGGTACATTTTGGCTGGCGCCACGCCCCCGAGCGCGCGACCCGATTTAAGAGTTGCGACAGTGAAAGCGGCCTCCGGTGGAGAGGCCGCTTTCACCTAGCAGTGCGCGCATTGGCGGGGGGGCGTTTAGACGCGCCCCCATCAACGTCGATAGATGTGAAGCGTTCCGCTCGCGTGTTAGATCCAGTCGATCACTGGGCGTACATTGCAAACGCGGCGGCCAAGATCCCACACTTCCATGTCGCAGCCACCCGACAGCAGAGACCCGGCGATCTCCCTCGCGTCGCAGTCATTTGCGCATTCAATCCAATGAACCCATATGACCGCATCCTTTTCGTTTACGGCGAAGAATCGATAGATGGTCATTGCCTCGTGATGGATTTGATCTTCCATCTACGTAGTGATCTGTCCTGCGATGCCATTTCGTCGTGCGACCACCGACATCAAGGCGCGGGCGTCATTGACAGCGACCAGTTCGTCATCGACGCCGGCATGCCCTACAAGCCGTGAGACAACTTGGTGAACGAGGAAGTGTGCCTCGTTTAGATCGTTCGTGTACGCGCGCGCCCATGGCAGGAGTTCCGGACCAAGGGCCATAACTTGATTTGGTGACATGCGATTTCTTTGACCTCTTGCCGCCAACAAGGAGCATCCCACAGCTTGAGTCGGTGCGGCGAACGACACATTGCCAATTGTCACTGTTGTTGATCCGGGGTCCCGCCGATCCAGCGCGGCCGTCGGCGAATGCATCCCGGCTCGAAACTGAGCGTTGCCCGCGACCGTCACGACTGTACGAGCCGCTTGGTTCTGCGTATGATCTCCGTTGGGGCAATGCGGACGCCCAGCTAGACGCTTGGTCCAAGTTCCGCTCCATTCCCATCGGGAAGGAGCGCGCGTGACGGGGCAAGATCATCTGAAACAAGCCGATATCGCGACGACGATCTTCGTCGCTCGGGCGGTGCGCGACTTCGGCGACGGTTTTGTCGTATTGCTTGTGCCGTTCTATCTTGCGGCGCGCGGGCTCGATGCGTTCGAGATCGGTCTCGTCGCGACGCTGGGCCTTTTCGGCTCCGCCCTAACCACGATCGCGATCGGGTTCTTCAGTCAGCGTTTTGGCGAACGCATTCTACTCATCGCAGCATCGTGTCTGATGGCGGCGACGGGGCTGGCCTTCGCTATTTCAGAGATCACCGCGCTCTTCTTCCTGATCGCCTTCATCGGAACCATCAATCCATCGGCGGGTTCAGTCTCGATTTTTGTCCCGCTCGAACATTCGCTGCTTGCTGGCGCCGTCGCGGACCGTGACCGCACAGCGATGTTTGCGCGTTACAGCCTGATCGGCGCGTTAGCGGCAGCGCTCGGTTCATTGGCCGCCGGCAGCCCCGAATGGCTCGCCCGCATTGGCATGACACAGCTCAGTGCGTTTCAGCTCATGTTGCTTGCCTACGCGCTGCTCGGGTTGGTCGGTGGGGCAGTCTATGCGCGCATCCCACGTGACGGCGCCCACACAGCCCAGAAGCGAGGCGCTCCGCTGACCCGCTCGCGCGCCATCGTGTTTCGGCTCGCCGCCTTGTTCAGCGTAGACGCGTTCGCGGGTGGGTTTGTCGTACCCGCGCTCATGGCGCTCTGGCTGCTGCAGAAATTCGAACTTTCGCTCGCGAACGCAGGCGTATTCTTCATGGTGGCCGGGCTCCTGGGCGCGATTTCGCAACCAGTGGCCGGCTGGCTAGGCGCCCGTATCGGCCTCGTCAACACCATGGTGTGGACGCACATCCCTGCGAGCCTTGCACTGATCGCGGCAGCCTTTGCGCCAACGCTAGAGCTGGCGCTCGCGCTCCTGCTCCTCCGCGCCCTACTCTCTCAGATGGATGTGCCAGCGCGCTCCTCGTACGTCATGGCGGTGGTCACGCCGGAAGAACGCGCCGCAGCCGCAAGCGTAACCTCGGTGCCGCGCAGCCTCGCGGCAGCCGCGAGCCCCGCGCTTGCCGGCGCTTTGTTTGCGGCGGGTTATAGCGCTCTGCCGCTGATTATTTGCGCCGTCCTGAAGATTGCCTACGACGTCGCGCTGCTCGTGCTGTTTCGCAACGTGCGTCCGCCTGAAGAGGTGCAGGCCTAAAGCGTGCATGGCGATAGACCTGCGCGCCTGCCAGCCGCTGAGCAGACACCCGCTGGTCGTTCTCTGACGAAAACAGTCATTGCACTGCGCCTGGTGCTGCGCTTGTGATCCAGTATGGATGTCACCGAAGCCGCGCGCCTGATCGAAGCCAGCCCAGACCTCCGACTCCTTCGTCGGGCGCCTGCGCCTCACGCTTGGCCGCTCAAAAGCGCAAGCGGTGAGACCCGGCGCGGCGTGTTCGTCGATACCGAGACAACTGGCCTGGACTCAGACGTCGACGAAGTCATCGAACTGGCGCTGCTGCCCTTCGAATATGAGCGCGACACCGGCGCGATCGTGCGCGTTGACCAGGACGCTGCGCTTTCAGCATTCCGCCAGCCTTCCTTTCCGATCCCGCCAGAGAGCGCCAAGATCCACGGCATCACCGATGAGATGGTGGCGGGCCAGGTCATAGGCCCAGAGCGCATCAAAGAAATCATCGAACCCGCGCATATCGTCATCGCCCACAACGCGGCTTTCGACCGGCCGATGGTCGAGAAGCACTGGCCGCTGTTCGAAGAGAAGCACTGGGCCTGTTCGTTCGCCGAGATCGACTGGAAGAGCAAAGGCGTCGGCTCAGCCAAGCTCGATTATCTGCTATGGGCGCGCGGCTGGTTTCACGATGGACACCGGGCTCTATCGGATGCTGAGGCCGCGCTCTTCTTGTTGACGTTACCCCTGCCCGCCTCCGGCAGGTTGGGCCTAAGCGCGCTCCTAGAATGCGCACGCCGCCAGCTCTGGGTGGTGCGCGCAGAGGACACAGCGTTCAAACAACGCGCATCGCTCAAGTCGCGCGGCTATCGCTGGGACGACGGCGAGGGCAAGCGCGTAAAGGCCTGGTGGCTTCTAACCAACGACCCGCAAACCGAACTCGATTGGCTGAGAGTCGACATCTATGGGGACGATCGCCACGTGACCGTGCTCAAGGCGCCGGCAACGCGGCGCTATTCGTCGCGACTCTGGGCCGAGTGATATGGCCGAAAAATCCCAGGAACAGAAGTTCGACGATACCTGCAAATCCCCGCCCGTTAGCTGACATTCAGGGTAAGCCGGCAACCGAGCATTTATCGACGAGAACGTCGCTCGCTATGAGATTCAAGATTCAAATCGCCCTCATGCGGTTGCCTCGCGCATTGCGCTCGACTTCGGCCAGCGCTTCCATCAAAGGCAGAACGTACATGCCGAAGTGGCCACTTGCCCTTGGGTTCCGGGTTCAACGCTGCGCATCGCCCCGAAATGACGGCTTTGAGAATTGCTCAAGACGCGGACGCAGAACCTCCTCCCCGCCACTCAGCGCCAATGCGCAGAAATCTTGGCGCAACTGCGAATTTCCACGCGCCTACCGAGTGCGCACCTTTGCTTGCTGACGCGGCGCAAAGAGTGTCCACACCACGAAAATCAGAGACGTGGCGAGCGCTATGTCGAGTGAGCGTTGTAACAGGCCGCCCGAGGACTCTAGCTCAGGTTGGACCATCGCGAAAAACACAAGTGGGAAGGCGATGCCCGATAGAAATAAGAAGCTGCGCCGCATCGGAAACGGTCGAAACCCCGGAGCGAAGGATAGGAGTGCAATGCTGGCGCCCATGCCGAAATAGGCGATGATCGCGAAAGCGTTGTGCAAGAGCTGGCTCAATGAGCCTTCAAGAGGGCAGCCTGCATCGCACGGAGCGATCACGGCGAGAAAGTACGATGCTGGCGTAGACCATAGAAGCCATTTGCCCACGCGGCTTGCTCCGGAAACTTGCAAAAGCGGCGCAGAGACGAACAAGAACGCTGAAAAGAAAAGTGTGGTGGCGAGAAAGCCCGCATAGGTGAGCGCACCTGCCCAAGGCGTTCCCGTCGCGTTGTATTCGCTGACGAAGTTGGAAAGCTGCGAGTAGCCCGGCTTTATCGCGGCTCCGACGAAATAAAAGCCAATGACATACAGAATGCTTGCAATGAGCAGCAGGCGAGCGAGTTGAACTCTATTCATTCGGGGTCGCTCCATCGGGCACGAACCCGCGTGCTTACAGATGAGGTTGACCGCCTGCACGCGTTTCGTGCGGTCGCTAAGGCTGGAGCCGCTCCCGCTGAGAGATCGCGTTCTAACCTCTCTCGCTTCCAGAGGACAGGCCTAGTCATCTGGCACGACCGGGCGACAGGACCTCATCCGTAACATTGTGGCAAGCGGTCTAGTGACCTGCGCTTTCCGCCGCTCGGATTGGTGAGCCAGTCGAGTCAGCCGGAGGAATTGCACCTCCGGCTGCTCCCAGATCCGTGCTTGAACCTCTCGATTCACACGGCTCTCGATGTCCGGCCGCCTTGAGCCACGAAACGCCAGTGCGCGAAGAGCGTTGGCTGAGATTGGCGCACGTGCGCCAGCCAGTAACGCGCGCCGCGCGGACGACGCAGGAGCCGACGATATTTCCGTCGGGCCCAGCGGATCAGGAAGACGTCGATGCGACGCAGGGTCTGCGACAAGCGTCCCCCGTAGAAGTGACCGAAATACCCGATCCAGCCTTGAATGTACTTGTTGTACCTCTCTGCTAAATCTTCGAGGCTCATCTGCACCCAGTGATGGAGCCGCCATGCGCGGATCGCGCGCCCGATCGCCGTGATGGCTTTCGGGCTGATCGCCGGCAGGAAGGAATGCACATGGAGCTTTCCGTGCCAGATCGATTTCCTCGGCCTGAAATTGTAGCCGAGAAAATCGAAGCTGATGACGGGGTAATCTCCCCTGCGATTCCAATCCTTGCAGTAGACGATTTTCGTCTTCTGCGGATGCAGCGTGAGCTTGCACGTTGAGAAACGTGTTTCCAGCTCTCGCCACAACGCCCGCGCTTCCGCTTCACTTCGGCAGTGGCAGATGATGTCGTCCGCGTAGCGCTCGAACGGAATGTGCGGAAACTCCCGCGCCATCCACATGTCGAACGCATAGTGCAAGAACAGGTTCGCCAGGAGAGGACTGATGACGCCTCCCTGCGGCGTACCTGCTTCGCGTTGGACGATGCCGCCATCCTCAAGCTGCACCGGCGCCTTCAGCCAGCGCTCGACATAGAGCAACACCCAAGGACAGTCCGTGTGCGCACGGACCGCTTTGAGCAACAGCTCCCAGTCAAGCGTGTCGAAGAAGCTCTTGATGTCGATGTCCAGCACCCAGTCGCTGCGCCAGCATCGCTGACGCGCTTGGCGAATGGCGTCGATGGCCGATCGCCCTGGACGGTACCCGTAGGAATCGTCGTGGAAAATCGGTTCAAGGACGCGCTCCAGGCGCTGTTTGACGACTTGTTGTGCAACGCGGTCCGCCACCGTTGGTATTCCCAACGGCCGCTCGCCGCCACCGGACTTCGGGATCATAACCCGTCGCACCGGCGCTGGATGGTAGCTGCCTGAGGACATCCGATTCCAGAGTTTGTAGAGGCTGCTTGCAAGGTCAGCCTCGAACGCTTCGATCGTTTGTCCGTCCACTCCGGCCGCTCCCTGATTGGCCCTCACCTTCTTGAAGGCCTCCCAGACTTCCCGTTTCGGGATGTCGAACGGCTTTGCCTCGTTCACGCGCTCCTCCCTCGACCGGTTGGCGCGTGACTTCGGCTGAACAATGCGATCCCTTCGCTCCAGCTCCATTACAGAGCCTTCCTCACTACTACGGATCGCTCCGCCCCTGTGCTCCGCATCGGTACTCTGGCCCTTATGGATTTAGCCATTTGGACGTCTCCCTTAGCATCGGAACGACAGGTTCTCACGTTCCATACGATAGCCTGGTGCGGGCTCGCGCCGTCTTCACGCCGGACGCCGCTCGGTCGGAAATCAGGTCATCCACCGAACTTCTCCCGGGAGTTTGGGAAGCCCCCGGTTTTGACGTCGCCTAATCCGCTTTCGACGCTTCAGCGACGGTTTGCTTGCGCTCGCCTTCCCGCACCTTACCTGCCGGGATCAAGTCCCGACGTTTCTGCAACGCTCACCACCACCGCTCTTAACGACAGCAGCTTGCAGCGGTTTGAAGCCTGCGCCTGACCGCCGGCTTCGAGGGGCCTGCCCTCATCTCTCGTACAGCATCACACCTCCTTGCGTTGGCATGTTCGTGACACACTCCCAGAAGCGGCCCTTCCCGATCAAACGCCACAAAGCAGACGTCGCGTGTCGGGGCCAGACGACTACATGCGATCACGGCTAGGCGGCCTCCTCACCTTCTTCCGCATCGTCTTCTCCACCACCATCGCCTAGCGGCGCCGCGGGGATCGCTTTGGTGGTCTTGGCACCCATTTCTTTGAGCATCTCGATCTGCTTGATGACGTTGCCCGGCCCGCCAGAGAGCTTGCCCATCGCTGACTGATAACTGTCGGTGGCCTGCGTCAGGCGTGCGCCGATTTGCGCGAAATCGGCCAGGAATGCGACGAACTTTCCGTAGAGCTTGCCCGCGCGGTCAGCCATGGCTTCGGCGTTGGCGTGACGGCGCTCCACCTGCCACACGCTGTGCACCGTCCGCAGCGACATCATCAGCGTCGATGGGGTCGCCACGGCGACATTGCACTCGGCGGCGTAGAGCGTGAGGCTGGGTTCTTCGCTCAAGGCGACCGCAAAGGCTCCCTCAATCGGGATGAACAGGACGACATAGTCGAGACCGCCGTCGCTGATCGCCTGATACTCCTTGCTGCTCAGGCCCTTGATGTGCGTGCGGATAGACTCGACATGCTTCTTCAGATGTAACGCCCGCTCCTCGTCGCTGGTCGCGTTGACGTAGGCTTCAAAAGCTACAAGGGAGACCTTCGCATCAATGACAACGTGATCGCCGCCTGGTAGATCGACGATGACATCGGGGCGCAACCGGCGACCCGCATCAGCAATATGCGTGGTCTGCTTGCGATATTCCTGACCTTCGCGCAGCCCGGATTTCTCCAGGATCGTTGTCAAGATCATCTCGCCCCAGGCACCCTGGGTCTGGGCCTTACCCTTCAGCGCGCGTGTTAGATTGGCCGTCTCGTTCGTCATCGTGGCGCTGGCCTGCGTCAGCTGCTTGATCTGGGAGCCGAGCTCGGTTCGCTCCTTCACGCTCTCGGTGTGAGCGGTTTGCAGCCCCTGCTGAAACTCGACCATCTTTTCGCGCAATGGATTCAGCAGCGTCTCAATTTGCTCCTTGTTCTGCTTGCTGAAGACATCCCCGTGCTGAGTCATCAGGTCATTGGTGAAGACCTTCACGCGATCGAACAGCGTGTCTTGAACATTAGTCAAAAGCTCGATCTTCTCGGCGCTTTTGGTGCGTTCCTGCTCAAGCGTTTCCCGGAGCCGCGCCAACTCAGCGCCTTGTCCGGCTTCTCGCGCACGCGCCTGCCGGAGATCTTCGTCCAGCGCATTAAGCTGATCGGCCTTCACGGCCAGGGCCGCGTCACGGTCAAGCAATTGCGCCGCCTTCTCACCGTCCGAGACGCGGACTTTGGTTAGTTCGGTCTCCGATGCCTCAAGGCGGATTTCTGTCGTCTCCAAGCGTGCTTCCACTTGGCCCAGACTGGTTTTCAGACCAGCGCCCGCCTCTCTCGCGACCGCGAGCTGTCGCTCAAGATCATTGGCGCCGGCGCGCGCCGCCTCAAGCTCGCCGGCGACGGCACGGCGCGCTTCCTC
>JANPCV010000153.1:0-13853 GCA_031431115.1 Caulobacteraceae bacterium
GCGAAGGTAAGCGCCGAGGCAATCGGCAACGTGTTGGATGCCGCTGCCGAGTTCGGGGTCGTCGAGCATATCGACAAGCGTACGATGCACGTCGGAGATCGCGATCTTCGACTGCCCGCGCCAGATCGAGGTCGTGCCGAATATTTTCTCGGAGGCGATGTGCTTTAGCGAGAACGTCGTTTCCTGGCGCACCTGCGACTTCTCACGGATGGGCCGGGCGGTGATTACGACGATGTCGTTGAACAGTTGCTCGGTGAGGTCCCAGTGGTGCGCCGCCGTGCGGCCGCCGACGTATCCCGGTGCGTAGAGCGCCGGGACCAACACCCAGGGGTCCTCAAGGACCATGTTGCTGTCGAGAAGATCGAGGCTCGCCGAGATATAGGCCCCGCGGCCAACCCGGCGGAGCCAGCCCTGCTGGGTCCAGCGCGCCAGCGCCTTAGCCGCGACGACCCGCTCCAGGCCCAGTAAGGCGGCGGCCTCGCCGACGGTGAAGACGTCGCCGACGCCGCGCAGCAAATCCGTCAGCCGTTGCCGGCTGGCGGGTCGAGCTGGAACAGCGGTACTCTTAGTTCGCACAAATTCCTCTATTATGAGAATATCTACATATATAATGTACCAATAGCGTCCGCGTAAGTACAGTCGATCAGTTAATATTCCTCGATTCCGGGCATTCCCGCGTACGTAATGTATGGAAGTACGAGAGTGTGGCGGGAGTAGTCGAAGTTCTCACCGGCGACGCGGTGAGCGTGGCCGCAGCGTATCGCGAGTCTGACGCGCCAGGCGGCCACCGATCTGCCGCCTTTACTTGCGTCCGCGTTGTGACCGTTGCCCGCTAAGTCTCTGAGAAGACTCTCGCCTCCGTCCAATCCATCAGTGATGCCGATCAAAAGTCCGCATCTGCATCCGATTGAACAGCGTCACGCTGTCTGCAAACGCGCCAAACTGAACTCCTGACGACAAATCAGGCGCTCGGGAAATCCGCTTCAAGCGCTCCGCGACCTCTCAGTCGAGCGGCCTCAGCCGCCTTCAGCCCGTCGAGATGATCCGCCCACCACTGCATCATTTCGCGACGCTGCGACAGATATTGCGCTGCATTGTAAGCAGCGCGGGAGCGGTTGCGCTCATCATGCGCGAGCTGTCGCTCCACCCAATCCTCGTTCCAGCCATGCTCATTCGCCTCAGTTGAAAAGAGGCGGCGAAACCCGTGCGTGGTTGTTCGCCCGTGAAAGCCAAGTCGATAGAGCGCAAACAGCATGGTATTGTTCGACATGAACCCCTCGGCCGTGCTGCTCGGAAACAGATATGGGCTCTTGCCCGTGCGCTTCTTCAATTCGAGCAGAAGCGCCCGCGCCTGTCGCGACAATGGCACCAGGTGGGGCGCGCTCATTTTCATTCGCTCGGCCGGCACTCGCCACAGCCCCTCCTCTTGATCGCTCTCAAGACCTTCAAACTCTGACCAGCGCGACGCGCGAAGCTCCGTAGTCCTCGGCGCCATCAGTAGCGCGAGGTTGATGGCGATGCGGGTTTCTGGTTCGCCGTCGTAACCGGCGAGCCGAATGAGAAAATCTCCGACCTGCGATCTCGCTAACGCTTTATGGTGCTTTGGCCGGGGCGGCGGTTTCAACGCGCCCTTCAGCGGGGCTGCGGCGTCGTGCTCGCAATATTGGCTGGCGATGCCAAAGCGGAAGATCGCGGAGCAGTACTGTTTCAGCCGGCGGTTTGTTTCGAGCACGCCTCGGGCTTCAACCGCCTTCAAGACTTCCAGCATCTTCGCCGGTTTGATTTCGCCGATATCAACGTCACCGACCTTAGGAAAGATGTCGGCCTCAAGACGTTTCAGAATCTGCGCCGCATAGGCTGGCGTCCATTCGTGCAGATGAAGTTGGTGCCACTCAAGAGCGACCGACTTGAAGGTGTTTCGCTTCGCTTGCGCTGATGCGGCCTTCGCCTCGGCACGCGCCGCCGCCGGATCAATTCCGGCTTGAATGTCTTCGATCGCCGCGTTGCGCTTCTTACGGGCGGCAGCGAGGCCAACTTTCGGATAGGCCCCGAGTGTCAGCAGCTTCTCTTTGCCGTCGAACTTGAAGCGCAGGCGCCAGAGCTTCCCACCGCTCGGCGTGACGAGAAGAAACAAGCCCTCCGAGTCGTAGAGCTTGAACGCCTTCGCGGCGGATTTCGCTGTTCTTACTTGGGCTTCGGAAATGGGCATGATGCGAAGTGGGGTATGTTGTCGTGCGAAGTGGGGTATGTGCCCGAAACATACCCCACACTTGGTGAGACAGGCCGATATCGGGCGACCTCACGTGAGCAACAAATCTTTTGAATATCAACCCGGTGGGTGTCTCAGCTTGGATCAGGCTGAAGCATGCTGGCGGACAGAGAGGGATTCGAACCCTCGTTAGGCTTGCACCTAAACACGCTTTCCAAGCGTGCGCCTTCAGCCACTCGGCCACCTGTCCGTCCGGTGGCGGGTTATGGCGGTCAGCGCCGCTAGGCGCAACCAGGCAGCAGGCGTAACCAGCGCCCATGATGCCGCGTAATGATCGATCCGCCGCCAATTTCACCATCGCGCCACCCATGCAAGTCGGCGCCCCGCATACCGGGGTGCGCAATCGGCGGCGGCAACCTACATTTGCGCCAACATCAATGAGGTTCTCATGGCCCGATCCACTGTCATGCCCGCGCCCGAGCACGCTCTGCCCGGCCGCCCCGATCCGATCCCAACCGCCGCCGCGCATTTCGTGAACGGCAACGCGCTGAAGCCGCCCTTCCCGGCGGGCCTCGAGGAGGCCGTGTTTGGTCTCGGCTGTTTTTGGGGGGCTGAGCGCAAATTCTGGCAGATACCCGGCGTCTGGAGCACGTCCGCTGGCTATGCGGGTGGTACGACGCCGAACCCAACGTACGAAGAGGTTTGCTCAGGCCGCACCGGCCACACTGAAGTCGTGCGGGTGATCTTTGATCCAAAGCAAATCAGCTACGAGCAATTGCTCAAGATCTTCTTCGAGAGCCACGATCCGACCCAAGGCATGCGCCAAGGCGGCGACGTCGGTACGCAATATCGCTCCGCGATCTACACAAATTCTGACGTGCAAAAACGCACAGCTGAAGCGGCTCTCAAAGCATACGACGAGAAGCTGCGCGCCGCCGGCTACGGCGCCATCACAACCGAACTCAGCGATGCGCCGGAGTATTTCTACGCCGAGGACTATCACCAACAATACTTGGCGAAGAACCCGAACGGTTATTGCGGCATCGGAGGAACGGGCGTCACTTGTGCTATCGGACTGAACGCCGGCTAACTCCGTTACTTGCATTTCCTCCACGGAAATAAAGTGAAGACGAAGAGATCGGCTCTGTGGTAGCAGTCATTACATTGTAGTTTGACTCACCACAGGCCGATGAATTCACGCGTACGAATTTGTCTTATCGACGATGATATCTTCGTCCGCGATGCGATGGCGCTTGGGTTAGGCGACGCGGGCTTTGACGTAGTGACTGCGCCGGGCGCTGCGGCTGGTTTCGACATCGTCAGCCGTGAAAATTTTCAAGCCGTCATCACCGACATGAACATGCCCGGCGCCGGCGGCGCCCAATTCATTGGAGAAGCGCGCGGACGTTGGCCTAACATGCCGATCATCGCGATCTCCGGCGCCGCCGCCCTCAATGGACGCAACACCGCAGATGTCGCGCGCGAACTCGGTGCGGATGCGACTTTGATCAAGCCATTCCGCGCGCGTGAGCTCGCGGCATTGATCAATCGTGTTTTAGCGGCGCGCAAATCTGCGTGAAGCGCGTGGTGGCGCGGTTTTAACCCGGCCAACGCAGGCCGACGCGGCGGCGTTGCTGCAACGTCTGCTCGGCGCGCTGCAGCGCGCGCAGCGCCACTTCCGCCTGCTGCAGCGAATCCGTCGAGCGCAACGCATCCATGGCCAGACGCAGGCGCGACGCGCCCTCTTCCAGCTTGTCGCGCGCGCCTTCGCGTTCGCCGAGCGCCGTCAGCGCGCGGCCGATCTCTTGCTGCGCCGCGCCCCAAGAAATCGGATCGGTCGTACGATCGACCGCATCGAGATAACGCTGACGCGCATCGAGCGCCTTCGACAGCCACTTGATGTGACCTCCGCGCTCACCGAGGCTCAGCGCGCCTGAAGCAAAATCGGAGAGAATATCGAGCTGCAAGTTCTCGCTGATCTCGGCCGGACGAACTTCGACCAATTGGTCCAATCCCTCGACGATCGGCTGCAGACGTTCGGGCTTGTAATCCTGCGGGCGGTGCAGAACCGGACGCGCCTTGCGCGCCAGCGCAAAACCAAGCGCGCGCTGCACGGCTTCATCCGGGCGGCCGACTTTCCAGCCGAGCGAAAAATCCTGCACTTCGTGCGTGCGGCCATAGCCTGGCAGCGTCGTGATCCGCAGATCAATCTTGCCGAGCATGTTGCGCTTGCCCCAGACGATGACGTCCGCGGCTGAACGCTCAAGTGCTTCGCCAGCTTCAACAGCAATGCGGCGGCGCGTTTCAGGATGCGCGCGCGCCGAAACAGTTTTCAATTTGATCGGGAAGAGATCGACCTGCACGTCCTGCTCGAACGAGAACATGCCGAAATTGTCTTCGATCGCTTCCTTCATTTCCTGGCGCAGCAAACCGCCGCCGCCTTCGATCTCAGCGATAAGCACGAGCGCGCGGTGATCCTTCGTGCGCTTTAGGGCTTGGCCACGCAGCGCCATCCGCGCCAACGTGCTCGCCTTGCCCATGCCGGTGAGCATCCAGAATGCAGCGACCACGACAGCGGCGAGGAAGATCGACGAGAAGAACATGAACACGTCGGGCTGATGCACGAACGCGTCCTGGAACTCGCGAGGCAGCAAGCGCATGACGCGAGACGCCAACTCAGGCGCAACCGCTGCAGATGCTGCAAAATTAACCATTTAGCGTCCGTCAGTCCCTGCCCGAAGCCATGAGCCATAGCCTGCCGCCGGGCGGCGCACAACGGCCTGCGGCGCCTTAAGGCGCCGCCTTCCTTGCCTCACCGCCCGGCGGAAAAGCTTAGTTGCCCCGCTGCTTAGCGGCTTCCAGAGCTTGGTTCATGGCATCGCCCATGTTGCCCAAGTCCATCGCTTGGACGCCCGGCGGCAGTGTGAATAAGTCGGCGCTCTGCGGGCCGCGTTGAACGCTGGTGGTTTCCCACACAACGGCGCCGTCATCGGTGGCGCGTAGGATGATGCCATCGTCAGTCACGCACACCGTATCGGTGCCGTCTTCGGCGGTGGTTTTGGTCCACTCAGCGCCGTTTTCCCCAGCCACCGAGCACGAGCCGGTGCGCGTGGAATTCTCGGCCAATTCGCCCTGCCAATTCGCGGTCGGGTCGGCGATGCCTTCATTCAAGCCTGTAGCGCGGATCGCCATCGTGCGGCCACCGGCGTTGGTGATGACATAGCTTTCGCCGGTCGTGCCGTTGGAAATGAAGGTCGACGGAGAATCGGCGCTGCTGAACTCCATTCTGATGTTGCCACCGTCGCGGATCATCACCACCGGCGTTGAGCCCTGCTCACCGTTCGTCAGCGTCGCCTCGGCGCGATAAGCGGCGTGGCTCATGTCCGGAAAAAGACCGCCGCCAGCACCGGCGCTCTCGCCAGCCGGCCCAGCGGGATTGCACGCCGCCAACGCACACACGGAAACCACTGCCAAAATCGCGCGACGCATCTGCTTCTCCCAGAATCTGAAGGAATCTGAAGCCGCCTTGGTAGCAGGGGCGCCCCGCCCCCGAAACCCCAAGCCGCCGTTCGTCGCAAAACCAAGGCCCCTCGTCAGCGCGGCGCCAGGCGCCCTTGCTACAGCAGGGCCTAACCGGTCAAAATCACCCCAACGTCGTCGCGAGCGCCTGAGCGCCCGCGGCGCATCCTTTATTGGGGGTTCCATGAAAAAGCAGCTTTTGGCCATTTGCCTTGCCGCGAGCGTTCCGATGCTCGCCGCGTGCGCCACGACCGGCGCCGATTCCGCAGCCAGCTTCGGCAATGCCGCAGCTTATCAACAGGCTCAATCCGACGTGCAACGCCTCACCGCTCAAGCAAACCTAGACCCGCTTTTGAAGCCGTGGTCCGGCCCGCACGGCGGCGTGCCGCCGTGGGATCAAGCGCGCGTTGAACTCCTTGCCCCCGCGCTCGAACTTGGCCTCGCTCTGCAAGAAGCCGAAGTACAAGCCATCGCCAACAACCCGGCAGCGCCAACGTTCGACAACACCATCGCGACCATGCAGGACAGCGGCCGGCACATCGATCGCGCCACCACGATCTTCGGCGTCATGACCGACAACGTCAGCAACGAGCAAGTGCAAGCCGTTGAAGCCGAATGGTCACCGCGCATCACGGCCGCGTACAACGCCATCACCTTCAACCGCGCGCTCTACAACCGCATCGACACGCTCTATCAAAATCGCGCCAGCGCCGGCCTCTCGGCCGACCAGCTTCGTTTGCTTGAGCGCACGCGTGACCAGTTCGTGCGCGCAGGCGCCGCCGCCACGCCGGAGCAACAAGCGCGCCTCGGCGCAATAAACGAAGAGTTGTCGACCAAGTTCGCCGATTTCGGCCGCCGCCTGCTCGCAGACGAAAACACCGCGATCTTCATCACCAACCGCCGCGATCTTGCCGGCCTGCCGCCGAACATCGTTGAAGCGCTCGCCGCCGCCGCGACCGAACGCGGCCACGCCGGTCAATGGGCGGTCGTGAACACGCGCTCCAGTGTCGATCCGTTCCTTACCTTTTCGACCAACCGCGCGCTGCGTGAGCGCGTGTGGACGACGTTCAAAAACCGCGGTGACAATGGCGACGCCAACGACACCAACGCGGTGATCGCCGATGTCCTCCGCCTCCGCGCCGAACGCGCGCAAATCCTCGGTTTCCCGACCCACGCGCATCTTCGCATGGCCGACTCGATGGCCGGCACGCCGGAGCGCGCACAGGAACTGATGATGCGCGTATGGCCGGCAGCCGTGGCGCGCGTGCATGAGGAAGTCGCCGACATGCAGGCGATCGCCAACCGCCAGCGCGCCAACATCACCATCCAACCGTGGGACTACAATTTCTACGCCGAGCAGGTCCGCCGCGACCGGTACAATCTCGATCAGAACGAAGTGCGCCAGTATTTCGAGCTGAACAACATGGTCAACGGCGCCTTCCACATGGCCAACCAGCTCTATGGCCTGTCGTTCCGCGAAATCACCGGCACGGTGCCGGTGTTCGAGCCGAACGTCCGCGTGTTCGAAGTCACCGACCGCGATGGCTCATATCAGGGCCTATTCTATCTCGATAACTTCGCCCGCACCGGCAAGCGTTCCGGCGCGTGGATGAACACATATCGCAGCCATGAGAATTTCATGGGCAGCGAAGTCACGCCGATCGCATCGAACAACAATAACTTCGTGCGCGGCGCCCCGGGTGAACCAATCCTCATCTCACTCGACGATGCTCAGACGCTGTTTCACGAATTCGGTCACGCCATCCACTACCTCGTCTCGACGGTAAACTATCCGGGTCTCGGCAACACGCCACGCGACTACGTCGAGTACCCCAGCCAAGTGCACGAGCACTGGGTGCTCTCACGCCCAATCCTCGATCAGTTCGCCCGCCACTACCAAACCAACGCGCCGATGCCGCAAACCTTGGTCGATCGCATCAACAATGCCTCGACCTTCAACCAAGGCTACGCGACGGTGGAGTATCTCTCCTCGGCGCTCGTCGACATGTCGCTGCACAATCGCGCGCAGCCGATCACTGACGTCGATGCGTTTGAGCGCGAAACACTCACCTCGCTCGGCATGCCGAACGAACTCGCCATGCGTCACCGCCTGCCGCAGTTCGGCCACTTGTTCTCGAGCGACGCCTACTCAGCCGGTTATTACTCGTACCTGTGGTCCGAAGTGATGGACGCCGACACTTGGGAAATGTTCGAAAGCACCGGAAACGTGTTTGATCCGACCGCCGCCGCCGGCATGCGCAACATCATCCTCGCGCCGGGCAACACGACCGACCGCGCCGAAGCGTACCGCCAATTCCGCGGCCGCGATCCGGACGTGAACGCACTGCTCCGCACACGCGGCTTCCCAACCGACGCACCGGCCACAACAGGCGGCACGACCGGCAACGAATAAGCCAAGCGTCAAACGCGCAAAGGGCGCGGACAGCAATGTCCGCGCCCTTTTTGTTTGGCCAAACGCGTTTCCCGCCTTCGACAAGCTCAGGCTGACGCAGCTTTGCGCCGCTGGTGTAGCGTCACCCTGAGCTTGTCGAAGGGCGACGCTTCGCGTCAGTGCAGTTCGAGGAAAGTCTTAAAGCCGCCGAAGATCATGCGCTTGCCGTCGAACACGTCTTTGTATTCTTCGCCCTTCATGCGGGGGTCATCCATGATCTTCTTCATGACGGCATCGCGTGTCTCGCGGTCCTTGTAAGTCACCCACGAGAAGATCACGATTTCGTCGTCGGTAGCCTGCACGGCGCGCGGGAATGATGTGACCTCGCCATACGGGACATCATCTCCGACGCACTCAACGTAATCGTCCGCGCCGTGCTCCTTCCAGACATCACCAGCTTTGCGCGCCATCTCTTTATAGGCGTCCAGATTTTTCTTCGGCACTGCGAGCACGAAACCATCAACGTACGGCATGGGAACTCCTCTTAGAACTTTCGATTCTTCCTAGGACGTATCGCGCGCGTCGAGTGCGACAATCCCAAGCGACTTTTTCGCGATTAAGTGAGCGGAATTTCCGCCTTATGCTGTTCCACCCACTGGCGGAAATTCAGCAGTTCGGGATTGAGCTCACGCGATGTCTCGATACTGCGCGCCGAACGGAACGCCGTTTCGAAATCGCGCTTGAACTGAAACATGTTGCCGAGGTCGTCTGCGCCGGGAAATCCATAGTTGCGGAATTCTTCGGGCGAGGCGGCGTGATGGCGAACATTGATGCCGAGGACGTCGCTCAGCGTCGCCGCCATTTCGGCGCCAGACACATGCTCGCCGGCGATGCCGATGTGTTTGCCGATCGCGCTCGCCCCTTGCTTGAAGACGCCGTAAGCGCACTTGCCGATATCTTCAGCGGCGATGCCGGGCATCTTCGCTTCGCCAATCGGCAGCGTGATTGTGTAGCCGCCTTGGCCATCGGGCTTTGGGTTCATGCCGAAGCCGATGAGGTTGTCCCAATAAAATGAAGTGAGCAAAAACGTCGTCGGCAGGCCGGCAAAGAAGGCGTCGGCCTCGCCTTTCACGTCAAAGTGCGGAACTTTGAAGCGCTTGTGAATCGTCGGCATCTGATCGCTCTCGATCGGAACCCAGCGCCGCGTATCTTCTAGCGTCGACCACACAACGTGCTTCACGCCCTCGCGCTGGGCGGCATTGGCAAGCGTACGGGCTTCGGTGAGTTCCCGGTCGGGAGACATGTGCGCCCAGTAAAACGTCACGCAGTACGCACCGTCCGCGCTGCGAAAGGCGCGCTCAATGCTGTCAGGATCTTCAAGATCGCCCTGTACCACTTCCGCCCCGAGCGCTTTCAGCTTTTGCGCTGCTTCGGACTCTGGGTTTCTGGTGATCGCGCGCGCCCGGAAGACGCCGCTCCTGTCAGCCTGAATGGCGCGCACCAAACCACCGCCCTGCGCGCCGGTTGCGCCGGCGACGGCAATAATCTTCTTGTCTGACATGCGGTTACCCCGTGATTTCCGTGCGGCGTTAAGGATTCAGCCGCCGTTCAGCCGTGTCGCGCCATTGTCGGTATGGGAGCACTAACAATGATGCGCAAGTTTATCGCCATATTCGCGACGGTAGCGTTCGCGATGGCCACCTTCACCGCCACGCCCGCCAGCGCGCAGCGTTACCGCGATCGCGGCGACTACAATAATAGCCGCGGACATGACGGCTACGACTGGGGCCGCCGTGGGCATGATCGTAGCTACTACAACCGCCCCGAATGCTACGACCGACAGGGCCGCAACCATTGCTACGACCGTGACGACGACAATGACGACGCAGTCGCCGCGGGCGTGATCGGCCTGGTGCTTGGCGCGGTGATCGCTTCGGCTGTCGCCAACGGCAACAACAACCAGCGTCAGAACAACAACGGCTACTACAGTGGTGGCCAAGACGAGGGCTATTACCGCGGCGACGACGGCTACTACGAGCAGCAATGCACGCAGCAAGTGCGCCGCTGGGATCGCACCCAAGATCGCTACGTGATCGTCGACGTCCCCTGCTGAGCTGAGTGAAGGCGTGCCTTGTGGACCACAGGGCGCGCTTTCGCGCATTGACGTGCAGCTCTCTCCATAATTCGTTCCGGCTGATGCGTTACTCTACGTGTCATGCAGTACGTTTGTGACACGCCAAGCGGCGCAACCTGGTTCAGATTTGAGACCGAGGCCGAAGCGGAAGCCGAAGCGGCGCTGATGCGCCATGTCGTCGACAAATACTTCCGGCGGTACGAAGGCGCGGCGCGCGAAGCCTATAGAGCCCCAAAATCCGCGGCTTCGTTCGAGCAGGCTATTGGTCTCAAGGACCATATCGCCAAGGCGATGCCGCTCTTCCTGACTTTACGCGCCGCCGATGGCGAGGGCCTTGCGACGGCGATGCTGCCACCAGGCGGACGCAATCAAGTGAACTTCAGGATCGTGATCGTGGGGCCGGAAAACGCCGACCCCTACGAAAACCACGAGAACGCGATCGAAGCCCTCGCGCAGCATTTCAAAACTGAACTGCCGCGCGAGGAATGCTTCCCCTACGCGTAGGGTTTAGGGCTTGCCCGGCGTGCCGCCGCCGGTGGTTGTTTCACCGCCCGTCGTCGTTGTCGGCGGTGGCTGT
Source organism: Caulobacteraceae bacterium (assembly GCA_031431115.1). GTDB lineage: Bacteria > Pseudomonadota > Alphaproteobacteria > Caulobacterales > Aquidulcibacteraceae > Vitreimonas. The sequence continues at coordinate 10,832 of JANPCV010000153.1, forward strand.
TGCGGCGCTTGCGGCGGCGCGGCGCCCGCACCGTTGCTGACAACACGTGCGCCCGCATAGCAAGGCGAGGTCGTGCAGGCCTGCATCAGCAGGCGCACCATGTACTGACCGTTCGCCGTCGGCGTGTACGGGAAGATCGGATAATCATCCGGCAGCATGTCGTTGGCGACAACGCCGCCCGTTTCCATGCTGATCAGCTCGATATCGACGTTGGTGCAATCGCCATCGCACGTGCCGATGAAACCGTATTCGGTCCCGGCCGTCAGATCGACGAGGAAGCGATAATCCTGCCCCGGTTGCATCGGGACGACCGTGTCGCTGCCAACTTGCGCGTAATTGCCCGCGTTGACGCCCTGCAGCTGACCCAATTGCGCACCGATCTGCGTGATCAGTTGTTGGCGCACTTCGTCAGTGATCTGCGCTTGTTGCGTCGGCGAAGCCGGCGACTGCGTTGAGGGCGGCGTTGCGCCGGCCTGAACTTGCGGTAACGCCGGCCCATTCGCGCCTTGACCACAAGCGGCCAGAGCCAAAGCTGCGGCTGCAGCCAAAACAAACTTATGCATTCTTCACCCTCCTTCGCGGACGCAAAGCGGGCCAGCCGTACCGCCGCCCGTTGCGCCTGTCCACGTTCATAAGCCCCGCATTGATGGGGCTGGCGGGACAGATAAAGCCGCCCCGCTCCGCTCGCCGTGCCCGCCGTCACAGGCGGTTCGCCCCGGCAATCGGAGAGGTGCTAGCGCACTTTGCCCTGTAGCCAACCGCATGTGAGCAACGCCGCTAGCGCGCCCACGACCTGAGCCACGATGAACACCGGCGCGTCTTGGAGGCGGATGCCGGCGAAGGTGTCGGAGAAGGCGCGGGCGATGGTGATGGCTGGATTGGCGAACGAGGTTGAGGCGGTCCACCAATAGCCCGCCGCAATCGTAAGCGCGACTGCGGCAGGCACGGCGTGTGCGCGTGCTTTTGAAACCAGCAAGATCACGGCGACGAGCGTGAAGGTCGCGACGCCTTCGGAAAGCGCCTGCCCCAAGCCCTCGCGCGCTGTCGCGCCGTGTTGCAAGAGCGGCAGACCGAACATGGCGTGCGCGAGCAGCGCGCCTAGGAAACAGCCGCAAATCTGCGCGGCCACGTAAGCTGCGCCAACACCAGCGCTAATCTCGCCGCGAAGGCCTTGGACAAGCGTGACCGCTGGATTGAAGTGCGCGCCGGAGATTGGCGCGAGCGCTGTGATCAACGCGAAGAGGATCGCGGCCGTCGCCAGCGTGTTGCCGAGCAGCGCAACGCCGTCGTTTCCCGCCGAAAGGCGCGACGCCATGATGCCCGAGCCAATGACGACGCCGCTCAGCACCAGCGAGCCCAACGCCTCCGCCGCAATCGCGCGCTTAAGATCGCTCAAGCGACCTCGCCAGTTGGATCGACCGAGCGCCCGATAGTGTCGAGACGCGCTTGCAGCGACAGGCGATCCAAAGCTTCGAACCGCAAGTTCGTAAAAATCGCGATGCGATTTTGGAGCACACCGTAAGTGTTGGCGAAGGCGCGTGCGATCTCGACGCTCGAGCCCGTCGCCGCCGCAGGATCGGGAAGGCCCCAATGCGCTGTCATCGGCTGGCCGGGCCAGATCGGGCAGACTTCACCCGCTGCGTTGTCGCAAACGGTGAAGACAAAATCGAGCGGCGGCGAGTCCGGCTTGGCGAATTCATCCCAACTCTTCGAGCGGAAGCCGCTGGTGTCGTAGTTCAGCCGCTTCAGCAACGCGATTGTTTCTGGATGCACTTCGCCTTTCGGAATCGAGCCCGCCGAGAACGCATTGAACTTGCCGCCGCCCGCGCGCTGAAGGATGGCCTCCGCCAACACAGAGCGCGCGGAATTGCCGGTGCAGAGAAACAAAACATTGTAGGCCCGGTGGGTCATGCCGCGCCCGCCTCACGCGGCCCGCAGCACGGCGCTGACTTTGCCGCTACAATCGCGGGCTCGGGCGTGTCGCCTGCGAAGCCACCGCCGTATGTGGTGGACTCGCCGGAGGTTAGAAACGTCTCCCAGGCGATACCTTGCGGATCGCTGATCCAGGACTTTTCAGATTTCGCGTAGCAGCAAGTCGTGGCGCCCTCTTCGAACACCGGCGCATCAGCGTCCTTGAGGCGCGCGTACACTTCTGAGAGTTCGTCCGGCGTTTCGACTTGAATGCCGAGGTGACGCACACCGCCTGCATCGGGACGCGCCGAGATGGCAAAGTTCACGCGCGGATCTTCAAGCATCCACTTCGCGTAATCGTTCTTGCGGACGCTTGGCTCGGTCGCGAACAGGCTAGAGTAGAATCTGATCGACTGATCGAGATCAGTGACGCCGAGGTGCACATGCAAGCGCTTCATGACGCTTTCCTTTTCTTCGGAGAGGCAACGGAAGCGCAACTTGCGCCGCCGCAGCAGTTTTCGGTCATGAAAGCGATGAGCCCGTTCATGGTGGCGAAATCCGCAGAATAGATGAGCGAGCGGCTCTCGCGCCGCTGCTCAGTGAGGCCGGCGCGGGTGAGGTGCGCCAAATGAAACGAAAGCGATGAGGCGGGAATGCCAAGCTTATCGGCGATGTCCCCTGCCGGGAGGCCGTCCGGCCCCGCTTCAACAAGCAGCCGGAAAATGCCGAGGCGGTGCTCGTTCGAGAGCGCGCCGAAGGCTTCCAACGCGGCGGCGGTCTTGATCTTCGTCGATTCCATATTTCCAGCATAATCGAAATAATATTGAACACAAGGGGATAACCACCTCGCCCCCCGCGAGGGGGAGAGGTCACGCGAAGCGCGGGTGAGGGGGCGTCGTGCAGAAGGAGATACTGCAGCGACGTCTGCGATATATCCTGAAGCTCGCCCCCTCATCCGGTCGCTCTTCAACCACCTTGTATCTGGAAAACGCGTTTGCCGGTGTAGGCTTGCAGCGGCGGCGGCGGACGGGAGCGCGGCGCCACCTTGGGACTTCAAGCCCGTGGAGAAGCGTGTCGCCCCGTCCGCATCGTTTCAGAGCCCGGACAGTCG
>JANPCV010000154.1:0-2413 GCA_031431115.1 Caulobacteraceae bacterium
TTCGATCAAGCTCTCGCGAGCGATTAGTTTTCGTCATTCCGGACGCGCCGAGGGCGCGATCCGGAACCCAGGGGATCGTAGAGCTGTGCGTCGGCCCCTGGGTTCCGGGTTCAATGCTACGCATTGCCCCGGAATGACGGAGGAAATGCGCCATACTTCTGCCCCCGCCAAACGATTGAGCTTCACATCATGAGCAATTCCGACAGTCCTGAAGCATTGGTCGCAGAGGCGGAAGCCGCTGGGGAAGCCCTGGAACGCGTGCGCGCGGAAATCGGCAAAGCGGTATTCGGCCAAGAGCGGGTGATCGAGCTGACGCTGGCGGCGGTGCTGGCGGGCGGTCACGTGCTGCTGGTGGGCGCGCCGGGCTTGGCGAAGACGCGGCTGGTGGAAGCGACAGCGCGGGTGCTTGGTTTGGATTGGGGCCGCGTGCAGTTCACGCCAGACTTGATGCCGGCGGATATCTTGGGCTCCGAAGTTTTGGATCAAGATGAAGCCGGACGGCGCCACTTCCGGTTCGTGAAGGGGCCGATCTTCACGCAGCTTTTGATGGCGGATGAAATCAACCGCGCTTCGCCGCGCACGCAATCGGCGTTGCTACAGGCGATGCAGGAGCACCACGTCACGGTCGCGGGCGCGGCGTACAATGTGCCAACGCCGTTCCATGTGCTCGCAACGCAAAACCCGATCGAGCACGAAGGCGCGTATCCGCTGCCGGAAGCGCAGCTCGATCGCTTCTTGTTGCAAGTAGACGTGCCCTACCCGGATGCGGAGATCGAACGGAAGATATTGATCGAAACGACGGGCCTCGGCGATCAGCAACCGCAGACCGTGCTGAATGCCGAGACGCTCATTCGCTTGCAGCGTTTGGTGCGGGCAATGCCGGTCGGCGAAAAAGTGCTGGCGTCGATCTTGGAATTGGTGCGCTCGGCGCGGCCGGGGTCGAGCACCGATCCGCGCGTGAACCAGCATGTCGCGTGGGGACCTGGTCCGCGTGCGGGGCAAGCTTTGATGCTCGCCGTGCGCGCGCGTGCGTTGCTGCGCGGGCGCCTTGCGCCGGCGGTGGATGATGTGGCGGCGCTGGCGCGGCCAGCTTTGGTGCACCGGATGCAGTTGAGCTTCGGCGCGCGCGCGGAGGGGTTGGACATCGACTCGCTCGTGGATGAGCTGGCGCAACGCGCCGCCTAAGGGAGAACAACATGGCGTACGTGGACGGCTTTCTCATTCCGGTGCCGACCAAGAATCTGGCTGCGTACAAGAAGATGTCGCAGAAGGCGGGCGTGGTTTGGATGGATCACGGCGCGCTCGATTACAAGGAATGCGCCGGCGACGACATTGACGTCGAAGGCATGGGGACGAGGACGACCTTCCCGAAAGCGCTGAAGATCAAGAGCAACGAGACGATCGTGTTCTCGTGGATCACGTATGCGTCAAAGGCCGAGCGCAGGCGCATCCTCAAAGGCGTGATGGCCGATCCGCGGCTCGCCGATATGATCGCTGGCAAGAACTCGCCGTTCGATCCGAAGAAGATGCTGTACGCGGGCTTCGACGTGATCGTCGACATGGCGCCGAATGTGGCCCCGAAACGCGCGAAGAAGGCGGTGAAGAAGAAAGCCGCCGTTAAGAAGAAAGCGCGCCGTTGAACAACCCGGCGCGCCTCGACGCGCTCGCACTTGCGGGCGATTTGCCGGGCGTGCTGCTCGATGCGAAGCGCTTGGCGGCGAGCGCGCCGGGTTTGCACGGGCGTAGGCGTTCGGGCCAAGGCGAAGCCTTCTGGCAATATCGCGACCATCGCGCTGAAGATGGCGCGCGGCTGGTCGATTGGCGGCGCTCCGCGCGCGGCGATCGCTATTTCGTGCGCGAGCGCGAACGGGAAGCAGCGCAAACGGCTTGGTTCTGGATGGACGCCGACGCTGGTTTCAATTGGACCAGCGATCCCGCGCGGACAACAAAGCTGCGGCGGGCGCAAACCATGGCGCTGGCGCTGGCGACTTTGCTCAACCGCGGCGGCGAGCGTGTCGGCGTGCTGGGTCACGCGCCGCGCACTGGCCCACGCGCCGTCGATCGGATCGCGCACGATTTTCTGACGCCGCAAGCGGAAGCAGGCGCACCGTCGCGCAGCTGCATCATCTTTTTTTCTGATTTTTACGCGCCGGTCGAAACCTGGCGCACGCGCTTGAGCGCGGCGGCGGATGCAGGCGCCGCTGGCGCGCTGGTGATGGTCGCCGACCCGGCGGAAGAAGAATTCCCGTTTCGTGGACGCACGTTGTTCCTCGAGCCCGGTGGACGGCGAAGCGAGACGCTGCTCGGGCGCGCAGAGACCGTGCGCGATGTTTATACCGAGCGGCTGGAAACACACCGCCGCGCCATCCGCCAAGCCGGCGCGAACTTCGGCTTTCCTGCCTTGCTGCATCGC
>JANPCV010000155.1:0-2610 GCA_031431115.1 Caulobacteraceae bacterium
TGAGGCGCGGGTTGAACGCGCCACCGAATTTATGGCGGCGCGTTACCAGCACAGTGTTTCCGACCGTCACCGCGAACGCGCATTGGACAATGCCGATGCGCGCGGGCTGCATTTGTCCGGCGAGCAGCGCGCTGCCTTCGATCACGCCACCGATGGCAAAGACTTGGGTGTCGTCATTGGCTACGCCGGAACCGGCAAATCGGCGATGCTCGGCGTTGCCCGCGACGCTTGGGAAGACGCGGGCTATGAGGTTCGCGGTGCGGCGCTTTCCGGCATCGCCGCTGAAAATCTGGAAGCTGGATCGAGCATTGCGTCGCGCACGATTGCCAGCCTTGAACATCAGTGGAGCCAAGGTCGCGAGTTGCTTACCGCCAATGATGTGCTTGTCATCGACGAGGCGGGGATGATCGGCTCGCGCCAGATGGAGCGGGTGCTGTCCGTTGCCGAAAGTGCGGGCGCTAAAGTCGTTCTGGTTGGCGATCCGCAGCAGTTGCAGGCCATCGAAGCGGGCGCGGCGTTCCGCTCTATTGCCGAACGGCATGGTGGCGTCGAGATCACTGAGATCAGAAGGCAGCAGGTGGACTGGCAGCGCCATGCGACGCGCCAGCTTGCTACCGGACGAACCGGGGCGGCGCTTGCCGATTATGCCGAGCATGGTATGGTTCACGCCGCCGAAACGCGCAAAGCTGCGCGCGGCGAACTGATCGACACTTGGGATCGCGAGCGTATCGCCAATCCGAACGACAGCCGCATCATTCTCACGCACACAAATGACGAAGTGTGCGCCCTCAATCTGGCAGCCCGCGAGCGGTTGCGCGCCAGCGGCAAACTTGGCGAAGACATCGCCATGCAAGTCGAACGCGGCGAGCGCAGCTTTGCCAAAGGCGACCGCGTAATGTTTCTGCGCAACGACCGCGACCTGGGTGTCAAAAATGGCAGTCTCGGCACACTGCAATCCGTCAGCGCGCAACGTATGGCTGTGATGCTCGACGATGGCCGCAGCATCGCATTCGACACCAAGAGCTATTCCCATATCGACTACGGTTGCGCCGCGACCATCCATAAGTCGCAAGGCGTAACCGTAGACCGCGCCTATGTCCTTGCCACACCGGGAATGGATCAGCACAGCAGCTATGTTGCGCTGTCGCGCCACCGAGAGTCCGTCTCGCTTCATTATTGCAAGGACGACTTTGCCGATGCTACAACGCTCGTCCGCACCCTTTCGCGCGAGAGAGCGAAGGACATGGCTTCAGATTATAGCCGCGAAGAGGCGGAGCAGCGTTTTGCCGAGCGGCGCGGGATCAGCTTCCGTGAGCGCGTCGCCGAAATCGTCCGCAAGTTGCCGAAAAAAGTGCGCGGCATGTTCGAGGGGCTGCGGCTGCCGAAAGCGCCAGAGCTGCTGGATGATCGGCAGGTTCGTGCGCGGATGGCCATCCGCCGCCATGCCCGCGCCGTCAGCACCATATTTCTGGCGCAGGAAGACGGAACTACCTTGACCCAGCTCAGGCAGCAAAGCCGCTATGTGCCGATGTATGAGGAGCTGACTACAGCGCGCGAAGGCTTAAACGCTTTTGGCGCGAACTATTCCCGCGACATGGAAAGCGCGTACACAGGCAATCAGGCGCTGGCGCACGAAGCCGCAGACGGAAAATTCGGGCGCGCCATCCTCGCCATGAAGGCCGAGCAGGAAATCCGCGAGACCACACACGAACGCGCCAACCAATTTGTTACCCGCTGGCAAAAACTCAAAGAACGCGCGCAGATAAGCTATGAGTCCGGCGATATGACGCGCCACCATTCGACGCGATCAAAGATGGCGGACATGGCCGAGGGTCTCGGACGCGATCCGCAGCTTGAATCGCTCCTCGCCAACCGCAAGCGCGAACTGGGCATCGGTATCGCCAGCGGGCGCACGCTTGGCCACGAACTGGCGTTCAATCATGGCCTCGATCTTGGCCGAGGCCGGGGACTTGGGCTTTGAAAGCTACGGCTCGTCCGACCGAAGCGTCTCGTAGAGCTGCGCCGGACCAAGAAGCACGTCTTTCAGACCTTCTCGGACCTTTTGCGAACCCAATGCTTGGGAACTCATTGATTGGTGTGCCGAAAGCGCGTCCATCACAGCACCGAGAATCTCGTTTGCCAGCGTTGGAGAATTGGCAAACTGAGATTTGGTGTTGTTCATCGCCTGCGTCCGCAGTTCGGCGGATTCGAGCAGTTTACCCTTGATGACATTGTTGACATAAATCAGCCGATCATCGTCGGTAACGTCGCCTTCAAACAGGTCGTTTACCTTGGCAATGATTTCCGCGAGGAACGCCTTTTGCCGCTCTTGAACCGAGCCAGACCCGCTATCGGCAATCGGCGGCAATTGTGGTTTATCACCACTCGCAATGCGCAAATCGCGCTTTCCGTCATCGCGCAGATTGTGGTGGGTCAATTGGACGCCGGTCAGGTCAACTTCTAGACGTTCCCGTCCAAACGTCAGCAGCGGAACCAACCGCTTGAAGAACAGAAACCTCTTCTAAATGTCTGTGTTTGCGTAGTCGAATATTTGCGAGATGAACGTGTAAACACGCAGATACTAACCCAGATCGTTGCGGAACAACTGCA
>JANPCV010000156.1:0-32940 GCA_031431115.1 Caulobacteraceae bacterium
GCCGGCGAGACGCCGGCGGTCCATATTAAAGCGGCGGCGGCATCTCTGCGACCGCCGACGTCTTCACTTCGCATCCGATGCGTTAGTTCAACGCTTCCGGGCGCAGCTTATATTCGCCGTCGTCCGTTTCATCGAACAGAAGTTCGATCGACGGGTGTTCGACGGGTTCGCCGCTTTCGTCAGGGATCAAGTTCTGTTCCGAAACATAGGCGACGTAGTGACTGTCCGAGTTCTCTGCGAACAAGTGATAGAAGGGCTGTTTCCGATCCGGTCGTACCGGCTCGGGGATCGCTTGCATCCATTCCTCGGTGTTCGAGAACTCCGGATCGACGTCGAATACGACGCCGCGGAACGGAAACATCTTGTGGCGAACCACCTGACCAATGGAGAATTTCGCTGCTTGCATCTTCTCCTCCTTCTAGCTCCTCGTTCCTCGCGCAGAGGTAACGTATGTAGCAAGAACGCCGCTCACAAGGATTGGTCCCATTAGCGTCCCATGTGGACACGGATATGTGTCTTACGGACCGCGGTTTCGCCCGAACGGGGCGGAAAGCAGGCGAATGGTAGGTGTGCTCGCGTCGCAAAATCGCTAGCATCACGGCGAACGCGTAATTTGCAGAGCCTCACCGCTCCGCTGGATGAATTTAGGATGAATAAGGATGGGCGGGTGCAGACGTCGCGAAGCGACGCGCGCCCTGGCCCGCGGCAGCGTCCGCCGATTTTCGCGGCGCTTGACCTGGGCACGAACAATTGCCGTCTGCTGATGGCGCAGCAGAACGCGGACGCCAGCTGGAAAGTTGTCGACGGGTTTTCGCGCATCGTGCGTCTCGGTGAAGGCCTCGCGCACACCGGACGCTTGAGCGAAGGCGCGATGTCGCGCGCCTATCAGGCGCTCGCCGCGTGCGCCCAGCGCATTGAAGCGCGCGAACCGATCGCGATTGGTTGTGTCGCCACCCAAGCGTGCCGTGCAGCGTCCAACGGCCAAATGTTTCTCAATCGGGTCGAGAAGGATCTCGGGCTCAAGTTCGAAGTCATCTCGCCCGAGGAGGAGGCGCGGCTCTCCGTGCTCGGTTGTGCGAGCTTGCTGGAGCGTGAAGCCGAGCGCGCCATGATTGTCGACATCGGCGGCGGCTCCACCGAGATTTCCTGGGTGTCGCCCGCCGCTGTGCTTGATGCTGGCCTCGACCCGCCGATCATCTCCTGGGGCACGTGCCCCATTGGCGTCGTCACGCTCGCCGAAGATGAGTCCGAGCCCGAAGGCGCGGGCAGGCAAGATTGGTACGAAGCCTTGGTGACGCGCCTTGCTGAAACCATCTCGCAAGTGGGCGATGCCCAGCATCTTCGCCAAGCCTTCGCTGAGGGCCGCGGCCACATCATCGGCACCTCTGGCACCGTGACCTCGCTCGCCGGCGTCTATCTCGATCTGCCGCGCTATAATCGTTCGCGCGTCGATGGCATGTGGTTCGATGTAAAGGATTGCCGCGCCACCATCGCCAAGCTGCTGTCGCAAAGCCGCGAGCAGCGCGCTGAGAATGCCTGTATCGGCAAGGACCGCGCCGATCTCGTCGTCATCGGCGGCGCGATCTTCGATGCTGTCCTGCGTGTCTGGCCGGCCGATCGCATTCGCGTTGCTGACCGCGGCCTGCGCGAAGGTGTATTGATGAAGCTGATGGCTCAGCATGGAGTGCGGCCATGAGCGCAGAAGACCCCCCGGAAGCCCCGAAGCGCCGCTGGACCGGCAAACCCAAAAGCGGCGCCGGCGGCGAGCGCCAAATGTTCACGCGCGTGAAAAACAAGAAGTTCGACGAGAGCTCGCGCAACTGGATGAAGCGGCACTTGAACGATCCGTACGTCGCGAAGGCGCGCGCTGACGGCTTTCGCGCGCGGGCTGCTTACAAGCTCACCGAGCTGAACGACGAATTTCATTTTCTGAAGCGCGGCATGCGCGTGATCGATCTTGGCGCAGCGCCCGGCGGTTGGGCGCAAGTCGCGGTCCAGCGCGGCGCGAGCGCTGTTATTGGCGTCGACCTTCTGCCGATCGAACCGCTGACTGGCGCGACGTTTTTCGAACTCGATCTCCTCGATGAGAAAACACCGGCCGTGCTGATGGACGCTCTCGGCGGCGCGCCGGATCTCGTGCTTTCCGACATGGCCGCCAACACCACTGGCCACGCCCGCACCGACCAAATCCGCACCGGCGCGCTCGCGGACGCCGCAGCGGATTTCGCGCTCGAACACCTCGTCCCTGGCGGCACGTTCGTCACCAAGGCTTTCCAAGGCGGCCTCGACAACACGCTGCTGACGCGCCTGAAGCAGGGCTTTGCGACCGTGAAGCACGCCAAGCCGAAGGCAAGCCGCGCCGAAAGCTCCGAAGTTTACGTCGTCGCGATGGGGCGGAAGAATCAACGCAGCGAATAGCGCACGATCGTCTTCACCGGGTCTGGCCCGTCGCCCCACTCATACGTCTCCCACGAGAAGCCGCCGATGCCGTGACCGTTGGCGGCGCACCATTGGTGGATCGCCATGTGTGTCTGCGGCAAGCCATTGAGCGGGCCCAGATGTGTCGCCACCGCGACTTGGCCCTCCGGCGTTGAGACGCATTTCACCGCGCCTGCGTCGTCGAACGCTTTCGGCACTTCGATGCCGAAATCGATCTCCATCGCGGCTTCACGGTGTGTTGGGTGGTGGTAGAGAAACACTTGCCGGCCATCGCCGCCCAAGTCCGGACGCTCTGCCAAAAACGCCTTCACCTGGTAAAGCGCCGGCTCCCACGCGGCCGGGATGTCCTTGATTTGCACGCGGTCCGTGACCGCGGCGAGTAGCTGCGGCGTGACCGTTTCGAGGGCGACTTGCGGCATGGGATGGCTCCTATCAGCGGGCACTCTGGACAGATCGGCGAAGAATCTCTACCAGCCGTCCATGGAAATCCGTGAAGCTTTGACCTTTGACGACGTGCTCCTTGAACCGGGCCCGTCGGATGTGCTGCCTGCTGACGTGAATACCACGACCCGGCTGACGCGTGGCATCAGTCTCAACATCCCGCTCATTTCCGCCGCGATGGATACGGTGACGGAAGCGCGCCTCGCCATCGCCATGGCGCAGGCCGGCGGCTTGGGCGTCATTCACCGCAACATGACGCCGGCCGAGCAGGCCGATCAGGTGAAGATGGTCAAGAAGTTCGAGAGTGGCATGGTGATCGATCCGATCACCATCCATCCCGATCAAACTGTCGGCGAGATTATCCTGATCAAGGAAGCGCGCCGCATTTCCGGTTTCCCGGTTGTTGATCGCGATAGCCGCAAGCTCGTCGGCATCCTCACCAATCGCGACATGCGCTTCGCCGATATGAACCAGCTCGTCTCCGAACTGATGACGAAGGACAATCTCATCACCGTCCGCGAAGGCGTGAACGAGAGCGAAGCCAAGAGACTGCTGCACAAGAACCGCATCGAGCGCGTGATCGTCATCGATGACGCTCACCGCGTGACCGGCCTTATCACCGTGAAAGATTTCGAGAAGGCGCAAGCTTTCCCGAACCGGGCCAAGGACGAACGTGGTCGCCTTCTGGTCGGCGCTGCCTCCACCATTGGCGATGCGGGCTATGAGCGATCGATGGCGCTGATCGAAGCGGGCGTTGACGTCGTTGTCATCGATACTGCGCACGGCCACTCGAGTTCGGTGCTGGCGGCGGTCAATCGCGTGAAGCGCGAGTCCAACAAGACCCAAATAATTGCTGGCAATATCGCCACCGCCGATGGCGCAAAGGCGCTCATTGATGCAGGCGCCGACGCCGTGAAGGTGGGCATCGGACCTGGCTCGATTTGCACGACGCGCATCGTTGCGGGCGTTGGCGTCCCGCAGCTGACAGCCGTGATGGACGCGGCGAGCGCGGCGCGCAAAGCCGACGTGCCGGTGATCGCCGATGGCGGCATCAAATTCTCGGGCGATCTCGCCAAGGCGCTGGCTGGCGGCGCTGAAGCTGCGATGATCGGCTCCTTGCTCGCGGGATCGGAAGAAGCGCCCGGTGAGGTGCATCTCTTTCAAGGCCGTTCCTACAAGAGCTATCGCGGCATGGGTTCGCTCGGCGCGATGGCGCGCGGCTCGGCAGATCGCTACTTCCAAAAAGAGGTCACCGATCAGATGAAGCTGGTGCCGGAAGGCATTGAAGGCCGCGTGCCGTTCAAGGGTCCGGTTAGCAACATCATCCACCAGCTTATCGGCGGCTTGCGCGCGTCGATGGGCTATGTAGGCGCCGCGAACCTTAAAGAGATGCGCGAGAAGGCGCGGTTTGTGAAAATCACGAGCGCGGGCCTGCGCGAGAGTCACGTGCACGATGTGTCGATCACACGCGAAGCGCCGAACTATCCACTCGGGAGCTAGGGTATGGAGAAGGGCAATTTCATTCGCATCACGCCCTTCATTCATGTGCCTGACATCGACGCGGCGCTGAGCTTCTTCAACGATCTGGGCTTCGTCACGTATTTCCGCGCTGGAACTTACGCCTACGTGCAGCGCGAGTGTGCGGGCGTGCGGTTGCTGCAAAACGAGGGCGATGACGGTGCGCCTCCCGGCAACAGGCGCTTCGCGTATTACATCGATGTCGAAGACATCGAAGCGCTCTACCGCGAGCTGAAACCGAAGCTGGACGCGATGCCTCACGGCGCCGTCCATGGACCAGCAGATAAAGAATACGGCCAGCGAGAGGTGTGCGTGCTTGCGCCCGATGGTAATTTGCTCGTATTCGGCCAGTCCATTGGAGGCTGAAGCCTCTTCATTCTCATTTGTGGGGTTCTCCCGATGCGCAACGGCGCCCGCCAACAAGCGGCAATAGAAATTCTCACCTCGCTCGAAACCCAGCGCCAGCCTGCCGCCGATGCGGTCAAGGCCTGGATGCTCACGCATCGTTTCGCCGGTTCGAAAGATCGCGCTGAGATTGGCGATCTGGTGTTTGGCGCGTTGCGTTGGAAACAATCGAGCGCCTGGCGCATGGGCGAAGATACGCCGCGTGCTTGGGTGTGGGGCGCGCTGCGCTGGGGTTTCGGCCAAAGCGCCAGGTGGATTGAAGAAAGTATCGTTGACGATCCGCACGGGCCGGCCCCGATGACGGATGCGGAGCGCGCGGCGCTTGAGAGTGACAATATTGAGGGCGCGCCTGCGCATGTGCGCGGCGATTTTCCGCAATGGCTCGATGGAAGCCTGGCGCGCGTGTTCGGCGAGGGGCGCGCGGCGGAAGGCGCGGCGCTGGCGGCGCCGGCGCCGCTCGATCTGCGGGCCAACACGTTGAAGTCCGACCGCGAGCAACTGACCGCGGCGCTGGCGGAAAGCCCAAAACTGAAGGGGCCGCCAGCGCCGACGCCGTATGCGCCTGATGGCGTGCGCATTCCCTGGTCGCTGGGACGCACGTTTCCGTGGGCGACGGAGCAGAGCTTCGTCAAAGGCTGGTTCGAGGTGCAGGACGAGGGCAGCCAGATCGCAGCGCGTGTCTCGGGCGCTGCTCCGGGCATGCAAGTGGCCGATATTTGCGCTGGCGCCGGCGGCAAGACGTTGGCGCTCGCCGCTTTGATGCAGAACAAGGGCCAGATATTCGCGCACGATATCGACGGGCGCCGTTTGGCGCCGTTGAAGGAACGCCTTGATCGCGCCGGTGTCCGCAACGTGCAAATCCGCGCGCCGATGCGGACGAAGGACGCGCTCGCGGATTTGCGCGACCGTATGGACGTCGTGTTTGTTGACGCCCCGTGCACCGGATCAGGGACCTGGCGGCGCAGTCCTGACTCCAAATGGCGCCTTCGGCCCAACGCGTTGGCGAAGCGGCTCGAAGAGCAACAGCAAGCGCTGGCGCTCGCCGCGCCGCTGGTGAAGGTCGGCGGGCGGCTCATCTATGTGACGTGTTCGGTGTTGCCGGAGGAGAACGAGGACGCAGTGGCTGCATTCCTCGGATCATATCCGCAGTTTACGCCTGTCGGATTGGAGCTCGCGGGTTTGCCCGTGTATGAGCGGCCGATCGGCGTGCAGATGACGCCGCTGAAAACAGGCTGCGACGGCTTTTACATCGCCGTGCTGAAACGCGCTTAGACCTCGATATCGACGTGCTGGCCGCGATGGTCAGCCGGCTCGCGCTGGGGGTCGTTTGAACGTGCTTCGGCGCTTTTCCGCTTTTTATGCGCGATGGCGGAGGGATCGACGCGGAGCTTTTCGCGCAGGAGATCACGATGCGTTACGGCCGCGCCGTACTCTACCGGCGCGCGTCTGTGCTGCGTTTGGTCTTGCGTGCTGTTCGACGCGACAGGCGCAGCAACGGGGGCGAGGCTTGTCATGTGAAGCATCATGTCACATCGCGGTTAGCGCGCCGTTCGGTTGTGTTGCTAATGTTCGCTAAGGCTAATCGGCGCGAAACCATATGAAGCGGCTCGACATTGCTATTGCTGGCTGCGGTGTCGCCGGGCTCGTGTGCGCCGCTTTGTTGCGGCGCTTGGGCGCGAATGTCGTGCTGTTCGACAAGCTCGAAGCGCCGCGGCCGTTGGGTTCTGGGATCATTTTGCAACCGGTGGGCTTGCGCGTGCTCGATGACATCGGCGCGGGCGATGCGATCCGTGCGCTTGGCGCGCCGATTGAGCGGCTTTCGGGGCGGGCTTCGCCGCGCGGAAATGTTGTGCTCGATGTTCGCTATGCGGCGCGGGGCAAAGATGCGCCGTGCGGATTGGGCGTGCATCGCGGCGCGCTGTTTCAGGTTTTGTATGACGCGGCGCTCGCGGCTGGCGCGACGATCGAGAACGACCGCGATGTTGTTGAGGCGCGGGATGGCCGGCTGATCTTTGCCGACGGCAATTCGAGCGCGGCGTTTGATTTGATCGTTGATGCCTTGGGAATGCGTTCGCCTCTTTCTGGAGCGCCGCCCAAGCCGCTGCCGTTCGGAGCGCTGTGGGCGAGTTTGGATTGGGCCGGCCCTTTCGATGAAGCCGCGCTGCAGCAGCGCTATGTGCAGGCGCGCAAGATGGTTGGCGTCATGCCGATTGGGCGGCTGAAAGGCGAGACGCGTAAGCAGGCGGCGTTTTTTTGGAGTTTGAAACACGCCGATCGCGCGGCTTGGTTGGCCGCACCGATTGAAAAGTGGAAGGCGGACGTCCTTTCGCTTTGGCCTGAAACTGAGCCGCTTTTGGCACAGATTGCATCGCACGAAGACATGGTGTTTGCGACCTATGCGCACCGCACGCGGAGTAATCCGGTGTCGCGCGCGTGTGTTCATGTTGGCGACGCATGGCATTGTGCTTCGCCGCAGCTTGGGCAGGGCGCGAACATGGCGTTGCTCGACGCGTTGGCGCTGGCGCGCGCGCTGGAGACGCAGGGCAATCTCGATGCGGCGCTTGGCGAATACGAGCGGCTGCGGTTTTTGCATATTCAGCTCTATCAAGCCGCGTCCTGGATGTTCACGCCGGCGTATCAATCCGACAGCGATGCGTTTGCGTTTGTGCGCGACTGGATCATGTCGCCGTTGTCGCGGTTGCCGCCTGCGCCCGCGATTTTGGCGGGACTTGTCGCTGGTGAGATCGGCGCGCCGTTGCGGACGATTGGGCGCGCGTAGGCGCCGCTTCGCCTAGAGTTAGCGAAAATAAGAGATCGGGAGCAGGGCGCGTGGGACGCGCTGAGCTTGGTGTTCTGATGCGCTGGTCAATTGCTCAACCAACGCCGCGTGTCGCCACGCGCCCTTTGCGATCGTTATGCGCCGGGCCGTCACCGGGAGGTGTTTCACTCTCTTGGATCGGTCCCCGGCGGCGTGGAGGCTTTTGCCGAAGCCTCGTATCCCCCCGCGGTTCGCTTTCTACCGCGGGCTTCGCATGACGGATGGTCTGTCACGCTCCACGCTCAATCGCGACCCTCGCGCTCGCTTGGCTCGGCTAGCCGGTGAACCTCCCGTGCGAGGGATGAGCGCAGTATCACTCAGGTTTGGAGGGGTCGGATAGATTTTGTGCGGAGCGTTGATGGCGTTGGGTTTTTGGGGCGCGGGGTGTGGGATAGAGCGTGCGCGAATGCACATTCATTACGGCCTTTTCATTTGGCTTACGGAGCGATAGCGTTCCGCGTTGGGGGCGAACGAATGAGCGACATACCTTTTGACGGCGTTGGCGGCGGCGCTGACGGCGTAGCTGCTTCAGGTGGGCGCGGAGCGCCGAAGTCGACGCTGTTCTCAGGGCGTGTGTGGGCCCTCTCTGCTTGGGCGCTTGTTGTGTTTGCCGCGCTCGTTGCGGTTCTGGTTTGGCACGCGTTCCAATCTCCGATCCTAGAGTCCTATGATGCCAAGGCCATGTTTGTCGGCGCCACGACGTTGTTGTGGCTGCCTCTGATCCTTTTGCTTCTGGACTCGCAGGACAATCTTTCTAAGGGGCCGCAGACGGCGCTACCGATTGTTTCGCTGGCAGTGCTCGCCACCCTTACGGGACTGGTGATCTACGACTACGCGACGGATGGCTCATTCTTGAATGGGACGCATTCGCTGTCGGTGCGTGTCGCGTTGTTCGCCTTCATGGCGCTCGCGTTTATCCCTGCGATTTGGAACGCCTCTAATTTTGCAAGTTACGAAGCTGTCCGTCGCAAGCATCTGGCCGCCATAAATCAAGCGGATCTTCAAGAAGGCGAGGCAAGCAAAAATGCCGAAGCCATGGGAGCGCTGCTCGCTACGTTGGCTGTCGCAGTCATTGGCGCGCTCGCTCTCGTTGCCGCTAACGGCGCAGGCACGTTCAGCGTTCAGCAGGCCTACGGACTGGCGCTTGGTGGCGCCGTCATTGGACTGTTCGCGATTGTAATTCTGTTGGACCGGATTGCCGAGCTGCGCGCGGTACAAGCGCTTAGCGCGTGGGCTCACGGCCTCTCACAACGAACACGTGGCATTGCTACCTTCTATAACTTGGTTGACACCGGTCTGGTTCGAATTGGCACTCATGTCTTGGGCATGGCGCACGTAAATGCTCTCGCGCGGTTCAGCATTCAGATCGCGACGCTCTCTAGCTTGTGCGTTCTCGCCTGGTTGTTGCCTGCGCCGCTCGGGATAGTCCCCGCGCTGATTGGTTTCATTCTCGCGGTGTCGGTGTCGCGTTTGTGGAGCTGGGTCGAAGATGATCGCGCACTTGCAGCTATGACCGAATATAGCCGTACGGCGCCTTACCGAGTGGGCTTCCGAGAAGACTACCGCGATGAAACACTCGTCGGTTTTATCTTTGTGTTCTTGCTTGTCCCCGCAGCAATGATGCAGGCGCATAACGGCAACGTCTTTGGGCCAGAGCTATTTAACAACGCCGACGGCAAGTCTTTCGCGGACTGGTTTGGGTTCTTCGGAGTTGAACTTGCTAAGGCGGTGCCCATCGTTGATTGGGCCGAAATCTACGGGGTTCGCGCTACCGCCGACATGATCAGCATTCATTCGCCAGCTTCTATGCACGCGGTGTTTTTGGCGCGGGTAATGGTCGATCTGCTCCTGATTGCAGGGTTGCTGCAGGCACTGTCGATCGCGACCCGCAATCGGCAGCAGAAGCAATTGTACAACGCCATGCACATCGATCGGCTCGATCCGTTCGTGGAGTCAACGGAACTCGCGCGTGCCATTCGAGCGACCCGCACGGACGATCAAAAAGTGGATTTGTCGCGATTGAGGGACGGTCGGCTGATCGACTTTCGGCGTTACAACGAAGACCGCTTACGTGAGCTATACGGCTCTTCGAGTGATCCGGGTATTCGTTCGCTTATTGAAGCGGTGGCGCAGGAAAAAATGCGCCCTGACATTCTTATCAGCGCTATCGAGTTGACCATTCAGATTGCGCAAGCCGATCGAAACGAATTTGATTTGGTTCAAGCATTCCAGCGGGCGCTCAAGGAGCACGATGATGGATCGAAGAAAATCGACGCGCAGGACCTGTATCTAATTTGGTCTGAGCTTCGAAACACCAGCGGGTTGAAGGATTTCAAAACACGTGTCGGCAGTCGGATGCGAGGGTTGTCCGAAGATGACGATGCGGTCGATTTCTTGTTTGGACTTGCCGCCGGGCCGAAGGCCGACGGTTTTGCTTACGGTCGCGATATAGCGGTCATCGCGATTGCTAACGTCGCTCAGGAGATGACTGACCGATTGAAGCTGAATGCACTGATCGGCCAGATCAAAGCGCTAAGCGCAGAAGAAGTTTGCCCGAGACCGGCGGCCATTCGGGCTGCCGTTCACGCAGTCGAGGCAAGGTTCGCAGCGGTAACCTCGTAGTGTTTACGCACGGTCTTTCGCGTCGAGCCGGGTCCAGATGCGGTCGTGGATTAGGTAGGCGATGGTTTGGACGGCGGGTTCGACGAGGCCGACGGCTAGGGCGGCGCGCCAGTTCTGGGTGATCGCGTAGGTGACGGCGATCGCGATCGTCAGGTGCATGAGCGAGTAGGAGCCGGTCTTCAGGGCGAGGCGCATTGTGGGGGATGTAGTCTTGTTGCGAGCGGTTCGCAAGTGGGTGTGGTCGGATGGGCGGTGTTTTACCCCACCCCCTGCCCCCTCCCCATTGCGGGGAGGGGGAGTGCTGTCGTGCGCGGGGCTTATGCATTTGTGCGAATTGACGATGCGCGCGACGCACTCCATTTCAGGCCATGGCGCAGAACACAGAGACAGACGCGGCTCCTGAACGCATCACGGACTCCGCTGCTCACCACGAACACGCTCTCATCATCGATTTCGGCAGTCAGGTCACACAGCTGATCGCCAGGCGCGTTCGCGAGAACGGCGTCTATTGCGAAATCCATCCGTTCAACAAGGTCGACGGCGCGTTTCTGAAACGCTTCGCGCCGAAAGCGATCATCTTTTCCGGCGGGCCGGCGAGCGTGATGGATGCGGGGTCGCCGCGTGCGGCTGAGGAAGCGTTCAAGCTTGGCGTGCCGATCCTGGCGATTTGCTATGGTCAGCAGACGATGACGGTGCAGCTTGGCGGCGTCGTTGAAGGCGGGCACGCGCGCGAGTTCGGTCGCGCTGATGTTGAGATCAGACGCGCATCGCCGCTGTTCGAAGGCGTGTGGGACGTGGGCGCGCGCTATCCGGTGTGGATGAGCCACGGCGACCGCGTGACGAAGCTGGCGGAAGGCTTCGAAGTGGTGGCGACGAGCGAGAACGCGCCGTTCGCGATCGCTGTCGATGAAAAGCGCCGCTACTACACGACGATGTTTCACCCCGAAGTCGTGCACACGCCCGATGGCGGCAAGCTGCTGAGGAATTTCACGCATCGGGTCGCCGGCATGAAGGGCGATTGGAGCATGGCCGCGTTCAAGGATGAAGCGATTGCGCGCATCCGGGCGCAGGTCGGCGATAAGCGCGTGATTTGCGGGCTGTCGGGCGGCGTCGATTCAAGTGTCGCGGCGGTGCTGATCCATGAAGCGATCGGCGCTCAGCTGACGTGCGTCTATGTCGATCACGGGCTGATGCGTAAGGGCGAATCCGAGCAGGTGGTGAAGCTCTTCCGCGATCACTACAATATTCCGCTGATCCACGCCGAAGAGAGCGAGCGGTTCTTGACGGCGCTCGAAGGCATTTCCGATCCGGAGAAGAAGCGCACCACGATCGGCGCGCTGTTCATCGATGTGTTCGATGCGAAGGCGGATTCGATCGGCGGCGCGGAATTCTTGGCGCAGGGCACGCTCTATCCGGATGTAATCGAGTCGAAGTCGGCGACTGGTGGGCCGTCAGTGAAGATCAAGTCGCACCACAATGTGGGCGGCTTGCCGGAAGACATGAAGATGAAGCTGGTCGAGCCGCTGCGCGATCTCTTCAAGGATGAAGTGCGCGCGCTTGGGCGTGAGCTTGGTTTGCCTGAGACGTTCGTGGGGCGCCATCCGTTCCCGGGTCCGGGCTTGGCCATCCGGGTGCCGGGGCAGATCACGCGAGAGAAGCTCGATATTCTGCGCGAGGCGGATGCGGTTTATCTCGATGAGATCCGCAAGGCTGGCTTGTACGACAAAATCTGGCAGGCGTTCGCGGTGCTGTTGCCGGTGCAGACGGTGGGCGTCATGGGCGATCACCGCACGTACGAGTTTGTCTGCGCGCTGCGGGCGGTGACCAGCACGGACGGGATGACGGCGGATTTCTATCCGTACTCGATGGACTTCCTCGGCCGCGCCGCGACGCGGATCATCAACGAAGTGCGCGGTGTGAACCGGGTCGTGTACGATGTGACGTCAAAGCCGCCCGGCACGATCGAGTGGGAATGAGAGCAAGGGTTGGACATGCGTAGAGCTGCTATCGTTAGTCCGCTGCGGACGCCGGTTGGCAAGTTTCAGGGTGCGCTGGCGCCGATGCAGGCGGGCGATATCGCCGCTGTCGTGCTGCGCGCGCTGGTGGAGCGCTCGGGCATCGATCCGGAGCGGATCGATGACGTGGTATTCGCGCAAGGGTATGCGAACGGCGAGGCGCCGTGCATTGCGCGCTGGGCGGCGTTGGCGGCGGATTTGCCGCTGAGCGTGCCGGGCTATCAGCTGGACCGGCGCTGTGGTTCGGGTCTGCAATCGGTGATCGATGCAGCGATGATGGTGCAGACGGGGGCGGCGGATGTGGTGATCGCTGGCGGCGTCGAAAGCATGAGCAATGTCGAGCATTACTCGACCGAGATGCGCAACGGCGTCCGGATGGGGCCTGGTGTGCTGCACGATCGCCTCTCGCGCGGGCGGGTGATGTCGCAACCGGTCGCGCGCTTTGGCGTCATCAGCGGCATGATCGAGACCGCGGAAAATCTTGCTAAGGATTATGGCGTCACGCGCGAGCAGGCGGACGCGTACGCAGTGATGAGCCACAAGCGCGCGACGCAGGCTTGGGCCGAGAACAAGTTCGCGGACGAACTTGTGCCGGTGCCGGTGCCGCAAAGGCGCGGCGATCCGGCGTTGTTCGTGAAGGATGAAGGTTTTCGCCCTGATGCGTCGATGGAGACGCTCGGTGCGCTGCGCCCGATCGAGAAGGGCGGCGTTGTCACGGCCGGCAATGCGAGTCAGCAGAACGATGCGGCGGCGGCGTGCCTGGTGGTCGCGGAAGATAAGCTGAAGGAATTGAAGCTGGAGCCGATGGCTTGGTTTCACTCGTGGGCGGCGGCGGGGTGTGATCCCTCGCGCATGGGCATCGGGCCAGTGCCGGCGGTGGAGCGCTTGTTCAAGCGCACTGGCCTCGGCTGGACG
This sequence comes from Caulobacteraceae bacterium, assembly GCA_031431115.1. GTDB lineage: Bacteria > Pseudomonadota > Alphaproteobacteria > Caulobacterales > Aquidulcibacteraceae > Vitreimonas. Next base: position 13,174 of record JANPCV010000156.1, read on the forward strand.
AACATCGATCTTGTCGAACTCAACGAAGCGTTCGCGCCGCAAGTGCTGGCGGTGCTGAAGGGCTGGGGTTGGGACGATCGCGACAAGCTCAACGTCAATGGCTCAGGCATTTCGCTGGGCCACCCGATCGGCGCAACGGGCGGACGCATCCTGGCGAACCTCGTGCGTGAGTTGCATCGCCGCAACGGCCGCTATGGGCTTGAGACGATGTGCATCGGCGGTGGGCAAGGGCTCGCGGCTGTGTTCGAGCGCGCTAACTAACGCCCCAACGTTTCAGGGCTTCCAGGCCGCCCTCGCCGGGCTTTGCGGCGGGGCTTTGCACAGCGCCTGGCGTGCGTGAAAGTCGCGGCGCCGGTGCGGGCTGCGGGGCGCCATCTACATCCACAAATACTTGGCGCACAGCGAGATGCGGATCGGTGAACGCCGCTTCCATTGGCAAGACGGCGTTGATGCAAGCGTCGAGTGGTTCAAGCATTTCGAGCCATGCGCTGAGCGGGCGAGAAGCGAATTTCTGCTCGAGCAGCGCAGTCATCTCGGCCCAATGGCCGTGATCGCGTTGCTTGAAGTGCGCGAAGGCGTGCAGCTCCATTGCGTCAATGAAGCGCTCGTAGAATTGCGGTTCGATCGCGCCGATGGCGATGTAGCGGCCATCAGCGCAGAGATAGGTCCGGTAGAATGGCGCCGCGCCTGAAAGAATGTTGGCGTGTGGTTCGCGCGCGAGGGAGCCTGTGCGTGTAGCGCCCACCATCATGCCCATGAGCGAGGCCGCGCCATCGATGATGGCGGCGTCGATGATTTGGCCTTGGCCGGAGCGTGTGCGCTCAAAGAGCGCTGAGACGATGCCAAAGGCGAGATACAAGGCGCCGCCGCCAAAATCGGCCAAAAGATTAAGCGGCGCGCGCGGCGGTGATTTGCCGTCGCCGATTGCATCGAGCGCGCCGGTCATGGCGAGGTAGTTGATGTCGTGGCCGGCTTCGTTGGCGCGCGGACCTGTTTGGCCGTAGCCGGTCATGCGTGCGTAAATGAGAGCGGGGTTCGCCGACATGAGCGGTTCGGGTCCAAGGCCGAGGCGCTCCATGACGCCGGGACGGTTGCCTTCGATCAGAACATCAGCGGCGGCAGCCGCGCGCGCCGCGAGGGCGTGATCCTGTGTTTGCTTCAAATCGAGCACGAGCGATGGACGACCTCGCTGCAGCACCGCGTTGGGTCCGGTGCCGGCGACGCCGCTCGGGCGATCGATGCGAATGACATCGGCGCCCATGTCCGAGAGCAACATGACGCAGAACGGGCCCGGGCCGATGCTCGCAAACTCAAGCACGCGTACGCTTGCCAGCGGTCCTGAACTCATGCGGCCCTCCCTCGCCGGGTTTGTATGGGCACGGCAAGGTGCGCGCTACTCGCCTATGGGGTAATAACGCCCGGTTGGGACGGTTTAGACGCGGCGCCCACGTCTCTTGCAGTACGAGACGGACTATGGCGCGCTTGCGGCCCATAAGGACGTGTCATGGTCTATATTCTCGGTGGCTGGCAGACGGATTTTGCGGCCAATTGGTCGCGCCAGGGCATGGAGATTGCCGATGCATTCGCCGAATGCGTGGGCGCGGGCCTAGAGGCGACCGGCCTTGAACCGAAAGAGATTGAGTGCGGCCACGTCGGCAATTTCGTCGCTGAGTTGTTCGCCGGCCAGGGCCTGCTCGGCGGCTTCTTCGGGCTCGTTCACCCAGATTTTGAAGGCATGCCGACCTCGCGCCATGAGGGCGCCTGTGCGTCAGGCAGTCTCGCTATTCTCGCGGCCACCGCTGACATCGAGGCGGGGCGCTATGATCTCGCCTGCGTCGTCGGGCTTGAGCAGATGCGCAACGTGCCGGGCAGTGTCGCTGCGCAGCATTTGGGGACGGCGGCGTGGGCCGGCCATGAGTTTCAGGACGCGACCTATCTTTGGCCGCGCGCCTTCTCTGAACTGGGGCACGAATATCAGCGGCGTTGGGGGCTGAAGTACGAGCACCTGATGCGGATCGCTGAGATCAACTTCACCAACGCCAAGCGCAATCCGAACGCGCAGACGCGCGATTGGAAGTTCACGGACGCGAGTTTCACCAGCGACGATGAAGCCAATCCGGTGGTGGAAGGGATGATGCGCAAGCAGGATTGCGGGCAAGTCACTGATGGCGCCGCAGTCGTGTTCCTGGCGTCGCCCCGCCGTGCTGAAGAATATGCACGCAAGCGTGGCATTGCGCTTGACTCACTGCCGCGCATCAAAGGCTGGGGTCACCGCTCGGCAAGTATTTCGTACGAGCGCAAAGTGCGCGCGAGCGAAGGTCAGCCCTACGTGTTCCCGCAAGTACGGCGCGCCATTCTCGATGCGCGCGAACGTGCGGGCATTGCGGACATTTCTGAGATCCAGGCGGTTGAGACGCACGATTGCTTCACGACGACTGAATACATGGCGATCGAACATTTGGGGCTAACGAAGCCGGGCGAAGCTTGGAAGGCGATCGAGGACGATTCCATCGCCATTGGTGGGCGTTTGCCGATCAACCCGTCGGGCGGTCTGATGGGCCTCGGCCACCCAGTGGGTGCGACCGGCGTGCGCATGACGCTCGATGCTTACAAGCAAGTGACGAAGCGTGCCGGCGGCTATCAAGTTGAGGGCGCACGCAACGTGCAGACGCTGAACATCGGCGGTTCCACAACGACCACGGTAAGCTTTCTCATCGGTACCTAGGTCAGTTTTTGAAGTGCGAGATGCGTTAGAGGTTGCGTCCGATCGAGTAACTACAAGGTCTTGCGTAGCGAGCTTCGTACGCAAGTGCTGGCGAAGACCGGCGCCGCTTAAGCGCCGATGACACCGTCACGGATGAATGCGCGGTCGGCCCAGCATGAGTGTGTGCCGCTGCTGATCTTGTGCGGCAGCGCGATGCGGACGACGGGGCCGTCCTCGAAGCGCTTGCAATCGATCAATACGCATTCGGACGTGCCGGTGTTCTCATCGATGATGAAGCTCACGAGATAGCCGTCGTCTTCGTCCTGGGCGTTGAGACGTGGTGCGAACGGCGCTTCGCTGGCGTAGCGGCCATCAGGTAGGGCGAGATGCCCTGACTCACCTGTCTCAACATCGTGCTTCACGAAGCCGGTGAACAAGAACCAGCCCGGCTTAGAGGTGGTCGAGTAGATGTAGCGGTGTTTGCGGCCGGCAACGCGCTGATTGATCATCCCGAATTCGAGATTGCGATCGTCAAGGCGCTCTTCTTTGGTTTTGCCAGTGGCGAGATCGAAGCGCCAGCGGTGGAGCTTCGGACGGAAGCTGGCTTCATCGAGATACGCCATCATGTGCTCGTGACTCTCAGGCGCTGTCTTCAGCGGGTTCGGCGTCGGGTTCTCCTGAAAGTACCCGTCCATGATGATCTCGCTGCCTTGCTCATAGGCATTGAGGAAGTGGAGGACGTAGGTCGGCTCAGCGTCGAACCAGCGCACGTCTTCGGCTTTGCCGTGACGCGGCAATATCGCGAAGCGCGATGGCAGATCGTGCAGCTTCACGGCGTGAATGTTGCGCTTGAGCAGGCTCGCATCCCAAAATACCGGCAGATCGTTCAGGATCGAATAGTTTTCCGAGAAGGTCATGTCGTGCGGCAGGCGTGGGCCAGGCAGCGGCACCGGCGTGTAGTTGGTGACTTTGCCGGTGCGATCGACAACGCCGTAATGCATGTAAGGTGCGTGCTTGGAGTAGTTGAAGAACATCAACTCGCCAGTGCGTTCATCGACTTTGCAATGCGCTGAGACGCCATCGATCGGACCCCAAGAGGCGACGCCCAATTGATCGAGTGTTTCTGGATCGAGCGCGTAAGGTTCGCCGCATTGGTAAAAGGTTGAGATAGCTTTGCCGGCGTGGACGACGACGTCGGTGCTGGCGTTGTCTTTCAGGCCGCCATGCGCGCCATAGCCGGCGCGCTTCGACGTGCCCCAAGGATCGGCGAGGCCGCCCCACAGCGACTCGCCGGCGATTTGCTCGGCGACGAAGCAGCGCGTGCGAACGAAGCGATTGCGATACGAGGCTTTGCCGCCTTCGAAGCTGACCTGGTGCAGCATCGCATCGCCATCGAACGGGTGGTGGCGGCCGAGCGGATGGTGGATCTGGTTTTCGGTGTTGCGAAGATAGATGCCGTCGATGTCGGCCGGGATTGCGCCCTCGATCACTTCGAGATCGTAGGCAGTGACTTCTTCATGCTGCGGGGTCCAGGCGCCCGTCAGATATGGATGATTGCTGGGTCGCAGCGATGTTTTGATCGGCGGCAGACGTTCGAGCTTCATCGCGCACGTGTCCTCAAATGTATTGATGGCAGGCTACGGCTGTTAGTCCGGTTAAACAAGTGACGTTTTGCGCTAGAGCCGGGTATCGTGCCGCGTCACTACTTCTCCGCACTGATCGCAGGTGAGTTTGGCCTGTAGCACGTGTCCGCACAGGCGATGTTTGATGATTTTGGGCGGGCCCTTCTTGCCAGCAAGCCACCGATCGCCCCAGCGGACGAGTTCGAGGACGAGCGGGAAGAGGTCCAATCCCTCTTGCGTGAGCTTATATTCCGAACGCGCCGGCTTTTCTTGATAGAGGCGCTGGCTGAGCACGCCGAGTTCAACCAAACGGCTCAACCGATCGGCCAGGATGTTCGGCGCCACGCCGAGCGCTTGTTGGAAGTCTGTGAAGCGCTTCCTGCCGAGAAACGCTGACGCGATGATGTGGGCGGTCCAGCGATCGCCAAGCACCTCTGTTGAGCGCTCCATCATGCCACCGGCCGGCGAGAGCGGCTCTACGATTGAGCGGCGGTGAGCGCGTGGCTTCTGCGGCGGGTCATCTCCCGCGCCAGGACCGGGAAGTGAGAAGGTGTCTCGTGCATAAACCAGCTCACCGCAGCGTTTGCAGTGATATTCCGGCGTGAAGGCCTTGCCGCACGAGTGCTTGATGCGATGCGCGGGAATGCGGCGATCGTAGAACCAGCGTTTTTCCCAGCGGATAATCATGAGCGCCGCGCCGAAGAGATCGTTACCCATGTCCGTGAGGCGGTATTCGTCGCGCGGGGGGCGGTGGCAGTAACGCTCGCGCCGAAACACGCCAACCTCTTCCAGCTTGCGCAAGCGATCCGTCAGCAAGCTGCGCGCGATACCGATGCGGCTCTGAAAATCTTCAAAGCGGCGTACGCGTCCGAACGCGTACGAGATGATCATGAGTGTCCAGCGATCGCCGAGGATGTTGAGCGCCCGCGCCGCCGAGTCAGATTCGACGAGTTGCGACGAAGCTCGCGTCGCGGCTGGGCGTGCATTCTTTTTTGCTTTAGGCGCAGGGCGCGTCTTTAGGGCTTTTTTTTTGCTGGACGCCATGAACTCTGAGCGTTGCTGATTCAGCGGCGAAGCCTCCGGTTCGAGGCCAAGCAAGTCAAGAGCCCGCGGGTCGGGGAGGATGCCCGTGGGCTCTTTTGCTTAGAGGCGGCCCGTGAAGCGGATGTCGAAAGTTTGCGGCGCGCCGTACAGTGACACCTCAGCGGTTGAGAAATTTGGAGCTGGTTTATGGCTGTGAAGAAGGCGAGCGCCGATCTGCCGCGCTGCAAATGGCCGGGGAGCGATCTGCTCTATCTTGGCTATCACGATCACGAATGGGGCGTGCCGCTACGCGATAGTCGCGCGCTGTTCGAGATGCTCCAGCTTGAGGGCGCCCAAGCGGGGCTGTCATGGATCACCATCCTGCGTAAGCGCGAGAATTATCGCCGCGCATTTGACGGCTTCGATCCGGTGAAGATCGCGCGCTATGCGCCAGCGAAGATCGAAAAGCTGATGGCCAACGAAGGCATCGTGCGCAATCGGCTGAAGATCGAGGGTGTGGTGACGTCGGCGAAGGCATACTTGGCGATGGAGAAGCAAGGCGTGAGCTTTTCCGATTTTCTCTGGAATTTCGTTGACGGCGAGCCGATCCTCAACCGGTTGAGACCGGGCGTTCCGATCCCAGCGGAGACCGAGATCTCGAAAAAAATGTCCAAAGAGTTGAAGAAGCGCGGCTTCAAATTCGTGGGGCCGACGATCGTTTATGCGTTCATGCAGGCGGTGGGGATGGTCAACGACCATCTTGTGACTTGTTACCGCCACCCCGAATTTAAGAAACGCGCGAAGGCTTGAGATTTCAATCGCGCGCCAACGTCGCGAAGGCGGCCGTTAGGACTTGTGCGAGGCTAACGCGGCGCTAGAATCTCAACCGGGCCGAGTGAGCCGCGTCCTCTCATGGACGCAAGCGAGGTTTGTCAGCCGCGCATGTAGGTGACGCCGCCATCAACGATGATGGTCGAGCCCACGACATAATCGCCAGCGCGCGACGCCAGATAGATCGCGGCGCCGGCCATGTCTTCAGCTGTGCCGATGCGGCGAGCGGGGATCATTTGCGCGAGCGCATCGCCCTGGTCGCGCGCGGTGCGGTTCATGTCCGACGCGAATGCGCCGGGCGCGATCGATGACACGACGATATTGTCCGTGATCAAACGCATCGCCATGCGCTTGGTGAGGTGGATGAGGCCTGCTTTGCTCGCGGCGTACGAATACGTCTCTTGCGGATTGACGGCGATGCCGTCGACCGAGGTGATGTTGATCACCTTCGCGAGATGGCCCTTGGCCGCGCCGCGCTTTAGCGCATCGTGCAGTTTTTGCGTGAGGAAGAACGGCGTCTTGAGGTTGAGGTCCATCACCTTGTCCCAGCCGTTTTCCGGAAACTCCGCGAGCGGCGCGCCCCAGGCGGCGCCTGCATTGTTCACGAGGACATCGAGCGCGTCTTCGTGAGCCAGGAAGGCGTCAGCCATCTTCTGCGCGCCATCCGCGCCTGAGGTGTCAACGATCAGCGGAATGCACGGCCCGATGGCGGAAAGCTCGGTTGCGGTCTCTTCGAGTGCGCCGCCCTTGCGTGCGGAGATGTAGACCTTGGCGCCCTGATTGAGAAAGCCCTCGGCAATCATGCGGCCAATGCCACGCGAGCCGCCGGTGATGAGAGCAACGCGGCCCTTGAGCGAAAACAAGTCCTGCATGATTCAGCTCTGTTGTTGTTGCTGCTGTTGTTGGATGAGCGCGTCGTCGATCTCACGCGCGCGCCCGGCAGCGGGACGTGTTTGGAGGCGGCCCATATAGGCCTCGAATGCCGGGCGTTTTTCCAGCGTGCCAAATTGCGTGCCCCACATGATGTGTGAGCCGAAATAGACGTCCGCTGCGGTGAAGCGATCACCGGCGATGTAGGGTGTGTCCTTCAGCGCGTGTTCGAGCGCATCAAGCACGTGCGCCATTGAGCCGAAGCCGAGCATGCGTTCTTTATCCTCCGGCGCCGTCCAGCCCATGGCCTTCGCATTAGCGGCGGCTTCGACTGGGCCTGCGGCAAAGAACATCCAGCGATAATATCGCGCGCGCTCTTCGTTGGTTGATGGCGCAAGGCCTGCCTGCGGGAAGACGTCGGCCAGGTAGGCGCAGATTGCGGCGCCTTCGGTGACGACGGCGTTGCCGTGCTTGATCGCTGGGACTTTGCCCATCGGATTGATGGCCAAATAGTCCGGCGCCTTCATGCTTGTGCCGTAGCCGAGCACGACCGTTTCATAGGGCTGAGCGATCTCTTCCAGCATCCAGCGTGCGATGCGCCCGCGCGACATTGGGTTGGTGTAAAAAGTAAGCTTATCAGCCATGGACGTTCCTCCGGTTGCTTTGGCATAAGCCGCCTATGGCCAAGAGCAAGCAGATTACGATCTACGGGATCAAGAACTGTGACACGATGAAAAAGGCGCGCACATGGTTGGATGACCATGGCGTCGCGTATGCGTTTCACGATTACAAAACCGAAGGCATCGACAAGGCTTCGCTTGAGCGATGGAGCAAGGACGCGAGTTGGGAAATCTTGCTCAATCGCGCCGGGACGACATTCCGCAAATTGCCCGATGCGCAGCGCGAGAACGTCACCGAGAAAAAGGCGATTGCGCTGATGCTGGAGCAACCGAGCATGATCAAGCGTCCGGTGCTGGATGTCGGCGGCAAGCTGATCGTGGGATTCAAGCCGGACGTTTACGCGAAGCAGTTTGGTTAGGTGCGCGGCGTCGCCCTTCGACGGGCTCAGGGTGACGCCGACTTCGACACCGTTTTCAAGGTAGCGTCAGCCTGAGCTTGTCGAAGACGAAGCGGGGTCACTAGTACGCCGCTATCCAGCCCGTTGCCGCATCCAATATCTCCGCCAGCACCTCTGCATCCTTTCGGCCGGTTTTTGCGGGGACGTGGAAGCTATGATCGGCGTGCTCGAAGAGCGCTAACGTCGCGCGTTTGCCGAGACGCTTCACGACCGGCTTCAGCAGGTCGAGTTCGGCGAGCGCATCGTTCGTGCCTTGTAAGAAGAGCATCGGCGCGCTGATGTCATCAAGGTGTGTCGCGCGCTCATCGCTGGGTTTGCCGGCGGGATGAAGCGGGAAGGCGAAGAAGATCAGGCCACGCACATTGGGTAGCGCGTCGAGCGCCTGCGCTTGCGAGGTCATGCGGCCGCCGAAGGATTTGCCGCCCGCGAAGAGCGGCAGCGATGGCGCCAGTTCGGTGGCTTTCGCGACTGCGGCGCGAACGGCTTGATGGGCGAGGGCTGGTGCGTCAGGGCGCTTCGAGCCGCGTTCCATGTAGAGGAAGTTGTAGCGCAATGTGGCGATGCCGCGTTCGGCTAGGCCCTCCGCGATTGTCGCCATCGACTTATGCGCCATGTCCGCGCCTGCGCCGTGCGCGAAGACGTAGGCTGCCTTCGCATCCGCGGGCGCGAGCCATAAGCCAGAGACGTCAACGTCGCCGTCGAGTTGGATGGTGATCGGGTTTGGTGTCATCTGAGCCTTCAGGCAAATTCCTTGGCGAGATTGTCGAGCGCGGACGACCAGCCGAACTGGTAGCCCTTCTCCATGCCGGAATCGTCAAAGGAAACGATCTGCATGGTGAGCGCTAAGTGAGTTGCATCGCCTCTGGCGGTGAGCTCCATGCTGATGAGCGCGGCGGAGACGCGCTTTTCGCCGTGCACGACGTCCTCGGCGAAGACGATGCTTAGATCTTTGCGGATATCGAGGTAGTTCACCGTCGCCACATAGTCGGCGTTGCCGGGCTCGATGCAGCGGGCAACGTCGCGGCCGCCTTCGCGAAAATCAGCGGCTTCGTATTCGATGCGGATATCGTCAGCAGGGGCGGACCAGCGCTTGCGCGCTTCGACATCCGACCAGGCGGCAAATACGCGCGCTGGCGCGGCGCTATAGGTGCGCTCCATGACGATGGTGGCGTGTGCGAACGAGGTCATGGCTTAGGCTCCGGGATACATGTGGAAGAGAGACTCGGACTGCTTTAGGGCTTGCGCGAAGGAGGGACGCGCTTTGAGCCGTTCGAGATACGCGGCGATGCGCGGGTAGGCGCCGTTGAGCGGTGCGTTGCGCACGCTGTACCAAAGCGCTGGCGCTGCGGCGCAATCGGCCAGCGTGAAGCTATCGCCGACGATGAATTCACGATCGGCGAGCTGAGTTTCGACGACACCGTAGATGCCACGCATAATGCGTTTGGCTTCGTCGACGCCGTAAGGATCGCACTGACCTTCCGGGCGAATGTTGTCGACGACGGTCTTGCTCATCGTCACGTTGAGATGATCAAAGATGCGATCCCAGCGGCGCACTTCCAGCGCAGTGTCGACCTCCTTCGGCACAAGGCGCGTGCGGCCTGCGTAGTAGGCGTCGAGATACTCGATGATCACGGCGGTTTCGGTGATCATCGTCTTGCGATCGCTATCGAGCAGGATCGGAAACTTGCCCATTGGCCATTTCGCGATGAAGTCCGCATAGGTGGTCTGGTCCACCGTCACGAACTCGAACGGCGTCCCGTTTTCATAGAGCGCAGTGAGCACCTTCCAGGTGAAAGAAGAAATCGGGTGTCCGTAGAGTGTGAGCATCAGTCGTCTTTCGTTTCGTCGAGAAATTGGCCGAGGCGATCGAGGCGGCGTTCCCAGAGGGCGCGGCGCTCGGCGATCCAGTGTTCGGCTTGGGTGAGAACTTTCGGCTCGATCCGGCAGGTCCGGGTGCGCCCGACTTTTTCGGAGACGACGAGCCCGCTCGCTTCGAGCACGGCGAGGTGTTGCATCACGCCTGGTAGCGACATCGCTAATGGTTTCGCGAGTTCGCTCACCGTCGCTGGTCCTTGGACTAGGCGATCGACCATGGCGCGGCGGCTCGGGTCGGCGAGCGCCTGGAAGGCCAGATCGAGATGGGCTTCGGCTCTGAACATAATACTTAAGTATCGCCTTAAGTATCGCGCGACAAGCCCTGATCCGCATCCAATTTACCCGTCGGTGGCTGCATACTGATCGAAACGGAGGTTTTCGGATGATCAGTGCTGGTTGGGACCCCTGGATGGTCGCGTTCTTTATTTTCGGCGCGGTGACGGTCTCGATGATCGGCGCGGGCTGGGCGCAGTTGCTCGAACACAATCGTCGCAAGCAGGCGATGGAAGTGATCAAGGCGGCGATAGAGGCGGGCCGTGAGCCGCCGCAAATTGTCTACGATCAACTTGGTCAGAGCAGTCAGAAACCGCCGTGGAGCGAGGTGGTCATTTTCACCGCCCTTGGTTTCGGCTTTTGGATCGCGTTCGCTAGCGCTGACGGCGACAGCCGCACCGCGTTTCTCGTAGTCGCCGCGACCATGACGGTCACAGCGCTTGGATGTTTGGCGCTTGCCATTATGCGCCCGGGCGGGCGCGGCAAAGACGATGAATCCGCATGACGAAGCGCGTCTCATCGCAGCAGCGCGCAAGGGGGACAGTCGCGCCTATGCCGCTTTGGTCGACGCGCATCAGCAGGCCGTACGCGGGTTTTTGCGGCGTTTTGCGGGACATTGGGCCGACGCTGACGATCTCGCACAAGAGGCGTTCGTGACGGCGTGGCGCAAGCTCGCACGCTTTGAAGGTCGGTCGAGTTTTCGCTCGTGGGTGAGCGGCATTGGCTTTCGCATCGCGCGCGACGCCAAACGTGCGCACGGCCGCGCACAAATACGCGATAGCGATTGGCGAAACGAGCAAGGCGCGGCGGAAGAGGCATCGCCGCTGGAGGATCGCATCGCCGTGCAGCGCGCAATGGAGGCATTGCCTGACGAGCAACGCGCCGTTGTGGCGCTGTGTCTCGGCGAAGGATTTTCGCACAGCGAAGCGGCAGGGATATTGAAACTGCCGCTCGGAACGGTGAAATCGCACGTAACGCGTGGGCGCGAGCGGTTGCTGCGCGCATTGGAGCCGAATGATGGACGCTGAAGCCCGCCTTGCCGCCGTTCTTGGTGGAAGCGCCGCGCCGGCGCGCGATCCAGATTTCACCCTGGCTGTCATTAGGGCGGCCGAGGCTGATCGCTTTAAGGTTGAAACGGCGCGCTCGATGCTATCTTCGGGCGCACTCGCCGCTGCGGCGGCGCTTTTGGCGCTTTCGTTGGCCGGATGGGGCGCTCTCAACTGGGATGGCGTCCAAAACGGCATCCTGGGCGCGGCGGGTATTTTCGCCCTAGTGGCGACCGCCCGGCTCATGACACAACGGTTAGCGGCTGTAACGAACCGCTGAGCGCCTGCATCCAAGGCCATGGCCCGGCGCATCTAGACTACAAAGGGGCTTCAGACCCCGGGCTATGGAGATATACCTCATGGGCGAAGTCTTTGTCCCAATTATGTTTTTTGGCTTTTTGGCAGCCATCATCCTGGTGCCGATCTACCTGCGCGAACGAACGCGTCAGTCGGCTCATCACCTTATTGCGCAGGCCCTTGAGAAGGGGCAGCAGCTCGATCCGGCGCTGATGCGCACGCTGACGGAGGGGCAAAAGAAGCCCCAAGATAAGGCGCGCTCAAGCCTCGGGAGCGGTGTTGTTCTCTTGGCGCTGGCCGGTGGCTTTGCCGCTGCGGGCTATTTCGTCGGCGACTTGTCGGGTGCTGAAGAAGCATTCATGGGGATGATGATCCCGGCCGTGATCCTCGGCGCCCTCGGGATTGCTTTTATCCTGCTGGCGATCATCGATTATTCGGTGAAGAGGAAGGACGACTGAGTGGTAATCGGTGGCGTCTCGGGGGTTCACCAATCTGGCTCAGGCCACAGAAGCTGCGCTGATTATCGCAGCCCAGGCCAGAGACCAGGCAGCCTTCGGGGAGCTGGTCAAACGCCGGCAGGGCTGGGCCCGGGCCTTGCTCAGGCGAATGTGTCAGAGCCACGCCGAAGCTGATGACCTCGCTCAAGACGCGTTCATCAAGGCGTGGGATAGATTGAGAGACTTGGAAACCCCGGCAGCTTTTCCGGGTTGGTTTAGGAGGATAGCGGTCACCACGTTCTTGATGGCAAAGCGACGCCAGAAGGCCGTGTTCGAGGAGATCACTGACGCATCACCACTCGCGTCAGAGGAATCCACGCCGGAAGCCGCAGCCGGAGCAAAGCTCGATCTGGAAAGAGCACTTGCCAGATTGTCCGATGCTGAGAGACTTTGTGTGACGCTGAACCACGGAGAAGGGCTCAGCCACTCAGAGATAGTCGACATCACGGGTCTTCCCCTTGGCACCGTGAAATCACATGTATTAAGGGGGACAGACAAACTTAGACGGCTATTGGACCCAGATTCATGACTGACTTCGACGCCCTGTTGAAGCGCTCCTTCGCGGAGGCTCACGAACCCGCAGATGATGGGTTCGCAGTGAACGTCACGCACGTTGTGGCGATGCGCGAAGCGGGCCTGAAGGCGCGCAGCTACATGCAGTACGGCGCGATCATGATTGGCTCTGCCGCGGTGTCGTGGGGCCTCTACACATTTGCCGGCGCGTTCGGCCAAGAATTCATGGCGTCTGCTGGGCTCGAAGTGGCGCGGATGCATGCTGCAGTTAACTCCGCGCCGGATGCCGGCGCCGCCGCGCAGAACTTCATCCAGTCGATGGGCGCCGGGCTGACGCAAATCCTGTTGGTGTCGGCCGCTTTGGCCGGTGGCGCGGTCGCGTATCGCTCGACCCAAGAGTAACCAGCGCTAATCAAATTTAAGCAAAGGCGGCTGGTCTGAGCCGCCTTTCGCGTATCTGGGCTCGCCGCTGGCGCCGCAATGCAGCAAAGGCTATGACGCAGCGACAAAGCGAGGCCCCTATGTCCCGTCACGTTGAAGCGCCGATCCGCCGTCAAAGCGCACCCGATATTCGCGCCCGCAAGGGTGGCGATCCGATCGTTTGCTTGACCGCGTACACCGCGCCTGTCGCCGAGATCCTCGACGAGCATTGCGACGTGCTGCTGGTTGGCGACAGCGTCGGCATGGTCGTGCACGGCATGCCGAATACGGTCGGCGTGACGCTCGACATGATGATCATGCACGGGCAGGCTGTGATGAGAGGCGCCAAGCGCGCGCTTGTTGTCGTCGATATGCCGTTCGGCTCGTACGAAGCGAGCCCCGAGCAGGCGTTCGCCAACGCTACGCGTATTCTGAAAGAAACCGGCGCGCAGGCGGTGAAGGTCGAAGCTGGCGTCTATGTCGGCGCGACCATCGCTTACCTGGTGCAGCGCGGTATTCCGGTGATGGGCCATGTCGGTCTGCGCCCGCAGGCGGTGAACGTTGACGGCAGATTCCGCGCTAAGGGGCGCACTAAGGAAGAGCGCGCCCAGGTGCTGGCAGAGGCCCGCGCCGCGGACGAGGCCGGCGCTTTCGCCATCGTCGTCGAGGGTGTGGATGAAACGCTCGCCCCCGAAATAACCGCCGCCGTGAAGGCCCCAACCATCGGAATTGGCGCTTCAGCCCAGTGCGACGGGCAAATACTGGTTACGGACGATCTTTTGGGCCTTTTCGACTGGACCCCGAAGTTTGTCCGCCGGTATGCCAACCTGAAGGCCGAAATCGGCAAAGCGGCTGCCAACTACGCCGCAGATGTCCGAGCCCGCCGTTTTCCTGCCGCAGCCGAGACCTATGCCCTCGGCGGCGGAAAGGCGCGGCACCCGCGCGTTGCCGGGGGCGACGAGCGCGGGTAGCTTGCCGCCGATTTTGGGGACCGGGCCTTTCTGGCCCATACGGGTCAGGAACGACGTGTGACCAACGAAACCGATAGTTTTGTCAATGAAGTGGACGAGAGCCTGCGCCAAGATCGCGCGCTGGATCTCGCTAAGAAGTACGGACCGTACGTTCTCGGCATCTTCGTAGTTTTTATTGTCGGCCTGCTGGCTTGGCAATTTTGGACCAATCACTCGACGGGTGAAGCGCGCCGGCATGCCGACGCGTTTGCGGCCGCTCAAGCCTTGGTGGAGGCCGGCAATCTCGACGGCGCCAAGACTGAGTTCGAGCGTCTCTCGAACGAAGGTCCGCGCGGGTATCGCACCATGGCGCGCATGGAGCACGCTGGCTTCCTCGTGCAGCAGGGTGATCTCGAAGGCGCACTCACCGGTTTTGATGCGGCTGCCGAAAGCGCGCCGGACCAGATCATGCGCGAAAGCGCGCAAATCCGCGCCGCCTACATCGCCGCGGACACGCAAGACTTCGCAGCGCTGCGCACGCGTCTGCAGCCTCTGATCGATTCAGATACGCGCGTCTCGTACCTTGCCAAGGAATTGCTTGCAGTTGAGGCATGGGAAGCGGGCGAGACCGATCTCGCGCGCGAAACACTTGAACAGCTCACGCTTGCATTCGAAGCGCCTGACTCATTGCGCCAGCGTGCGCAGATCGCGCTGAGCGTGCTTGGCCCCGCCCCAGCTACACCCGAAACACCAGCGGACGGCGCGCCAGCGCCTGCGCCATCCGAAGGAGAGACGAAATGAAGCCTTTGCGTCCAATCGCCTTATTGGCGGCGGTCGCCGCGTTGTCGGCGTGCTCGACCGTGAGCCGCATTGGCGATGCGATCAATCCGTTCGACGGCAGCGATGCGCCGCAAGCCGTCGCGCCGCAGGATGGCCGTCAGTCGATCCTCTCGGCTGAAGAAGATTTGCTTCCGAACCCGGAGTTTGCATCGCGTACGATCACCGTGCCGCCGGCCGTGAGCGTCACCGATTGGAGCCAACCGGGCGGCACCGCGGATAACTCGCCGCCTCAATCGAGCGGCACGGCCGTGCTTGAGCGTGCTTGGCGCGCCAATCTCGGCGCGGGCTCGAACAATCGCGTGAAGCTCGCCGCACCGCCGGTGATTGCTAACGGCTCGCTCTACTTCCTTGACGCAGATCACCGTGTGCACGCAATTGATGCGCGCGATGGTCACCGTCTTTGGGATGAGCGCCTTCGTCCGAACCAAGGCCGCGACCGCGTTGCGCGCGGCGGCGGCGTTGCCGTGGGCGCGGGCCGCGTTTTTGTCTCGACCGGCTTTGGATTTATCGTCGCGCTCGACGCCGCCAACGGCAACGAGATTTGGCGCGCCCAAGCTAGCGCACCCTTTCAATCCGCGCCGACAGCCGCCGGTGACCGGGTTTATGCCGTCACCAACGACAGCGAGTTGATGGCGTTTGACGCAGCAACGGGCGAAGTCAGTTGGACGTATCAAGCTATCGCTGAGCCGGCGCGTATTCTCTCGGCGCCAAGCGTGGGCGTGGACGGCGAAACCGTCGTCGCGCCGTTTGCCTCGGGCGAATTGGTGGCGCTGCTCTCGGCCAATGGCCGTCGTTTGTGGTCTGACTCGCTGTCGCGCGCCGGCCGCGTGAACTCGCTCTCGGCCATCAACGACATTGCGGGCCGTCCGGTTATCGATGGCGGCGCCGCTTATGCGGCCAGCCACTCGGGCATCCTGGCGGCGATCGACCTTCGCAGTGGTCAACGCATCTGGGCGCGCAGCTTCGCATCCACGCAAACCCCGTGGCTCGCGGGCGACGTGCTCTATGCCGTCAATGTTGATGGCGAACTCGCCGCGTTTGACCGCCGCACCGGCAATGTATTCTGGGTCCAGCAACTCCGCCGCTATCGCAATGAAGGCGAGCGCAAGGGCCGTGTCGCCTGGACGGGCCCGATCATGATCGGTGGCCGTCTCGTGTTGGCGAACTCGGAGGGCGATGTCGTCGCCGTGTCGCCGGCCAACGGACAAACGCTGGCCTCGACCGACATTGGCCAACCTGTGTTCATTCCGCCAATCGCCGCGAACGACCAGATCTACATCGTGACCGACGAAGCGCGTCTCGTCGTTCTACGCTGATGTTTGTCCGCCAATGACGATCAAGCTCGCGATCGTCGGGCGGCCGAATGTCGGCAAGTCGACGCTTTTCAACAGGCTCGCGGGCAAAAAGCTTGCGCTGGTTGATGACACGCCTGGCGTCACGCGCGACCGCCGGGAGGCGAAGGGCCGGCTGAGCGATCTCGACTTCGTTTTGATCGACACGGCGGGCTTCGAAGACGCGACTGACTCGTCGCTTGAAGCACGCATGGGCCTGCAGACAGAGATCGCGATCCGCGAAGCGGATGTGATCTTGTTTTTGATCGACGCACGCACAGGCGTGCTGCCGTTGGATGAGGCCTTCGCGGCCATCCTGCGACGCGCGGATAAGCCGGTCTTGCTTGGCGCTAACAAGGTTGAGGGCCGCGCTGGCGATGCCGGCCTCATGGAGGCCTACAGGCTGGGGCTGGGCGAGCCGATCCCGCTTTCGGCAGAGCACGGCGAGGGCATGTCTGAGCTCTACGCGGCGCTTGTTGCGCACGAGAAGACGCTGCCTGATCCAGATGCGCCGAAACAGCAGCGGCCAATCAATGTCGCCATTATCGGCCGGCCGAACGCAGGCAAGTCGACGTTGGTGAACGCGCTGATTGGTGAGGATCGCCTGCTGGTGGGACCGGAAGCGGGCATCACGCGGGATTCGATCGCGATCGATTGGGAATGGCACGGCAAGAAATTCCGCCTCGTCGATACCGCCGGCATGCGCAAGAAGGCGAAGGTGCAAGCCAAGCTGGAGCGCCTATCTGTTGGCGACTCGCTGCACTCGCTGAAGTTCGCCGACATCTGCATTCTGGTGATGGACGCTAACGAGGCGTTCGAAAAACAAGATCTGTCGATTGCGGATTTGGTGGTTCGCGAAGGCCGCTCGCTCGTCTTTTGCCTCGCCAAGTGGGACACGATTGAAGATACGCGCGCGCACTTCGAAGAGTTGAAGCTAGTGGCGCGTGAGAGCCTGCCGCAGGCGCGCGGCGCGCCGTTGGTCGCGGTCGCGGCGCAATCAGGTGTGGGCCTCGATCGGCTTATGAAGGCAGTCGAAGAGGCGCACGCGGACTGGACGGCGCGGGTCAAAACTAAGGACCTGAACGAGTGGTTGTACGCCAGCATCGCGCGGCATCCGCCGCCTGCCGTCGGGGGCAAGCGGATCAAGCCGCGTTACATGACTCAAATCAAAGCGCGCCCGCCGACATTCGTGCTGATCGCCTCGCGCGCCGAGGAAATGCCGGAGAGCTACAAGCGCTATCTGGTGAACGGGCTGCGGGAGGCGTTCAACATGCACGCCGCGCCGATCCGGTTGATCGTGAAAGCCGGGAAGAACCCGTTCGTCGAAAACGAGTAGCGATATAACGCGCCTCGCGTTCACTGGACGCAGGAGGGCGATGCGATGCGAATTCTTTGGGGAATCTTGCTGGGTGGTTTGATCGCTGGCGCGCTCGATATTGTGTACGCGTTCGTTGTTTATGGACCGCTGAGTTATGGGCTGACGCCGCAGGAGGTGTTGCAGTCGGTGGCGTCGGGGTGGCTGGGGCGTGAGGCGTCGCGTGCGGGCGGTTGGGATTCGGCGACGCTCGGTCTTGCTTCGCACTTTTTGATCGCGACGTTGATGGCTGCGGTTTACGTGTTCGCGGCGCAGGGCTTCCGGGTTCTTACGGACAAAGCGATCCTGTGGGGCTTCATTTACGGTCTCATTCTTTATGTGGCGATGAACTACGTCGTTGCGCCGCTTTCGGCGGCAGGTGGCGGCGGCCAGTTCGCGGCAAGCTTTGGTGAGATCGTGGCGCGTCTTCGAGAGTCGTTCAGCGATATCCGCCCGGTTTGGGATGCGAGATTTCCGTGGATGATTCCCGGCACGATTTTGACCCACACTGTGTTGGTGGGCATTCCGATTGCGCTGGCGGCTAAGCGGTTCGCGCCTCACAGGGATTGAGCCGCGGCCCACCCGCTCGACCACGCCCATTGGAAATTATAACCGCCGAGCCAGCCGGTGACATCGACGGCTTCGCCGATGAAATAGAGGTCGGGCACGGCGCGCGTCTCCATGGTCTGTTGTGAGAGCGCGTTGGTATCGATGCCGCCGGCCATGACTTCGGCTTTGGCGTAGCCCTCGGTGCCGTTGGCTTTGATGAGCGCGCCTTTGAGTTTGGTTTGTGCGAAGGCGACCAGTGCATCGTCTTTCCATTCGCCGAGTGGGCGCGGCGGATGATCGCCGGTGAGCACCGCGGCGAGGCGTTCCGGGACATGCATGGCGACGGCGGTCTTCGGTAGAGCGAGGGGCCGCTCGCGCTTCGCTGCAACCAACACATCGTCGCGTGCGTCCGGCAACCAATCGACTTTGATGTCCTGCGCGGGGTCCGACCAATAGGACGAGATTTGCAGGATCGCGGGGCCGGAGAGGCCGCGGTGGGTGAAGAGCGCGGCTTCGCGGAAGGCGGCTTTGCCGAGTGAGACGATGACTTCAGTTGAGACGCCGCTGAGCATCTGCATGGCGTGCAGATAGGTTGGGTCGAACGTGAGCGGCACCAATGCTGGACGCGTTGTCACGATTGGAATGTCGAATTGCTTGGCGATCTCGAAGGCAAGGCCTGTGGCGCCGAGCTTTGGAATGGGGAAGCCGCCGCTGGCGATGATGAGGGCGCTGCTCTCGAACGTTCCTTGGCTTGTCTCTATCGTGAAGCGTTCGCCGCGTTGGACACTGGTGACGCGGCAGCCGATGCGGATCGCAACGCCGCCCGCCGCGCATTCATCGAGCAGCATTTGCACGATCTTGCGCGATGAGCGCGGGCCTTCGCAGAAAAGCTGGCCGAGCGTCTTTTCGTAATAGTCGATGCGGTGCTTTTGGATGAGGCCGATGAAGTCCGTTTGGGTGTGGCGCGCCAAGGCGGAGCGCGCGAAGTGCGGATTGGCGGAGATGAAGCGATCAGGTGCGGTGTTCAGATTGGTGAAGTTGCAGCGGCCGCCGCCGGAGATCAGAATTTTCGCGCCGACTTCGGTGTTGTGCTCGATGACAAGCACGCGCTTGCCGCGCCGCCCGGCGTGCATGGCGCAATAGAGGCCGGCAGCGCCGCCGCCGATGATGATGGCGTCATAAGTCACTTGCATGGGCTTCGACCAAGATCGCTTCACGCGCAAGACTGCAGGCAAGCGTCATCGCTTGCGGCTCCCTGGTCGAGACGCTGGCTAACTTAGTGCTCCCACAAGAATGGGAGGCGGGGCGCGCGATCCGCGCTGAGTAGTCTCTTGTAGGGTGCGCTGATTGTCTCCAATCAACGCTGCACGCTTCGCGCGCCCCGTATCAGCGATTGTTTTTCCCGGATGCAGGTGAACAGGACTTTTTCCTTGGTACGGCGGCAGTCGAAACCGCTCCGCCCTGTGCCCCCGATCGCGTGCAGTCCTCGCGCCAACGCTGGCGCAATTAGCTGGTCCTCGCCGGACGCTTAGGTCCATCCTGCATGACCGGTTCTATGTGCAGGACAGTCCGACCCATCCTGGACCTCGCGGTTTGCATCCCCAGCGAGCAGATTTTCAGAGCAAGTTCGGCTTTCGCCTTCATCGCTCACCACACCAATCGTTTGCCGCACATTCCAAAGTTTCGGAGCTCTT
>JANPCV010000157.1:0-6480 GCA_031431115.1 Caulobacteraceae bacterium
TAGTCGAGCGCATCATTTTCATCAAGGCTATCGCCGCCTACGGCCCAGCGCCGCAACGGCCACGCACGCGCCGCCCGCGCTTCGCCACGCCGGGCTTTCGCCGCGTCCAAGCAATCAAAAACTTTTCTACAAAAGCGCCCGAGCGCGGTCTAACTTGGATTGGGTCGCGCATGCCGGCGGGACGCCGGCGATCCATAATAGCGCCTTAGAACCGCACCGGCATTGAGCTTGGCTTCACACCGCTCGTCTCAGGCGTAACGAAATCCGGCCAGGCTTTGTCCTTGTCCGACATTTCGCTAACCGGCAGCGGCCATTCCAAGCCGAGCGCCGGGTCATCATGGCGATAGCCGCCGTTCGAATCCGGCACATACATCGCCGAACAGAGATAGCTCACCTGCGTGTCGTCCATCAGCGTTTGGTAGCCATGAGCGAAGCCGCGCGGCACGTAGAGCTGACGGCCGTTCTCGAAGGAGAGGTCGAACCCTTCCCACTTCAGATACGTGCTCGAATGCGGGCGCATATCGACGATGATATCGTGCACGGCGCCCTGCAGCGCGCGAACGACCTTCACCTCGTAATGCGGATCCACTTGGAAGTGCATGCCGCGGACGGTGCCCTTCGTTTTCGAGTAACCGGTATTGTGCTGCGGGTAGCTGACCTCGAGATTGTTCTCGGCGAATTCCTTCATGCAGAAGGAACGCGCGAACCAACCGCGGTTATCGCCAAAAGGCGTCATCTCGATCAAGACGACGTCCTGCAGGGTGGTCTTGTGGAATTTCATTCCGCGGCCACCGCAGCGGCTGTCGGACGCAGCTCATTGGTGAGCTTGTCGTCGGCGAGCAGCTTCTTGATGTGGGCGATGCGATTGTAACGCGTGCCTTCGAACTCATCGACCGTAACGCCGGACTTCTTGTAGGCGGCATAGAGTTGCTCGGCGCCCTTCACGGCATCCCATTGCGGCTGGAAGCCCGGGAGCGTGTTTTTGATCTTCTCGAAGCTCACGCGGTACGAGCGCGGATCAGGACCGGCTTCGCTGGTGAGTTCGATCGTCGTGTTCGGAACGATGTCGCGCACGATCTCGGCGATCTGGCGGACTGTGTAGTTGTGCGCTGTTTGGCCAACGTTGAAGGCTTCGCCGCGAACCAGATCGGCCGGCGCTTCGAGCGCGGCGATGAAGGCGCGCGAGATATCTTCGATGTGAACGATCGGCCGGATCGGCGTGCCATCCGACTTCAGCAGGATCACGCCCTTGGTCATGCCCCAAGCGACAAGGTTGTTCAGCACGATGTCAAAGCGTTGGCGCGGCGACACGCCGTACGCGGTCGCTGGGCGGATAAAGACCGGGCAGAACTTTTCGTCCGCCATCGGCTTCACATCGCGCTCAACCAGCACCTTCGATTCACCGTAGGCCGAAACCGGCGCGAGTTTGCCGGTTTCATCGATCATCTCATCGCCTTCAGTCTTGCCGTAGTTCGAGCAAGACGAAGCGAAGATGAATTTCGGCACGCCGGCTTTTTTTGCCAGCTCAGCGATGCGAACGCTGGCCAGGTGGTTCA
Source organism: Caulobacteraceae bacterium (assembly GCA_031431115.1). Lineage (GTDB taxonomy): Bacteria > Pseudomonadota > Alphaproteobacteria > Caulobacterales > Aquidulcibacteraceae > Vitreimonas. The sequence continues at coordinate 1,557 of JANPCV010000157.1, forward strand.
CGTCATAGGTCAGGTTCGGGTTGAGGTTCGAGAGCGGATCGTTTGAAAGCGCCGCGAGGTGGATGATCGCGTCAAAGCCTTCGACATCTTCCAAGCGGACATCGCGCGTGTCGCGGATGATGGTCGGGATGTCGACGATCTGGCCGCCATCTTCGAACGTGCAACGCGAGTAGAGATCAGCGTCCAGACCAACGACTTCGTGCCCAGCTTTCTGCAGCATGGGAGTCATCACCGTGCCGATATAACCGCGTGAACCCGTCAAAAGAACTTTCATGGAACCACTCGCCTCTTTCATACCCGCGCGCGGGCGCCTCTATATCTATGCTGCGAGCGCGTCCTGCCCCAAGGCCGGACGCGTCTGCGTGCTGACATTTTCACATGCAAAAAGCGCCGCTCGCGTGCGGCGCTAATTCCGGGTCAAAGTGCTCCGGGATCTTTCTTCCAGAACAGCAACGCCACTGTCGCCGCGATGATCTCGACCTCGCGCCGCCAGGTCCAGTTGCGGACGTACTCAACGTCGTACTTGGTACGAGCGCGAACCTTGTCGTGCGTTTCCGTCGGGCCGCGGCAGCCATTGACCTGAGCAAGGCCGGTCACGCCTGGACGCGCGGTGAAGCGCTCCAGGTAGGTTGCTTCGACGGTCTGGAAGTAGATGTCGTGCTCGAGCGCGTGCGGGCGCGGGCCGATGATCGACATGTCGCCCTTCAGCACGTTGACGAGCTGCGGCAGCTCATCCCAGCTCGAACGGCGCAGGAAGGCGCCAAGGCGCGTGATGCGCGCGTCATGGTGGACTGCTTGCACGACGCCGCGGTTTTCCATGACCGACATCGTACGGAACTTCCAAATGCGGAACGTCTTGCCGCCGAGGCCGCCACGCTCTTGGCGGAAGATAGAGTCGCCGGGGCTGTCGAGCTTCACCGCGATTGCAGTCGCGATCAGGAGCGGCGCGAGAACGATCAACGCGCCAGTCGAAGCGCAAACATCGAATGCGCGCTTCGACCAACCGCCAACAGGCATGGAAGCAACGTGTACGACTTCGGCCTTGCGGACGACTTCCACGCGTTGCTGCGGATCGGCGATCGCAGGCGGCGCGGGCGGCGTGATGGTGGTGAGGCGCGGCGGCGGCGCGCGCGATGTCGTAGGCGCACGAGCTGGTGCTGCGGCGCTAGCGGTTTCTTCGCTAGCCTTAGAGCGTTCCTGCATAACTTCCCCGCGTTGCTCGCCCTCTTCTGGGCGAGCTCTCAGCACTTTACTTAAAGACACCCGAAGCCGCGCATTGCAAGCGCTCACTGATATCTCAGTATGAAAATCCAATCTCGCTCGCCCGGCGCGCGAAGCAAGCGCCAAAGCGAAACAATTCGCCCCACGATTGTGGAGAACTCGCGATCAGCGAAAACCCGCTCAGTTCTTGCTAAAGTCGTACGTTGGGTACGAGTAGTAGCCAGGCACGCGGCGATCCAAACCGTTGAGAGCAACGCCGCGTACGCTTGCGCCAGCGTCATGCAATTGTTGGAGCGCGGCGCGCACCGCACGCATCGGCGTCTTCTGCCAACGTGAAACGAGCACCACAGCATCGGCCTTCGCCGCGGCCACGCGCGTCTCGGCCACTGCGAGAACCGGCGCACAATCGAGAACGATGAGGTCGAACGAGCCGCGAAGTTCCGCGATCAGACGGCTCATGTCTTCGGCGCCAAAAATCTCCTTCGGCGTAAAGCCCGAACCGCTGACCGGCAGCACACACATGCCGCTGGCTTCGTCGAGATAGATGGCTTGGCGCCACGTAGCCTCGCCAGAGAGCACCTGAAGCAGGCCGACGTCCGGCTCAATATCCAGAACTTCCTTCACCGAACGGCGGCGGAGGTCGCAATCGATCAGCAGAACGCGCTGGCCCGAGAGCGCCGAAACACGCGCCAAGCACAGCGAAACGGTGGTCTTGCCTTCGTTCGGCAGGGCCGAAGTAATTGCCACAACTTGTGTTTTTGGCTGACCCGCCGCGAACAGGATGGTTGTGCGCAGCACCCGGAACGCTTCGGTAAACGCCGACATCTGACGTTGGACCATGTAGGCGGCTGGATGCTGTGTGGTCGTCGAGGACTGCCGCAGCTCACTGCGGCGGACCTGCGGGATGCTGGCTAGCGCCGGCGCGCCCGTTTTGCGCTCCACGTCGTCCGAACTTGCAAAACCATCATCGAGAGCTTCAGCAAGGAACGCCGCCGCGAGGCCGAGACCCAGACCGAGCGCGAACGACATCACGAATGAAATCGACAGGCGCGGCGAGCTCTTTTCGTTCGGGACTGCCGCCGTCGAGATGAGTTCCGCGGGCGCCGTGTTGATCGTGCCTTGGTCAGCGATCTCGTGGGCGCGCTGCAGGAAGGACTCGTACACAGTACGCGCAGCTGCGGCTTCACGCTCCAGTTCCCGCAACCGAACCATTTCCGGGCCACCGCCAGTCATTTGCGTGCGCAGGCTATCGAGACCTGCCTGAGCTTGCACAACGCGCGCGGAGGCGATGTCGAGATCGTTGCGCATACCGGCCTGAATGCGGCGCGTTTCAGCAGCAAGTTGCTCACGGACATCAGCGAGTTCCGCGCGAACGTTTGCGATCGCCGGGTGGGCTTCACCGTAGCGGTTTTGATAATCGGCCAAGCGGCGCGCGACCGTCGCTTCCTGCGACCGGAGCTGCGAGATCACCACCGAGTTCAGAACCGTGGCGAGCGTGTCCGCCGATCCGCCGTGATTGATGAGATCCTGAAGCTGCGAATAGCGAGCTTGGCGTTCCGACAAGTCAGCGCGCGCCTGCATGAGTGAAGTCTGAGCGTCGGTGATCTGCTGTTCGATCAGGAACGCGCCCTGGGTCGAAACGAGGCCCGTGGTTGCACGGTACTGCTCGACTTGGCTTTCCTTGGCCTGCACGTCCGAGCGGAGTTCCTCAAGGCGCGTCGACAGCCAAATGTTGGCGCGCGCGGCGCTGTCGATGCGGGCTTCGATTTGATAACGCTGGAAAAGTTCGACCAGATGATTGGCGAGTTGGGAGGCGCGCTCCGGACTTTGCGAGATCGCGCTCACTTCTGCGGCATAGGTCAAACCACGGCGGCGAACGCTGATCGCGCCGCTGACGGCCTTCACCACAGCTTGGCGAACTTCGGCGCGGTAGGCGATGGCGGCGGGGCTTTCGTCAGTCGCCACCGGCGCGTCGTTATCCTCAAGCGCCCCGTTCCATTCCGGGTCATTCATGAGGTCGAGGGCGTCGACTAGCCGGCCGGTTAGCATATCCGAACGGAGCACTTCGAGTTGTGAGTCCACGACCGGGGCGCTCGGCGGCGCATCCGGACGGCCATTGGGCTGTTGCGGGCCGAGCACCTGCTCGCCGCCGCCACTCATCATCACCAACGCCGTCGCGCCATATTGCGGCGGTTGGATCATAAACACGGTGAAGGCCAGCGCGAAGGACACGGCCGCCACGGCGGTGATCAGCATCCAACGGCGTACCAGGAAGTCGAAGAGCCACTTCAAGCTAAACGTACCGAGCTCGCCCCCATCCTCGGGTGGGAGGTTCATCTCACCCGTCGGTTTGCGAATTGCGATTACGTTCATTGCGACGATCCCCGTCCGCGCGCTTCTCGGCGGACCTCGTGCGCTTGAAAGCAATTACCCAGCCAGCGCGCGGAATGCTTAGCACGTCTTAACTTGGCACACAGCGGCGCTGTTCGCCCGCAGGGGAAAACTCGCGAATTAATCGCCGCAGCTGTCGCTTTTTCGTCGCGTGAATCTGCGCACATTCCCGTTTGAGGAAGTGCAGAGCGGCATGCCGCACGCCTCACGCAAATCTGATGTTTGCGACATTCGCCTCGCTGGGGAAATCGTGCTACCCTCGTACCGCACTCAAGACTTCGCGCGACAGGATAAAAACTCCGGCTAACGAAATCATAGGAACCCATACGGTAAGCCGCCGTTACCCCCAGGATCGACTGGAGTTTGTCTGAAAGTTAACTGCCCAAATCTCGGCCGTTAGGCCCATCTTTCAGGCAGCAACTAGTCGAGCGACCTGTCGCCCATGTTGGCGATGCTGATTTGAACGGACGCGGACATTGGTTTTCATGGTCCCACAGCATCAGGCCGCCGTTTCTAAGGTGGACATGCGCGCAGCGGCCGCGCCTCAAATTCGCGCCGTCCAAAGGCGTTGGCCGGTCGCGGCATCGATCTGGGCGGCTCTGGCTGTCAGCGTGGCGATGTGGGCGGGCATCGGCTGGGTTGTCCTCAGCTTCATGGGCCTCTTTTCCTAAAGCCTCTTCAGGCCCTTTGACGGCCTAAGTATTGCTCTGGCAGCACTGTCCCGAGCCGCACACGCGGTCAAACACGGCTGCCTCTGATCATGCCAACTGCGCCCTCCTCCAATTCCCGGCCGCTCGTTGCTGTCATCACCCCCTGCTATAATGGCGAAAAGCACGTCGAGGCGGCGATCAAGGCGGTGCAGGCTCAAACCTACCGTCCGCTCGTCCACTGCATTGTGGATAACGCCAGCAGCGACGCCACCCCCCAGATCATCGCCCGTTACGCCAACGCAGAGGTGCCGATCATCACGATCCGGAATCCTGAGACGATCACGTTCCAACAAAACTCAAATATGGTCGCGCGCCTGATCCCGGCCGAGGCCACGCACTTCCGAATGTTGCACGCTGACGACAGCATGCCGCCAACCGCTATCGCCGACATGATGGACGTAGCGCTGGCCGACGACACGATCGTTATGGTTGCCGGCATCGAGAAGATGAACGGCGTCCTGCGCGCTCACTACTTCCCGCCGGAATGCACAATCTATGAGGCCAGCAATATGCTGGCGCGCTTCCTGTCAGATGAAGCACACATCCCGACCGCCCATGTCCTCTTCCGCACCGACGCTATGCCCGACCCGCGCTTCACCGGC
>JANPCV010000158.1:0-21739 GCA_031431115.1 Caulobacteraceae bacterium
GCCGAGGTCGTTGATCGTTTGCTCGACGATGGCGGCGATCGGTTTCGTTGAGCTCAGATCGGCCTCGATACCTACGAAGCGGCGCCCGAGCGCTTTAACTTTCGCTTCGGTCTCCGGCGCCGCGCGACGGCTGACGCTGGCGATGTCGGCGCCGGCTTCGGCGAGCGCCAACGCAATCTCTTGCCCCAGCCCGACATTGGCGCCGGTGACGAGCGCGGTTTTGCCCTCAAGGTTGAATGGATGGGGGCCCATAATTCTCTCTTACGACGCGCGCACGCGACGGACGTAATCGGCGATCTCTGTATCTTGCGCGTTGGCGAAGAACAATTCTTCAAAGCGCTCGCCTGCGACTGCTGCTTTGAGCAAGTCTTGGTCGACCGATTTCAGCACCGTCAGCATGTCCTTGCACGACGCAGCCTTGAGGTCTTTCAGAACGCCACGATTTTTCGCCATGATGGCGGCACGTTCTTTCGGGTAGCCAAGGCCACGCTCGCCGTCGAAGAGTTTGCGATAGCAATCTTGCAGATTGAGTTCGGCTGCCCAGCCGAAGCCCTTCGCATAAGGCATGGCGATGGCGTTGCCGTCATTGATCTGACCGAACAGGAAGGCGTCGGTCGGGTCGACGATGAGGCCGCAAAAGACGCCAGGCATCGAATTGCAAGCGAGCATCGAGCCCATGCCGGTGCCGCAGCCGGTGACGACGAAGTCCGCCGCCTTCGAGTTGATCAGGATGCCAGCGAGAAGCCCATTCATCACGTAGGTCAGCGAGGCTTGGTCTTCGGCGGCGTACATGCCGTGGTGATGCACCTGATGGCCAAGTGGCTCCGCCACCGATTTCAGCGCGTCATGCACGATGCTGCTCTTGGCGGCCTGACTGTTCTCGATGATGAGCGCGATTCTCATGGGATTCGTCCTGTCTGGAGGGCTCGGCAGATCGCAATGGTAACCGGTGTCATAAGAGCGCGCAACGGCGTGCGTTACTTCGGTGCAGTAGCGGTAGACTCACGCTCAACAAGGAATGCGGGGAAGACGGAGTTGTCGTCCGCCACCTGATCCGATGCGGCGTGAAGCAAGTGCCGCGCGGCTGCGCGACCCATGTCGTGGATTGGCCAGCGCACCGTGGTGAGCGGAGGCCACAAGCGGCGCGAGACCGGTGTATCGTCAAAGCCGACGACCGAGAGATCGCCAGGGATGGAAAGTCCGAGCTGACGCGCGGCATGATAAACGCCCGCCGCCATTTCATCGTTGCTGGCAAAGATCGCTGTTGGACGTGGATTGAGTGTCAACAACCTCTCTGCGGCGGCGATGCCAGACTCGTAGGTGTACGCGCCGTCGATGCTGTAGCGCGCAGGTAGATCGATGCCATGCTCTTTGAGACCCGCAAGGAAGCCAAGCTTGCGCTCTTCGCGCGAGCGAAAGCCGGGCGGGCCGGCGATAAAACCGATGCGGGTGTGGCCGAGCGTGGCGAGGTGCTTTGCAGCTTCGGCGGTGGCGAGACTATCAGTCGAGGCGACGAGGTTGCCTGGCTCATCAATAACCGCCGACGCCATGCGCACGTAGTGGCATCCGCGCTCTTTCAAGATTTCAACGAGCGCGTTGTTTTCAGAGATCGGCGGCAGGAGGATCACGCCAAAGAGTTTCTGGCGCTCAACGAATGCCGCCACCTCCGGCAAAAAATCTGCGGCGTTGCGATCGCAAGCGTGAACAACCAGTTCGAAGCCGCTGCCCTTGAGGCCGGCGAGGACGCCTTCCTGCATGGTGACGACCATCTGCGCGTTGGGGTTATCGAACACCATGCCGATGAGAAATGATCGCCGGAAGGCGAGACCGCGCGCCTGCGGGTCGGGCGTGTAGCCCATCTCCTGCATGAGGCTGTTCACCTTCACGCGCGTTTCCTCGCGCACGAACGGCGAATTGTTCAGCACACGAGAAACGGTTTTCTTCGAAACGCCGGCGAGTCGAGCGATGTCGTTAATCGTCGTCCGGCGTTTGGCGTCGCCGCGCGTTGCGTCTGCGCCTGGGCGCCGATTGGAAGTGGATGAACTCAAGCGGAATGGCCCGTTTCTGCTTGTAGGTTATGAGCACATCGACGCGGCCCTGGCCAGCGGCAGGCGGCAAAAAGAAGAGGGGCGGCTCAGAGAGCCGCCCCAAAGTTCAAAACGCATTAGGAGGCTAGTCTCAGTACGAGAACCTCAGTCCGGCCATAACTTGGCGGCCGTAATTGTGGTAGAACGACATGCGATCATCTGGTGAGAGATACTGATCGCTGACTTCTTCGGTCAGGTTCAGCGCCTCGAGTGAGAAACGCAGACGCTCGCTGAGTTGGTACGATCCCGCGAAGTCCACGTTGAACGTTGCCGTCGTGCTTTCGGTGGCATTGCTGTTCCGGCCCGGGACCGTCGTCAGATAGTCGCTGCGATACGCGCCCGAGACTCGCGCTGAGAGGCGTTCATCTTCGTAGTAGAGCGTTGCGTTCCATGATTCATCCGAGAGGCCGGTGAGGCTGTCGCGGACGATCGAGGTGCCGCTGGTGTTGGCGAAGTAATCGATCTCTGATTCAACGTGGGTGTAGTTCGCAACCACGCCGAAGTTTGAGAGCCAACCGTCCAGGAAGAAGAACGGCAGTTGCAGGCTGATTTCGTAGCCTTCGATTGGTCCGCCCGCGGTGTTGCGCGGCTGGCTGAATTGCCAGTTCGGATCGGCCGGGCCGCACGTTGCCGGATAAGCGGCGCCGCATGCCGCGATCGCGACGCTGTCCGGGATACCGAGCGAGTTGCCGGTGAACGCGCGGTCCTCACGCACTGTCTGCACGAACGATTCAACGTCCTTGTAGAAGTACGCGAACGAGAGCAGCGCGCCTTCTTCGAAATACCATTCGACCGCGAAGTCGTAGGCGTTCGCGCGGATTGGATCGAGATAGGGGTTACCAGCCGTGACCGTCTTGTTCGCGCCGGACAAGCTCACCGAAGCGCCAGGATTGAGATTGCCGAGCGGCGGGCGCGACATCACTTGCGCGGCGGCGAAGCGAACGAGCACATCATCCATTGGCTCCAAGACCATGTTCAGCGCCGGCAGCGTGTCGCTGTAGGTGCGATCCACGGTGTTGCTCTGAATGGTGCCCGTCGCCTGACTGAAGCCAGTCGATGATTGCTGCGTTTCGACGTAGCGCACGCCGAGATCACCGCGGAAACGCATGCCGCCAATGTCGGTGTCCCAACTGCCGGTGACGTATGCGCCGCTGTCTTCTTCTGCGACCGAGAAGTTGTTGCCCAGAGCCGGTTCAATGCCGAGCGCGAAGACTCCGCTGTTGCTGTAGATGCCAAACAGACTTGCAGCAACGTTGATATTCGGCGCGGCCCAACTCATTGGCAGACCAGAAGGCAGGCTGAGGCCGGAGCCGTTGAGCTGCACGAGCTGCGCATAGTTCGCCAGCGGCGTGCCGGTGATAAAGCCTGGGAGCGCCGCGGTTTCTTGGTTCGCCGTCGTGCCGTTCGAGCGGCGAAGTTCGCGTGTTTCGAACTCGTAGCTCTTCCAGTTCAGACCACCGCTGATCGTGAGCCACTCGGTCGCTTCAAACTCGAGGTCGCCGTAGATCGTCTGGAACGTGTTGTCGACGTATTGCGGACGCAGGCGGATCTGCGAGAGGAAGTACGAACTCGGATCGGCGACATTGACGCCGCCATAAGTGATGAGCGGCAGCCGGTTGTCACCGCGGAAGTCGTAGACGTAGCCGTCCACGTCGGTGCGGTCCCACAGGATCGTGGTTTGAACTGGGTTCGAGTGATCAGCGCGTGACGTGCCAGCGAAGAGGCGAGCGCTGAGACGATCACTGAACTCGTGATCGAGCGTGAGTGAGATCTGGCCGAGTTCGCTGCTCAGTTCGTCGTAACGGAACTCCGAACGGATATCGACGTCGTTGAATTGGCCATAAACAAGGCTGTTGCCTTGGATTTCGTAGGCGAGAACATCGACAGCGTTGATTGCACTGGCGCCGGTGGTGCTGAACACGGCCGATTCCAGGAAGGATTCGGTGCGTGTGGCATTGTGGTCAGCGTAGAGCACATCGAGCGTGATGTCGGTCGATTCTGACGGGCGATATTGCAACGTGAAGGTCGCGCCGAGGCGATCTTGCGTGTGCTCATAAACATCATAACGCGGAATGCGTGGGTGGAAGGCCGCGTTGACCGCATCGAAAGCGCCGCGTCCGACGGCTGGTGTGTCTTCCGTTTGGCCGAGCACGTTGCCGAAGCAGCTGGTGCCAAGACCAAAGTTTGGGCCAGCGCCGGTGACGCAAGCGGACGGCGCACCGCCGTTTTGCCAACGCACTGTGCTCGCGCCTTCTTCAACCGATTCCCGGTCGCTGTAAGCGAACGAGAAGAGGGCGCCGAGGCGATCATTCGCCCAGGTGTTGCTCCACAATAAGGCAACGCGCGGATTGTAGGTTTCCGCGAGCGTGTCGTAGCCGCCCTGGAATGAGCCAGCGAGCGTGAAGCCGTCATAATCAAACGGACGCGCTGTGCGCAGATCCACGGTAGCGCCGAGCGAGCCTTCTTCGACATCAGCCGAAGCCGTTTTGCGGACGGTGATGCTGTTGAAGAGTTCGGAGGCGAAGATGTTGAAGTCGAAGTTGCGGCCGCGATTGGTGCCGCCTTCAGCGTCGGTCGAGCCGAGCGCTGACATGGCTTCCATGCCGTTCAGGCGAACGCGGGTAAATTGGGGGCCGAGACCACGCACCGAGATGTTGCGGCCTTCGCCGTTCGAGCGCGTGATCGCCACGCCCGGAATGCGTTGGATCGACTCAGAGAGGTTAAGGTCGGGGAAGTCGGCGATATCCTCGGCCACGATGGCATCGACTGCGCCGTTCTCTTCGCGCTTAATATCGATCGCCGCGGCCAAACTGGCGCGGAAGCCGGTGATGACGATTTCTTCTTCTTCGACAACGTCTTGCGCGGCTGCCTGTCCCGATAAACCTGCAGCGAACGCGGCCAGCGACGCGCCAAGCGCCAGCGACAGCTTCGGACGCATTTGTCCCTTACGACTCATTACTTTCCTCCCCGGCTTGACCCCTAGTGCAGTCGGTCATCGACCGCTGCCCGAAATTCTTCTGACACCGGTGTCATTTGTTGGTATGATACCGGTGTCAACTGACCTTATCAGTGAAGCTCGGTTTGACAAGCCGAAGACACCTAAAAGCGGTAGGTGTCGCGTAAGAGATACTCTCGCAGTTGCGAGATGAATTGCCTCGCGGCCTTTTGCACAGCGCTGCGAACACTAGTTTGGTGGCTGCATGGCTGAGTTCATTCCCGTCCCACCGTTCGATCTCGTCGTCTTTGGCGCGACTGGCGATCTCTCGCTTCGCAAATTGTTTCCGTCGCTGCTGCACCGGTTCTTGGATGGTCAAATCCCGGCGCAGTCGCGGATCATTGGCGTCGCGCGTTCGGAAATGGACACCGATGCGTTTCGTAAGATGGTGCACGAGGCGCATCTCAAGTTCGATCCGAAGGCAAATGTCGACGAAGCGAAGTGCGACGAGTTTTTGAAGCACGTTGAATATGCGCGCGTCGACGCGACCGCCCCGGTAAGCGAATGGGGCGCGCTGAAATCTGCGCTCGCCAACGGCAATGGCAATGTTCGAATCTTCTATCTGTCCACCGCGCCATCCTTGTTTGTGACAATTGCGCAGCGTCTGTCCGAAGCGGGCCTTGCAACCCCGACGTCGCGCATCGTGCTTGAAAAGCCGATCGGCCGTGATCTCGCGTCCTCGCGCGCTATCAATGACGGTGTCGGCGCGGTGTTCGATGAACAACGCACGTTCCGCATCGATCACTATCTCGGCAAAGAGACAGTGCAGAACCTTCTGGTTCTGCGTTTTGCGAACATGCTGGTTGAGCCGCTTTGGTCACGCGCGACCATCGATCACGTGCAGATCACCGTCGCAGAAGAACTCGGCGTCGAGAGCCGCGCTGAATATTACGATAAATCTGGCGCGCTGCGGGATATGGTGCAGAACCATATGCTGCAGCTCCTCTGCCTCGTGGCGCTGGAGTCACCGAATTCCATGAACGCCGATGCCATCCGCACTGAAAAGCTAAAAGTGCTCTCGGCACTGCGCCGCATCGATGCGGCGGACGTCTCAGCGAAAACGGTGCGCGGCCAATACAAAGCCGGACTTATCGGCGGCGCCAAAGCGCCAGCCTACGCGGAAGAAGTCGGCAAGGCGACGCGCACGGAAACGTTTGTTGCGATCAAGGCTGAGGTCGACAATTGGCGCTGGGCCGGCGTTCCGTTTTATTTGCGCACCGGCAAACGCATGGGTGCGCGGCGATCGGAGATCGTCGTGCAGTTCAAAGACACCCCAGTGCATATATTTGGCGCCGGCGCCGGCGCGCCCAACCGTTTGGTGCTGCGCTTGCAGCCGGATGAAGGCGTACGGCTCTGGCTCAACATGAAGGAGCCAGGGCCGGGCGGTCTGCGGATCAAAACCGCACCGCTCGATCTTTCGTTCGCGGAAGAGTTCAACGTCCGCTACCCGGACGCGTACGAACGCCTGCTGATGGACATTGTTCGCGGAAATCTTTCGCTGTTCATGCGGCGCGACGAAGTTGATGCAGCTTGGATGTGGGCGGATGCGTTGCTCGCAGCTTGGGAGGCGAGTGGTAGCGACCCCTTCCTTTATCCAGCGGGATCAAATGGCCCAACGCAATCAGCGCTGTTGATGGATCGCGATGGCCGCGCTTGGTGGGACCCAGACTGATGACCCTCAACTCAACCGTCGAATCTGTCACCCAACGCATCATTGAGCGCAGCGCATTGCGCCGCCGCCGCTATCTGGAGCTGATTGACGCATATGACGCCACCAAACCTGCACGCGTGAAGATATCCGAAGCCAATCGCGCGCATGGCGCAGCGGGTTGCGCGGTCCACGATAAAATCGAGCTGCTCGGCGGCAACTGGCCCTCGATCGGTATCGTCACTGCATATAACGACATGCTCTCCGCGCATGCGCCGTACGAGCATTACCCGGAGGTCATCCGTAAGGCTGCGCGCGAAGTAGGCGCGGTCGCGCAAGTTGCAGGCGGTGTGCCGGCTATGTGCGACGGCGTCACGCAAGGCTTCGAGGGCATGGAGCTATCGCTGTTCTCGCGCGATGTGATTGCGCTGAGCACAGCGGTGTCACTCTCGCACGCCACGTTCGATGCAGCGTTGTTGTTGGGCATTTGCGACAAGATCGTGCCCGGTCTGCTAATCGGCGCGCTTCGCTTTCCGTGGTTGCCGGCGATCTTTGTGCCGGGCGGGCCGATGCCGTCAGGCTTGCCGAACAAGGAAAAGGCTGCGCGCCGCCAATTGTTTGCTGAAGGCAAGATTGGCCGCGAAGAGCTGTTGCAAGCCGAAGCCGAAAGTTATCACGCGCCCGGCACTTGCACGTTTTATGGCACCGCCAACTCTAATCAGATGATGATGGAGGTGATGGGTTTGCATCTTCCCGGCGCAGCATTCGTCAACCCGAATACGCCACTGCGGGACGCGCTCACAATCGCGGCAGCCCAACGCGCGGCGAAGATCACCGGCTTAGGCGATGAATACCGGCCGATCGGCCGCGTCGTTGATGAAAAGGCGATCGTCAACGCCATTGTCGGACTGATGGCGACGGGCGGTTCCACCAATCACTTCATCCACTTGCCCGCGATCGCGCTTGCGGCAGGCATCGAAGTGACGTGGGACGATTTCGCTGAGCTCTCGCATGTTACGCCGCTGTTGGCGCGCATCTATCCAAACGGCTCAGCCGACGTGAATCATTTCCATGATGCAGGCGGCATGGGTTTCCTGACGCGCGAATTGCTTGATGCAGGATTGTTGCACGGTGATATCGCGACCGTCGGTGGCGATAGCCTAGCAGCGTATGCCCGCGAGCCATTTTTTGCTGGCGAGGCGCTGTCATGGCGCGACGCGCCACCAACCAGCGGCGATGAGAGCGTGCTGCGGACTGCGCGCGCGCCGTTCTCAGCGGATGGCGGCCTGCGGCTGCTCAGTGGCGGGCTTGGGCGAGGGTGCGTGAAGGTCTCGGCTGTGGCGCAAGATAAGCGCATCGTTGAAGCGCCGGCTCTCGTCTTTCAGTCGCAAGCCGACGTTCAGGCTGCATTCAAACGCGGCGATTTGGATCGCGACTGCGTCATCGTTGTGCGCGGGCAGGGGCCGCGCGCCAATGGCATGCCCGAATTGCACAAGCTGATGCCGTTGATGGGCGCGTTGCAGGATCGCGGCTTCCACGTTGCGTTGGTCACAGATGGACGCATGTCGGGCGCGAGCGGCAAAGTGCTCGCCGCTATTCACATTACGCCGGAGGCGGCCGAAGGTGGTCCGCTGGCGAAGCTGCGCGATGGTGATGTGTTGCGCATCGACGCGGAAAGCGGCGTGATTGATGTCGTCGCGCCATTGGATTGGCGCGAGCGTGCCCCGGCACAGCTCGATTTGGTGAGCAATACGCGGGGCGTTGGGCGCGAGCTGTTTTCGATGTTTCGCGCTAATGCTTGTTCGGCAGAGCGCGGCGGCTCGGCGTTTCCGGATTACGATCCGCTCTAGTCCTGGCCCATTTGCTGGCGGAAGCGCGCTTCAAACGCCTCGTCGCGTGGCAAGGGTGCAAAGCCTTCGCCGATGGAAATTTCAAGCTCGCGATTGACGCCGCCGCCTAGCGGTACGGTCAGATGCTCCACGGTCCGGAATGTTGTGAAGTCTGTCGCGACCAGCGGCAGGTAAGCCGGCGTCAGGTGAACGACGAGCACGCGGCCACCTTCTTCGGGGCGCATCGGATCGGTGGATTCGGCGGAATTGTTTGCATGACCGTGCAACAGCCACATCCGGACAGGCGGCAAAGGCGCGCCGGCGCGCCGCGCCTCGCGCCAATAATAGCTGAGTTCGAAATAGGTCATGCGGTCATCGACCAGCACTGTTGAGAACGGCAATTCACCCGGCTGCACGGCCGCCCGGCGCGCGATCTCGTTGGCGGTCTCTTCCCAATTGCGGGCGGTGCGGATGCCCTTGGCTTGGTTTGCAATCGCGGGATTAGTCGCGATGACGGCGGACAAACCCACGCCGAGAACGAGGTTCACCAGCGTCGCCGCGACAAGCGTGCGGCGTCCCGCGACCGAAGAGAACAATGTGCCCGTCACCAGCAAGAGTAGCGCAGGATACGCGACAGCGGCCCAGTTGGCATTGGCGCGTGAGATGAAGGCGATGGCGCTGATGATGATAAAGGGCGGAATGATGTAGGCGATGAGGAATTTTTCCTCAGTCGAAAGTCCGCCGCTGCGCCGCCAAGCGCGCCATAGAGCCCAGATCAGCACTACGAAAATCACCGGCCCGAGAACACCGGCTTGGCCAAAGATGAACTCAAACAGTTCGTCGATATTGAACAGCGAGGAATTATCGAAGTGAGCGTTGGACGCCGTGTGTTGCGCCGTCACGAAGCCGTTCTGCGCGTTCCAGATCAAATTCGGTGAAAGCACGATCAGCGCGATCAAAGTCGCGAGTAGCCCACGGCCTTTCGCAAGCGCCTCGCGCACTGGCGGCAGCCACCAGGCGGCGAGCGCCGTGCACAGGAAGAAGTAAAACATCGCGTACTTCGCCTGCACACCCATCCCGACAGCGAGCCCGAGCACGACCGCCCACGACCAAGCGCGCGTGTTCATCAGCCGCCACATTGCCAGCAACGCGATCGACCAGATCGGCAGCAGCAGCGCGTCGGTTGAAATCAGGCTCGAGGAGAACCAAACGCCAGGCAGCATCAGCCAACCGAAAGCTGTCCAAAAACCCGGCCACGCGCCGTACATCGAACGGCCAAGCACGAAGAGTGCGCTCGCGGCGATCGCGTGCGCGATCGGCGCGCCGAGACGCACGGCCCATTCGGCATCTGTGCCGGAGAGGAATGTCGTAAGCCCGATCACCCAGGCGATCAGCGGCGGTTTCGTGAAGTAGCCCCACTCGAACGTGCGCGACCACATCCAGTATTGTGCTTCGTCGAAATAGAGCCCGAGTGGAATGTAAAACAGCGCGACGATGCGCGCGGCCGTGATCGCGATGAGTACGAACAGAAAGGCGAGCGTCGCGCGGTCGAAGGCGGCCCGGATTGCGGTCATCGGTGTCTCGGATTGTCCCCCAGCGGTCTTAGCCGACGAGACGGTCCGGCGCCAGGACGCCCGTGCACTTGTGTGGGGGCCAAACGCGCCTATCTGGTCGCATCTACATGCGCTAAGGACCGGCCATGACGACGATTCCCGCTGAATGGCGCCCACACAAGGCGATCTGGACCGGCTGGCCTTCGGCTGGCGACCTTTGGGGCGACGATCTGGACCCGGCGCGCGCGGAAGTCGCGGCGATGATCCGCGCCCTTTGGGATGGCGGCAAAGGCGACAAAGTCCGCATCCTGGCGCATGGGCGCGAAGCAGAGGCCTCGGCGAAATTGGCGCTTGGTCAGGCGGCGGAAGTGTTGCCCGGCGCGTTCGGCGACATCTGGTTTCGCGACACCGGGCCGATCTTTGATACGAGCGGCGTCGCGCACGGTTTTCAGTTCAATGGTTGGGGCGGCAAATATCAGTTGCCGCATGACGACGAAGTCGGCGCGCGCATCGCGCTGCTGGCGAAGGCTGATTATCGCCGTCATGACTTTATCCTCGAAGGCGGCGCGATTGAAATGGACGGCGAAGGCACGCTGCTGACCACGCGCCAATGCCTGCTTAATTCAAATCGTAACGCACACTGGACCGAAGAGGGCGCGGAAGTTTCTCTGAAGCGCGCGCTCGGCGTTGAAAAGGTGCTGTGGCTCGATGAGGGCCTGCTCAACGACCACACCGACGGCCACATCGATAACCTCGCGCGCTTCGTCGCGCCGGGTAAAGTCGTGTGCCAAGCGCCGGCAAACCGCGACGATCCCAACCACGATGTTCTGGAAGAGATTGCACTCTCGCTGGGCGCCATGCGCGACGCCAAAGGCCGCAAGCTTGAAGTGATCCGCATTCCATCAGTCGGGTCGCTTGAGGATGAGGACGGCGACGCCGTTCCCGCCAGCCACATGAACTTCGTGATTGGCAACAGCACAGTCGTTGTCCCGATTTACTCGGGCAGCGGCGATGACGCCGTCAACGCGCTCGGCTCGTTGTTTCCGGATCGCAGAGTGATCGGCCTTTCCTCACACGCCATTTTGACCGGCGGAGGCTCGTTCCACTGCATCACGCAGCAGGAGCCGGCGTGATGCCGCGTTGTTCTTCTCCCTTCCCCCTTGTGGGGAAGGGCGGGGATAGGGGTGTCATCTCAGCTGCTTCAAAGCAGCGGCGCCGTTACCCCCGCCCCCAACCCCGCCCCACAAGGGGGCGGGGAGTCGCTCCAATCGTTGAAGGTGTTTTCTGATGGCGAAAACAATACGCGTCGCCGCGATCCAAACCGCCTACGGCGAGGACATGGCCGCCAACATCGCCAAGACCGAACGCTTCGTGCGCGAAGCGGCGGCCAAAGGCGCGCAAGTCATTCTCCCGTCGGAGCTGTTCCAGGGCCCGTACTTCTGCACGACGCAGGAAGAGAAGTGGTTCGGCGCCGCGTTTGAGGCGAAGACACATCCGTGCGTTGTCGCGATGGCGGCGCTGGCGAAAGAACTCGGCGTCGTGATCCCGGTCTCGATCTTCGAGCGCGACGGGCCGCACTACTACAATTCAGTCGTCATCGTTGATGCGGACGGCAAGCAACTCGGCACATATCGCAAGAGCCACATCCCTGACGGCCCCGGCTATCAGGAGAAATACTATTTCCGCCCCGGCGATACCGGTTTCAAAGTTTGGGACACCGCGTTCGGCCGCATCGGCGTCGGCATTTGCTGGGACCAGTGGTTTCCCGAAGCCGCGCGCGCCATGGCGCTGCAAGGCGCGCAAGTCTTGTTCTATCCCACCGCCATCGGCAGCGAGCCGCACGATAGCTCACTCGATACACGCGATCCGTGGCAACGCGCGATGCAAGGCCACGCCGTCTCGAACGTGATCCCCGTCGTCGCCAGCAACCGCATCGGCGCCGAAGCCAGCGGCCAGAAATTCTATGGCTCAAGCTTTATCGCAGATCACCGCGGCGACCTCGTGCAAAAGTTCGAGCGCACCGAAGAGGGCGTGCTCGTCCACGAATTCGATCTCGACTTCCTAGATCGCCACCGCGCCGCCTGGGGTTTCTTCCGCGACCGGCGCACGGAGTTTTATCGCTAATATGAAGCTATCTGACGCCGTTCCAAAATGTGAGCTGCGACCTCCAGAGCCCGCAATGATCGAAGCGGCGGAGTCTGCGTTGGCTGTTACGTTCCCAAACGAGCTTCGGGCGATCTACGAGGAGTGCAGCGGCCTTCGCGAGGCATTGGGAGGCACGAGTTATGTCTGGCCGCTATTTGGAGAGACATCGCTCGTCAGGATGACCAAACTCTTCCACGAAGAAATCCGTAACATCGCGCGCAACGCGCCGGACTTCTCAGCTTATGTATTTTTTGGCTCTTCTAGTGCCGATGAGAACTGGGCAATTGGTCTAAACGAACCTCATCAGATCATCCGTTATCATCATCATATGGAAGGTGAATACGAGATTGCTGGCGATCGGATTCATGATGTTTTTGCCGCCGATCAGAGAACTTTGAAAGACTTGGACGCGCGATGACCCAATCTCTTCGCATCGATTTCGTCTCTGACGTTGCGTGTCCCTGGTGCGTTGTGGGTTTGCGCTCGTTGCTTCAAGCGCTCGAGACCGTTGGCAGCGACGTAAAGGCTGAAATTCACTTCCAACCGTTCGAGCTCAATCCCGACATGCCGCCCGAAGGCGAGAACACGGCCGAGCATGTGCAAAAGAAATACGGCTCATCGCCCGAGCGCTCAGCTTCTGCGCGCCAGGCGATCAAGGAGAACGGCGAGCGCTTCGGCTTCACCTTCAACTACGGCCCCGAGAGCCGCATCTGGAACACGTTCGACGCGCATCGGCTGCTGCATTGGGCCGGCATGGAAGGCAAGCAGCTGGCGCTCAAGGAAGCCTTGTTCAAACTAAACTTCACCGATCAACGACCGACCAACGATCCCGCCGCGCTGATCGACGCTGTGGGCGAAGCCGGCTTGGACCCCAATCGCGCGCGCGAAATCTTGCAATCAGACGAGTACGCTGAAGACGTGCGCCGCGACGAAGAGATGTGGCGCGCCAACGGTATCAGCGCCGTGCCCTCCGTGATCCTCAACAATCGCTGGCTCATCCAAGGCGGCCAACCGACAGAAGTCTTCGCGCAGGCAATCTGCGATATCGTCAGCGGCGTCGCGAAAGAAGCTTAGGCGCGCCTCGCTCTGCGGAGTTTCTCGAAATCTGCTGGCGTTTGCCACGACTTGAACATCTCGTGGGCCGGCAGATCGTTAGCGAACGGCCGGCGTTCTTCTAGGCGCTCTGCCAGCCACTGAAACCACTCGAACAAATTGCTGTAGCCATCGGCGCGCTGATCTTCGACATACCCTCGGAGTTTTCGCCAGCAAATGATTGTGCTGCCGCGATAATAGTCGGCATAAAGATCAAGCGGCACATGGCCACGCGCAATCAAGGGACCCATGCTTTCAAATAGCGCAGCCAAACCTATGACTGCGCTTAAGTCGGCGGCGCTCAAGCGAGCTTTGAGTTCGTCACGCGATAGGTTGTCTGGCAGTTCGTAAAGCAACAGCGCCGTCGCGGCGGTTTGTGGCAGCTGCATAGAGCGAAGCAGCTCGGCGCCACCCTGCGCCTCACGCTGTACCTGGATTTGGTGGAGTTGAGCCAGGCCGAAGATGACGCCAACGACAACGGCCAGGGTCTGTACGATCTGCAGCGTCATTTCCATCGTCATGCCTGCCCCATCTTGTTGCGGAGATCATCGTAGGATCGACTAGCGCAAAGCGCCAAGCGCCGCGTCGCGAACACGCGCATCGCTATACGCCAACACGCGCCCGCCTTGGCTGGCGTCACCGCCATCCCAAGCACACACCCCGCCGCCGGCGCCTGCGATAATCGGAATCAGCGCGCAGATATCGAACGGCTTCAGCCCGCTCTCGATCACGCAATCCATCGTGCCGGCGGCGACCATCGCGTAGGCGTAGCAATCGTAGCCGTACCGCGTAAGCTTCACCTGCTCGCGAACGCGCGTGAACGCTTCGCCTTCGTCGCCGCGCAAGATGTAAGGGTCGGTCGTAGAGAGCGTGGCTTCGCTGAGGCCCGCGCAAGCTCTTGTCTTCAACGCGCGCCGCCCGGCGCGGCTAATAAGCTCTGCGCCGTCATTACAGCCACGATAGCGCTCTTCTAAATAGGGCTGGTCCATAATGCCGGCGATCGGCTTGCCTTCGTAGCTCAGTCCGATCAGCACGCCCCACAGGGGCAGGCCAGAAATGAAAGCCCGTGTTCCATCGATGGGATCGAGCACCCATTGGTAGCCGCTCTTGCTTGGCTTCTCACCGAACTCTTCGCCAAGGATGCCGTGATCGGGAAACGTGGCTTCGATCAACGCGCGCATGGCGCGCTCCGCGCCTTTGTCGGCCTCGGTCACCGGATCGAACAGCGCGCCTTTGCTTTCGATCGTATGTGGTGCGCGAAAGTAAGGAAGGATCGCGCCCCGGGCGGCGTCGGCCAGGGTGTCGGCGAAGGCGAGGAGGTGGGGGAGGTCGTGCGTCATGCAGCGCGCAGTATGGACCGCCGGCTTCCCACCGGCCAGCGTTGGAGCATGCCGGTGGGACGCCGGCGGTCCATATTGCGCAAACGAATACGGGCCCGCTTCGCAGCGAGCCCGTCCCCGTTTCCCCCAAACCGTAGCGGCGATTAGGCCGCGTCGGTTTCGTCTTGCAGCGCCTTCGCGAGATCGAGCAGGCGGCGGCGCGGCCGTTCACCGAGCTTGTAGTAGGCGCGGATCAGTTCCAGCGTTTCTTTCTGCGAGAGCACATCGGCCGCGATCAGGTCGCGGTCGTTGGCCGGCGCGCCAGGGGCCGCCGGATTGGCGACTTGCTGGAGGCCTTCGAAGAAGTAGTTCACCGGCACGTTCAGGGCGACGGCGAGTTCGTAAAGACGGCTCGCGGTCACGCGGTTTGCGCCGCATTCGTACTTCTGGATTTGTTGGAAGCGAATGCCGATGGACTCAGCCAGCTGTTGCTGGGTGAGGCCCAAAAGGCGGCGACGGCGGCGAAGCCGCTTGCCGACATGGAGGTCGATGGCGTTAGCCATGGGTGTGCGCCCTTGTTCACGGCGGTGTCCCCCATGGGCCCGCCTTATGCGCAGTTGGAGAGCAGGGACCGTGCCACGCTTCTGTGACGCGAATTGTTCCGCCATAAGCTTTTGTTGAGCATGCGAGGCGCGCGCCAGGGGAGTTCTGCGCCGTTTCGGCGCCGCGCCGGTTGGTAAACGGCCATGGGACACGGTTTCGTCATGGGCTTGCCCTTTGTGGCGCATCTTCGCGCGGGACTTATTCGTGTCACACGGAGTCGAAGATGAAGATGCGTGCATTCTTATTGGTTGCTCTGTTCGCGCTCGGCGCGTGCGCCTCGACCCAGCGCACCCTGAGCTACAACGCCGGGATGCCGGATGCTGACGTCTATGTGGGCGACCAGCGCTACCAAGTTTGGTTTCATGACCGCGATCAGACGGTCCTGGTGCTCCGCGGCAATCCCCGCGCGCTTGGGCTGCTGATGGCCGAGAACATGACCGTTTACGCTAACGATCGCTCCCCTGGCATTCTGTGGTGGGGCGCGGCGGCAAACGCGGTGCTGACGCCGCTCGGTTGCTACGGCACTGAAGTGACCGGCTCCGATCAGATGCGCGAGGTTCAATACACTTGCGAGCAGCCGGTCGACGTGCGCGCGCAAGTGGCGCAGCGGCGTGAAGAATGGCGGCGCGGCGTGCGCGTGCCTGCGCCGGCCGAGCAGCGCTGAGCACGATTTCAGCGGTGGGTCCGAAATTGGCCAGCCATTTTTCTGGCTACATGTTTCCTGGGCGGTGAGAGGAAACACAAAATGGCCTTCCACGTTCGCGGCATATCGACGGATCAGTTTGAGTTTTTTCGTACGGGTGGCGCTGACGCGAACGGGCAAGCGCCGGTGACAGTTAAGGCGGAGGGCGGCGCAAATCCTTGCCGCCACTGCCTAGACCTCATCGCCGATGGCGAGCCCAAGCTGGTGCTTTCGTACCGGCCGTTCAACGTTGCGCAGCCCTACGCGGAGATCGGGCCGATCTTTCTTCATCAGTCTCTATGCACGCGCTATGAGGGCGATGAGCTGCCGCGCTGGTTTGCATTCTTGGATCCGGCGGCTATTCGCGGCTACGGATCGGACGATTGGATACGCTACGATACCGGGCGTGTGGTGCGCGGAAGTGAACTCTCGGAAACGGCGGCGTCGATCCTTGAGGATCAAAGCATCGCCTACGTCCACATCCGTTCGAAGTTCGGCTGCTTTCAGTGCCGCGTCGATCGCATCTGATTAACCAGCTTCCTTCGAGCGCGCGGCGCGCTTGCGCTCGTTCGGATCCAAATGCGATTTGCGGATGCGGATCGCGGCTGGCGTCACTTCCACCAGTTCATCGTCCTCGATCCAAGCCATAGCTTGCTCGAGCGTCAAACGGCGCGGCGGCGTCAGGCGGATCGATTCATCCTTACCCGATGCGCGCACGTTGGTGAGCTTCTTGCCCTTTAGCGGGTTCACATCGAGATCGTCGCTGCGGCTGTTCTCGCCGATGATCATGCCTTCATAGACGTCTTCGCCGTCGGCGATGAACATCTGGCCGCGCTCCTCGAGATTCCACAGCGCGAAAGCGGTCGATTGGCCCTTGTCGTTTGAGACGAGCGCGCCGTTACGGCGGCCGGGGATTTCGCCCTTCCACGGCGCCCACGCGTGAAAGAGGCGGTTCATGACGCCCGAGCCGCGCGTGTCGGTGAGAAATTCGCCGTGATAGCCGACCATGCCGCGCGCGGGCGCGTACATGACCATGCGGGTCTTGCCGCCGCCTGAGGGCCGCATGTCCTGCAGCTCGGCTTTGCGGATGCTCATCTTCTCGATGACAACGCCGGTATATTCATCGTCAACGTCGATAACGACCTCTTCGATCGGCTCAAGTGTTTGGCCGTTTTCGCTGCGCGTCAGCACCTTCGGGCGCGAGAGCGAAAGCTCGAAGCCTTCGCGGCGCATGGTCTCCACCAGCACGCCGAGCTGAAGTTCGCCGCGGCCTGCGACTTCGTACGCGTCCCTGTTGGCCGTTTCGGTGACGCGGATGGCGACGTTGGATTCAGCTTCAGCGAGCAAGCGGGCGCGGATCACGCGGCTTTGCACTTTGTCACCGGCGCGGCCGGCGAGCGGACTGTCGTTGATCGATACCGTGATCGCCAAAGTCGGCGGATCGATTGGCGTCGACGGGATAGCTTTGGCGAGCTCTGGCGAACCGATCGTGTCGGCGACCGTCGTTTCGACGAGGCCGGCGATAGCAATGATATCGCCAGCTTCGGCGCTTTCGACAGGTACGCGCTTCAAGCCGCGGAACGAGAGCAGCTTAGTGAGGCGGCCGCGTTCGATTTCTTTGCCTTCGCGCGTGATCGAGCGCACCGGATCGCCAACTTTCACGCGGCCAGACTCAACGCGGCCGGTCAGTATGCGGCCGAGGAACGGGTCGGAGTCGATCATTGTGACGAGGAACGCGAAGTGTTCGCTGCGGCGCTGGATTGGCTCGGGATCGGGGACGTGGCGCACGATCAATTCGAACAGCGGCGTGAGATCCTTGTTCTCGCCGGACATGTCGGTCTTCGCCCAGCCTTCTTTGCCTGAGGCGTAGAGGATCGGGAAATCGGCTTGTTCGTCGCTGGCGCCGAGCGCGAGAAAGAGTTCGAAGATTTCGTTGAGCGCTTTGTCTGGATCGGCGCTAGCGCGATCGACTTTGTTGAGCACGACCATTGGGCGCAAGCCGCGTTTCAACGCCTTCGACAGCACGAACTTGGTTTGCGGCATCACGCCTTCGGATGCGTCCACGAGGATCACGCAGCCATCGACCATGCCGAGGATGCGCTCAACTTCGCCGCCGAAGTCGGCGTGGCCGGGCGTGTCGACGATGTTGAGGCGATACTCTTCGCCTTTGTTGTCCCAAAGGATCGAGGTGCACTTGGCGAGAATGGTGATGCCGCGCTCACGCTCCTGATCGTTGGAATCCATCGCGCGCTCGGCGTGGGCTTCGTTGGCGCGGAAGGCGCCGCCTTGGACAAGCAATTGGTCCACCAGGGTGGTCTTGCCGTGATCGACGTGGGCGATGATCGCGAGGTTACGTAGGCGCTCGGCCATAATTCGGGGCTTTCAGACGGAAGGGCAGGCTTCTGCCCGCGATAGGCGCCTGCTTCAACGGCAGACCTGGAGATTCCTTATGCAGGACCCATGCGGCTATGCATGTTAGCATGTGCAATATGGCATAGAGGTCAAAAAAGACAAACAAAATCAGTTTTGTAGCTGCTCTTACAAAAACGTGACGCTTAGCTCGCCTTGTAAATTGCTGCAGTGCGAAATAAGTTAATGGCGTTGCGGGGTTTCGCGATCCCGCACACGCCCTTTCGGGCGTTTCCTCCCTATTTTACCTTTTACCGCCGGGTCACAAGCCCGGCGGTTTTTTCTTTGCGAGCTAATGCACCCGAGGACCGCCGGCTTCCAGCCGGCATACTGGCGGTTCAACTTCGAGGTTGTTGTGGGGTGAACGAAGTGCCGCCTGGAAGCCGCGGTCCTCGGAGCTTGTTCTGAGCGCGCGCTCAATCCCTACGAATTTGCGGCCCAAGCGTTTGAAAACCAAAGCGTCCCACTGAAATCAATCCGACCTGCTTAAGCTCGCCCGATAATGGCGCGCATGTCCGTCACCACTGAACCATCGCAACTGACCATTCCTGAACTCTGGGCGCGAATCCGCGCTATGTTCACGCGTGCGATCGCGGCGGTCGGTCCGCTGCCTCAACTTGCGGCCATCGTCCAGCTCACGCCGTCGCTTCGGCGCGGCGCCGTGCGCTGGATCGCGCTCTTGGAGCACATCGTGCGCAAGCTGTTGCTGGCGGAAGCATCCAAGCTTCCCGCCGCTCCAGCTTTCGTTCCGCAGCAAAAGAGCGCGCCTTGCAGCTCCATCGCGCGCAGCAGTGCGCCGCCGCGCGCGATCGACACATCTCGTCCCGAATCTTGGCCGGCGCGCTTTTCTTTTTCGCTGCCGCGTGATGAGCGCGCCGTTCCGGAAAGCTGCGCGCCGCGCATTCGCGCCTTATGGGGCGACAGTCGGCCGCCGGCGCCGCCTCAAGCACAGTCGCGGCGCGTTGCCGATCCTGAGCGCGGCGGCTTTCGCCTTGCCCGTCGCCTCGAAGCGCTGCGTCGCGTTTTGAAAGACCCGCTGCCGTATGCGCAGCGGCTCGCCAAGATCATGCGCCGCGCCGTCCGCGCGTTTCCGCAAATCGTCCACCGCTACGTGTGTGCGAGCGCGCGAACCAATTTTTACGATCCGCAAGACCCAAAACTGAGGTTCGAGGTCTTCGATCCCGTCCTGTCTGCGCCAGTCTGCTTCAGCGATTCCGGCTGAACGGCAGCCCTAAGCCAAACTCTTATGCAACGCCGCTGCGCTGAGCGCTTCGGCGAGCCGAGTCATGTCCGCGCGCACGCGGACATAGCCATTGGTGCGTTCAAGGGTGCGTTCATCGACGTAAAGCGCGCGGTTGATCTCAATCTGCAGCGCATGCACCCGCGCTGCCGGGCGGCCGTAGGTTTGCGTGGTGTGACCACCGGCAAAAGGTGTGTTGCGCGCGACGCGATAGCTCAAGCGCCGCAACGTAGCTTCAGCGAGCGCCGTCACCGATGGATGGCACGAGGCGCCGAAGCGATCGCCAAGCACGACATCCGGCGCGTGTGCGCCGCGGGCGTTGTTCGGCATCGAATGGCAATCGATCAACACCGCGCAGCCGAACAGCTCTTTTGTCTCGGCGACCAAATTTTGCAGCATCGCGTGATAGGGGCGGTGAACGCTACTGATCCGTCGCTCAGCTTCGCTCAGCGAAAGCTTGCGGCGGTAAATGGTTTGGCCGTCGCCGCTGATGCGCGGAATAGCGCCAAGCCCAGCTTGTACGCGCGCGGAATTCGATTGCGGCGAGGGCGGCGGCCGCTCGTCGAACATTTCTGGGTCCAGCTCGGCCGGATCGCGATTGAGATCGACATAGGCGCGCGCGATCGTGCCGGAGAGCACAGCCGCCCCGTGCGCAGCCGCGCCGGCGAACAGCTCATCGACATACGCGTCCTCGGAGCGGCGCAGGCTGATGAGGCTGACGCGCGCGTTGGCCAGAAGTTCGGGTGGGTAGCGTCGGCCACTATGGGGCGAGGCGAAGATCAGCGGCGACGTGCGGCGCAGCGGCTCGATCAGGACAAACGGAGGCTCAGCTTGCGGCGCGGCGTGGTTCTCGCCATCCGTGGCGGCTGGCGCCGCGTTCAAGCTGAGGTCGGTCGGGTCCATGCCGTATTATTGTTCGCGCCACTTACTGCCGCGTCAATCTTTACGCCTGTTTACAGGCTGTGTGTGACGGTTCAGCCGCCCTTTACCCGGTGTGTGCTAGGCGTTACCGGTGAAAAGGGGCCGGAGTTCCGGAGCTGCTGGCGTATGGCACGAATTCTACTAGCCGAAGATGACGACTCGCTCCGGGCGTTCCTGGTGTCGAGCCTTACGCGTGCGGGGCACGACGTCGCCGGCTACGGCGATGGCGATGCCGCGTGGGAAGCGCTCGAGCACAGCTCGTTCGACCTGCTGCTGACCGACATCGTCATGCCTGGCCTGGACGGTATCGAGCTCGCACGCCGCGGCGCTGAGGCAGATCCGGCCATGAAGATCGTCTTCATCACCGGGTTCGCGGCAGTGGCGCTTTCGGCGCAAAGCCAAGCCCCGAAGGACGCCAAAGTCCTATCCAAGCCGTTCCATTTGAAGGACTTGGTCGTCGAGATCGAACGCGTGATCGCGGCGGCTTGAGAGCTGGGCAGCCGGAATCCGGCAGTCGGCAGTCGAGTTCCAATTGCCGATTGCCGACTGCCGATTGCCGCTTTATATCGGCGAACCCTAAACCGGTCCGCTTGACGGATTCGGGCGCGTAGCTCAGCGGGAGAGCACCACGTTGACATCGTGGGGGTCACAGGTTCGATCCCTGTCGCGCCCACCATCTTTACAAGCACTTAGCTTGTAAAACTTTCCGCAAAACGCCGTGAACGCCCGTAGAACCTGTAAAACTTTTGGATGGGTTCGTCACAAGTGGCTGGTGCTGCGAATTTGTTCGTTGGGACTAAGTCGCAGCGTGTGTCGACGCGCCGAAACGATGCCGGTTTGAACGTCGCCGCTTTTCGAGTGCATCAATCAGATTGAACGCGCAAGCGGCTTCGATTGAATTCGCCCGACCACACGCCATCGCGTGAGGCGGCGCTCGTCAACGGCAGCGATGGTTGTGCATTCGTGTCGGTCGTAATCATTTGTCTGGATGAGCTTCATTGGTTAGCGTTGTTTGACACCGGCAGCGTAAGCGCCTGCGGCATGCTCGGGCCGGCGTCGAACAACGCCCAAGGAACGAAACCGCGAGCCGTCGCGCGGACTTATGGGGATTCAAATGCGGCGTTGGGGATGGGTGCGTGTGCGCGGGCCGTCGACGCGCCTGGCATTGGCCTCGCGAGCAGCGGTTTGAGCGCGCCTGGCGCCTGGAGCGCGTCTA
>JANPCV010000159.1:0-1840 GCA_031431115.1 Caulobacteraceae bacterium
TGCCGGACAAGCGCCTCCTCATCGGTCTCTTCGCGCCCATGCGCATCTCGCGCAGGCGCCGGCTGCAATGCCAGCGCGCGAGCCCGGATCAAGAGCAGCTCACGAATAACCAACGCGCGAGCGGCTGCGGCGCGAGCCTCAGGGCCGGACGCTGCGTCGTGGTTTTGTGCCTCTTGCGCGATCGCCGTCTCCGGTATCGCAATTCCGTTCACGAACACCGGCGCAGCGTTAGCTGGACGACGCGCCGCAGGAACCGGCCCATGGCTGCAACCAGAGAACGCCTCCGCCTGAGGTTCATTCTGCGCAGTCTGTATAAGCGTGTGTTTCATCGCCCGCCCTGCCCTGCCGCCAGGCGCTTTGAGCGCACGATCTGCCACCCACGGCGGTTGAGATACCAAATTGGCGCCGACAGCATGTGAACGAGGCGCGTGAAGGGAAAGACCAATAGGATCGTGAGGCCCAATGTTAGGTGCGCCTTAAAAATCCAGTGCGCATCGGCCACGTAGTCCGCCGCGCCAGCGCGGAACGTGAAGATGCCTTGCGCCCAGTACATGAACTTTATCATCTCGCCGCCATCACGGTGCTCCAGCGAAATCGGGATGGTGGCAAGACCAAGACAGAGTTGCGCTAACAGCAGCGCGAGTATGGCGGTGTCGCCAAAGCTTGACGTTGCGCGAATGCGTGCATCGAAAACACGCCTATGCAGAAGCAAAAGACCGCCAACGAGGCACATCGCACCGGCCAGGCCGCCCGCCACGATCGCAAGCATCTGCTTTGCGCCGTGCGTCACCCCGAGTGCGTCCCACACCGCGATCGGCGTCAGCAGCCCGACGAAGTGCCCGGCGAAGATCGCGAGGATGCCCACATGGAAAAGGATGGAGCCCAGCACGAGCTGCTTTCGGCGCAGCAATTGCGACGATCCCGTGCGCCACGTGTACTGTTCCCGGTCGAAGCGCAGCACTGAGCCGATCACCAGAACCGCTAGCGCAATGTATGGGTAGAACCCGAACAGTGCTTGATTGAGCCAATCCATGATGCGCCCTCAGAGCCGATATTCGACCGCAAACCAAATCTTGGTGCGGTCTGCAAAACGAGGATCCTCGCTCTCGAACATTGCCGCCTTGGCCTCAAGCGAGACACGTTCGTTTAGCGAGAACCGAACCGAGGAATTCAATTCGGAACCAAAGTCGGCGCTGGCGCCATCGTCAGTGAAATCATGAGCGACGGCGGTGAAGATGACAGGCTGCTGCGCCGGCCAAGGCCCCGTCGCGTAAGAGACGCCGGCATAGAGGTCACGAACGCCGTCAGGCGGCGTCGCTAGAAATACATCTGCCCAGCCTTGAAAGGCATGCAGCGTCGCCAGCGGCGTGGAGAAGCCGCGAACGCCGTCGCCCTCAAGGCGTTCACCGCCGACGGTCACGGTCCATCGGTCGTGACGGACAGCGAGTTCGCCGTGCTGGTAGCCGAGGTCAAAACCCGCACTGTTACCGCGATAGTCGCTTTGCGTCGCCGCTTCCAAAGTCACACGAGGACGATAAGCGCCCGTCTGCCATTCATTGGACCACCGCAGACCGTAAGTTTGGCTCGATTGCGCGGCGGCATTCTGGAAGTCGAGCAAGAGGCCATACGCACTGAGGCGTCCAACCGGCAGATCGAGATCTGCCTGCACTACGTGCGAATCGCTATCCCACTCACCTTGCGCGCTGTCGTCGCCAAAGATCCGACGCACATTGTCGATGTAAACATAGGTGAAGGCAGCGTCTTTAAACGGCCGCGCTTCAATGCGGAGTGCGTCAAACGTCTGCTCATTCTGGCGAAACCCGACATTGCCGATGAAGCG
>JANPCV010000160.1:0-16699 GCA_031431115.1 Caulobacteraceae bacterium
CTTCGCCAGCACGCCTGCGGCCAATCGCAACAATACGGCCCGCCTCAAGGGCCTCGCCAACCGCACGCCACGCATCAAGCTCCAGCGCGTCTCGCCCCAGCTCCGTTGCAATCATCGGTACGGCGAGGTCCGCATAGTTGCGCCAGGTGAAATCTTGCCAGCCACTGGCGATGGCTGCTTGCTCAATATCCCGCACGCCCGCCCAAATGATCACCCCTCCCAAGGGCCAGTTTTTCTTTCGCTCAAAATCCTGAACGCGGCGTGCTTGTCGTGCCTCCTCTGCGGAGACACGTTGCTCGATGCGTGCAGCACGAGCGGCACGCCAGCGCGCCCATTCAGCCTTAAGCGTTGAGAGCGCTTGTGGCGCATCGGTTTGCCGTTCGTGCAGCTCGTTCGCTATCAGGGCAGAATAGGCGCTCCATACCCGTTCGGTTAGATCGGTGAAGGTGACGCGTATTGACGTGCCATCGGCGGCTTGTGCGCCTTCAAACCAACCCTCGGACCCGTAGTCGCGCACATTGCACAACTCACGCGCCCAGATACGAAAATCATCAAGCGCCTCGGGCTCCAAGAGATTCACCTCCCGATTCCATTCCGTCGGAGCGGGCTCGCTTGGTAGCGCACCATCAGCAAGTAGGCGCAGAGTGATCATCAGCAGCGTGGGGGGCTCTTCACAATCCTTGAAGGTCCAAGCTGGATTAGGGACACGGCGCGACTCTCCCGGCAGCCAAGGGAAAACGAGGTCTGAGGGCGATTGCATAAACGTCTCCGCTAGACGCACCGCAAGGGATCGACAGGGCAGCGCGTGCGGAAACGCGCGGTTCGGCCGCTAAGCCTAGCCCCGTCGAGTTGAACTTAGGGACGCCGCCGACGATCTGCACCGCGGGGCCTGTGTGCATTTTGGCAATATTGGCAATTCTGACAAAGGCACCGCGCGTCATTCGCCGCCGCCTTGGCTCTTCCGTTTGCGCGCGATCGGCACAACCCCCGGAGGTGGCTTGTCTGTGTGATCGCCCCAAAGCTGCATAAGAGCGCGGCGCTTCTCCAGCGCATCCGAGCGCCGGTAGGCTTGTTCGGCTTTGTCACCGACAATGTGCGCGAGAGCAGCCTCAGCCACTTCGCGCGCTATCGTCGTATGGTCGCCCGCCCAGTCGCGGAACGTGCTGCGGAATCCATGCGGGGTCATTTCCCCCCATTTCATCCGCCGCAGCAGCGCCAGCATCGCCATGTTGCTCAGGGGCTGGCGCTTGTTCGCGTTCGGGAAGAGCAGACCGGTTCCGCTGTTCAGTTTGCCCACCCGAGCCAGGAGCGCCAGCGTCTGCGTTGAAAGCGGCACGCGATGTTCGCGCCCGCCCTTCATGCGCTCCGCCGGGACCGTCCAAACCTTTTCTTCTTCGTTTATCTCCGCCCACCGTGCGCCGAGCTCTTCGCCGGTGCGCGCCGCGGTCAGAATTGCGAACTCGAGCGCGAGCGCCGCCATTCCCTCTTGTTCACGAAGCGCCGCCATGAACGCGGGAAGCTCAGAGACAGGCAGGGCGGCGTGGTGCTTGACCCGCGCGACCTTGTTACGCGCCGGCAGCGTCTCCGAAAGATGCCCGCGCCAGCGCGCCGGATTCTCGCCTACTCGATACTCACGCACCGTCGCCCAGGTCAGCACCGCTTCAATGCGCCCACGAAGGCGCGACGCGGTTTCTGGGACCGTTTGCCAAATCGGCTCCAGCACGGACAGCACTGCGCCGGTATCGACCGCACCGACACCGAGGGCACCAATCTTGGGGTAGGCGTAAGTCTCTAGCGTGGCCTCCCACTGGGCGGCGTGCTTCTCGTTTTTCCAGCCGCTGCGATTGGCCTTGATGTAGGCCTGAGCCGCCTCCTTGAAGGTCAGCAACCGGTGACGGTTTTTGGCTGCGGCCGCCTTGTCGGCTTTCCGCTGCTCGATCGGGTCCACACCGCCAATGAGAAGCTTGCGCGCCTTGTCGGCGGCGTCCCGAGCGTCCGCTAGAGTGATGATATCGACAGGCCCCAGGCCCATTTCCCGGCGGCGGCCGTCCGGCGCTGTGAAGATAAAAAGCCACGAGCGGTTCACCGCTTCCGGATTTTCTTGGGCGGTGGAGCCCTGGGCGCGGGTGATTGCGAGGTACAAGCCGCCGCCGTCGCCATAGCGACCCACCTTGCGGGCGTTGCGCACTTGAAGCGCCGTTAGCTTATGCTTTCCGCCCACCGACGCCCTACCATACTTCCTATCATGCACGCCGTCATGGCAAGCCGGGGCAAGCTCCGGCATGTCGAGGCAGATTTACACGTGTTTTACAACGAAATGAAGGGCCGGGCCGCCTGATCGTTGGCAGGCCGAGTCATGTCCTGGCAAGGGAGTTTGGCGGAGACGCAGGGATTCGAACCCTGGGTACCCTGTTCGAGTACAACGCCTTAGCAAGGCGCCGCCTTAAGCCACTCGGCCACGTCTCCAGCGGGCGCCACGCTTAACCGCGCTGCCCGGTCCGGGCAAGACGCTTTGCTGAACCTGTGAGTTAACGGCCGCCCGGTGCGGGCTCTACCGGCTTTGCGGCCGGCGATACGTCTGCAGGGTGTGGCGGGAGAAGAAATCCCAAAGGATCTCACCCGCATCCATGTCCATGTTGACCGCCCCCATGTCAGCTTGCGGGCGCGGGTGGCCGGGCCACGTGTGGCCGCCGCCATTAATCATATAGAGCACCACGTCCGC
Source organism: Caulobacteraceae bacterium (assembly GCA_031431115.1). Classification (GTDB taxonomy): domain Bacteria; phylum Pseudomonadota; class Alphaproteobacteria; order Caulobacterales; family Aquidulcibacteraceae; genus Vitreimonas. The sequence goes on from JANPCV010000160.1 coordinate 2,723, forward strand.
GCCGGAACTGCAGTCGCGCGGAATGAACCGCACCACGTGCGTGCCTGGGGAGTCGCCGCGCTCCGCATACGTCGTGCTCTCGCCGGAGAGGCTGCAGCCATTGCGGCGCGCGAAGGCGGCGACCGTATCTTGAATGCCATACGAGATGCGGATCGGGTCGCCCATCTCGCGTCCCGGGACTAGCACGCCTTCATACGGCACGCTCGCATCGCCAGTGCCGTGCATGATGAGGATCGGCGTCGGAGCGCTGCGGGCGCAGTGCCGCGAGAGCTCAGTATAAAGATTGCCGCTGACTGGCGCGAACGCCGCGAACGTCTCATCGGCCGAGCACGCCATCCGGTAGCTCATAAACCCGCCGTTGGAGAAGCCGCCAAGATAAAGCCGGCTGCGATCGATGTTAAAATCGACAGCGAGGTCATCCATCATCGTTTGCAGGAAACCGACATCGTCCTGCGGCAGCGTTGACCGGCGCCCCGTCAGCGAAATGTCGCTCGCCGAGAGATCGAATTGTGCGTTCCACTCATTGTCGATGCCATCCGGGTACACGACGATGAAGTTGTGGTTCTCGGCCACGGTGTTCATGCCCGTCATCGACGCCATGCCGCCGCTATTGCCCGGGCGGCCGTGCAACAACACCACGACCGATGTCGGCTGCGCTGGATCATACGTCGGCGGCGCGTAAACGATCCACGAGCGTGAGCGGCCGCTGGTGCGCGTGTCCGGCAAGGTGAAGGCGCTGCGGTCGAAGAAGAACTGATTGGTCAGCGCCGTTGCATCGACGCTTTGGCGGTTGATCTGGTAGCGGCTGTTCGCGCGGAACCAATTATGTCCGCCGCCCGCCACGCCAACATACGCAAGCTGCGCGCCTGAGGTGCACGATGCATACACAACGCCGTCCTCCCGTCCGGTTGCGCTTGGCGTTGTGCAGCCATTGATGCGCCGCCACACCGCCAACGTATCGCTCACGCCGAGCCGCCGGATGTCGACGCCGTTTACATCGCCGCCGTTTGCCGGTGCGTACTGGTCATCGCGCCGGCCGTGTACGATCAGCATCGGCGTTGGCGCAGCGTTGCTGCACTGATCGCGCGTGTAGTCCCACATCAGCGCGCTGACGACGACGACGCCCGCGAGTGGCACGGGCGGGCGGCATGCCAGCGCATACGCCATGCCGCCGCCGCTATCGTAACCCGCAACGAACACGCGGCTGCGGTCGATCGTGAACTCTTCCGTCGCCGCCTGAATGACCTGCGCGATGAAGCCTGCATCGTCGGCAGGCTCGCCCGGGCGGTTCAGCAACCTGTGACCGCCATTGTTCCAAAATCCCGCCAGGGTTTCAGGATAGACCACGATCGCGCCGCGCTCTTCCGCGACCGCGGCAAGACCACTGATCGCATGCAGCGCCTGCGGCGATGAAAACCGTCCGTGCAACGCGATGATGAGCGGCGCCGCTTGGCCACGTCTGTACGTCGACGGCTGATACACACCGACGAAGCGCGCCTCGCCATCGTGTTCGTAGCCGCGCATCTCTAGAGCGCGCCCAAAACTTGGTGTATCTTGCGCATGCGCTACGCCAAGAGTCAGCGCTGCTGCGATTGCCGCTGCGACGAATTTCATGAGCATTGCGCGAATCCCGAGTTGTGGGCGCATCAACTCGCGGTCGCGTGCTTTACGCCAAACACATCTCCGCGAGGTGCTGCGAACCTACCCGGATTTGCGACTAACGCTCAGTGAGCCCAGCCTGCTTCATGCGCCAAATGAGGTGATCCAAGCGGTCCTGGCCAAAGAAAGGCTCGTTCTGGAAGACGAAGAGCGGCACGCCCCAATGGCCGGCATCGCGTTGATCGGCGATGTTCTGCGTGATCTCGGCTGCAAGCTCATCGCCTCGATCGCGAACTTCGGCCTCAAGCGCGCCAGCATCGAGCCCAGCCTCCGTTGCTGCATTGCCGAGGTGATCGCCCTCGTGCCAAGCGTCGACCTCGCCCGACCAGATTTTGTGCGACGCCCGGCGCGCGAACGCGAAGCCGCGCCCGGCGTGCTCAGCCGCCACCGCCATCCGGCTCACGCGGTGAATGTAAGGCTGCTCGGCCGCGACTTCGCCTGTGCCGAAGTCCATGATGATCGGATCGGGCCGGGGCCAGCGGTACGGAGTATTGTTCATCTGCGAGATGCGGAACGTGTCGCGCAACAGATAGGGCGGCCACAGCGGGTTCACGGTCTTGAAGAAGCCGGGAATGCGGATCGCGATTGGCGTGACGATGCGCATGCGCGGCTTAAGATCATAACGCGCGATCAGCGCCTCAACCTGCGGCGCCGCCAAATACGAATAGGGGCTGCGGAACGAGAAGTAATAGTCGAACTCAAGCGTCATGGTTTAGCCTGCGTACTTCGGTGCGAATTGTTCTTCGGTGACAGCGCCCACCGATGCCGCGAGATCGGCGAGATATTCATGCGCGACCTCGTTGTGCTTCGGCGACAGCATCAGATGCAGCGCGCGCGGCTCGACCAAGGCCGCGGTGAACCAGCCGCGCTTGTGCATCTGTGCGTAAATGCGAAGCGCATCGATCTCGGGGTGTGAAAATGAGACGATACCGAGTTGTGGTTTGCCGAGAACTTCGAAGCCTAGCTTCTTAACACCAGTCTCGATCTTCTCCCGCGCTTGCGTAACCTCGCCTTGCTTTTGCTTGTACCCCTCGACGCCCAGAAAATTCATCACCGCCCACGCCGCTGCAATTGCACCCCCTGGCCGCGTGCCGGCAAGCGTCGGCGTAATCATGCGCCCAAGCGGCCATGGCCCAGCGTCGAACAGCATAAAATCTTTCAGCGCCTCACTGCGGAAGAAGACGGTCGAGGCGCCCTTCGAAGCGTAGCCGTATTTGTGGAGATCGCCAGAGATCGACCACACGCCCGGCACAGCAAAATCGAACGGCGGCAGATCAGCGCCATTCATCCGCACGAACGGCGCAATGTACGCGCCCACGCAGGCATCAACGTGCAGCCAAAGCTTCTTGCGCTCCGCCAATTCGCCCAATGCTTCGATCGGATCGATGAGCCCATACGGAAAGCAGGGCGCCGAGCCGACGATCATCAACGTGTCCGCATCGATCGCCGCCTCCATTGCCGCAACGTCGGCGAAATAGTCCTTCGTCGGGATGCGCCGCATTTCGATGTCCATCGTCATGCACGCCTTGTCGAAGGCAGGGTGCACCGACGCTGGGGCTACAATGTTAAGTGCGCCGTTGAGGCCGCGCTTGGCGCGCGCGTGATCGCGCGCGGTCTTTACGGCTAGAAAAATAGAATCGGTCCCGCCACTCGTCATCGCGCCCGCCGCGCCGGGCGGTGCGTTCAACAACGAAATACCGGCGGCGACGACTTCGCGCTCCATCTGCGCCAAACTCGGAAACGCTGCCGGGCCCAAGCCGTTCTCCTCGGAGAACATCGCGTAGGCTTCCTTCTTCACACGCGCCACGTCCTCGCCGGCATTGAAAATATACATGCCGGTGCGGCCATCGCGCCATTTGACGTCGCCTTTGGCGAGATCGCGCATGCGGGGCTCAAGTTCGCTCCACGGCACGCCACGTTCTGGCAGAGCAGTTGACGACATCGCTTCCTCCGGTTTGCGCGCAAAAAGCACGGCCCGGCCTGGCGCACAACCGGCGGGCGTCAAAACGCGCTCGCACCCCTCCCGTCAGCAGCCGTTCGCACTTCACTCTCGGGCAATCTTCCGTAATGTGCGGGCAGGGGACGTTTGCGGGAGATGGCGATGGCCAAGGGGAATTGGGCGGCGGCGATTGTGGGGATTTCAGCGTTATGCTTGGCCGCCGCGGCCTCAGCTCAGACGCGTCTTTTCTCCGAAGATTCGGAACTCCCGATCACGATCGAAGGCCCAATCGGCGACATCGTGCGCCGTGCTGCGCGCAACACCGACCCCGCGCCCGCAGTGCTGCTCGTTGGCGATCAGCGTTTCGATATGGAGCTTTCGCCGCGCGGGTTTTCGCGCCGCACACTTGGCATCTGCCAATTCCCGCCGCTGCGCATCAACCTAAGCGGTGAGCGCCAAGGCACGGTCATGCAGGGCCAGAACAAGCTGAAGCTTGTCACCCGCTGCCGGTCGGGCGCGGCGTATGAGCAATATATCGTGCTCGAATATCTGACCTACCGTCTCTACAACGAGCTCACCCCACTCAGTTATCGCGTCCGCCCAGTCCGCACGACATTCCGCGATACAAGCGCGCGCGCCCGCCGTGAAGAAGAGCAATTCAACTTCGTCATCGAGGACGTCAGCGATCTCGCGCGGCGTAACCAGCGCGTCGCGCTCGAGGTGCAATCGCGCGAAGTTGCGTCGAGTCAGCTTGACCCGCAGCAGGCCGCGATCGTCGGCATGTTCCAATTCATGATCGGCAATTTGGATTGGGACATGGTCGAAGGTCCCGCCGGCGATGAGTGCTGCCACAATGGCAAACTGATCGCCGCAACTGCCACCAGCCGCGAGAACGTCATCCCTGTGCCATATGACTTCGACTATTCCGGCTTTGTCAGCGCCTCATACGCTATCCCGCCGCAAGGCTTGCCAGTTCGCAATGTCCGTCAGCGCTATTATCGTGGCCTCTGCCGCTATAACGATCAGGCTCAAGGCGCCGCAGAACTCTTCCGCTCGCGCCGCGATCGCCTCTATGCGGTGATCGAAGGCGAGACGCGCCTATCAGCAGCGCGCCGGGCGACCGCGCGCGAATACATCGAGAGCTTCTTCGAGGTCATCGACAACCCGCAGCGCTATCAGCGCCAGATTGTCGACAATTGTAGGCGCTAGCGTGACGCCATTTCCGGTACCGGCGCCGGCGTTCCAATGAGCGTCGGCCTGAGACGGTCAAAGGCCAAAGCGGCCCCGATCGTTAGTTAGCGGCAGCCGCTGTCGCCGCGCATTGCGTCTGCTCAAGCTGCGCCACGGGGCCTGAACCGTTGTCCAGGGCCACAATTCGGCGGAGATAAGCGCACGTCTCTTGCGGCGTTGACGCGATCACCGGCACGCGCTGACCGCGATGGATCGTCACCCACGCCCCGTTCTCCATAATGAGAAAGGCGTGTGGATCTGAATGCCCGCGCGGAACAGCGATGTCGGCGATGAGCACGCGCCCATTGAAGCGCGGCAGCACAGTAGATGTCAGTTTGGTGTGGCCAACGATGACGCGCGCGACGCCTTGCGCCCGCAGCACGTTATCTAGGTTCGCAGTCTCCGTCGCTTCGGCATTTTGCGAGAGGCCGCGATACCAAAGCGGGCCGTCGCTTTCCAAAATCTCCGGATAGGTCTCTGTCGGGCGCCCGCGCAGCGCCGCGCGCACGGCGTCGTTCATGGCCGGACGCGGCGCGGCGGCATAAACCGGGCCGAGACCTGCATGCAGGAAGAGCGTGTCATTGATGCGGATGACAGCGTCGTGTGTCGCAATCCAACGGCCATAGCGGCCAGTCGCCGCCCAAGCTTGGCGATGCTCCACCCAGCCCAACGGATGCTCTTGATCCCATTGCGCGCGATAGGCCGCATCAAATATCGGTAAGCCCGCCGCCGGAGGAGTGCGCCGCAAAGCGCGGACTTGGCGCGTGTAGTATTGATTGCGGACGCGCGCCGAATTGCGCGTGGCGAACGCCGCGAACTCGCCCGGGACAGTGTAGCGAAGATCGCCTTCGATGTTCATGGCCTCGTGATTGCCGATGAGCGCATGCACATGGCCGCCCGCCCGCCGCGCTTGTGGCTGCAGACGGATCAGCAAATCCAACACCATCCGCGTATTGTCGCCGCGATCCGGAATATCGCCGAGTTGCACCAAATGCGCCGTGCCGCCGGTCCAATTGTTCTGCGTGTCGATGAGGTCCGACGTGCGCAGCATGTCGGTGAATTTGGCGTAGTCGCCTTCGAGATCGCCGATCGCGACGATGCGCGAGACGTTGTCCCACTGAGCTTGCGCGGAGGCCGGCGTTGCAAACGCGAAGAGCGCGGCGAAGGCGGCGGCGAGGAGGCGGATCATATGTTTCATGGTCGGCGAAGATATCTAGAAATGTGGGCGCGGTCATTCCCGCCCTCGTCGGCAATAATCAATGAGCCGTCGGGTAGAATGGCCACCCCCTCGGCTTGGCGGTGATCGTGACCCAAGGCCCGGGCGGAAAGTAGGGCGCCGTCTGGGCCAAACTCGGCAATCGCCCCATCGATGGCCGAGATGACGATCAGCCGCCCGGAGGCTGGATCGAATGCAAGGTCAGATGGCTGAAAGTCGCGCACGCCCGCCGCATCGGCGATGTCTGCGGTAATCGGCCCCCAAACGCGCGTCTCCTGCGTGCCCATGCTCCACACCCGCAATTGCGGCGCATTCGTGCGTTGTCCCCGCCCGCGCATACGCTTGCACGCCAGCACGAAGGTCTGATCGCTCGGCAGGTACGCGATGCCTTCGACTTCGCACGCCTCGCCAATCCCAGTGTCGAAACGCTCGGCATCGACGGTCGCGCGATCGCCGCCCTCGCGGAAGCGCATCAGGCGGCCGCTGCTGTCGGTCAGCCAGAAGTCGCCGTTCGGGGTGATGGTGAGGCCCTCGAAATCGCCGGTCTCTGCAGGCTCTCCGATACTGAATGATTTCAGCACCGCGCCGCGCGCCACATCGATCTCGTAGATCGTCGCCTGCTCATCGTCGTGGCCGAACACGCGGCCGTCCGGCGATACGGCGAGGCCAGAAATCTCGCGTAGCCTGTTGGGTAATTCGAACCGGCTTTCGGCTTCCGCCACGAACAAGGAATCGTCCGCATCAGTGGGCGCCGTGCAAGCCACCAAAGCGAATGCGACCAATATGGAAGTGAGCACTATCGGTCTCATAAGCGTTACAGCCCACGATCTTGGCCTCGAAACGTATCAAAACCAAGGCGGCTGACGCGAAGCTGACGTTCGACATTTGGGGGCCCCGCGAGGCCTTGTCACGCTGCGCGTCCACGGGCGAATGCCTAGATTGCGGGTGCGGCGGTGGACAAGCCGGGGGGCGCCCCGCAAAAGCCTCGTCCGGGAGAGTCGAGATGAGCAGCGAAAGGCCGGTTTCAGCCCCGGCAGGCGAGACCTACGAAACCGACGTGATCATCGTCGGCGCCGGCCCGGTCGGGCTGTTTGCTGTGTTCGAATTGGGCCTGCTGGACCTGAAGGCGCACGTCGTCGACGTGCTCGATCGTCCGGGCGGCCAATGCGCCGAACTTTATCCCGAAAAACCCATCTACGACATTCCAGGCCTGCCGGTCGTCACCGGCCAGGGCCTCACCGACGCGCTCATGCAGCAGATCGCGCCCTTCAAGCCGGCGTTCCATCTGCAACAGATGGCGGAATCGCTGGAGCGCCAGCCGGACGGCAAGTTCAAGCTGCGCACCGAACTCGGCACCACCATCACCGCGCCCATCATCGTTATCGCCGCCGGCGGCGGTTCGTTCGTGCCGCGCAAACCGAAGATCGATGGCCTCGACGGCTTCGAAGGCACGAGCGTGCACTACGCTGTGCGCCAGATGGAACGCTTCCGCGGCCGCGACATCGTCATCGCTGGCGGCGGCGATAGCGCGCTGGATTGGACGCTCTATCTCCAGCCGATCGCTAAGAGCACAACGCTCATCCACCGCCGCGACGATTTCCGCGCCGCGCCCCACTCGGTTGCGCAAATGCGCAAGCTCGTCGCCGAAGGCAAAGTGCGTTTGGAGATCACCGATCTCAAAGGCGTCACCGGCGCCGATGGCCAAATCAATGCCGTGAATTGTTTCACCAAGGAGAAGGGAGCGTATGACGTCGCCTGCACCGATCTCTTGGCGTTCTACGGCCTCACCATGAAGCTCGGTCCGATCGCGGACTTCGGTCTCAACCTCAACGAGAACCTCATCCCGGTCGATACTGAGAAATTCCAAACCAGCGAGCCCGGCATCTTCGCCATCGGCGACATCAACACCTATCCCGGCAAGCTGAAGCTCATTCTCTGCGGCTTCCACGAAGGCGCGCTCATGTCGCAAGCCGCGTTCAGGATTGCGCGCCCCGGCGAGCGCCTGGTTTTCCTCTACACAACCTCATCGACCGATCTGCAAAAGAAGCTGGGCGTCTCGTGAAAACCTATTCCTCCGTCATCGACGCTATCGGCAACACGCCGCTGATCAAACTCAAGCGCGCATCAGAGGAAACCGGCTGCACCATTCTAGGCAAGGCGGAATTCCTAAACCCCGGCCAATCCATCAAGGATCGCGCCGCGCTCTCCATCGTTGAAGACGCTGAACGCAAGGGTGAACTGCGCCCTGGCGGCGTGATCGTCGAAGGCACCGCCGGCAACACCGGCATTGGCCTCGCGCTCGTCGGCGCGGCCAAAGGCTATCGCACCATCGTCGTGATGCCGCGCACGCAGAGCCAAGAAAAGAAAGACGCGGTTCGCGCGCTCGGCGCCGAATTGGTCGAAGTCGACGCCGCGCCCGCCTCAAGCGACAATCATTATCCGAAGGTCGCACGCCGCATCGCCGAAGAGAAAAACAAAACCGAACCCAACGGCGCCATCTGGGCCAACCAGTTCGACAACATCGCCAACCAGCAAGGACACTACAAAACCACTGGCCCGGAAATTTGGGAGCAGACCCAAGGCAAGGTTGACGGTTTCATCTGTGCTGTGGGTTCAGGCGGCACGCTCGGCGGCGTCTCGCTCGCACTGAAAGAGCGCAACCCGAACATCCGCATCGGCATCGCCGATCCCGGCGGCGCGGCGCTCTACAATTGGTACAAAAACGGCGAACTCCGCGCCGAAGGCACGTCGATCACCGAAGGCATCGGCCAAGGCCGCGTGACCGCGAACCTGCAAGGCGTCATCGTCGATGACGCATACCGCATCGAAGATCGCGATTGGCTGCCGGTGCTCTACAATCTCATTCAGGAAGAGGGCCTGTCGCTCGGCGGCTCCTCGGCGCTCAACGTGCTAGGCGCCGTGCAACTCGCAAAACAGCTCGGCCCCGGCAAAATCATCGTCACCGTGCTCGCCGACTACGCCAACCGCTACATGGGCAAACTCTTCAACCCCGAGTTCTTAGCCGCGCAAAACCTCCCAACGCCGCCTTGGATCAAAGAAGTCGCGTCACCCTGAGCTTGTCGAAGGGCGACGCGTCGCGCTACTCTTTGCTCGCGACAGTCTCTGGATCTCGCTCCACTCGCCGCGCATCAACGCTTCTTTCTTGGCGCGTGACCAGCCCTTCACGCGCTTCTCAAACGCAATCGCGTCATCGATGTGCGCGAATTCCTCCGACCATAAAAACTGAAGCGGCTTGCGCGAGGCGGTGTAGCCAACTTTGCCGCGGTCGTGTTGGTCGAGTCTGTTCTCAATATTCGACGTGACGCCCGTGTAGTACGAGGCGTCGGCGCAGCGGAGAATATAGACCCAAGAGGGCATGGCGGAAATCTGCGCCACACGTCGCCCTTCGACAAGCTCAGGGTGACGCGAATGATAGAAACCGTCACCCTGAGCCTGTCGAAGGGCGACGGCGCCATCGTTACCACCGCAAAGGCCTTGAGCGCGCCGCCCTCAACCGCCTAAGGTCCTCCAAACCATTTGGGGACCACGTCCATGAATTTACGCCACATCTTGTCGGCGGGTGTGATCGCACTGGCCGCTTGCGCCACGTCGGATCAAGCCGCGACGCCAACCACCGACATCGCCGCCTTCCAACACGCACCGCTCTCAGCCGAAGCGCTGATCGAACACGTACGCGTGCTTAGCTCAGATGAGTTTGAAGGCCGCGCGCCAGGCACCAATGGCGAGCGCCTTACAATCGAATACCTGCAACGCGCTTACGCCGCCGCTGGCCTCCAACCGGGCGTCGTGCTGCCAAACGGCGAGCGTTCCTGGGTACAGGAAACCCCGCTCGTCGCCGCAACGCTCACCAACACGCCAACGCTGACGCTCTCCGGCAGCGATGGCGCCCGCAACTACACCTACGCCACGCAATTCTCCGCCTGGACGCGCCGCCTCGATCCCACAGTAGACATCGCCAACGCGCCGCTCGTCTTCGTCGGCTACGGCATCAATGCGCCTGAACTCGGCTGGAACGATTACGAAGGCGTCGACATGCGCGGCAAGATCGCCGTTATCCTCATCAACGATCCCGATTTCGAAACCGGCGACGATCGCGGCTTCGGCGGCCGCGCCATGACCTATTATGGCCGCTGGACCTACAAGTTCGAAGAAGCCGGCCGCCAAGGCGCTGCTGGCGCAATCATCATCCACGAAACCGCTCCCGCCGCGTATCCGTGGGCAGTCATTCAATCCTCAACCGGCAGCGCCCGCTGGGACATCGTCCGCGCCGATCGCGGCGCGAGCCGCGCAGGCTTCGAAGGTTGGATCAACAACGACGTAGCGATGGAAACCTTCCGCCGCGCGCGCCTCGATTTCAACGAACTGAAAGCACGCGCTCAGCGTCCAGGCTTCCGCGCCGTGCGCATGAACCTCAACGGCTCGCTCCATCTGGAAACACGCGCCGAAGAACGCACCACCTATAACGTCGTCGGCGTCCTGCCCGGCACGGAGCGTCCAGACGAAACCGTCATCTACACCGCCCATTGGGACCATCTCGGCCATTGCCCGCCAGTGGACGGCGACGACATCTGCAACGGCGCCTTCGACAACGCGACGGGCACAAGCGCACTCATCGAACTCGCGCGCCGCTTTCATGCGCAAGGTCCAACCGATCGCACCGTGGCGTTCATCGCGCTCACGGCGGAAGAGCAGGGCCTGCTTGGCGCTCTCTACTACATGCAGCATCCGCTGTTCGCACCGCGCAACACCGTCGCCGCCATCAACATGGACGGCATCAACGCCTTCGGCCGCACCCGCGAAATCGAAGTGCGCGGCTTCGGCCAAAGCGAGATGGACGATCTCTTGACCACCGCCATCCAAGCGCAAGGCCGCCGCGTCGAGCCGGATTCATCGCCTGAAGCCGGCTATTACTATCGCTCCGACCACCTGCACTTCGCCCAACTCGGCATCCCCGTGCTCTACACCTCGCGCGGCATCGACATGGTCGATGGCGGCATTGAGCGTGGCCGGGCGCTGTCGCAGGCCTACGTCGCCAATGTTTATCACAAGCCCGCGGACGAAGTGACCGACGCTTGGGACATGAACGGCGGCGCTGAAGATCTCGAAGCGCTCTACGCCGTCGGCCATCGTCTGGCGGACGGAAACGAGTGGCCGCAATGGCGCGCAAGCTCCGAGTTCCGCGCCACACGCGAAGAGTCGCGCCGCTAACGGACCACTGCACTCACGCGCACACCAGCGCGTGAGTGCAGCTCACCTCAAGGACGACACATGAAGTTTGACGAGGTGATCCTTGGGCGCCGGAGCATCCGTGGCTACAAGCCCGACCCCGTGCCGAAAGCGTTGATCGAGGAAATCATCGCCCTCGCCATGCGCGCGCCGTCGTCGATGAACACGCAGCCTTGGAATTTTTACGTCATTACCGGCGAGCCGCTCAGCCGCATTCGCGCCGGCAACACCGAGCGCATGATGGCGGGCGTTCCGCAATCGCGCGAGTTCCGCACCGGCCCGGCGTTCGCGGGGCCGCACCGCGAGCGGCAGATCGGCGTCGCCAAGCAATTGTTCTCGGCAATGGGCATCGAGCGCGACGACAAAGATGCGCGTCAGGATTGGGTGCTGCGCGGCTTTCGCCAGTTCGACGCCCCCGTCTGTGTGATCATCACCTACGACCGCGCACTCGATGGCAGCGACGATACCCCCTTCGATTGCGGCGCCGTCGCGACCGCGCTGGTGAACGCCGCTTGGTCGCGCGGCCTCGGTACGGTGATCAACAGCCAAGGAATCATGCAATCGCCTGTGGTGCGCGAACACGCCGGCATCGCCGACGATCAAGTCATCATGAAAAGCATCGCCCTCGGCTGGCCCGACGAAAGCTTCCCCGCCAACGCCGTCGTCTCGGAGCGCAAACGCGTGGAAGAGGCGGCTGTGTTCGTTGGGTTTGAGGACTAGCGGTTCCAAATATCCTCCGCCCCCTCGCATCCAAACCTCCGCGTGGGCGCATCATTGTCGAGCGTTGCTCGCTTCCCACCAGTGAGGTGCGACGGCTCGGTTCAAAAGCAGAAATGACGGCGAGTTTGGATGGCTGACCCTGACGAAAACTGGCTTGTCGAGGCGCCCGGCGAGATCGGCCGCATAGAGGCTTGTCTCTCCGGCGTAGCGTTCGCTCCGCACCGCCACGACACCTATACGGTTGGCGTCACGTTGAGCGGAATTCAACAATTCACGTATCGCGGCGCGGAAAGGTCCTCATATCCGGGTCAATTGGTGATCCTGCACCCCGACGAACAACATGACGGCCGCGCCGGCGATGAAGCGGGCCTGCGCTATCGAGCGGCCTACATCGCGCCAGCCGACATTCAGGCCGTCTTAAACGGACATGTTCTGCCGTTCGTTGAAGGCGGCGTTTCGGTTGACGCGCGCCTTTATCGCGCTGTCGCAGCTTTGGTACACGACTACGACCGACCACTCACACTGCTCGAGTACCAAGACGCGCTTTACGACTTGGCGCTCGCGTTGCAGGAAGCGGCTGGCGGAAGTGTCGTCATTAAACGTGCCAATCGAGAGGCAGCCGCTGGCGCGCGCGATTACATCGAGGCCAATCTTACGAGCGTATTTTCGCTTGAAGCGTTGGAGCGGGCGACGGGCCATTGCCGCTGGCAACTATCGCGAGATTTTCGAGCCATGTTTGGCACCAGTCCGTACAGATATATGACTCTGCGACGACTCGATCGAGCGCGACGACTCATGCGCGGCGGCGGCGAAATCGCCCAAATTGCCCACGATTGCGGTTTTGCCGATCAGAGCCATTTCGGGCGCGTGTTCAAGCAAACGTATGGGTTGACGCCTAAGGTATGGATCAAAGCGGTGCAACGCCCGCACGATCGTTCTAGAATGATCTAAGTTGGCGGCGCACGCAGGTGCGATGAAATCAACATCGCTGTTCTCGCCCGAACCCGCCAAAGGTTGGCTGCCCTGGGGTGCGCTGGCGCCGTTCCTCTTGATTTTGTTTGTAGCCGCGCCAGTCGTCTTGACCGACGACACGTTCGAGCGATGGGGACTCGCAACCGACAGGGGCGACCCGATTGGCGCCCTCGGTCTCTACGTGTTCCTGCTGGTTCCGTTTGCGATGACCGGCGCCTTGGTTTTGGCGTGGGTGCTATTCATCGAACGCCGCCCGCTCAGAACCATCGGCCTGACGCCGAACGGTGCAGCGATGTCGTTCTTGCGCGGCCTCGTCATTGGCGCCGCGACGATCGCCGCGGTGGTTGCCGCCATCTGGGCTGTTGGCGGCTATCAAGCAGGCGGTTTCGCCAGAGCCTTCGCTGTGCCGCGCGACTTGATGAGCATAGCCATATTATTGCTGTGCTTTGTGGTTCAGGCCAGCGTCGAAGAAATCATATTTCGCGGCTGGCTGCTTTCCGTGCTCGCGCGCAAATTCAATGTCGCTATCGCCGTCATGCTGACGTGCGCTGTCTTCACGCTGCTCCACTACGGACCGAACCAACAATTGCTGCTCATGGCTGCTTCGTTCTTGTTTTCAGCCTTTGCATGCTGCTGGGCGCTCAAAGCCGGCAACATTTGGGGCGTCATGGGCTGGCACGCTGGGTGGAATTGGTTGCTGGCGACGGGCTTCGAACTGCCGGTCACCGGAATTGATGCTGGCGTGTCGGCGCTCCTCGTGAAGCTCATTCCGAGCGGGCCGGACATCCTCACCGGCGGCGCGGAGGGCCCCGAGGGCAGCTTCATTTGCCAGATATTCTTCGTTAGCGCGACGATCGTGCTTCTCTGGCGGCTACGCAAGCCGGCTCGCCAAGCACCGGAGGGCGCAGACCAGGTTTGAAGCGCGGCCACGCACGGCAAAACGCGGATTCACGCCGTCCAATCCGGTGGGCGCAAGCAGCACGCCCGCTCTTTG
>JANPCV010000161.1:0-7115 GCA_031431115.1 Caulobacteraceae bacterium
TCCCGAGCGACTGTTCGGATCAAACGACAGCGGACGCGCACAAGCCGGATTGCGGTTTAACGCCAGGGACCCATCGTGCTACGCCCGCCCCGGCCACACTCACACGCACCGGTAAATCCCGACATACGGGGACCCATAAACACAAATAGCTGCGCGGTGCGCTTGAAACGTTGGTTTTCGGCCAGCACGCATTCGTGTCTATGGGTCCCGGGCTCTTCGCCTCGCGAAGCCCCGGGAATGAGTGAAGCACTAAACGTCGCCGACCGCCTCCGGCGCCACACCGACTTCCACTTCAAGCAGATCCGCCGGCGTGCACTCAAGCGCTTCGCAGATTTTCGCCAAGGTCTCGAAGCGCACGCCTTTGACCTTGCCGGTGCGCAGCAATGAGAGGTTCGCTTCCGTGATGCCCACGCGCTCGGCGAGGTCTTTCGACTTCATCTTGCGCCGCGCAAGCATCACGTCGAGGGTGACCACAATCCGTAGCATCACACGATCTGGTCGTTCTCGAACTTCAGTTGCTTGGCGGCATCTTCCAACACGTGGCCAACGGTCAGTGTGGTGCTCGCAAATATCAGCACGCAGAGATCGAATATGTGGGGATTGAGCGCCGCGAACACTGGCTCACCGCGTAGCAATGCAACCAATGGCGGGACCACAATCACATTAAGCAGCAACGCCAAGAGACCGCCTTGGCCCACGCGTTTCAAAGAAGCGCTCGCCTCCAACGAAAGATAGCGACCTGCCTCGTACTCCACCAACACCTTGGTCAACCCCAGCATGGCCCATGCCAGCAACAAGGGCGGCGCAGCTTCGATCAGCACGATCAGCGCGGTCGTGGCGCTGTCGGCGCCAGGCTGCGGCTCGAAAAGCGCCAAATAGACTGAGCCGATCATCGGCAAGAGAATGCCCGCAAACAGCAGCGGAATGGCGATCTGCTCGAGCGTGCGGGCTTTGCGCGCGGTTCGGTTTGCGGACGACACAGCTTCAGCTCCAATTATTGTCATCAGACAATCTCGTCATTCTCTTCTTTGATACGAGCAGCAGCTTCGAGCACCCGCCCGAGCACCGCGACGAACGCTGCAAACGCGATGAGGCCGAGATCGAAGGCTTCGAGATGCCAAACGACGCCGCGAATATCGTCCGTTTGCGCGATCCAATTGTAGATCGTCGGCGACGCCACAACCTTGAACGCCATCGCCCACAGCGCCGATTCCGCCGCTTTGCGGATGCCAACGCTGGCCTTCAGCGTAAAGAACTGCCCCTTGCCGTATTCGTCCAGAACCTGGCTGAGCTCGAACAGCGCGCCAGCAAGCATGAAGCTCGGGAGCGCAAGCACCAGAAACGAGCCGACAACGTTGAGGAGCGTCAGCGCCCCGCGCCAATCCGGCGTGACCTCCTGGCTCCGCAGCGCCACCACGGCCGGCATGGCGACCTGATCGGCCGCCGCTCCCAAGATGATCAGGACGCCCGCGACCACCGCGAAGATGGCGGCGCCCCCGGCAAGCTTCTGCGCGCGATCCAGCGGCGCCATGGCTGCTTCGGTCATTTCTAGGAATTCTCCAACCCTCAAGTAAGACGATAATCAATTATCGTTTGACAATAATTTTGTCAAGAGGGAGTTCAGGATAGTTAAGGCCCTGGCAACCAGGGCGCTGGCCCCATGGAGAACTAGAGATTCGGGACGGCAAATAATGCCTATCATCACGCACATTCTGCTCTACGCGGCCTACGCCATGGTCTCGCTCACCGTGGGGCTGGCGCTGAACCAGGTCGGCGGCGAGGAGCTTGGCTCGTCGATCCTCGGCGGCATCGCTCTTTTCTCGGCCTGCGCGGTCACCCACGCCGGCATTTCAGCGACCGTCGCAGCCGGCCGCATCGGCCAAGCTGAGAAGAAGATCAAAGTCGACATGGACCGCCTGCGCACTGCGCATCGCGAAGTCGCAGCCGACATCGACGCTGTGCAAACCCGTCTCGATCAAGTGGAAACGCAGATCGCCTTCGGCACAGCGCCAGCACAACCGCAACTCTCGGCGCCGAACGCAAGCAACGCGCCGATCGAGTTGAAGCTCATCGATCAAATCGTGGACAAGCTCGGCGCCGCCATGGATGCGCGCCTGGGGACACTTCAAAGCGCTGGCAACATCACCGCGATCAATCCAACGGCCGCGCGCGGCCCGATGGATCTCGTCCGCGAAGCGCTGATGGAAAATCGCGTCGAGTTGCATTTGCAGCCGATCGTGCAGCTGCCGCAGCGCAAGACCGCGTTCTACGAAGGCTTCACGCGCTTGAAGGACGCCAACGGCCGCCTGATCCTGCCGACAGAATTCATCCCTGCCGCCGAGCAAGCCGGCCTTATGAGCACGATCGACAACGTGCTCTTGTTCCGTTGCGTGCAAATCGTACGCAAACTGATGAAGCAGGACCGCCGCATCGGCATCTTCTGCAACCTCTCGCCGGCCGCGCTCGCAGACGAGCATTTCTTCCCGCAATTCCTAGATTTCATGCGCGAGAACCGCGATCTTGCCGGCAGCGTGATCTTCGAGATTCCGCAGGATGCCTACGAGAACCGCACCTCGCTCGAAGCGCGCGCGATGGCCAAGCTCGTTGACCTTGGTTTCCGCTTTTCGATCGACCGCGTCACCAACACCGAGATCGATCTTCCCGACCTTGAGCGCTCGGGCGTGCGCTATGTGAAGGTCGCAGCCGGTGTGCTGACGGAGCAAATCGTGCGCCGTGGCCTGCGCCCCCGCTCGGCGATCACACGCGAGATCGCGGCAGCTGACATCGCCGCCGTCTTCCAACGCTACGGTATCGATCTCATCGCCGAACGCATCGAGTCCGAAGACACCGTGCTCGAGATTCTCGATCTCGATGTGCCTTTTGCCCAAGGCCACCTCTTCGGCGCCCCGCGCGCGATCAAAGAGAGCCTGATGGAAGAAACCGCACCGCCACGCGAATTCTACCTCAAGCAAAATAGTAGAGTTAGTTGAGCGCGGTCGCGCTTCGACAAGCTCAGCGTGACGAATGTTCGGAAGCCATCACAATAGCGTCAGCCTGAGCTTGTCGAAGGCAGACGCGGCTCCTGCGCACCGAAAAGGTTGTGTTTTGCTAAGCGACAACGCACCTAGCCGCCAATGACGAAACTCATCGCCATCACCGGCGGCTCCGGCGCGGGCAAAACCACAGTCGCGCGCGCCTTGGCGCGCCGACTTGGCGCAGGCGCCGTGGTGATTGCGGAGGACGATTATTATCGCTGCTCCTCACACGTCCCCGGCTTCGATCCCGCGACTTACAATTTCGACATTCCAAGCGCCAAAGAGCACAGCCTGCTGCGCGACCACCTGGCGCACGCCAAAAGCGGCGACGCGTTCGACAAGCCAATCTACGACCTCGTCACCCACCGGCGCACCCCGCAGGTCGAGCGCATCGTCCACGCCGATTACGTCATCGTCGAGGGCCTGCATCTGCTGGCCGCCCCCGAGCTAGACGGCCTCTTCGACATCACAGTTTTCATGCACGCGGACGAAGCGTTACGGCTCGGCCGCCGCATGATCCGCGACGTTGAATCGCGCGGCCGCACGCCGCGCTCGATCATGGCGCAATTCTTCACGCACGTGCGCCAAATGCACGATGCTCATGTCGAGCCACAACGCACGCGCGCGAACTTGGTGTTGCTTTGCCCGTACGATGCGGGTCCAGATCATGCGGACGCAAGCGCCGCGCAAATTGCGGAACGCCTGAAGTGACTCAAACCATTGCCAGCATCGACGAGATCGCGGATCGCTATGACGCGGTGCTCTGCGACGTCTGGGGCGTCCTCCACAATGGCCGCACTGCGTACCCCGCCGCCTCTGCCGCGCTGCAGCGCCTCAAGCGCGCCGGCAAGCACGTCATCCTCATCACCAATGTCCCAAAACCGCGCGGACCTATCCCCAGCCAACTCGATCGCGCCGGTGTGCCGCGCGACGCATGGGACGCCATCGTCACCTCAGGCGACGCCATCCGCGCGGAACTCGCCACGCGTGCGCCCGGCCCGATGTTCAAAATCGGTCCCGACGATTACGACCGCACGCTCTGGGAAGGCCTCAACCTCAAACAAGCGCCGCTCAGCGAAGCCGCTTTCTTCGCCATTTCCGGCCTCAACCGCGACGATGAAACGCCGGCGGACTATGTCGATGTTCTGCGCGAAGCCAAGTCGCACAACCTCGATCTCATCTGCGCCAACCCGGACATCATCGTCCAATTTGGCGACCGCATGATCTGGTGCGCAGGGGCAATCGCACGCGATTACGAAGTGATCGGCGGCAAGGTCGTCATGGCCGGCAAGCCGTTCCCGCCCATCTACGATCTCGCCCGCAAAGAGTTGGCTGACATCGCTGGCCGCACCGTCGATCCAGCACGCATCCTCTGCATCGGCGATGGCGTCGTCACCGACATTGTCGGCGCGAACGCCCAGGGGCTCGATGTTCTCTTCATCGCCGCCGGCATTCACGGCGAAGGCCTGCAAACCGACGGCAAACTCGATCCCGCAAAGGTCGATGCCGCGCTCGCCGAAGAAAACGCCCACGCGACTTACGCAATGGCTGCGCTAGCCTAGTAAGTTCGCACTTCGAACGCATCGAACTGCTCGCCGATGTGGCCGTCGAAATCGCGCGCGAGATTCATGTCCTCGGTGCCGCTCGCGTCGCCGCTGCGCCGCCGCGCAATTCCGCGTCCGAACAACGCAATCGGGTTGCCGGATTCCACCGCAAGCGCAGCATCGAATGAGATCTTCGCGTCAGCCCACTCGCCTTCGCGCAATTGCAGCACACCGCGGCAGATCTGCCCTTCCACGTAGTTCGGCTTTGCCGCCACAGCAGCATCCGCATCTTGGCGAGCGCGCTCTAACTGACGGTTCTGATTGAGATCGAGCCAGCACCGCCCGGCTCGTGCTTCGGCCAAATTGCTATCCGCGCGGATCGCCTGGTCGAAATCATTGGCCGCGCCATCGAGATCACCGAGACGCTGTTTGGCGCGCGCACGGCCAGCCAATGACGGCGCCGAACGCGGCTCGCGATCGAGCGCGGTGTTGAACAATGTGATCGCTTCCGAGAACTCGCCGCGCCGCAACAAGATGTGCCCCATCAATTGATGCGCTTGGCCAGATTGGTCGAGCTCAATCGCCCGCCGCAACGCCGGCTCCGCCGCATCGAGCTGACCGCTCGCCAATAAAATGCGTCCACGGCCAAGCAGCGCCGCTGGGTTCTCAGCATCAAGCTCAATCGCCGCCCCATAATCACGCAGCGCGGCCGTGACATCACCGGCCTCATCGTTCGCGTCGCCGCGCGTGCTGAACGCTACGGAGCGCTGCTCAGGCGTCAGCGATTCATTTTGCGCCGCGATCGTGCAGGCTTCGATCTTAGCCTCCGCCGCCTCGGCGATGAGGCAGCGCGCGGCATCATCAACCTCAACCTGGGCGCCATCACACGCACCCAGCGCCAAAGCCAAAACCGCACCCACCAGCCAGAATTTACGCACGCACGCTCTCCCCAAGTCAGCCTAGACCACCCCGCTTTGGCGCGCCTAGAGTGCGCCTAAATAGCAGGGAGAGCGGCGATGGCCAATTTGTTCAATCTTACGGGCAAGAGCGCCATTATCACCGGCTCCTCACGCGGCATTGGCAAGCAAATCGCTTACCGCCTCGCGGAACATGGCGCGAATGTCGTCGTCTCTTCGCGCAAGCAGGATGCCAGCGAAGCCGCTGCGGCGGAGATCAACGACAAAGTCGGCCGCAACGCCGCGATCGCAGTCGCCTGCAATATCGGCGCGAAAGAGGCGCTGCAAAACCTGGTGGACGAAGCCAACCGCGCCTTCGGCAAGATCGACATTTGCATCTGCAACGCCGCCTCGAATCCCTATTTCGGGCCAATGAGCGGCATCAGCGACGATCAGTTCATGAAAATTCTTCAGAACAACATCGTCTCCAATCACTGGCTCATCAATATGTGCGCACCGCAAATGCGCGAGCGCAAAGACGGTGCGGTGATCATCATTTCATCGGTTGGCGGCCTCAAAGGCTCGCCCGTGATCGGCGCTTATGACATTTCGAAAGCCGCCGACATGCAGCTGGCGCGCAATCTCGCGGTGGAGTTCGGGCCGGATAATGTTCGGGTGAATACGATCGCGCCGGGTCTGGTGCAGACAGATTTCGCTAAGGCGCTCTGGGAAAATCCCGAGATTTTGAGGGCCTCAACCTCGCGCGCCGCGCTGAAGCGCATCGGCCAGCCCGACGAAATCGCCGGCATGGCCGTGTTGCTCGCCTCGCAAGCGGGCGCGTTCGTGACGGGTCAGACGATCATTATCGATGGCGGCGTGATGGCGGCCTGAGGACACTGCTGCTGTTGCCGCAACCCACCAGCGTCAGCCTGAGCCTGTCGAAGGCGGTGTGAATGCGCCTAACGTCGGGGCGGGCGTCGTGCTTCGACAGGCTCAGCATGACGCCAAAGCCAGCCGTGTCGCAAACCTCCCACCAGCGTCAGCCTGAGGCGGTGTGAGTATGCATAAAATCGGCGTGTCGCCCTTCGACAAGCTCAGGGTGACATCAAATTTTGGGTCCAGCGAACGTCGACAAGAGCCGCGCTTAAAACGCGCCGATCACCGGCACGAGTGTGGACTTCAGCGCCTGTGCGCTGAACGGCTTCACGATAAAGCTTGAGGCGCCTTGCGCTTCGGCTCCCTCGGAATTGTCGTTGGCGACCATAACGAACGGCGTCTGCGCGATCCGTTCTTCGGCGCGAACGCGCTGCAAAAATTCCATGCCGGTCATCGGGCTCATGTGCGAGTCCGAGATCACCAGCGCGTATTCCTTGTTGCGCATCTTGGCTAAAGCGGCGGCGCCGTCATTGGCTTCGTCGATATTGGTGAAACCGAGTTGGCGGAGCAGGTTTCGCATGATGCGGATCATGGTGTTGTAGTCGTCCACGATCAAAATCGGCATCGTCATCGAAACGGACATCAGCGCCAGCCTTTCCCAAAAGACCGGCGCTTGTTATTTTGCAGGAGGCGTGGACCCCCCGGACCCGGGTTGGGTGGCCCGGCGGTGTGACCGTTGCCGCGCATTTGCGCCCGGTGGGGGG
>JANPCV010000162.1:0-5098 GCA_031431115.1 Caulobacteraceae bacterium
CGGCGGGACGCCGGCGGTCCATATTAACTGCACACCATTCGCGCTAATGCCGTCGAAAGCAGCGTCGTTGCGCGCGCGCGATCTTTCCAGTTCAGCACCACGGCTGGGCCGGTGTCGGTTTTGTTCACGTCGACAACATAAAGGCGGCCGCTTGCGCTCTCGCGCAGCACATCGATGCCGCCCCAATCCAACTTCATCGCAGCGCAGAAGCGCGACAAGTGTTCGAATTCAGCTGGCGAGAACACCTCCTCCGGCGTCTTCACAACGACGCTGGTGTTCTGAATAGAAAAGCGTGCAGACGCTGGCTTTTGCTTGATGAACACAACCACTGGCCGGCCGCCAACGCACACGGTGCGCAGGTCGCTCGCCCGGCCATCGGCGCCTTCGGTTTTGATCACGCGCTGATAGGCTTTGCCGGGCACTGGTTGCAGCGGACAGGTAACTAAGCGGCCATCGTGCAGTCCGTTGCCCTCACCCTTCTCGACGGCTTCACCCACGAACGTGGTTGGATCGATGGCAAGCGGGTAGCCGAAGGCTTCCTCCATCACGCGCGCGACTGTGCTTTTTGAAACGTCGCCGACGCCGAAGTTAAAAGCCTTTGCGTGGCGCGGCGGCGGCGGTGTCGCGATGGTCTGATCTTCAAAGTAAAACGCAGCGTCGGCGCGCTCGGGCGACGACGCAAACTCGAACCCGCCCCACACCATCGCCGCCCAGATGATGTACCAAGGCCGCGGCCGATATGGCGCGAACCAGATGCGCGGGCCGCGCGGCTTCGTGAGCCGCATCCAAAACCCGTGCAGGCGCACGAACGCGTAATACGTGAACCAGCGCCAAATATCGGCCCAGAGTTGGCAATCATTCTTGAAGCGCACGCCCGTCGATTTAACGTGCACGTAGCCATCGACGAGTTGGAAATCCGATCCCCAGAAGCCGCGTTGCGTATTGCGTCCGGGTGCGAGATCAAAAATAGGCATTGGGCAATAGGCAGTCGGCAGTTGGGGCCATCCCATTGCCTACTGCCAACTGCCCATTGCCTCAATCAGCCTTTGCCGAGCTGGCGCGAGCGCGCGGCTGCGGCGCTGACAGCCCGCCGCAGCAATGGCCCAAGGCCATCTCCGGCGCCCAGGACATCGAGCGCAGCTTCCGTGGTGCCGCCCGGCGAGGTGACTTGCTTGCGCAGGGCGCCCGGAGACTCGCCTGTTTCCAGCATCAGCGCGCCGGCGCCGGCGACCGTCTGGCTGGCAATGCGCATGGCCGTGTCGCGGTCGAGGCCTTCTTGCTCGGCAGCGGCCGCCAGCACCTCCGCCAGCAGAAACACATAGGCCGGGCCCGAACCTGAAACGGCCGTGACCACATCCATCAGCCGCTCGGCGGCGATCGGCTCAACCGTGCCGAGTGGGCCGAGCAATTGCTCAACAAGCTGGCGATCCTCGGCGGAGCATGCGGGCGACGCGACATAAGCGGTCACGCCGCGCCCGATGCGCGCCGGCGTATTCGGCACACAGCGCACAACACGCTGCGCGCCCAACTCACGCGACAACATCTCGATCGTGATGCCGGCCATAACCGACATCACGCGCGTGTCGGGTCCGACGAAACGCTTCACGCTTTCAACGATGGACGGAAATGTCTGCGGCTTCACGGCCAGCACGACGATATCGACAGGACCTGGATTAGGCGGGTTGATTACCGCGCCGACGGAATCCAACTCGCGCTCAAGCTCCGGATCGAAGCTTGGATCGACAATGCTCAGCGTCAGCGCGCCGCCTTTGCGCACGGCTCCGATCCAGCCTCGCACCAGCGCGCCGCCCATAGCGCCCGCACCGACAAGAGCAATCGACGGTGCGTCTAATCCGATCACGCTTCTCCGCAGGTCTCGAACAGAGCGGCCGCAGAGGAATCTTCGGCCGACATGTTGCCTAGGATGACATATTGGAAGGCCGGGCTGAACCGTTCAGCTGCATCCATCGCAGCAGCCAGCATGGCTTGGACCTCGCCAATGGAAATCTCATCGCGCCCGATCATCGGCATGGCGTGGCGGAAGATGATGGTGCCGTCGTCGGCCCAAACATCGAAATGGCCCAGCCAAAGATTTTCGTTGATCAGCGAAGCGAGCTTCATCGATTCCGCCCGGCGCGAAACCGGCGCTTGGATCTCGAAACCCAAGGTGAACAGCAGGGCGGGCAGCTCATGGCGGTAGGAGAAGTAACCTACGCTTTCGCCCCAGCTCGACTTGAACGAGAAGTGCAAGTCGCCATCTTCGGCGCGTTCGCACTGAAACCGCTCGTCTGAGCCAATAACCGCCTCGACCGTCTCCATCGGGTCGGAGGATGTTTCAGTTTCGTCGTCGATCCAGAGATCCATCAGCGTCCCCTCTTCGCGAGCGCTAGCCACCCCTCAGCGGCCAAGTTTCGATCTCTTCACCTCGGATGCGCGCCTTTAGATGGCGCGTCGAATCGAGCCCCTTGCAACTAGGTAAGCGCCGAGAGTCTTACTCGAAACTAAACGTCGCGGTTTCTTCGTATTACGGGAAGTTACGCCCGGTCCTTGAGCAAAGCCTCGAGCGCGGCGACGCGCGCTTTCAAAGCGTCCGTCTCGGCGCGCGCGTCGGACGCGAGCTGCTTCACGGCTTCGAACTCGTCGCGGCTGATAAGGTCCATTTCAGCAACGAAACGGTCGGCGTGGGCGCGCATGAAGCTTTTGGCCTCAAGTTGCGCTCCTTGCGCCATGCCCATGGCCCCAGTCATCAAACGGGCCAGATCATCGAACACCGAGCTTGTCGTTTGCATGTGGACCGATCCTTTCGGCCTACTTATTAAGCGCCGCAGGGCCGGACAATGCGGCCAATCAGCTAGCCAATCAGCTAAAGGTGGATGCGGGTGATTTTAGAAGCGATCCAATTCCCCAATATCGACCCAGCGGCCTTCACCATTCCAGGCTTCGAGCTGGGCGGGTTGGCGCTCGGACCCTTTCACCTGCGCTGGTACGCGCTTGCCTACATTGTGGGCCTCGTCCTCGGCTGGCGATGGATGGTCTGGCTGATCCGGCGCGACAAGCTCTGGGCGCCTGGCCGCGCGCCGATGAGCGTGCCGCAAGTCGATGATTTTCTGTTCTGGGCGACGCTTGGCGTCATCCTTGGCGGGCGCCTCGGTTACGTCCTTTTCTACAAGCCGGACATGATCTGGCAGAGCCCGGGCGAGATCCTGCAGATCTGGCAAGGCGGCATGAGCTTCCACGGCGGCCTAATCGGCGTCGCCGTCGCGGCTTGGTGGTTCACCCGCCAAAAGCACGTCAACGAAGAGCAATACGCAAAGCTCGCTGCCAAACACGCTGTCGCTAAGGCGCCGGATGGCGAAGGCGGCAAGTATATGCGCTTCGGCGAAGACAAGCGGATTTTGAAAACCGAGGCCGAAGCGGCGCGCGAAAAAGCCAAGACAGACAAAATTGATCTGCTGCGCCTCGGCGATATTGCTGCGGCTGCGGCGCCAATCGGGTTGCTGTTCGGCCGCATCGCGAATTTCATCAATGGCGAACTCTGGGGCCGCGTCACCGATGGTCCGTTCGGCGTCATCTTTTGCAATGAGCGGCTGATGCAGCAAAGCGGCGGCTATTGCCCTGCCGGAACTGATCCACGTCACCCGAGCCAATTGTACGAAGCAGCGCTGGAAGGCGTTGCACTGTTCGCGATCATCAACATCGCGGCGCTGCGCTTCGACACACTGCGCCGGCCTGGCATGAACACCGGCATCTTCCTCGTCGCTTACGGCATTTTCCGCGCGATCTTGGAGACGGTGCGCGAACCGGATCAGCACATGCCGGAAGCGCTGCGTGGTTACGTAACGATGGGCATGCTGCTCTCGATCCCGATGATCCTGGCCGGCGCCTGGCTGATCAACCGCGCGCTGAAGCAACCAAAACTGGCGGCGGCGTGAGCCTCAGCGACAAACTGGTCGAACATATCCGCGACAACGGCCCGCTGACTGTCGCGGAATTTATGGGCGCGTGCCTCTACGATCCGGACGACGGCTATTACGCCACGCGTCCGAACATTGGCGGCGCCGGCGCTGATTTTCTCACCGCGCCTGAAGCCAGTCAGATGTTTGGCGAACTCATCGGGCTTTGGTGCGCGCATGAGTGGGACGCGCTGGGCAAGCCTGCGTTCAACTGGATCGAACTTGGCCCCGGCCGCGGGGTGCTGATGCAAGATGCGTTGCGCGCAACGCAGCGCATCGAAGGCATGCACGACGCAGCGAACATCGTGCTGGTCGAAACCAGCGAGCCACTAAAGGAAGAGCAAGCCGAACGCGTGCCACTGGCCGAATGGGCGCCGCGCATTGAAGATGCGCCGCCCGGAACTTCGCTGATCATTGCCAACGAATTCTTCGATTGCCTCCCCATTCGCCAATTCATCCGGGGCGAAGACGGCTGGCACGAAAAGCTCGTCGGTCTCGATGACGCAGAAAAGCTCACCTTTGGCTTGAGCGCCGCGATACCAGCGCCGGAGAGCGAGGATGAACTTGGCACCGTGCGTGAAATCGCACCGGGACTTGAGAGCCTCATCTACGACATCGAGCGCCGCCTGCACGAAGCGCCGGGGCGCGTCCTGATACTGGACTACGGCTACGCCAAGCCCGAAGGCGCCGACACGCTGCAAGCGCTGCGGAACCACAAGAAGGTCGATCCGATCGAACGTCCGGGCGAGTCCGATCTCACCGCGCATGTCGATTTCAACCACATCGCGGAACTCGCCGAGGCGGCGAACCTGGTCGTGCATGGCCCGATCACGCAGGGCGCCTTCTTGCGCGCGCTGGGCATCGAGTTCCGCGCCGACGCGTTGATGCGGGCCAATCCACCACACACCGAGCGCCTGAAGCGCGAGGTGCACCGCTTGACGCATGCGGACGAAATGGGCGCATTGTTCAAAGTGATATGTCTATCGAGCCCCAACTTGCCGCCGCCGGCCGGATTTTGAGTCCGGACCGCCGGCGCCCTCGGCGGCCAGCGGGGCGGTAATACGGGCGCCCGCAGGATTGTGTAAAACAGGAATCCGGCGGGGGGGGCCGCGGGCCGGGATGGTTATAGTAGTGGAGCCAAAAAC
>JANPCV010000163.1:0-4846 GCA_031431115.1 Caulobacteraceae bacterium
TGGACTGCGCCTGACAGCCAGCACATGTGCGGCGGCGCCTAGAGTAGTTGCGGGCGTGACGTTAGACAGCGTTGAGGGAGCATTGACGTGAAGCGTGCAATTTATGGAATCGTCTTGGCGTTGACTTTGGCCGCGTGCGCTCCGGAGAGCGCTCCTCAAAGCGAGGCGCAGTCGCCGCCTCAACCCCCGCAGGCGCTGAGTGAACAGTTTGGTGATTGCACCTGGGGCGAGGTTCGCGCGGCCGGGGTCTCAGTCTGGAGCTTCGCGTGTGCAGATCAGCGTCTCGTCGGCGATGAAGCGCTCCCTGGATTTGTGCGCGAGGATGGCGGCCAGCGCTATCCGGTGATCCGACTGTTCGAGAAAGCACCCGAGGCGCCGATCGATGCGGCGTTGCCGGCTATTCGCGCCGCCTCGCCCGGCGCTGAGACTTGCGTGTTGGAACCCGTGAGCGGCGGCGGCTATCAGCTCATGCCGACCGGCGAGGCGCGCCGCGCCTATGACGCTTACATAAATGGCGAAACCGAAGAGCCTGTTTTTCCATGCGGGCCGCTTGGTCCCTCAGAGGCCGGCATGGTGATAATTGAAGTCGTTGACGGCGCGCCGAACAAAGTGGCGGTGATCTCTACGCCCTCGGACATCCCGATCTTCGATTGGAATACTCTGCGCGCGACGCCTTGATCGCATCAAGTTCGACTTCATCGCGACGCGCTCAGCATAACCGTGTCGCGATAACAGTGTCTTTGGGGAGTGGCCGATGTCTTGTCGCGTGGCGGTTCTGCTATTTTGTGCAGCTCTCGGCGCGTGCAGCGCCGAGGTAGCGCCGGTCGACTCGCCCACGCGCTCCAGCACGCTGATTCCCGCGACCGATCCACCGCCAACCATAGACGGCGTTTACACTTTTCCCGGTTGTGAAGGCGAAGGCGGGTGTCCGTTTCAAAATTGGCGTACGCTTGAACCGACGATAGTGCTTGCGGAGCAAAGTCCAACGGCGCGCGTTCTGGCGACGCTGGCGCCCGGTGAGTGGGTTTCGGTAGAGGCCGTTGAAACGAGACTCGTACCTGTTCGAGGCGTCGTGCGCGGGGGCGGAGAAGATCTCCGCGCCGGTGAAGTCGTCTATCAACTCGAGTACGAGGGCGAAGGCTACTCCGCCTATTGGGTCCGCGGCGAACGCGCCAATTTGGACGAGACAGTTCAAGTCGACTGGGAGCAACAG
The DNA here is from genome assembly GCA_031431115.1 of Caulobacteraceae bacterium. GTDB lineage: Bacteria > Pseudomonadota > Alphaproteobacteria > Caulobacterales > Aquidulcibacteraceae > Vitreimonas. Next base: position 1,214 of record JANPCV010000163.1, read on the forward strand.
GTCGTGTCACCTGCCGTGCAGGCGAGGCTTGGACTATGGGCAAGGGTCAGGCGCCAGAACGGCCAAGTCGGATGGGTGCATGACACCCGGTTTGAGTGCATGGGCCAGCTTGCAGGCGATGAGGGTTGTCGCGATTGACCTGCTTGTCCGCGTTCGCGACGGTGCGCGGCGTGGGGGCATGATCATTGTGGTGTTTGGTCGCGCTCGCTGATCGGCAAGAGATCCCAGAAGACAGCGGTCGATCCGTCTTGCTGGACTAACGCACGCCGGCGCCAACCACTGGCCGCGCGCTCAGGCGGCCACTCGGCGCGCTCAGACACTCGCCTCTGGAAAGGGTAAGGCGGGACGGAAAGCTCGGGCTGGCGAAGGATACCGTCGCAAGGCCCCACCGGCGCCAAATGCGGCCTTCAGCGTCGACAAGCGCGGCAGCGCAAGTGGGTCCGGCATCGTCGGCTTCCACCCAATAGGCTTGGTAGCGCGAGCGTCCCTCGTATTGACCGCCGAGGCCCACGACGAAAATCTGACCTGGTTCCAATCCTTGCTCGGCGCGATAGGTGAGCACAGCCACGTCACCGACATCGCGGTCATAGGTCAGTTGATTGCCGCTCGGCAGCACCCACACTTCGTCCGCAAAAGCTGGCGCCGACAACAGCATGCAGAGCGCAAGCGACACAACTCCAATCGATAAACGAGCTTTCATGAAATCCCCCAAGTGATACCCGCACACCTAAGCGCAAAGCCAAAGCGCGGTCCATCGCGACTGGCTGAAAACGGGCGAAAACCCGTCGGTGCTGAGCGGCTACGCCGATGACTGGATTGCATCGAGAACGCCGGTCGAAATGGGGCTATTTCTCAACAGTTGTTGTCGCTGCGAGCGCGGTGTGGAACGCCTTGTAGCGGGGGTGTTCGCGAATGGGATCGAGGCTGTTGTCGATCTCTATCCATTTCGCCCAACCCGGACTGATCTTGCCCACGATGCCTTCAAGCAAATCCACGGCCTTATCCGCCTCTCCGAGCTTGGACATCGCGCATGCCAGATTGTAGTGCAGCCGCACGTTATCCGGATCGAACAAGACCGCTCTCTTTGTCCATTCGAGAGCCCGCTCGGCTTCGCCGAGGTCCGCCAGGGCGGACACGAGAAATCCCAACGCGCCACCGTGGTCGGGTTCGACGCGGAGCAATTTTTCGCAACGCGCCAAGCAACGGCGCGCGGCGGACAATGCGCCTTCTTCGTCGCCAATAGCTTCGTAGGCCTGGACGACCATTCCAGCGGGGCGATAGGCATCGGCGTCAAGGCCGCAAGCGGTCTCGAAATGGCGAATGGCGTCGTCCGGCCGCTTTAGGCCGAGCGCCATGTAGCCCGCAAAGAGGTGCGCGTCATAGCTGTTGGGGTCGAGCCTAAGCGCCGCTTCCATGTGGGTCTGGCCGGCGAGGAAGTTCATCGCCGTGCCGCGGCCCAGCACTTCGGCAAGGGCAGCGTGTCCCTCAGCCAACAGCGGATCCAGCGCAACAGCGCGCTCCGCGGCTGTTGCTGCCTCCTCGAAGCTATACCCGGGTACGGCGCGTTGGCCCAGCTCTGACATGGCCATTGCCATCAAGGCCCAGCCGCGGGCGAAGCCAGGATCAAGCGCCACGACTTTTTGGCAAATGCGCACGATCAGCGGTTTCATGCGCTCGCTGCCGGTGCGCTCAAACTGACGGGCTAGAAGAAAGAGTTCATAGGCTTCGGCGCTCGACGTATCGCGGCGCTCTATTGCCTTCTTCTCTTCGGGCAAAAGCTTCAGTTTTAACGCCTTCACAATGGCTTCGGAAATCTCGTCTTGAAGCGCGAAGATGTCGCTTAGCTCTCGATCGTACCTTTCGGCCCAGACGTGGCCACCGCTCGCGTCGATAAGTTGGGCGGTGATGCGCACACGTCCGCCGGCTTTGCGAACGCTGCCTTCGAGAACGTGGCTAACCTTCAATTGTCGCGCCGCCTGCGGCACGTCCACGTGCTTGCCTTTGAAGGTGAAAGCGGTGTTGCGCGCGGCGACCCACAGTGCCGAGACCTTCGACAGGTCGGTGATGATGTCTTCGGTGATGCCGTCGGAAAAATATTCCTGCTCCTGATCGCCGCTCATGTTGGCGAAGGGGAGCACGCAGATGGACACTCTCTGCGGCTTCTCTGTCACTTGAGCCTGCGGGTCGAGCACCGATTGCGGCCTAACGACGAAGACATGCACCGGGTTTTCAATATTCTTCACCGCGTGGGGGCCCGTGTCCTCGAATTTCGCGGCGACTTTGCCCGCGACTTGCTCGCTGACATTGCGCGACACGGCGACGCCTCCTACCGGCGCGAGCGTTTGCAGACGCGCGGCGACGTTCACGCCTTCGCCGTACATGTCGTCACCGTCGACGATCACATCGCCCAGATTTATGCCGATGCGATAGCGAAGCCGCTCGGCGTCAGGCCGGTGCGCTTCAGCGGCGTCCATCGCCGCTTGAATGTCGAGAGCGCAGGTGACGGCAGCGGCGGCGCTCGGAAATTCAGCCAGCGCGCCATCGCCCATGAGTTTGAACACGCGCCCGCCCTGCGCGACGACGCGCGGATCGAACAGGGATTTGCGGTTCTCCTTCAGCCGCGCGAGCGTCCCCGCCTCGTCGCGTTCCATGAGGCCGCTGTAGCCGACGACGTCGGCCGAAAGGATGACGGTTAGTTTCCGCTGCATGGGTGTCCAGGGTCTACCAAGCTAAGACGACCCTAGTGACTCTTTGGGGCGCCGTCAGCGGCTGGAGCTATTGGTCGGGTGAATCGCGCGGCTTCGTCCTGCGCGAGGGGCGAAAATGGGGCCCTCCGAGCGCTGTATCAGGGCTCAAGCGCGGTGCGATGCGCGGCTCTCGTGTTTCAGGCCAATGACCGGAACCGGCGATTGCGCGCCTGATGGACAGGGCAGGCGGGAAGGGCAGATGTTGATCGACCCCGCCGTCCGTTACAATGTGGCGGCCTCGGCATTGATGGCCCGTTGCGGACATTGCCGCGAGCCCGTGATTGGCTATCGTGAAATCCGCGCCATGAAAACACGACTCCTCGACCCCGCTGAGTATAAAGCCACGTTTTCGGCGCCGATGCGTGACGTGTCACAAACAGCAACCCACGTGATCGACATATGGCCTTACGTCGATGCAGTTTCCGGCGGTGACCTTCTTGGCCATGAGCTGGCGGCCGGTCTCGTTGAGCACGTCTATCGCGATGGGACGGAAACGTACGACCATGTGCTCGTGGTGACGAAGTCCAAGAACGTATTCCTGGCTGTGGTCGTGGACCTAATGCGCGACGAAATCCTCGGCCATCACTTGCTCGACCTGAACCAGGAATATGGCTTGCTCACGCCCCACTGACTGACCGTTGTCGATGCTGTGGACGGCTCTCCACCCCAGCCGGCGGCGTAAGGTCCCGGTTTGAACCGGAGAAGAGCCATGAGCCAGGTAGTTACGATCGGATTGGATATCGCAAAGTCGGTGTTCCAGCTTCACGGCGTTGATGCGGCGGGCGCGGTGCTGTTGCGCAAACGTCTGCCGAGATCTCGGATGCTGGCGTTTTTCGAGAAGCAAGCGCCTTGCCTAATCGGCATCGAAGCGTGCGGCTCGGCACAT
>JANPCV010000164.1:0-3609 GCA_031431115.1 Caulobacteraceae bacterium
GTCGTTTGGGCCATCATCTCAATTGGGATGGGCGTGTTTGCATTCTCTGTCGTGCACAACATCTCCGATGGTCACGTCGGCATAGCCGCTCAAGAAGCGTTCGAGACAATCCCGGAAGCCATCATGAGCATGATGGGCTTCAACGGCTCGCCATGGATTGTTGATTTGGCGTACTGGCTCGCACTGGCGGCGGCGCTCTTCTTCGCCTTTCGGCGCAGATGAACGCTTACAAAATCAGCGCCCGCAGCGCGTAAGGGCCAGCGATGCCCGGCTCGCCTTTTTCTTACGAAGGGCTGAGCCGATCCAATCCCGTCGTCGGCAATGCTGCGGGCGCTTCGGCTCGCTATCGCCGATCCCGGACATCCGCAATGTTCGCGACCAAAGCGCGATCATTGTTCGAGCGCGTGAGTCCATTCGAAGCGATCGATCTCGTCGATCTGTTCGTCGATCCCGACAAAATCCAGATGCGCGCTGTGGGCGCCGCCTTATGGGGTCAAGTTTACGTCGGCCGTCTCGCACAGGTTGATCCCGCGCCAGTCGTTGGTGTCGCCGTCGTCATAGGTGGCGCGGATGTCCCAAATGCACTGGTCTTGGTTGCGATCGAAGGTGATCTCGGCGCTCTCACCATTGGCAAGCACGTCCCGGCCAAGAATGTCCGGACCCCAATGGTTCGAGCTAGTCGGCGAGACGTTCAGGGTCATCACCACATGGCCGGTATTATTGTGGATCGTGAAGTCCTGCGCAGCGGCATAAGCGGCTGTGGTCATCGCCGCGACAGCAAAAGCCGCGATCGCCAACAATTTTCTCATTACATATTCCCCTACTCACCCGACGGGTGGCGACGATCAACCGCCTCGTCGGGGCGGACAAAACAACGCGACGCGCCGCTCTAGCACGAACGGATCGAAAGATCCGATCCACACTGCTCCCATGAAGTTAAACGGTTCACGGCGCGCTTCGTGGCGCAGCCAAATCCGAAAAACCGCAGACACGCCCTGGGCTGAACAACGCAGGATGTGACTGATCGTAAAGGGCCAGGCCGCGCCCTCGGTCGAACATTGCAAACTGGCCGGCGCCATCCAGTCCGGCCATTCGCGCCCCGCCCGCTAATCCGGCTCGACCTCGCCGAAAGGCGTCACTTGGTTGCCAGCGGCGGGCTAACGCCCACCGTCACATGCGTAACGGGCACGACACCGAACGCCCTCGCGCGCGGATCTGGCTTGCGCTTCATGATGTCGGCGACGTGACTCTGAAACTCTGCGCCAAAGACATATCCACGTTCCGCCCAGAAGGCGGCGCCCCCGGGCGTGTTGACGAGGTTCATCATCAAAGCTTCCCAGCCTGCCCAAAGCCCATCCGAGAGGTGCCCCTCCCTCCACTGGTGGAAAGCGTTCTGCGAGTGCGACAGGAACGCCATCATAGTGCAGACGAACTGAGCCTTCTCGGCGGACGACAATGAGGTCAGATTGACGAACCCTTTGGCGGACGTTGCAAGCGCGGACTCATTGTTAGACAGACTGATATACCAGCTTGCATAATTATCGTGGACGGCTTGCGCCGTGGCGGAACGGACCGCACTCGAATTGTCCCTGATCTGCAAGCCCACGAAGATGAGCGAGGCTATGACGCCGATTGCGCCCGCAATCTGACTCAGCGAAGCCGCTTGATCCAATGTCATGTCACCCCCTAGGTCCTCCCTATACGCCGACGCGTTCTAAGGGAGTAGCCCGACCGCCAAAGACGGGCGTTGTTGCTCAGGAAGCGACAATCAATCTGCTGTAGTTCGGAAGGCAACAACTCGCCGGGAGCAGTCACCCGCCATCTACGGTAGGATTTATGCATCCCTTTGGAGCCGGAGACATTGTCCCTAGACCTCATCAACACGGCAAGCGCTAGCGTGTCCGCGCTGGCCGTTGTCGCTTCTTTGGTGTTCGTCGCATTGCAGTTGCGAGCGAGCACGAAGGCTCAACGGGCATCGTCCGCCTGGCAGGCGGAAAACGCTTGGGCCCAACTCAACTTCGAAGTCGCGCGCGACCCACAAATCGCCGAGATTCTCGACAGCATACTCTCTTCCGGATCTGGCGTAGCTCCGCCGGAAGGACCTCGGTTACAGCAGACAAAATTCATGATCAGATCGTTGCTGCAACACGTGCAATCCCAGTTCTTCCTTTATCGGGAGGGGAACCTCTCGGAAGAAGCCTGGCGACACCAGCGAAATTGGGCGGTGAGGTTCGTGAGATTTCCTCTCGTGGCGGCTTTGCTGATTGAGGAGATCGATCAGGATATTCTCTCGCCTGACTTTCGAGCAGATCTCTTAGGTTCACTCGAAGGCGACGTGGCTCAACCACTCGATTCTTGATGACCGAAAAAAGGGCCATGACGACTCGGTCGCAATTTTCTTACGAAGGGCTGGGTCGATCCAATCGCGTCGGCGGTAATGCTGTGGGCACTTCGGCTCGATGTCGCCGAGTGCGGACATTGATGGGGAGGATAGCGCCGACAGCGTCAACGCAGCCATCGATGCTCGAAACATCATTGCTCCCTTTTTCGCACTCAGCGCCAAACGCTCCCGCGCCACCAGGGCGTCGCAGTGATGGCCTCATTCAATACCTGACAGGTCCATGTGGCGAATCCAGCCGTTGCGGCGGCCGCCGTCGCGTTCGACATAAACCCAATCGATCATCTGGTTTGAGTTGAAGGGATCATCCCTCGCCTCATATTCGATTTCAGCCGCGTCTTCAGGCGCGTCGCGACCGTCTCGAAACTCCACGATTCTGCCGTTGTGCCAGACCAGTTCGTCACAGCTCTCCTCATCCCAGCAGCGACTGACGGAATACACTTCGTCGCCAACGTTGAAATCACCGGCAGCGCGCTGCACCACGCCTCGTTGCGCTCTCAAATGCCTTTCGTACCGGACTGCGTTTACCCATTCCTCGACCGCGAGCCGATCGACGACCGGCGCGTTGATGCGCGGCGCGGCGTAAACGTCGATCTCAGTATTCGCACGCCATCGCCCCGGGAAGTTCGCGCATTTGGGGCACCACATGTCTCGCATCGGAATGGTAATGTAACCGCCTTCGACCAGAAGGGGCGGCGGGAGGGCGTCTTGCGTTTGCTGCGGCTCGCTTGCCTGCCCCTGACGAAACCCAGCGGCGGCCATCTGCGCGCAGGCGCCAACTAGAACCAGAAGCGCCGCAGCCAAAACCGATCCATATCGCATAAAGTTGCTCCGCCGCAGCGCCAAGATTCGAATGCTAGCAAATTGGATTTGTGGAGTCGCGGAGCGAGTCATGCGTGGGCGCGCTCGCAAAGGGGGACCTGCCGGAAGTCGCGCTGGATATGACGAACGGCGATCTCCGAGACACGGCGTTGCCCATCGCAAAGGACTTATCGGCATCGAAGCGGCAGACTGACCGTCGGCAAATGCCATTCATGCTCGCATCGCCACGCTGTTACGAGCGGCAGGATCGCTCGGCGCTCTCAACGGGTCGATGCAACACACTCGCTAAATCGCTCTGCCGGGGTCTGAAAGTCCAGCGTTTTTCTTGGCCGCTCGTTGAGCTCACGGGCGATGCGATTGAGCTTTGCTTGCGAGTGCGGCGCTAAGTC
>JANPCV010000165.1:0-26107 GCA_031431115.1 Caulobacteraceae bacterium
CAGCCCCGCTTTGGCGCTTTTGCTTTATGTGCTTGTAAAAGTGCGGGGCTGAAGCCCCGCGCTCCAACCTGCAAGCGCCGGTGCGTATGCGGAGGATAGATGCACGCCTTCAGCGAGGCCTGAGCTTGTCGAAGCCGGGGACGCGCGATTCCAACCGCCCTTCGACGGGCTCAGGGCTCTGGTGAGTTGCCGCGGCGCGTGAAATGGCATTGCCCTGGCTTGAATTGTGCAACCATTGCATGTATATGCCTAGTGCATGCCGAGGCTGATGCGGTTCTCTAGCACGGAGATCGCGATGTATTTCGCCGATCACAATCCGCCGCACTTCCATGTGCTCGGCCGCGACGGGGCAGCGCAGGTCGTGATCGAAACGTTGGAAGTGATCGCCATGAGCGGGCGCGTGGAATTGCGCGAGGCTTTGGAATGGGCGGCGGAGAACAAGGCGCTGCTGCAAGCGAAGTGGAATGAGTTGAGCGGATCATGATTGGCAAGATCACGAATGTTGCGGTGATTGGCGACAGGCGGTTGGAGATCGCCTGGGACGATGGGCGCGTTGCGCCGATCGATCTGGCCGAAGTGATCGCCGGTCACAAGGCGCTCGTCCCTCTCAGGAAGAAGGGAGAATTTTCGCGCGCTACGGTGAGTGCCGACGGCTGGTCGATCGAATGGCCAAGCGGCGTTGATTTCGGCGCATCGCAACTGCGACGTTGGGCGGATGAGCAGGCTGGCGAGGTTATGCCTGTTGCGGATTTTCGCGCTTGGATGGATGAGCACGGTTTGACGCAAGAAGCGGCCGCTCAAGCGCTTGGGCTCTCGCGCCGCATGATCGCTTATTATCTCAGCGGCGAAAAAGTGATCCCGAAAACGGTGATGCTAGCGACAGAGGGATGGGCGGCGCGGGAAGAGGCGTGAGCATGGCGTATGCGGAGAACTTAGCCGAAGCCAAGGATCGGCTCACAAAACTTCACGAACGGCTGAAGAAAACGTTGGATTTTCGATCCGTCTCGAAGAAGCGCGCTAAAACGCCGGTCAACGCGTTGCTTTTTCTCTCTGGCATCGAATGGCGGACTGAAGAGTTTGGCCGAAACGCCTGCGAAGCCTTTGATCGCGAAGACATTGTCACGGCAATCCTGCTGACGCGCGGTGTCATCGAAAACGCGGCGGCGGCTTGGGAACTCATGGATCTTCGATGCTCGCGTGCCGCAGGGATGAGCGATGACGAAATTCGCGAATATACTTTGCGGCTCCTTCTGGGGCACAAGACAAATGACGAGATGCCGAAGGCGGTGAATGTGTTGTCGATGCTCGATAGAGCGGCAAAGACGATTCCAAACACCCGCGACAACTACGAGCGTCTCAGCGAATTTGCACATCCGAATTGGTCCGGCGTCATGGCGGCGTATGTTAGGACTGACAAGGAAACTCTTTCTGCGGAGTTTGGGCGGAATCCTTGAATGCGCACCACTCCGAGCTAGCAAGGTGTCGTTTCATTGTTAGCTGGACTCACGATGCTTGAGTATGCAGCGGCGAAGGTTAGATCGTCGATCCCGGCGCTCGTTGAGCGGGTCGAACAGGCGCTGGATGATTGACCTAAAGCCCGTGCGCCATCTTGCGTTTGCGCTCGACTGAGCTCGGGATGCGCAGGCTTTCGCGATATTTCGCGACTGTGCGGCGGGCGATTTCGATGCCTTTTTCGCGCAGGATTTCGACGATGCGATCGTCGCTGAGGATCTCGACCGGCGTTTCCGTGTCGATGAGGCCCTTGATCTGATAGCGCACCGCTTCGGCCGAATGGCTCTCGCCGCCGTCAGCGGAGTTGATCGAGGCGGTGAAGAAGTATTTCAGCTCGACCACGCCGCGTGCGCAGGAGAGGTACTTGTTCGAGGTGACGCGGCTCACCGTCGACTCATGCATCTCGATTGCGGCGGCGACAGTCTTCAAATTCAGCGGCCGCAGATGCGCGACGCCATGGGCGAAGAAGCCATCCTGCTGCCGCACGATCTCGCGCGCGACTTTCAGGATCGTCTTCGCCCGTTGATCCAAGCTCTTCACCAGCCACGACGCGTTCGCCGCGCACTCGGTGAGGAATTGCTTGTCTTCTTCGCGCTTCGCCGTCTTTGAGACGGTCGCGTAATAGCGCTGGTTCATCAGCACGCGCGGCATCGTGTCGGTGTTGAGCTCAACCAGCCACATGCCGTCCGGTGTTTGCTTCACGTACACGTCTGGCGCAACCGAATGCACCGTGCCGCCGCCAAATCCGGCGCCTGGCTTCGGCGTCAGTGCGCGAACTTCGGCGATCATGTCCGAGAGATCTTCGCGGTCCACACCGCAAACGGTCATCAGCCGATCGAAATGACCCTTCGCGAGCAGATCGAGGTTCGCGATCAATGCTTCCATCGCCGGATCGAACCGTTCGCGTTCTTTGAGTTGCAGGGTCAGGCACTCAGGAATATCGCGCGCCATCACGCCAGTTGGCTCAAAGCCCTGCATGACTTGCAGCACTTTCAGCACGGTCGCGTCGTCTGCGCCGATGCGATGCGCGATTTCCAGGACGTCGGCGCGCATGTAGCCCCAATCGTCCACCGCATCGATCAGCACGCCGCCAATCATGCGCTCGATCGGGGTGAGACCGGCTTCCGTGAGTTGTCCGTCGAGATGCTCGGCCAGCGTTTTGTCGCTCGCGAGCGTTTCCTCGATCCCGGGCATGTCGTCGAAGCTCTTGCCCGACGATGCCTTTGACCAATCCTGCAATGGCGCAGCGCCAGCTTCTGAAAGCTCGTTCGCGCTCAGATCAGGGGCCATGTCGGCAACGCTGACATCGAGCGCCGCTTCCGTTGGCGCCATGCCGCTATCGAATTCGAGCTGCTGCGCGTCGCCGCCGTCTTCGCTCTTCTTCGCTTCGGTCGAGCCTTCTTCGCGCTCCAGCAACGGATTGCGCTCGAGTTCGCCTTCGACAAATTCTTGAAGCTCGATGTTGGAAAGCTGCAGCAGTTTGATCGCCTGCTGCAATTGCGGCGTCATCACCAGGGCTTGGCCTTGGCGCATCTCTAAACGGGGGGTCATCGCCATGGGCGGGCCACCGTCTAGTGGAAGTCTTTGCCGAGATACCTTTCGCGCACGGTCCGATCCGAGAGCACCTCATCGGGTGTGCCCTCGAACATCACTTCACCGTCGAACATGATCGAAGCCCGGTCCACGATCTGCAGCGTTTCGCGCACATTGTGGTCGGTGATCAGAATTCCGAGACCGCGATCTTTCAAGAAGGTGATGAGATCGCGAATGTCGTTGATGGCGAGTGGGTCAATACCGGCGAAAGGCTCGTCCAACAGCATGAAGGACGGCCTGGTCGCCAGAGCCCGCGCGATTTCGACCCGGCGCCGTTCACCGCCCGAGAGGGCGGAGGCCGGCGCGTCTTTAAGGTGGTCGACGCGCAACTCAGCGAGCAGACCGTTCACGATCTCTCGGCGCTTTGAGTGAGAACGCTCACTCAACTCGACGACAGACATCACGTTCTGTTCGACGGTCAGACCACGGAAAATCGATGGCTCTTGCGGGAGATATCCCACGCCAAGCCGGGCGCGTTGGTACATAGGCAGTGTTGTGACGTCCTGGCCGTCCAACAAGATTTGCCCCTGGTCCACGCGTACGAGCCCCGTGATCATATAGAAGCAGGTGGTTTTACCTGCTCCGTTGGGGCCCAACAGACCGACGACCTCACCACGGCGGAGAAAGAGCGAAACGTCCTTCACCACCTGGCGGTCGCGATAGCTTTTAGCGATCCGAACCGCGCCAAGACCACCTTGGGTGGTCTCGGGCTGAGCCGAACGGCGTGTCGCGCCCTCAGGGCTCATTTCGCCCCGCCGCAGCTAAGAATTCGTGAACCCTTGGGGGTGGAGGCGGACTTCACTGGGGACGAGCGCCCTGGGGCGTGCTTTGGCCCTCACTTGGGACGAATACACCGCGCACCCGCTGGCCCGCGCCCGGCCGGATCGTCGTCCGGCGCGAACCGATTTGCAGCACCAGCGTGTTGCCGCGAATGACGTTCTCCGCCGACATCACGATGACATTGCCGGTGAAGGTCACGCTGTCCTGCGCGACGTTGTATTCGGCCCGGTCGCCGCGCGCGTCTTGCGACGGGCGGATATAGTAGACTTCGCCTTCGGCAATCAGGCGCTCGATGTCGCCAGAGCCGAGCCCTTGTTGCGCCGCGCCGCTGGCGTTCGCGCCGCTACTGCTGCTGAAAAACATCGTGATGCGGTCGGCCCGCAGGCGCGCGTCGTTTTGAACGATATCGACATCGCCGACGAGCACGAGGCGGCGTTCGCTATCGAAGTATTCGAGATTGTTGGCGGAGTACGAAACCGGGCCGCCGCCTTCGCTCAGCTGCGCGTGCGCCGGAGCGGCTGCAAAGGCTGCGAGCACAAAGGCGCCGGCGGCGATGAATAATGCTGCGGGCTTCATTGCGGCGTCTCCCCATTCTGTTGATCGCGGTCCGGAATCTGTCCCCGGACCCCGCCGCCCAGCACCAAAGCACGGTCGCTGTCGCGTAATTCATAACTTCCGGCCTGGAGCACGCCAAGTGGCCCGGCGCCGGTGACGCCGCCCCGGCCGGTCAGTGTGCCACGTTTCAGGTCCACAATCATGTTCGGGGTGGTGAACCGGTTGCCGTTTCGGTCGGAAAACAGGACCTCACCGTCGAAAACCACGGTTTGGGCCATCTCGTCATAGATGCCCCGAGGGGCGAGCATGATTGTTCCGGCTTCGGTCCTATAAACGGGGGCGACCAGCTCTATCGGCTGGTTATCGCCGACCGCGCGCTCGGCGATTTCGGCCGAAAGCTGGTAGGGGCCGCCGTTTTCGGTCCGGCCGATAAAGCGCGGATTGATCATCCGGAGCGGTTCAGCTGCAGCGTATTGGCCAGCGTTGAAGCCGCCTTGGATAGCGTGGAGGGCCATGAAAACGAAGACTGCGGCGAAAGACGCGCCTGCGCCGGCCACAAAAAATCGCCGCAGCGCCGCGACCAGCCTTGAGCGGCGGCGGGCAGCCTTCAAGGTGAGCGCCCGTTTGGGCTCCCAACCAAAATCGAGGGCTGCGCCGGCTGCTGTCACCACATTCGGCTTTTCACCCGCTCCGTGGGCGGAAGCAAGGCGGCTCAACTGCTATGGCCGGGGAGTGGCCGTTACAGCGGCGGGCGGCGCCTCAACCGGAGGCGGCGGGGGCGGCGGAAGTGGCGGCAGCACGATGTCCAGCCTGTCCGCCGTATATTCCCCTCTCGCCGGCAATGCCGTGCCGCGCAGCTGCGCCGACCACTGCGCGACTTGCTGTTCGCGCGCTAGATCGTGAAAGCGCGCCACGATGTCAGCTGCGGCGCGGCTCTGGCGGCCGTCAAAGTACGCGTACCCTGAGGGGCGTTGATCGCTCGCTGTCATCACATTGATGAGCGCGCGCACGTGATCCGCTTGCAGCGCGCGGGCAATCGATTCCGCGGCAGCGAGATCGATGTCAGAGCGCACGTGGATCACCACCGTGCTCAGCGGCGGAGCAGGGCCGAGGAGGCTGTTGATCACGCTGCCGAAATTGCGCTGGTCGGTTTCGGCGGAAGCGGCCTCCGAGTCCAGCGCAGCTTCGCTGCTTAGCTGGCGCGCGTTTGCGATCGAACCTGGATATGCGGCGTCGCTTGATGTTGGCGCCGCGACCACTGCTGTTGGCGGCGGCGGGATCACGCCGCTTGAGGCCATTGCTTCTTCCAGCTGAATCACGCGTTCCTGCAGCCGATTGCGCTCGCGCAACACTTGGCCGGTGACGCCGAGCGTCCAGCCAGCCAATGCAATTGCGCCGATGCACGCGATGAGCTGCGCAATCAGCAAAGCACGCGTGCTGGTTACAAAGCTGTTGAGCACGGATTTCGGCATGCGCGCCTAACCTCCCGCGCGCCGAATGGAGAATAGCCGCTGCGCCGCGACCAATGCGCCTAGCGCGCCGACCACGAGCACGCCCAGCATCGCGAGTTGCAATTGATCTATTCGCATCACGCCATTGTACGCAGCCGTCACTGCGCCCGAGAATGCGACAAGGGCGATCGTCGCGGCCGCGAGTAGAACGCGCGGCGCCGCGACAAGATTTGGTTGCGCGTTTTGCACAGCGCGGTGGTCAATTGGCTCCAACGGCCGCTGCTCGCGCACCAAGCCAGCCAACGCCGCCTCCAGCATGCCCCATTCGCTTTTGCCGCTGTGAAGTTCCGCGACCTTCAACGTCTCGAACGGGACAGGGAGGCGAATATCGTCTAGCCGCATCTGCAACAGCTTCTCCTCATCGAGCGCCCGCGCCGATTGCGCCAACACCCAGGACGAGTTCCGCGCATTGTCGCTCCAAACGGTCACGACCGCAGGCGCTTCAACAAATTGCCGCTCAATTTCATCGACGCGCGCTTGCTCGTCGCGCGCATTCCACCACACCGAATAGCCAAGTGAACTCAGCCGCTCAGCAATTGGCTGAACACGATCGCGATCGAGCCGCGAATAGGAAATGAAGACGTCCGCCAAATTTGCCGTACCCTTTGCCCCCGGCGGTCGGCATGTTAACGCCAGGAAAGGTGAGGTGGCGAGAGAAAACGGCACTGGCAAGGCAAAGCGCGCGCCCCATCTTCTTTCGCTCAGTAAGGGTAATGGGAACACACCATGCGCGTTTTGATTTTCGCCGCCACATTGATTTTCGCGGCATGCAGCGGTTCTCCCAGTAACAGCCAGCAAGCGCCAAATCCGGTTTCGCAGGGCGCGCCGAACTCAAACTTTACCCCAGCATTTGAAGGGCAAACCCGTGCGCCCGAAGCGCTGAGCGGCGTGCGCATCAACGCCGAGGAAATCGCCAGCGGTCTCGATCACCCGTGGGCGATCGTGTTTTTGCCGGACGGACGTTTGCTCGTCACCGAACGTGCGGGCCGCCTGCGTGTGGTGACACGCGAAGGCGCGATCTCTGCACCCGTGTCAGGCCTGCCGCGTGCCCACGTGCAAGGCCAGGGTGGTTTGCTCGATGTTGTGCTCGGCCCGACTTTCGGAACCGATCGCATGATCTATTGGAGTTACGCGGAACCGCGCGATGGTGGACGCGGGACCAGCGTTGCGCGCGGCCGGCTCAGCGACAACTTGCGGCGCGTCGAAAACGTGCAAGTGATTTTCCGGCAAACGCCCGCGCCCGATACGGGCGGGCACTATGGCTCGCGCTTAGTGTTTGATCGCGCCGGCCATCTTTACATCACGCTCGGTGAGCGACAGCGACCGGAAACGCGCGTGCTCGCGCAAGATCTCTCAACGCATCTCGGTAAAATCGTGCGCATCAACGCTGACGGCAGCGTGCCTGCGGACAATCCGTTCGTTGGTCGAGAGAATGCGCTCCCGCAAAACTGGTCGTACGGCCACCGCAACGTGCAGGGCGCCGATCTCAATCCGGATACGGGCGAATTGTGGATTGTTGAACACGGCCCGCGAGGCGGCGATGAGATCAACATTCCGCGCGCCGGCCTCAATTACGGCTGGCCAATCATCGGCTACGGCATCGACTATAACGGCTCGCCGCAACACGAGACCTCGGCGCGCGAAGGCATGGAGCAGCCGATCTATTATTGGGACCCAGTTATCGCGCCGGGAGACATGGACTTTTACCGTGGTGCGCTCTTCCCATGGCGCGGCGACATTCTCATTGCAGGCTTGGACACGCAGGCGCTTGTCCGTCTCGATGTTTCAGGCGAGGGGGTAACGGGCGAAGAGCGCCTCGCTCTCGGTGTTGGTCGCATTCGCGATATCGCGGAAAGCGAAGATGGTGCGCTCTGGGTGATCACCGACGAAGACAACGGGCGCATATTGAGGCTGACGCCGCAGCGTTAAGTCACAGAGCCTTCGCGGCGTCGAGCAATCGATCCAATAGCGTGTCGAGTTGCTCACGCTCACGCGCATCGAGCGCCGTCAGCAAACGTTGCTCGCTCTCCAACGCAATCGGCGCAATCCGTGCGTGTACGTTCTCGCCCTGCGCCGTGAGCGCAAGAATTTGCCGCCGCGCGTCTTCGCGATCGGCGCGCGCCACCACGCGCTTGGACTGGGCTAGCTTCGCTACCGCGCGCGAGACGGCAACTTTGTCCATCTCAGTCGCCTCCGCGATTTCCTTCGCCGTCAGCCCAGGCCGCCGACCAAGCACGGCGATGATCCGCCATTCCGGGATCGTCAGGTCGAACGTCTTTGCATAGCGCGCCGCAATCGCACGGCTGACGCGGTTCGACAGGATCGAGAGCCGGTAGGGGAGGAAATCCTCCAAAACCAGCAACTCTGCCGGGGTCCGTTTTCGCTTTGCGCTTGCCATTGGTTTCAGATGAAACTAAATCTGCATGAAACGCAAGCTTCGAGGAAACGCCATGGCCGATTTGTTCGAGAATCCGATTGGGACCGATGGTTTTGAATTCGTCGAATTCACCTCGCCTGAACCAGAAAAGCTTGCCGCGTATTTCGAACAAATCGGCTTCACCGCGGTCTCGAAACACCGCAGCAAGAATGTCGTCCGCTTCAAGCAGAACGACATCAACTTCATCCTGAACATGGAGCCGAGCGGCCATGCCGCGGAGTTCCGTGAGGCGCACGGTCCGTCGGCCAACGCGATGGCGTTTCGCGTCCGCGATGCGCAGCACGCACTCAAAGAAGCCGTGAAGCGCGGCGCCGAGCCAGTCGAAGGCAAGGTCGGCCCGATGGAGCTCAACATCCCCGCCATCAAAGGCATTGGCGGCGCGTACATTTACCTCGTTGATCGCTACGGCGCGCAGTCAATCTACGACATCGATTTCAAACCGATCGAAGGCGCGGATGAGTCGAAGAACGCGATCGGCCTCACCTATCTCGATCACCTCACGCACAATGTTTTCCGCGGGAACATGAAAACGTGGGCCGATTATTACGAGAAGATCTTCAACTTCCGCGAGATTCGCTATTTCGACATCGAAGGTAAAGTCAGCGGCCTGTTCTCAAAAGCGATGACCAGCCCCGACGGCAAGATACGCATTCCGCTCAATGAGAGCAAAGGCGATCCTGAGAAGGTCGATCAGATCGAAGAGTATCTGCAGCGCTACCAGGGCGAAGGCATTCAGCATTTGGCCTTCGGGACGGACAATCTCTACGACGTCGTTGATCGCCTACGCGCCCGCGACGTTCAGCTGCAAGATACGATCGAAACCTATTTCGATCTCATTGATCAGCGCCTGCCGGGCCACGGCGAGCCGGTCGAAGAACTGCGCAAGCGCCGCATCCTCATCGATGGCGCGCCAAGCGAAGGGCAGGGTCTGCTGCTGCAAATCTTCGGCAAAGACGCGGTCGGCCCGATCTTCTTCGAGTTTATTCAGCGCAAGGGCAATGAGGGCTTTGGCGAGGGCAATTTCAAAGCGCTCTTCGAGTCCATCGAACTCGATCAAATCAAACGCGGCGTGTTGAAGGCGGGTTGAGATGTTTATGGACCGCCGGCGTCCCGCCGGCCAATGCCAGCACATGCCGGCGAGACGCCGGCGGTCCATATTGGCGCTTGCTGCGCTCGCGCTAATAGCGCTCGCCGCCTGCGCCACCGCGCCTGAGCCGACGCCTCGCTGGTCCATCGTCGTTCACGGCGGCGCCGGAATTATCGAGCGCGCGAGCCTCACGCCGGAACTCGAAGCCCAATACCGCGCCGCCATGCAGCGTGCGCTCACGACGGGCGGCGCCATCCTCGATCGCGGCGGCTCATCGCTCGATGCCGTTGAAGCCGTCGTCCAAGAGATGGAAGACGATCCACTCTTCAACGCCGGCCGCGGCGCTGTGTTCACTGCAGAAGGGCGGAACGAACTTGACGCCTCGATCATGGATGGCCGCACGCGTGCAGCAGGCGCAGTCGCGGGCCTGACGCGCACCCGTCATCCGATCAGCGCTGCGCGCGCCGTCATGGAACGCTCGCGTCATGTGATGCTGATCGGGGAAGGGGCGGAGGCCTTTGCGCGTTCGCAAAACCTCGAAGCCGTCGATCCCTCCTACTTCTTCACCGAGCGCCGCTGGCAGCAGCTCGAACAGAATCTGCGCACAAATAATCTCCCGATCCCGCAACGCCCAGCGAACGCACCGCTCGCGCCGCGCGCGGAGCTTACGTATCCCGACGATCACCAGTTCGGCACCGTCGGCGTCGTCGCACTCGACTCTAACGGCAACATCGCCGCCGGCACCTCAACCGGCGGCACCACCGCCAAACGCTGGGGCCGTGTCGGCGATGCGCCCATTATAGGCGCAGGCACGTACGCACACAACGGCGTCTGCGGCGTCAGCGCCACCGGCACGGGCGAATTCTTCATTCGCGTTGGCGTTGCTCGCGATATCTGCGCGCGCATGGAATTTAACGGCGAGAGCGCGCAGGAAGCCGCCGATCATGTGATCGCGGAAGTCGGCGCCACCACCGGCACGGACGGCGCGATAGGCGATGGCGGCGTCATTGTGCTCGATGGCCGCGGCGACGCTGCCTGGGCGATGAACACGCCCGGCATGTACCGCGCTTCACAATCCGCGGGCGGTGCGCCCGTAATTCAAATTTTCGCTGAGGAACAATGAGTTATTGTTCCGCGCCCATGGCACTAAAGCCGATGTCGCCCGTTGATAGTCCGGAACTTTTCGGTCTTACGGGAGCACCTCATGTCCACATTCGTGATTTACGCGATCGGCTACCTCATTCTTCTTGGCGGCCTGGTCTATGGCGCGTTCCTGTTGGGCGTGCAGACGCAATGGATCGTCGTCGGCGCGCTGGTCATGCTCGGGCTCGGCATCGCAATGGGCGTCGGCAAGACGCGCACGAAAGATATTTCCACCGATCAACAATAAACATCGCGGGCGCCGTGCCTGCGATCACGCAGGAGCGCTCGCTATGGCGATAACCTCTGGCATCCACCACGTCGCTTACCGCTGCAGAGACGCCAGGCAGACGGTCGAGTTTTACCGCGACGTCTTCGACATGGAATACACGACCGCGTTTGCCGAGGACCACGTGCCCTCCACGGGCGAGTACGATCCGTATATGCACGTCTTCCTCGACGCGGGGAACGGCAACGTGCTCGCGTTCTTTGAATTGCCTAATCAGAAGGATATGGGCCGCGACGAGAACACGCCGCTATGGGTCCAGCACATCGCCTTCAAAGTGGATAGCCTCGATGCGCTTATGGCCGCGAAGACGCGCGCCGAAGCGAAGGGCCTAGACGTGCTCGGCCCGACAGATCACGGCATCTTCAAGTCGATCTACTTCTTCGATCCGAACGGCCACCGCCTCGAGCTCACCGCCGACACCGGCACGGCTGAAGAGCTTGCCGAATTGAAGCGGGTCGCGCCCGATATGCTTGAGGAATGGAGCCGCACCAAGAAGGCGCCGCAACACGCCGCCTGGCTCCACGAAAAGGCCCGCGCCGCGCATGCCACGAAATCGCGGATTGGCGAATAATCGCGATGGCGTCCGCGCGCGACCGCGCTAGGATGGCACATGCTGAAGCTCTACGATTACTGGCGCTCCTCCGCTGCCTATCGCGTCCGCATTGGCCTGGCCTTGAAGGGCGTCGACTACGAGAGCGTGCCGATTAACATCGCGCCCGGTGTCGACGAGCAAATGCGCGAGCCTTATCGCTCCAAGAATCCGCAAATGCGCGTGCCGGCGCTCGAAACTGAGCAGGGACTGATCACTCAGTCGATGTCGATCCTCGTCTGGCTCGATCAAACCTATCCCGAACCGCGCTTGATGCCCGCCGATCCGTGGCTCGGCGCGCAGGTGCGTTCCTTCGCGCTCACCATCGCGACCGATATTCACCCGCTGAACAACACCAGCGTGCTAACACGCATCAAACTTGAGTTCAGCGCCGACGATGATCACGTCGGTGAATGGTATCGTCATTGGATCAAGCTCGGCTTCAACGCGCTTGAGCACCAAGCGCAGGAGCGCGCAGAAACCAAATACGCCTTTGGCGCCGAACCCACCCTTGCCGACGTTTGCCTCGTCCCGCAAATGGCCAACGCCCGCCGCTTCAAAACCGATCTCTCGCCGTTCCCGCGCCTCGCCGCGTTCGATGAAGCCGCACGCAAACATCCCGCCTTCATCAAAGCCGCGCCAGAAAATCAGAAGGACGCAGTGCCGTGAGTCTTACCTCTACCCCGCGAGGGGGAGAGGTCGCTTCGAGCTTGCTCGACGCGGGTGAGGGGGCGTGGCGCCGCGTTCGCTTCGTCGTCGATTCATGCTCTATTCTGAAAATCACCCCCTCATCCGGTCGCTGCGCGACCACCTTCTCCCCCTCGCGGGGTAGAAGGGAAGGAGACATGAAATGAAACTTGCATCCCTGCGCCATGGCCGCGATGGCCGCCTCGTTGTCGTCTCCGACGATCTTGCCTGGTACGCGCTCACCGGCCCCGAAGTGCCGACATTGCAAGCGGCGCTCGATGATTGGGAGCACGCCGAGCCGCGCCTCAAATCGCTGAGCGATGGTGTCAACGCCGGCACGATCCTGCGCGAGCGCTTCCACGAACGCGAAGCCGCATCGCCACTGCCGCGCGCATATCAATGGGCCGATGGCTCAGCTTACGTGAACCATGTCGCGCTCGTGCGCCAAGCGCGCGGCGCGAAAATGCCGGAAACGTTCTGGACCGATCCGCTGATCTACCAAGGCGGCAGCGACGTTTTCCTCGGCCCGCGTGACGCCATCCCGCTGAAGGACGAAGCTTGGGGTTGCGATTTCGAAGCGGAAGTCGCCGTCATCGTCGATGATTGCGAAGCCGGCATCAGCGCCGATGCGGCGCGGAAGCGTATTCGCCTCGTGATGCTGGTGAACGACGTCAGCCTGCGCAATCTCATTCCGGCCGAACTGGAAAAAGGCTTCGGCTTTTTCCAATCGAAGCCATCTTCCGCGTTCTCGCCCGTCGCCGTGACGCCTGATGCACTCGGAGACGCGTGGCGCGACGGTAAACTGCATTTGCCGATGCAGGTCACGTTGAACGGCAAAGCCTTTGGCGCCGCCAACGCCGGCGACGACATGAATTTCGACTTCGGCCAACTCATCGCGCATGCCGCGAAAACGCGTGATCTCGCCGCAGGCACGATCATCGGCTCCGGCACAATTTCCAATCGTGGCGCCGACGAGGGCCCGGGCAAGCCCATCAGCGAAGGCGGCCGCGGCTATTCCTGCATCGCCGAACAACGCATGATCGAGACCATCCAGTCCGGCAAGCCATCGACGTCATTCTTGAAACACGGTGACCGTGTCGAAATCGAAATGCGCGATGCCAAGAACCATTCCATCTTCGGCCGCATCGAGCAGGACGTGGCGAAGATCTAAACTATGGAGCGCGGGCGTCCCGCCTGCGAACTCCGTTGGACATATTCGCGGGCGGGGACGCCCGCGCTCCATGGTCAGCGCTTCACCGCGTAAGCATCGCGCAGCTCGCGCTTCAGTATCTTGCCAATATGACTGCGCGGTAGCTCATCGATTAGCGCCACGGCGCTGATCCGCTGCGTTTTGCCGACGCGCGCGTTCGCAAACGCTTTCAGCGCCGCAGCATCGGCGCTGCGCGAGACCACAAACGCCACCGGCGTCTCGCCCCAATCCGCGCTCGGCACGCCAACGACAGCAACATCCGCAACATCCGGATGCTGGCGCAGCACGGCTTCTAGATCGCTCGGATAAATGTTGAAGCCGCCGGAGATGATCATGTCCTTCTTGCGGTCCATGAGTTCAACGAACCCATCCGCATCGAAGCGGCCAACATCGCCGGTGCGGATGAACGCCAGGCCATCAGGCGAAACCCAAGTCGCTGCATCCGTTTGATCCTTGCGATTGTGATAGCCGCTCATCACCAGTTCCGAGCGGCCGACCAATTCGCCAATCTCACCGCGCGGCAGTTCGCGTCCGTCTTCATCGATGACGCGAATATCGTGCCCTGGCGCGGGCGTCCCCACCGTGTGGAGTTTGTCCGGATACACATGCGCGATCAGCACGCAGGTGCCGCCGCCCTCGGTCATACCGAAATACTCGACCAGCCCGCCTGGCCAGCGCTTCAGCACATCAGCTTTCAGCGCTGCCGAGAAGGGCGCCGAGGTGCAAAACTTCATCACGAAGCTTGAGAGATCGTACGAGCCAAAATCTTCGCGCGCCATCAGCCGGCTATATTGCACCGGCACCAGCATCGTGTGCGTTGCGCGGTGCTTCTGGGCCAAATCGAGGTACTGCGCCGCATCGAACTTCTTCATCAGCACAACCGCGCCGCCCCAGCCGAGCGCCGGAAAGAAGCTCACCAAAGTCGTGTTCGAATAAAGCGGCGTTGAAAGTAGCGCGACCGTGCTCGCGCTGTATCCCATCGGCGCCGCGCGCATTACGTGGCCAAAGCGCATGCCGTGGCTTTGCACAATGCCTTTCGGCGTGCCGGTCGTGCCCGACGAATAAATGATGTTGAACGGCATATCCTCGGTGATCGTCACCGCCGCCGATTTTGCGTCTTCTGGCGCCAGGAAGGCCTCGTAGGGCACGCCCGGCGCGCCGTCGCCCAATCCGACAAGCTTTGCTTTTATAGCGCCAAGCCGATCGCCCAGCGCATCGGCCACACTTCTGTCGAGGAAGAAAACCTTCGCGCCGCAATCGGCGACCATGTCGACGATACTATCGGCAGTCGAAGACGGCGCGATCGGCGCCACGGACACGCCGGCGCGCAATGCGCCCAGAAATACGCAGGCATACTTGATCGACGTGCTGGCGCAGATCGCGATGCTGTCCCGCGCCGTCAGACCCTCGCGTTGCAACGCCGCAGCGATGCGATCCATCACGCTGTCGAGGCCGCCGTACGAGAGCCGCCGCTCCTGGATCAGCGCGAGCTTCTCCGGTGCGGCGGCCGCGTGCGCGCGGATCATGTCGGACAGGGGCGTGAACGCTTCGGTCGTCATCTCAAATCTCGCGTCGTGGCGCGGCAGTGGCTGAATCGCCCGTGTTCGGCGTACCTTTCGGCTCAATCAGCATCACATGCGCTTCCTCTTCGGCAAACGGCGCGTGCTCGACACCCTTCGGCACCACAAACACTTCGCCAGCCTTCAGCGTGACATCGCCATCGCGCATGCGGATCGTCAGCTCGCCTTGCAGGACTTGGAAGAAGTCGTCGGTGTCAGGGTGCGAATGCCAAGGGAATTGCCCTTTCACCTTTACCACCATCAGGTCATGGCCGTTGAAGGCGCCAACAACGCGCGGCTGCCAATAGCCCTCAAATTGGGCGAGCTTGTCGCCAAGATTGATCTTGCTCATGCGCCGAACGTAATGGCGGCGCGGCCGCTTCGCTACCGCTTCTTGCTCATGCGTGCGCGAAGATGTCCGTGTCTTCCCAGCCCGCAAGATCAAGCGCGGCGCGTGTCGGCAGGAAGTCGAAGCACGATTGCGCGATCTCGGTGCGGCCTTCGCGCGCTAGCATCGCATCCAGCCGCTCCTTCAGCGCATGCAAGTGCAGGACGTCCGACGCTGCGTACGCCAGCTGCGCGTCTGTAAGCTCAGGCGCCCCCCAATCGCTCGATTGCTGATCTTTGGAGATGTCGCGCCCGAGCACTTCCTTGGTCAAATCCTTCAAGCCGTGACGGTCCGTGTAGGTCCGCACCAGCTTCGAGGCGATCTTGGTGCAATAGAGCGGGGTCGTCACAATCGAGAGATCGCGCATGAACATGGCGATATCGAAGCGTGCGAAATGGAAGAGCTTCAAGTGCGCCGGATCGGTCAGCACGCGCTTCAGTTTCGGCGCGTCATAGCTGGTGCGGTCGAGCTGCACCAAGTGTGCTTCGCCCTCGCCATCGGAGATCTGCACCAGGCACAGCGGATCGCGGATCAGCGACAGGCCAAGCGTCTCGCTATCGACCGCGACCGGGCCGTTGAACGTCACGCTATCGGGCAGGTCGCCCTTGTGCAGATAAACCGAGATGTTCTTGCCATCGACGGTCAGGGAAAGTTTCCGTGTCATGGGGCGCGGGCTTAGGGCAATTCTTTCCAGCGCGCCAGTCTGCCCGGACCAGTGCGGCGCTAGCGCCGCAGCACCAGGCCCAAGCGAAGCGCGCGCGGCGCCCCGAAGCTCTCGATCCCATCGGCCGTTTCCGCCGTTTCGATCTCGGAATCCAACGCATTGTCCAGGGTGGCATAGACGCTAACGCCGCGCGCTATACGCTGTTCGGCGCGCAGATCGAGCATCATCGCCGCATCCAGTTCGCGCGTATTGAGATCGTCCTCGAAGCGCGCGCTTTCGTAGATCAGCGCCGCCGAAAGCGTCGTGGCGTCCGTAGTGCGCCAGTTCAGCCCAGCGCTCACGCTCCACTCCGGCGATTGCGCCGGGCGCAAGCCTCGAAGCGGCCCGCTGCCAAATGCAGCGTCGGTGTAGTTCAGCGCCGCGCGCCACCCCAGGCGCTCGTCCCAATCGCCGCGCGCCTCCGCCTCAACACCTGTCGCTTCGATCACGCCCGCGTTCTGCCGCTGCCGATACGCGCCGCCCACCGGCACGAACACGCCCGGTGGAAACGTGCCGGGGCCTGCACCCAAAGTGACATTGACGATCGCATCCTCAAGCCGCGTCGCGAACACGCCGGCGCCCCAGGACCAATCGCCGTGCGCGCCGCCAATCCCGAAATCGATGCCGGCAATGCGCTCCGGCGCCAGCGCCGCGTTCGCTTCAGTGACGTCATTGCCGACGCGGAAGGGGCGGTGAAGCTCGTTCAATGTCGGCGGCCGGAACCCCGCATACGTCGCGCTGCGCACGAACACGTCGCCAAACGCGCGCCGCACGCCGAGCCGCGAAGTCGACGCAACCGTTTCCGTATCCTCTGGCGCAAACTGCAACACCGGCGCGCCTGTCGCGATCAGGCGCTCCACACGGCTGCCATCCCACGCGCGGTACACATCCGCGCGCGCGCCGCCGGTAACGAGCCAATCGCCAAACCCGCGCCAACCCTCAACATACGCGCCCGCTGTCAGCGTCTGCCCGCCAGCGATGCGCGTGCGCGTGAATTGTCCGCCGCTGAACGAGAAACGCTCACGCGTTTCGCCGTCCGCTGTGCGCAGATCGGCGCCGATCTCCACGCCGTGCTCCGTGCCGGTCCAACGCAACGCCGCGTTGCCGCCCCAGCCAAACGCTGGCGTCTCGTATTGCTCATTTGCCGGCGTCGTCGCGCTTCGATCCAGCGCGGTGGCGACGGAGCTATTATAAAGATCCGACGTCATCGCCCAGGCTTGCATACGCCAAGCAAACGCACCCGCCGGCACCGCCAGCGTCATGCTCAAAGTCGCGCCATCCGAAACAGATTCAGCGCCAACCAATCCTGCGCCGCGGCTTTCTGAATAGCCGCCGAGCCGCGCCGAGAACACACGCTCACCATCGCGCCATTCAACCCGCGCCGCGCCTGTAACTGAGTCAGACCACAACGGCGCATCGGCCGCGCCGCGCCCGTCTCGCACCGGTATCCAGCCGTCATCCTGTTGCGCTGCCGCCGCGAGCATGAACGACCATGCCTCGCCGCGCGCTTCGCCAACGCCGGCAGCACGCACGTATCCGCGCTCGCCGCCCTCAAGTGAAAGCATCGCGCCCTGGCCGCGCCGTTCATCCAATTGCACTGTGCCCGTCAGCGCGCCGGCGCCGTACGGCCCCGCGCCAGCGCCGCGCAACACGGTCGCGCCAGAAATGGTCGCCGGCAGCACTGCGCCCCAGATCACCCAGCCGCCAAACGGATCGTTGAGCGGTTGGCCATCGAGCGTGACCAGCGCGCGGCCCGCTCCCGAAGGGGCCGAAGCGCGTATCGATAAGCCTTGGATGGTTGGATTTGCGGCAGCGCTGTCGTTGCGGCGGAACGTGGAGACGCCGGGGGCCGTGCGCAGCGCTTCATCCAAGCGCGTCGCTGTCTCCAGCACCGCAGGATCGATTTCATAAGCGGAATACGCCGCTTCACCGGCTGCCTCCGGCAAGCGCGGCGCAACGATGACGATGTCTTCGCTCGCCGCTTGGCAATCCACGTCCACCCCCGTCAGCGCGCGCCGTCCAGCGCCTCATAGGTCACGATCGTGTACCGCGTCCGCTCGCTCTCGCGCATGCGCTGTGCGATCACCTCGTGCAGCTCCGGCCGCCACGTCGTCCAGCGCTCCACGAACGCGTTCGCGGCGTTGCGATCACCGGCGCGCTGGATCGCCAGCACTTCGCGCAGCAGGCTCGTCACCGCTTCCGGGTAGCGGCGATAATCGATGCGCAAACGCCCATTCTCGAACCGCAGTGCGCCGCGATCCATGAACCAATTCCACTGGATCAGCTGCATCGTCTGATAGGCCTGATCGCGGCGTGGCTGGTTCTTTTGCAGCACACGCCGGACGCCCGATGCGTAAATGCCTTGCAGCTGCGCTTCTGTCAGCCGCCCGCGCTGTTGCAAAATTCGCGCTGACGTCAGCGAGACGAGGTCCGCCTTGATCTCTTCAAGCAGGTCGGCGGTATCCTCCAGCGCCGAATCTAGATCGCGCCCGTCGGTTGTTTGATCGACGCCGAGATAGTGCCCGATCTCATGCCACAACGTGCGATAGAAGCCGCCTTCTGCCGTCAGATCGTTGGCTTGGCTTGCGATCACCGCAGCGCTGAACGCGCGCTGGTTCTCGGCAAAGATGCTCTCGTCCAACAAGATGTTGCCGCGCATTAAAATCGTGCGCCCATATTGGCGCGCCAGATAGGCCTCGTTCGGCAGGATTGTCGCGGTGTTCGTCCCGCGCGCCTGACCAAAATCCGCGACGACGTTATAAACGCCGACCGGAATGTCGGTGCGCACCTCGCGATGATGCGCGTACGGCAGCGCATTCTCGACGACTTGAATGTCCGCCAGCGCCGCCTGTAGTTCATCGCTGCGCGCACGGTCGCGCACCAGCAACGAAAGCGAGAAGAACGTCTTCACGCCATAAAGCGCATCGTCATACGTCTCGTAAGAACCAATCTGCGCGTTGAGATTGCCGGTGAACTCGCTCGTTACCCAAGCCGCATCGCCGCCTTCATAATCGTCAGCCAGTAGATCGCGCGCCCGCAGCCGCAGATAGCGCGCGAACGCCCCATCGCCGCTTTCAACCGCGTCCGCCGCCGCATTCAGCCGGTCGGTGATGAACAGAATGTCGTGCGCGTACGCGACCGAGTAGGGCAGCGCCAAATACGTTTCTTCGCTCTGCAGCCGCGCGCGCAAACCGGGGTGCAGCGCGTCAAACACCGGATGATGATCCAGCACCATCAGCGCGTGCGCGCGGTTTTCAGCCGTCGCCTCCACAACAACCGTGCGATCATCCAGCAGTGTCGCCCTTCGCTCAGGATGCGCGGTGAGAAACGCGTCCATGGACTCCCGCGTCGCGCCGGCCGGATACATGTTTCGCGCCGGCGTCTCGGGCGAGACGGTCAAGAACGGCTCGCGCGTATTGTCCAAAGTCGACGCGATTGGCCCGGAATTCATCCGGAAAAGATCATTCTCACGCGTGAGCTCTGGGTGCGCCGCGAGATAAACCTCGGCATTGAGCGCCTGCGGATGGCGCTGCACTATGTAAAGCTGCTGCAAGCGTTGACCCGCCTGCAGCAATTCTCCGACAGCCACGCGCTCGCCCGCCGTCAGCGCGGAAACATCGGGTGATAAATGCAAACGCTGCGTCCGCTGCAAAACCGCATCAGCACGCGCCGCATCCCAACGCGGCGCGATGCCGGCGATCGAAGGTGCGCCATGATGTTCAGCGGAAGGCGCCGTAGCGCACGCGGCGAGGGCGACAGCCAGGGCAAAGCTCAGATGTCTCATGGCTAAGCGCTAGCACGCGTACGCGATGGCCTAAAGCGGAGAGCGATGGAAATACGCGCCCGCGCTACTTCAGCAGGCGCTTCTTCGCAAAGGCTCTTCCGGAATGAGATTTCAGGTACCGTTCGAAATCGAGCGCCAGTTGGTGCTCGGCGAATGCGCAGTGGAACACAATTCCCAAGGTGCGAATTTTGACGTGTGCGGCGAGCGCCCCGCGTTGTGAGCTTTGAGACGGGCGTCGAGATCACTGGTTTGACCGATAGTAAGTCTCTGCCGGCGCCGCGACGCTTCGAAGAATATACACGTAGTGCATTATCCGTGCGCCCCCTCTTCGCCTACGCTTCGCCTACGCTTCGCTCCGGCTACGCCGAGCAGTCTTCGCCCCTTGCGGATCGCGCGTGAGTTAAAAGTCGGAGAGAACCTTGGCCTGCCAGGCGAAGCCCCCGCAAGGGGCGAAGCCTGGTGCCCGGAAGAGGACTCGAACCTCCACGCCCTTACGAGCGCCAGCACCTGAAGCTGGTGCGTCTACCAATTCCGCCATCCGGGCCCAAAGTAGTTCGGTAGAAGACGGCGGGGTTTAAGGGAGCCCGGGTGGGGCGTCAATGCATCGCCGCCACGTGTAAGCTGGTCGCTGACCGATTGCGCAGGGGCGCAGCAGCGCCGCCGATTGGCCCCCCAAAAAGGTGGAGCGCCCATGATCCTCGAAACCAGCCGCCGCCAAGCGCTGTTGTTGGCCGGCGCCGCCCTGGCGCTGCCCTCAGCGGCGTGCGCTACGCCGCAAGCCGCCGCGCCGCCAGTCGCTCTGGGCGGGCTTCGCCTGATTACGCGACCACAGCGTGTGTTCAAAGCGCCGGACCTGCCGCGCGAACGCACCGAAGCATGGTTCGTGTTTGCGATTGCCGAAAGCGCAACGGAGATTGAGCCGCATCCGTCGCGGCTCGTGCTCACCTATTCAAGCGGCGGTACGGAAACCGCGCGCGCGGAATACTGGGGCGAGGCGCTGCGCGCCATTATCGTGCAGGGGCTGCCGGCGCCCGAAGGTTCCTTCTGGCCGTTTGGCCTGCGCCTGATTTCGCGCCAACCCGCCGCCGCCAACATCGACCGTATGCGCGTCATTGTAAGCTTCAGCGCCGCCGCGCCGCCGCTCGAAGGCGACATTGCCATCAACACTTACACGCAACGCACCGATCTCATCTTTCCGTTTCGTGGCAACGGCTTTGTCACCCAAGCTGGCGCTGCAAATGGCGGCCATCGTAACGGCAGCGGTCAGTTCGCGATCGACGCGATGGGCGTCAGCGATTCCTACGCGTTGCAAACCAGCGCCGCGTTCGCCGTGAACACCGATCTCTCTGGCTTTGGCCGCGAGATCATCGCGCCAGGCGCCGGCGTCATCGCAATTGCGCGCGGCGACCGGCCCGATCAGCCCGCGCCTGGCGAAAGCAACGAGGACTTTCACCTCCCAGAATTCCGCGGCGCCGGTGATCCCGGCAACCACGTCATCATCGATCACGGCAACGGTGAGTTCAGCATGGTCGCTCATCTCATGGCAGGCTCTCTCGCGGTGCGAGAAGGCGAGCGCGTCTCGCAAGGCCAGCGCCTCGGCCGCCTCGGCAATTCCGGCGACAGTTTCGCGCCACACGTCCATCACCAATTGCAAGACAGCCCATCCTGGCAAACCGCCAGCGCCCTCCCGCACCACTACACCAACATCCCCGCCCAAAGGCTCGACCGCGGCGCGTTTTTCACGGCAAGCTAAGCCTCCGACTCGCGGAGCAGATTTTGCCCTGGCTCAAACGCAATGCCCTCGACATCGCCGCCTTCATCTGGGGCGTGGCGGAGGCGACGGTGTTTTTCATCGTGCCGGACGTGCTGCTCTCGTACATCGGCCTGAAGCGCGGCGCGCGGGCGACGATGCGCAGTGCAGTGATCGCAGCTCTTGGCGCGGCTCTCGGCGGCATCGTTATGTATTTGTGGAGCGCGAGCGATTTCGCCGCCGCAGAAACGGCGGTCGCGCACGTGCCTGCGATCAGCACAGAGATGATGGCGCGCGCGCAGCAGGCGATGGGTGAGCATTGGTTCTACGCCACCTTGCTCGGCCCGCTGACCTCGACGCCGTTTAAAGTCTTCGCGATTTACGCGCCGGGCGCCGGCGTGCCGCTCTGGGCGTTCGCGGCCGCTTCGGTGTTTGCGCGTCTGCCGCGGTTCCTCATTGTGGGGTTCGCCAGCGCCGGCATCGCGGCTTGGCTCCGCCGTCGCTTTTCCGAGCGCGTCATTTTGGTCATCCTGGCGGCCGCCTGGATCGCGTTTTATGTGGTGTTTTTCACCGTTATGACTGCCTAAGGCCGCTGGGTTCTCGAATAGCAGCGCCCCTATGCAGGGCGGCGCCTTGGCGCCCCGCCCGGGCGCCTATACCAACCGCCCAGAAATGACGCCCGCCCAATGACGCCTCGTGACCGCATCCGTAACTTCTCAATCGTGGCTCACATCGACCACGGCAAGAGCACGATATCCGACCGTTTGATCCACACGACTGGGGGGCTGACTGCGCGTGAGATGACTGAGCAGGTTCTTGACTCGATGGACATCGAGAAGGAGCGGGGGATTACGATCAAGGCGCAGACCGTGCGGCTGGATTACAAGGCGAAGGACGGCCTCGACTACGTCCTCAACCTGATGGACACGCCGGGGCATGTGGACTTTGCGTATGAGGTGAGCCGGTCGCTGGCGGCGTGCGAGGGCGCGCTGCTGATCGTGGACGCGAGCCAGGGCGTCGAAGCGCAGACGCTGGCCAACGTTTATCAGGCTCTTGATCTCGATCTCGAGATCGTGCCGGTCATCAACAAGATCGATTTGCCCGCCGCTGAGCCCGATCGCGTGAAGCAGCAGATTGAGGACGTCATCGGCCTCGACGCGTCGCAAGCCATCCTCGCCTCCGGCAAGACCGGCGAGGGCATCACTGATTTGCTCGAAGCCATCGTTACGCGTCTGCCGCCGCCAAAGATTGGCGATCGCGACGCGCCGCTGAAAGCCATGCTGGTCGATGCCTGGTACGATGCCTATCTCGGCGTCGTCGTGCTCTTCCGCGTCATCGATGGCGTGGTGAAGAAGGGCATGCGCATAAAGCTCATGCAGACCGGCGCCGATTATAACATCGACACGCTCGGCGTGCTTCGTCCGCGCCGCGAAGACGTCACCGAACTTGGCCCCGGCGAAATCGGTACCTTTACCGGCAGCATCAAGGAAGTCGCGGACGCGCGCGTCGGCGACACCATCACCGATTATCGCCGCGAAACCGCGCAAGCGCTGCCGGGCTTCAAACCGGCGCAGCCAGTCGTGTTCTGCGGTCTCTTCCCGACAGACGCGGCGGACTTCGAAGATTTGCGCGCCGCCATGTCGAAGCTGCGCTTGAACGATGCGAGCTTCAGCTTTGAGATGGAAACCTCAGCCGCGCTCGGCTTCGGCTTCCGCTGCGGCTTCCTTGGCCTCTTGCACTTGGAAATCATCCAAGAGCGCCTCAGCCGCGAGTTCGATCTTGATCTGATCGCGACGGCGCCGAGCGTTGTCTACAAGGTTCATATGAACGACGGCGAAGTGAAGGAGCTTCACAACCCCGCCGATCTTCCGGACCCGACCTACATCAAGGAAATCGAAGAGCCGTGGATCAAAGCCACGTTGCTCACGCCGGATGAATATCTCGGCTCGATCATCAAGCTCTGCCAGGATCGCCGCGGCATCCAGAAGGAGCTGAACTATGTCGGCTCGCGCGCCATGCTCGTTTATGAGCTGCCGCTCAACGAAGTCGTGTTCGATTTCTACGATCGCTTGAAGAGCGTCTCGAAGGGCTATGCCAGCTTCGACTATTCCATCATCGATCACCGCGCCGGTGATCTGGTGAAGATGTCGATCCTCGTGAACGACGATCCGGTCGATGCGCTCTCGATGTTGGTGCACGCCGGCCGCGCCGAAGGCCGTGGCCGCTCGATGGTGGAAAAGCTCAAAGAGTTGATCCCGCAGCACATGTTCAAGATCCCGATCCAAGCCGCGATCGGCGGCCGCATCATCGCCCGCGAAACGCTCTCAGCGCTGCGCAAAGACGTGACCGCAAAATGCTACGGCGGCGACGCCTCGCGCAAACGCAAGCTGCTCGACAAGCAGAAGGCGGGTAAGAAAAAGATGCGCCAGTTCGGCAAAGTGGATATTCCGCAGGAAGCGTTCATTGCGGCGTTGAAGATGGATAGCGATTAGGGTTTTGTAGATCGGGCTCCTACATTTTGGGTTATATGGCACGAGAGACTCTCCCCATAACGCCGGCGGTCCTGACTTGGGCGCGCGTGCGTTCGGGGTACTCCGTCGACGACTTGAAGTCGGCATTTCGCGCTATTGAAGACTGGGAGTCGGGCACCGCGTCGCCGACATACTCCCAATTGGAACAGCTGTCGCAGCGGCTCGCCCTGCCGATCGCGGTGTTTTTCTTCCCCGAGCCCCCGAAGGTCCAAGAAATCCGGGAGTCATTCCGGACGCTTCCCGATTCAGAATTTGAATTAATCCCTCGACGGGTGAAGCGCATGCTTCGCAAAGCAAAGGCCATGCAGCTCAACCTCATGGAGCTGAACGATGGCCGTGCTCCCCAAGGGCGGTCGATCGTTCGCGACTTGACGTTCTCGCCTAAGATGAACGTCGCAGAGATGGCGAAGCGCGTCCGAGAATACCTCGGAGTTACGATCGAGCAGCACCTTCAATGACGTGATGCTGATGTCGCGCTTGAACGCTGGCGCTCGGCGGTGGCCGCTGTTGGCGTTTTTGTCTTCAAGGATGCATTCCGTGTCGATGAATATTCGGGCTTCTGCCTTTATGACGATGCTTGCCCGCTGATCTACATCAACAACAGCACGTCAAAAACACGTCAGATATTCACGCTGTTTCATGAACTTGCGCGCTTCAGTCGGAGAGCGCCTTGATCTACGTGTTCGACACATCGCCGCTCTTGCAGCTTTTCCGCAGCTACTATACCTCCGCGTTTTCCAACGCTTTGGACGCAGTTCGATGCACTTGTGGCGGCGAATAGCATTCGGTCGACGCGCGAAGTGCTGCGCGAGCTGGAAGACGGTCCTGTAGATGCCGCTCGCACGTGGGCGGCAAATCATGCGTCGACGTTTCCGACGCCTACCGGCGCGGAGGGCGCTTTCGTCGGCCAGATATATGCGGTGCCGCATTTTCAAGCGAACATCGAGCAGCAGAAGCTCTTGAAGGGTGGTCGAAACGCGGATCCATTCGTAATCGCGAAGGCAAAAGTCAGCAGGGCAACAGTAGTGACGCTAGAGCAGCTCAAACCAAATGCCGCTAAGATACCAAATATCTGCGAGCACTTTGAAATTCCCTGCATGTCGCTTGAGGAGTTCATGGAAAGCGAAGGTTGGACTTTCTAACCGCTCCACGAATACGAGGATAAATCCCGCTAAACTCGCGCCCTCTACTCTCGCTAAATCCCCGCCACAAAACGAGAAACTTGTGCTGGAGAGGCGCTGTATCCGACCGGGAGATTCGTGGGCGTACACTCGCGTCCATGAGCAAAACCGAGAGACAGACGTACAAGATCGCAGGGCCGGCGACGTGGGAGTTGATCCGCGCGGCGTATTTGGGCGGGGATTCGGCGCGGGCGTTGGCGGAGCGCTTCGGGGTTTGCGAACACGCGATCCGTAAGCGCATCAATGTCGAGGGATGGTCGAAGCGCGATTATGCGCTGGCGCTCCAAGCGTGCGGGATCGTGCGCGAGAAGCAGAAGCCGAATTTCATCGAGGAGGGCGTGCTGCGTGAAGAGGAGATCGAGCAGCGCGAGGTGACGGCGTGGGTTCAGGAAAAACGCGCGCGCGAGTTGGAGCTGGTTCAGAAGTTTCGGTACGCCGCGCATCTGGCCTATTGCATGGTGCACAATCCGAAAGGCGCGCCGCCGTTCTTCGTGGATGCGATCGCGGCTGTGCGCCGCGAGGCGTTTGGCGAGGGCGATGAAGAATCACTGGCCGCCGCGCGCCAAAGCGCGAAGGAGGCGCGCCGGTGTTTCAATCTCGATGAAGAGGCATGGGAGGCCGCGTTCGAAGCGACTGCTGATGGTTTGAGTGAGGGTGAAAGCGAGCCTGCACTAAGCATTCCTTCTCCCTTTGAGGGGAGAAGCGACTGTCTCATGAGGCAAGCTCCGGCCCAGGCAGTTTTGCTTTTGAGCATGGCGTTGAGGATGGTGAGGAGTTTGCGCATGGCTGCGACGAGGGCGACTTTCGGCAGCTTCCCGGCT
>JANPCV010000166.1:0-34293 GCA_031431115.1 Caulobacteraceae bacterium
GTTGAACCTGGCCGAGAAAGATTGGAGAATGCCGCCCAGGGAATGGACCATGGCGAAAACCCAATTCGCCATCCTGTTCGAAGACCGGTTCAAACTCGCTTGATCAACCGGCCCCTACACGAAATTCCTGACAGACCCTCGTCTTGCGATCTTCAACGACACCTGACTTGCCAGCATGTGCACCGGCAACCACCAAGCAATGATCTCCGTTGCGCACCATTGGTGAATCGACTTCACGGGACATTAGTCACCTCCCCAAACAACCTCGAACGAAACGGGCGGAGCATCGAATGGTCACCTCCGCAACGTCGCCAGGGTGCAAGGGCCGCTGAGCGCCGAATGATCGGCTTGAGCGATACCATGTGTTTCAATTCGCACAAGGTGCAGCGACTGAACCCACGGTCCAAGATTACCGGGGCCAAGATCAGCGGCCGAACGCTGCAAGCTGCCTATGCTCGACGACACCGAAGTCTCCTCGCGCCGCGGCGGGAGGCGGAGTACAAGGCCAACCATGCCGAGCTCCCGTCCTGTGCTTGTGAACCTCGCGCCCACCGGCGTCGTGCCGACCAAACGGGATAACCCGTTCGTTCCCATCACGGCTGACGAGATCGCCGCCGATGTACTGAGTTGCGCAAAGATCGGCATAACCAGCGTCCACCTTCATGCGCGCGACCCCGAGGGGCGTCAGACGCACAAGGGGACCGCCTACGCCAATATCATTGAGCGCATCCGCGCCGCGACTCCCGAAGTCGTCCTTTGCGTGACTTGCAGCGGTCGCACAGCGTCAGAGTTTTCCGCTCGCTCGGAGGTGCTCGATCTGACGGGCGACGTTCGACCTGACATGGCCTCGCTCACGCTTGGGTCGATGAATTTCTTGCGCGCGGCGAGCGTAAACAGCCCCGACATGATTAGGGACCTTGCGCTCAAAATGCTCGATAACGGCATCAAGCCCGAACTAGAGGTGTTTGATGTCGGGATGGTCAACTTCGCCAACTATCTGATCGACAAAGGCGTTCTCAAGCCACCCTTCTATTTCAACATCCTGCTTGGCAACGTCGCCTCGGCGCAAGCCAATCTGCTTCATGTGTCCGCGATTCTAACGGGGCTCCCCGCCAATTCTTATTGGTCCCTCGCGGGTTTTGGAGCCGATCAGCTCGCGATGAATTCCGTGGCCATCGCTATGGGCGGCGGCGTTCGAGTTGGCCTCGAAGACAATCTGTGGTTGGACCACCCCCAGCGACAACATCCCGCGAGCAACGTGTCGTTGGTGTCGAGGGTGAAAGAGATCGCCGCACTTCATGATCGACCGGTCATGTCGCCGCTCGATATGCGTAAGATGCTCGACCTTCCGACCAAGTAGTAGATTTAGCTCCTTTTGCACGCCGCGCGCAGTGCCCCCATCATGGCTGCGTCAATCTCTGCCGCGCTGGTCGCCACATCCGAGATGACGTCAATGGTTGCAGCGGCCGCGGCCGCGCGCGCTTCCCGGAATGCGACGTCGGTCAACGTCCGGCAGATGAGGTCGATCAGCGCCGGTTCGTCGTCGGCAATGGATTGCGGATCACGATCCTGATCCTGCTT
Organism: Caulobacteraceae bacterium; assembly: GCA_031431115.1. Taxonomy (GTDB): domain Bacteria; phylum Pseudomonadota; class Alphaproteobacteria; order Caulobacterales; family Aquidulcibacteraceae; genus Vitreimonas. Next base: position 1,582 of record JANPCV010000166.1, read on the forward strand.
AAGCCCCCATTCGTTGCTGCGAAGGCTAAGCACCGGGACGCCCTGCGCCACGATCTCGCGACAAGCCAGCCCGCCGATCATCGGAAAGGTATCCACAAACACATCAATGGCGTGCGCGTAAGCCGCCAAATTCACGTTGTGGTGCAGAAAGGTAACCCGCCCCGCCAACTCATCGTCGGCCATGAACGCCTGCACCATCCGCGGGTCGCCCGTTCCACCAACAAGGAAATGCGCGTCCGGCTTCCGGCGAAGCACTTGGCGGATCACTTCGAGATAAGCCGGCGTGATCTTGATCAGGCGGGTAAAGAGGCCGATCGCCTGCGCGTCCGCCGGCAACGCCGCACGGGCCTCTGCGATCTCGGTTTCACTCGGCGCGCGAAAGATGAATTCCGTTTCCTGTGTCGTGGTCATTTCCACCGCGCGATCTCGACCAAAGGGGTAGCAGTCGCGCCAGCGTTTGCCCGACAGCAACACCAAATCAATCTCCGGCGGAAACCAATACGGAAGGCCAAGGTCAAGCCGCAGCTGCGCTGGCGCGACTCGCCGCGCAAACAAGACGCTGGCGATACTGCCGGTGACATCGGCGATCACCACATCTGGATCGTCTACGCGCAGGAGTTCGAACAGTTCATCAAATCGGTCATACGCCATGCTCATCCCGACACTGCGGCGACTCACATCGGTCGCCGCGAATTGTTCGTCGAGCCACGCCTCGTCCACCCACTGCACGGAATAGAAAAACACCTTTCTGTCTGGAATGGCCGCATGCGCGCGCGCTAGCGACGCGATCACCGGCGACACCGCATTTCCTCTCGCGCCGTGAGAGTAGTGGGAGAGATAGGCTACCTTGATCGGGCCAGGCTCACGGGCATCGCGCGCGCCGGCGGACACCAGCCCTCGGCGTTCAAGAAACCGATGAAACGGGATGCAAACGCTTGTCTGTACCGGCCGCATATCGTCGAGGCTGGCGGCCGCGCACCACCACATCCCCCACATCGCGTCGTGCAGGAGGCAAGCCTGGGCCAGCGTCGTTTCAGGGCTTGCGAGCAAGCGCGCAAAGTGAGGCGCAGCAAGCGCCGCCGCCGCGCCCGCCTGCGCATGTAGGGAGACGGTCATCCTTATGAACACCGCCTGGATGGCCGCAACCTGCCAATCAACGGACTGAGCGACAAATAGCGGCGCGGTAAGCAGCACCACACTATCGCGCAGGACGGCGTCGTAATCGGTTGGTCCTTCGTCCGTGGATGTCAATCGCGCCAGACATTGTTCGACAACACTCGCGCTATCACTCGCGACATCACTCACGCTCATGGCTCAATCCCAAAGCATCTCGGGTTGCGCCATGGAAGTGGCAACGGCCTACACCCCATCGGCACTCCGCGCCGAAGCGTGTTTGCGAACGATGAGTTGCTTCCCGCGGTGGATTTCGGTGAGGTCATCGGCGTTCATCGCCAAAAAGATATCGATGGCGGGCTTTGGCGGCCGCGCAGATTGAAAGGTGTAATCATCCCAGATGAGGATGCCGTTCTCATTCAACAAACGCCAGGATAGGATGGAATCCATCAGCACGTCATCGCGTTCATGGCTGCCATCTATGTAAATCAGATCAAAACATCTGGCTGCGCGGAACAAGGCAAACAACGCCGGTATGGAATGCGAACAGATTTTTTCGACTCGATCGCCATACGGCAAAAGATTGAGATCGAACCGATGCTGCGCATAAGGAATGGCCGCGTTCCACTTCGGGATCGAGCGCAGCAACGGACTTCCTTCGAACGTATCGACGCATGTAATTCTTGAATGAGGGAGATACTCGAGGAAGAAGATCGCCGACCGCCCCTCCCACGAGCCAATCTCAAGAATGTCGACATGCTGATCCGCGAGGTCGCCAAGTACGGAAGTCCAGACCGCGAACCGGTCAGTCGCCCAATCGGAGGTAAATTGTTTGCCTTTGAACCAGGGCTCCCAAGCATTTGAGGGCGGCTCACTCATTGCGTCGCATCACTCGTGCCGGATTGCCCACAACAACGGCCCCCGGCGGCACATCTGCAACCACGACCGCGCCGAGCCCCACGACACTGTAACGACCGATGTGGACGCCGTCGCGCACGACAGCGCCCGCCGCTACATACGCGCCTGTCTCGACAACACTATAACCGCAAAGAATGGCGCCGATGCCGACGTTGGCGAAGTCCTCCACCACGCAATCGTGGCTGACGTGGCAGCCCGAGCGCAACGCGACATGGCTACCAACGCGCGCGCCGGGCATGACCATCGCGCCGGCCTGAACCCACGTTCCCGAGCCGACGATCGAACCATCAACCACCAAGGCGGCCGGATCGATAATGTTGACCCATCGTTCGAACGGCACGCCCAAGCTCTCAACCCGGCGCGCGCGTTCCTCCATCTGATTGGCCTTGTGAAGAGGTGCGAGAAATCCGGTCTCCGGGCTGAGGCCGGCCCAACCATCGAAAGACCCGACCACGGGAATACCTTCGATTTCGACGCCCATCGTTTCCGCGTCGTTCAAAAAGCAGATCACTGGCGAAGGCGTTTGTGCGCGGCGCAACGCATGGGCCGCCAAAATACCAGCACCACGCCCGCCAAAGATCGCAATGGGGCGCTGGCCCGTGTCAAAGGTCATCTGGAACTTCCGCCTTCGTCTGTTAGAACAAATTGCAATCCGACAAGTCAAGCACAGGGCGCCGCGCGTGATACCACTCAACCGGCCCACGTTTGCGAGTAACGAAACCGCCTATCTCCTGCATGCGTTGGAGCAAGGGGTGTCATCAACCGGAGAAAAATTCTCTTTGCGATGCCGACGCTGGTTATCCAACGAATGCGGAGCCGAGCACGTACATCTCGTTCAATCAGCCACGGTCGGCCTCGAACTCGCCGCCTTGATTTGCGACCTCGGCCCAGGCGACGAGGTTATTTTACCCTCATTCACGTTCGTCGGATGCGCCAATTCCGTGGCTTTGCGAGGTGCGACGCCCGTCTTCGCCGACATCGAACCGGAAGCGCTAAACCTCGATCCAGCAGCCGTGGAAGCCGCCATTACGGCGCGCACGCGCGCGATACTGGCAGTGCACTATGGCGGCGTGCCGTGCGACATGAATGCGCTGCGCGCCATCGCCGATCGTCACGGCCTCTTTCTCATCGAGGACGCCGCGCAAGCCTTGCTCTCTCGTTACCACGGTCGCGCCGCCGGCTCACTCGGCGATATTGGGGTGTTCAGTTTTCACCACACAAAAAACGTGACCTGCGGCGAAGGCGGAGCAATCATCGTCAATGCGCCTCGTCTGGCCGATCGAGCGGAGATTTTGCATCAGCACGGCACCGATCTCGCGTCATTTCAGCGCCAACAAGTTGATCGCTACACGTGGTTGGACCTTGGTTCGTCTTACGTGCCGAGCGAAATCACCGCGGCGGTCTTGTTGGCGCAATTGGAACAGGCACATCAGGTTACGCTGCAGCGACAGGCGATCTGGGACAAATATCAGACCGCGTTTGCAGATATTGAATCTAGCGGTCGCGCACGCAGGCCGATGACGCCGTTGAACGTCACGCACAATGGTCACATCTTCTACTTGCTTGCTGAGACACAAGACGCCAGGGACGCGCTCATTCGAGACCTTCGCGCGCAGGGGATCACCGCAGCGTTTCACTACGTCCCTTTGCATAACAGTCCCGGCGGCCTTCGCTATGGACGGGCTCACGGCACGCTGCAGGTCACCGAAAGCATGGCGAGCAGAATCGTTCGGTTGCCCATTTGGCCTGGGATGGCGTCCGACCAGGATCGGATCATCACCGCCGTCACCGACGCCCTCATTTGAAGTCTTAGCGGCCGGATGACGTGGTGGGCCACACTGCACCGCTGGCGGGATCGCTCAAGACCGGTCGCTCGCGCCCTGGATGGGCTCCCACCAGTCGCGTCGGTCGACATACCATTTCACCGTGCGACGGAGGCCGCCTTCGAAGCTCTCGGTGCTGCGCCATCCGAGCTCGCTTTCGATTTTGCTTGAATCCATGGCGTAGCGGAGGTCGTGGCCGCGACGGTCGGCGATAAAGCTGATCTCTGAGCGCGGCACGGCACGGCACGGCGCCAGCTCGTCGACCAGATCAAGAATGGCACGCACCACGTCGATGTTTTTGCGTTCGCTGCGGCCGCCGACATTGTAGCTCTCGCCAACCCGACCGTTGGACAGGATGCATTCCAGCGCCGCCGCGTGATCATCGACATAGAGCCAATCGCGCACGTGGCGGCCGTCGCCATAGACCGGCAGCGGCGCTCCCGCCAGCGCCCTGATGATCATCACCGGTATAAGTTTTTCTGGGAATTGGTACGGCCCGTAATTGTTCGAGCAATGAGAGACGATCGTTGGCAGACCGAACGTGTGCCCCCAGGCCCTGACAAGGTGATCGGACGCCGCCTTGCTCGCCGAATATGGCGAATGCGGATCATAGCGCGTCGTCTCGGTGAAGAGATCGCTTTCGCCGAGCGAGCCGAACACCTCGTCGGTCGACACATGCAGGAAACGAAAGCATTCCCGCTTCGCCCCTTTCAATCCCTCCCAATACGCGCGCGCTGCCTCAAGCAGCGTGTGCGTGCCTACGATATTGGTTTGCACGAAGACGGGCGACGCCGTGATCGAACGATCGACGTGGCTCTCGGCCGCTAAGTGCATCACCGCATCAGGCTGAAATTCCGCGAACTCCTGGTTCAACAGCGGCAGATCGCAGATGTCGCCGCGCACAAAGCGATAGCGCTCATTGCCTTCGATTTCGGCCAACGAGGTCAAATTCGCCGCATAGGTGAGCGCGTCGAGATTGAGCACGCTCCAGCCGGACTTGCGCACAAGCCGCCGACAAACCGCTGATCCGATGAAGCCCGCGCCTCCTGTAACGATGACCCGCATTGCGCCCTATCCACCCAGATGGGGCAGAAGGTAGTCCAACCCGTCGCGATAGCGCTACCTCTGAACGCTTCAGCGCGATGTCCCGGCGCCGCATCGGTTGGGGCGACACTCGACGCAAGGCTCAAGAAAGCGCGCGTCGCTCAAATCGAAGAAGTAGCCACGCGATGCTCCGTTGCGGTCGATATCCGCGTGCACGGCGCCGACAAAATCGCACTCTGCAAGAGAGTCGACCATAAGATCGCAGTTCTATCCGGGTCTGAGCGCTCGGCCTCCGGCCGCGCATGCGTCGACGGGGGCGCCGCGCTCCAACTTTTTGAAAGGCGGCGCATGCCGGCGGGACGCCGGCGGTCCATATTTAGAAATCGTTGAGACTCATATCTGCGCGCCAGGGCCAAGCGCCACTGCGGAGGCCGCAGGTGGCGGGGTCGAAGGTTTCGCGTGTGATGACGACGGTGTTTGTCGGCGTTTCTTCGATGCGGACTTCGCGGACGGTGAAGGGGAGTTTGTCGTCGGCGATGAAGGCTGAGAGTTTGAGGAAGAAGCAGGCGGCGAGCGCTTCGGTTGTTGGATCGCCTTGGAAGGTCATGATCTGTTTTAGAAGCGCGGGCTCGTTGTCGCGGAAATAGCCGATGAGCGGATCGTTCTCGCCGAGATGCAACGCGTGGTCGACGCACTCATCGATCCATTGATGCCAGCGCTTCTTCGCAAGCTCGAATGGCGCGGCGGAGTTTGTGCCGGAAAATTTGAAGGCCGCGACCGGATCTAATCGAACGGTCACAAACTCATTATGCCCGTGCGGGATCGCGCATTTGGGGCTTTGCGTCGCCAACAGGCGATGCGCCATCGCGTAGCGACGGGTGAATTCTAACGCAGCCATGATCTGTCCTCGGGCACTCCCGCAGAACAGACGGGCGCCCGCGCGATGCTCTAAGCGCGGACGCCGTCAGGTGCAATCATTCGTCCCAGACGGGCGTGCCGAGATTGACCTGTTCGGGCGAGGTCAGGCCGCCGACGGCCGCGCCCACGATAGCGCCCGGCAATGCGCCAACGCCGCCAGCAATGGCGCCTGCGCCCGCGCCAATGGCGGCGCCGGTGGCGATGCGATCGCCCATTTGCGTGCCGCAACCGGCCAACGTGACAGCAGCTACGCTCGCGAGAATTATAGTCTTCATCGTTCCGCTCCTCAGCCCGACGGACGGCGCATCACGCCGCCCGTACAAGTTATGCGGTTTCGCGCTACCCGCCAGTTTGGGCGCGAGTGAGGCGAAGGCCTTAACGGGGATTGCCTTGATCGTCGTAACGATCCTCGTCCGCATCGTCCCAGACGGGCTCGCCGAGATTGACATTCTCCGGTGGGGTGAATGCGCCGACGCCCGCGCCGATAATGGCGCCAGGGATGGCGCCTACGCCGCCGAAGATGGCGCCTGTGCCGGCGCCGATCGCGGCGCCTGACGCCATACGGTCGCCCATTTGCGTGCCGCAGGCGCACAGCATCAGCGCCGCGCTCGCCGCGAGAGCAAGTTTCAACATGTGGATTCTCCTCAAATCTAGCGCGCGTAAACGCGGCGCGAGGAGTGGAAGTTCCGTTTCAGAACCAGCGGCGCCACTTGGCTATGCCGAAGAGGGTCGCAGGTGCGGCGAACATCATGGCGACGCCAACCCAAGGTCCCCAATCGGCCCTGAACCAGGTCATGGCGTCGAAATTCATGCCGAAGATCGACGCGATCAAAGTTGGCGGCACGAACGCAATTGTTGCTAGTGAAAGCGCCTTCAGCACATTGGTTTGCGCTGCATTGATCAACCCCAGCATCGCATCCTGCAGGAACGAGAGCCGCGGCTGCAATTGCTCAGCGATGCGCTCAAGCTCGCCCACATCGCGGGCGAGCGCCGAGATGCGCGCAGTGTCGAGATTGTATTTGCCCTTCGACGCTCGCGCATAGACGAGCAGGCGCTGCATACTCGTGAGCGAGTCATGCGCGATGGCGGCCAGCGAGCCGATGCGGCCAAGTTCGCGTAGCGCCGCGTGCAAGTCGGGCGTTTGGTTTTGGTTGAAGACATTGAGCGACAATTTGTTGGCGTCGCGGGTCGCTTCGGCCAGCACATCCGCCAGGCGCTCCGCCGCGCCTTCAATCAGCGCTGTCAGCACATCGGCGCCAGTCTGCGCCGATCCAATCCGCGCAGATGCGCGACCCTGACCAATCTCGAACGCACGCGGCCGCACTTGGCGCACGGTGACAAGCTTGCCCTTGGTCAGGATGAATGTGACGGCGCCAGAAACGAGTGGCCCCTCATCGCGCCGCCCAAGCAGTGTCGCGGTTAAATGCAGCGCTTCGCGCTCTTCGTAATAGCGCGCAGATTCTTCGAACGCGGCGCGCTCAACCGGCGTTGGCACGTCGATGCCGAGCGTGGCTTCGACGTCCCGCTCTTCGGTTTCGTCCGGGGATTCAAGGTCGTACCAAAGCGCCGTGCTGTCTGCGCACGTGACTTCCGACCCGCCTTTGGCAATTACGCGAAGCATGCGGAGGTGCTTAGCGTGCTTCGCGGAGACTGAACACCGACCAACCACCCATTCCCGGGATGCGGCGAAGCCGCAGGCCCGGGATCCATAACCACCACTCTTGTGAAAGTGAAACGCTAGGGAAAACAACAGCGAGCGGTCGTGTTTATGGGGGTCCCGGGTTCTTCGCTACGCGAAGCCCCGGGAATGGGTGTGGTGGTGCGTTACTCGTCCTTGGCCACAGTCCCGCGCGCCATGACGAAACCGACATTCATGAGCGTGGTCACATCCTGGGTCGGGTCGCCATCGACGGCGATGATGTCGGCCGCGTAGCCGGGTGCGATGCGGCCAGCGACGCCGCCGAGCTGGAGATGATCGGCGGCGTTGACGGTGGCGATGGCGATGGCTTGCATTGGCGTGTAGCCGCCTTCGACCAGGAACTGGAATTCGCGGGCGTTGATGCCGTGGTGGGAGACGCCGCTATCTGTGCCGAAGGCGACGCGGACACCGGCGCGGCGTGCGTTCTGAATGGACTGGCGCATGCGAGTGCCGACTTCGCGCGCTTTCGCGGCTTGGTTCGGGGTGAGCACGCCGCCCCGATCGGCTAGTTCTTCCACGGTGACGCCGGCGAGGATGGTCGGGACCAGATAGGCGTTGTGGCGGCGGAAGAGGCGCAGCGACTCTTGATCCGTGTAGGAGCCGTGCTCGATCGAATCGACGCCGGCGCGGAGGGCGGCATTGATGCCGCCGGCGCCGTGCGCGTGCGCGGTGACGCGGCGGCCCATGGCGTGCGCGGCTTCGACGATGGCTTGCAGTTCAGCGTCGCTGAATTGTTGTTCGACGCCTGCTGACGTGTTCGAGAGCACGCCGCCGGTTGCGGTGATTTTGATGACATCGGCGCCGGCTTGGATTTGGCGGCGCACAGCGCGGCGGCAGGCGTCAGCGCCCGAGCAGGCCGACGGGCTGCGCATGACGTCGATGATATCCGGTGAGAAGCCGTTGGCGTCGCCATGGCCGCCATCGGGTGTGACCGACGAACCTGAGGCAATGATGCGCGGGCCGGGGATGCGGCGCTCAGCGATGGCGCGGCGGAGAGCGAAGATGGAATCGTTCGGCGCGCCGAGATCGGCCACCGTGGTGAAGCCTGCCATCAATGTGATGCGCGCATTCTCGGCGCCGCGGAGGGCGGCGTCGGAGGCGGTGAGCGTGACTTCTTCGATGATCTGGTTTGGGCCAAGTTCGCTGGTGAGGTGGACGTGGCTGTCGATGAGGCCTGCGAGCACGAAGCGATTGCGCTGATCGATGATGGTCGCGCCGTCGCGTGTGACGTAGCCCGGTTCGATGCTGACGATGTTGCCATCGGCGCCGATGAGGATGGATTGCTCGGTGAGCACGCGGCCGGTCGAGGCGTCAGCAAGGAGGCGGCCGGCGTGAACGATGCTCGCAACGCGCGGGGCGGTGGCTTCCTGTGCGAAACTTGAGCCCGCTAGCAGAGCTAGAGCGGCGGCCGCTCCGGCGAACGTGATTGCGCGTTGCAACATGAAAATCCCCCGAGATGAGGCGGTTTTGATCCGCCTTGGTGGCATACGGCGTCAACCGTTTACGCCTGCTTTTCGTCGCTAACCCAGAGTGATCCACACGAAGGCGATGAAGCCGACGATCACCGCGACCGCGATCGCGACTGCTATTGCAGGGCCGCGATCGCCCGGCTGCATGACGGGCTTTTGATCGGGCACGCGCGCGCCGGTTTGGAGGATCGCTTGGTACTGGGCCTCTTGCGCTGCGAAGGCGCGGTTGGCGCCGAAGAAGCCGATCGCTGCGAACGCGCCGACGGAGAGGAGGAGCAACATGCCGCCGCGTTCGATGAGCGGCAGGATTGCGGAGATGCCGGTATAGCTGCCGCGACCGGCGCCGATGTCGCCGATCAGCATCAACGTGAAAGGACGCCGCCGAGCGCGCCGATGATGGCGCCGCGCAGGCCGATAGCGGCTTGGCCGGGCGTTCGCCGTTTCGACCACACCCAGAGAAAGAGGTCGCGCTGACGCTCGTTCACTTCAGGCCGGCTTTTTGCGCGTAGTGGAATGACGCCGCCGCGAGAGGCCGAATGCGCTGGATCATTTGTGTTGCGTGTGCGCTCGCGGCGGTGCCGTCACGCACGCGGCCAGCAATGCCTTGCAGAATGCAGGCGAGGCGGAAGGCGTTGTAGGAGAAGTACCAATCGAGTTCGGCGATGCCGTCGCGGCCGGTCTGCGCGCAATAGAGCTGCACGGTTTCTTCCAGCGTTGGGATGCCGAGCGGGCCAAGATCAACACCGCCGAGGCCGGAGCGGCCATCGTGCGGCATCACCCAATTCATCAGATAATAGGTGAAATCGCCGAGCGGATCGCCCAGCGTTGAAAGCTCCCAATCGAGCACGGCGATAACGCGCGGTTCGCTCTCGTGCAGCACCAGATTGTCGAGGCGATAATCGCCGTGAACGATGGAAGTGCGCTCGCCGGCGGGAATGGTTTGCGGCAGCCATTCGATGAGACGGTTCATCTCGTCTATGTTTTCCGTCTCGCTCAGCTTGTATTGCTTCGACCAGCGATCGATCTGGCGGCCGAAATAGTTTCCCGGCTTGCCGTAATCGCCGAGGCCGATCTTTTCGTGGTCGGTGTTGTGGAGCTTGGCGAGCGTCGCGATTTTGTTTTCGTAGGTGGCGCGGCGATCTTCCTGGGTCATTTCCGGAAGCGCGCCGTTCCAGAGCACGCGGCCTTCGACCATTTCCATGACGTAGAACATCGCGCCGAGGATGCTCTCGTCGGTGCAGAGCGCGTATTGGCGCGCGACCGGGAAGCCGGTTGGGTAGAGCGCCGACATGACGCGAAACTCGCGATCGACGGCGTGCGCGGATGGCAGCAATTTCCCGCCCGGCTTTTTGCGCAGCACGTATTTTCGCGACGGCGTGACGATCTGGTAGGTCGGGTTCGATTGCCCGCCTTTGAATTGATTGATGGTGAGCGGGCCGGAATAGCCTTCGACGTTCGCTTTCAGCCACGGCTCAAGCGCCGCTTCATCCAAGCGATGGCGATCCTCCACGGGCTTCACGCCCTTGAAGTCTGCGTGCGGGTCTTCGGCTGGTTCAGTCATGTCTATGTCCGCTTCTTCCCGTCGTGCTCCCCCGCGAGGGGGAGCTGGCAGCGCGAAGCGCTGACTCTGGGGGAGGCGCCACTGCCTGCGAGCATTCGCGCTCACCCCTCCGTCGCGTGCTTGCGCCCGCGCCACCTCCCCCTAGCGGGAGAGGACGGGCGTTCATTGCACTAGTACGATGTGTGAGCGAAGGCGCAAGCCTAGCCCAACGCGCGCCAGGCGATATCGCGGCGGCAGAAGCCGCCGGGCCAGTCGATTTTGTTGACGCCGGCGTAAGCGCTGTTGACCGCGTCTTGGAGCGTCGCGCCGGTGGCCGTGATGTTGAGCACCCGGCCGCCATCGGCGCGCAGCAGACCATCGGTATCGACGCGCGTGCCAGCGTGAAAGACGACCACGTCCGGTACGGCGTCGGCTTGCGTGACGCCGCGGATGACCGAACCTTTGAGCGGCTCATCGGGATAGCCTTGCGCGGCGTAAACGACAGTGACGGCGGGGCGCGTATCCCATTCGAGCGGCGGCGCTGATGCGAGTTCGCCCTTTGCGGCGGCGAGTAGAACCGGCGCAAGATCGCTCGTCAGACGGCGCATCATGGTTTGGCATTCGGGATCGCCGAAGCGGACGTTGAACTCGATCAACTTCGGCCCAGCGGGCGTGATCATCAAGCCCGCGAACAGCACGCCGACGAACGGATTGCCCTCGGCTTTCATCCCGTGCAGCGTCGGCAGGATGATTTGCTCCATGGTTTGATCGCGGACTTTGTCGGTGAAGATCGGCGCCGGTGAGTACGCGCCCATGCCGCCGGTGTTGGGACCTTTGTCGCCGTCGTAGGCGCGCTTGTGATCTTGCGCGGCGACCATCGGGATCGCGGTCTCGCCATCGCAGAGCGCAAAGAAGCTCGCTTCTTCGCCGGGCAGAAAATCCTCGATGACGATGCGTTGGCCGGCGGTGCCGAATTTGCGCATGAAGAGAATCTCGTCGATCGCCGCATCCGCTTCGCGGCGCGTTTCGGCGATGACGACGCCTTTGCCGGCAGCCAGGCCATCAGCTTTGATCACGAACGGCGGTTCGCGATCGCCGAGATAGGCTTTGGCGCGGATGGCGTCGTCGAAGACTTTGTATTCCGCGGTGGGCACGCCGTGGCGCACGCAGAATTCTTTCATGAACGCCTTTGACGCTTCGAGTTCGGCGGCGGCTTTGCTCGGGCCGAAGCAAGGGATGCCGACTTGGCTGAGTCCATCGGCAAGGCCGGCAGCGGCGGTGACTTCGGGGCCGATGACGACAAGGCCGATCTGTTCGCGGAGCGCGAAGGCGGCGAGTTCACGCGCATCGTCGGCATTGATCGCGACGCAGCGTCCAAGCGCGGCGAGGCCCGGATTGCCGGGCGCGGAAATCACCTCCGAAACGATCGGGCTCTGCTGGAGTTTCCAGCCTAAAGCGTGTTCGCGCCCGCCGGAGCCGACGATCAGAATCTTCATGTTGCTTGCATTGGGGCGGGACGCCTCGCTGGTCAAGCGTAGGTCTGGTCAGGCAGCGCCTAACTTGCTGATGAGGCCTGAAAAGAGGTGCAGGCGTCAGGCGACGTGCGTGGGTCGGGCGACGTAGCGCTCTAGATCGTGGAGGAGGCGCTGCCAGGCGTCCTCCATTTCTGGCGACCATTGCGGCCCGCAGGCGGCGCGTAACTCGTCGCGCATCACGATGAAGAACGAGGCGAAGGCGTCGGGCGGCACGTCGTAGGCGATGTGCGTGACGATTTCGCTTGCGATGAAATTGTGCGCGTAGCGGCGTTCGCCGATGAAATCGAGAATGGTGGTGAAGGCGTGCGAGAGCATGCTGCCGCGTACGGCGCCGTCGCGGTCCATGATGAAGAGCGGTTCGGTTTCGGGGAAGTCCGCGAAGAGGCGCTTGTAGATGTCGGCGGTGAGATCACCGGCGCGTTCGGCCGCGATTTCCAAACTGGCGGTGATGTGCTCAGCGCCTTCGAAGCTCATTTGAAGCGGAGGGTCCAATTGCGCAGCGCTTCGAGATACTTGCCGAGATATTCGATCGTCTTTGCGTCGGTGAGTTCGCCGTTGGCGTCGAATTTTTCAAGGGCGCGGAAGACGAGGATTTCAGGCTGCGGCATGCAATAGGAATTGGTGAACTCGAAGGCTTGGCGAAGTTGGCTTTGGCCGCGCGCTGTGCCGGCTTGTCCCGGTGAGGCGCCGATGATGCCGACGGGCTTGCCGTTGAGCGCTGCGTCGCGCGCAGGACGCGAGGCCCAATCCACCGCGTTCTTCATCACGCCAGGCACGCCGTGATTGTATTCGGGGGTGACGAACAGAACCGCATCGGCGGCGCGGATTGCCGCTTTGAACGACGCGACGCCCGGCGGATCGCCCGCGGCTTCCACATCGCCGTTGTAGAGCGCACGTCGGCAAGATCGAAGGTGTCGATGCTCATGCCGGTGGGCGCGCGTTTTGCGGCTGCGCGCAGTAACGCGCGGTTCAGGGAGCCAAGCCGCAAGCTTCCGGCAACACCGAGTACGCGTATGTCAGCCATGGCGGCTTTATGGACTGAAGGCGCGCTGCCTGCTAGCGGCGGTGCGCGGCGTCGTGCTTCGACAGGCTACTCGCTCTTTGGTTTCATGATGCCGGAGAAGGTGACGATGGCGAGGCCGGTGAGGATGGCGCCGAGCATGGCGTAGAGTGCGTGCGCCCAGCGCCACATGGCGACGCCCTCGAACAGACGCCAATCATTGGTCTCGGACACAGCCACGCCTTGCGGCAATTCTGCGCGTGCTGTGCGTCCCGGCGCGCAACGGCTCTCTTGGCCGAGATCGATCACTGGCAGCGCGACATCGAGCGCGTAGAGCGTGGGTTCGACGGCGCCATTGCAGGCGCGGCCTTGCGGTGTGACCAACGCGCCTTGTGCGTTCATTGCGAGCACGCCAAAGAAACCGAGCGCTAGGAAGAGTGCCAGCGCCCGCACGATCCGGATCGGCGCCAAGCCATACCCCGCGATGGCGCCGAACAGCGAAGAGAGCGCCCACGTAAACGGCCCCGCCGAACCCGCAAGCGTGTGCAAATCATGCTGCGCCAATTGCACCCGCCGCGCGTCCTCGCGCCGTCCCATCCGCGCATACGTCGACGCCGCGTGCGTGAACGGTTGCGGCGAAAATCTCTCTCCGTCCCGGCGCGAGCGCTTCAGCCAACCGAGCCGCGCGCGCCATTTCTCACCGTCGCTATCGATGCGCCCATAATTGAAGCCATCAAGTCCAAGCCGCGCATGCTCCGCGCCCCAGCCGGCTTTCACATCGTCATCCAGCGCCGCGCAACTCGCGCCCGACGCATCGATGAACGCATCTTGTTGTGTCGTCAGTGCGCGGGCCTGCACCGGCCCGCCGATCTGCGCATCGCTGAGCGAGAACACAGCGCCCTTGGCGCCGTCGGGCCCGGGCCCGCGCAATTCCAACCCAGACCACGCGAACGATCCCTCGACCCGCGCGCGGTCAAACTTCGCGCCACCTTCGATCACCGTCTTCTGCCCGTGCGGCGCGAAGCCATTCTCGGCAAGCTTGAACGTCAGATTGCCGCCGACGCGCGCGTTCGGCGCCCGGATCGCCCAGGCGCCCGCATTGATGTAGCGCCCGCCGCCAAACGCCAGATAGCCAGCAATGCGCGCATCCGCGAGAAACACCTCGCCCTTAATGTTGGCGCCGTGCATCAACAGCGCGCCGCCGACACTCATGCTCGTCGCATCGATCGCGCGTCCGTACGCGTCGCCCCGCATTGTCGTGCGATGCACGACTTCAGCTGCGCGCAACTCCAAATTCCGCGCGATCGACGCATTCTGCAGCCACAGCATGCCGGCGATCTTCACAGTATCGCCAAACACTTGGCCGCCGATTTCGGCGTTCGCGAGCATCAACGCCGCGCCCATTTCATTGCGGAACGAAGCGCTGTCGCTCATGTCGAAATCGCCAGAGATTCGCGCGCCGCAAAACCGCGCCTCGCCCTCGACCTTCACTTTGCGCATGAGCACCGTACCGAATCGCGCACCATCTGCGTTCAACGCTTGGCCGCTCGTATCTTCGCTGCGGTTGAGCAGGGTGGCGCCTTCGCACGAGAAGCCCCCGTCCACCCGCGCGTTTTGCAGCCACACGCAGCCGAATGCTTCGAAGCTTCCGTCGAGCAACAGATTGCCGGCGATCTCGGCGCCCTGCAGCATCAGCGCGTCATCATCGCTCTCTGTTGCGCGCGCGAATTTCGCGCCGCGTCCCAAGAGGTCGCCGTCGATGCGCACGCCCCGGAGTTTCGCCGTCAGCGTCTCGCGTCCCGGCGCCTCGGTCGGCGCCACGTCGCAGACGTTGAACTCGCCATCGATCTGCGCCTCGATCGCGACCAGCCGCGACATTCGGCTTCCAGCAAACGAAACCCGCGCCAGCCGTGCGTGGCTGAGATCCACAGTCTCCGGGATTTCGCAATCCACCAGCGACAGCGCTGGCAGGCCTTCGCCTGAACAATCTGTAAGGTCGAGCACGCCTTCGATGCGTGCGCCTTTGATGCGGACGCCGGGCGTCCGGATTGTCCAGCTCGGGTCGAGCCGGAGCAGGAGCTTGCGCAGGAAGCCTGCCCGGACGGCAGGCTTGGCCCCGCCAGGGCCGCCCATTGCGCTGAAATCGGCGATTTCCCCAGCGTTGGTCCGATCCACCACGAAATGCTCGTGTGGCGACAGGTCGTTGGCGTCAAACGCCATGCGAAAATCCCCCGGCTCCCCCAAGCCTGGAACTGTTTAACCACCAGGCGCGGTGCGGGGCGAGTCGGCTTATATGAAAGAGATGTCAGACGCTGCGGCCGCTACCGCCCAATCCAACTTGCCCGAACTCTCCGTCAGCGAACTTGCGCAGGCGGTAAAGCGGACGATGGAGACGAACTTCGACCGCGTTCGCGTGCGCGGCGAACTCGGCCGCGTGCTGATCGCAAAGTCCGGCCATCTCTATGTCGATCTGAAGGATGAAGGCGCAACGATCTCCACGGTGATGTGGAAGGCGAACGTGCAGCAGCTTTCGTTCAAGCCGGAAGAGGGTTTGGAAGTCGTCGCCGAGGGGCGGCTTTCGACGTACCCGGGGCGCTCGCAATATCAGCTGATCTGCGAACGCATGGCGCCGGCGGGTGTCGGCGCATTGCTGGCGCAGCTTGAGAAGCTGAAAGCGAAGCTGCAGGCGGAGGGATTGTTTGCGCGCGAGCGCAAGAAGGCGATCCCATATCTGCCGCGCACGATTGGTGTCGTGACATCGCCGACTGGGGCGGTGATCCGTGATATTTTGCATCGCCTGGGCGAGCGCTTTCCGTGCCGCGTTATCGTGTGGCCGGTGTTGGTGCAGGGGCCGGAAGCGGCGGGGCAAGTCGCGCGCGCCATCAAAGGCTTTAACGGCCTTCAGGGCGCGGACCGTCCTGACGTGCTGATCGTGGCGCGCGGCGGCGGCTCGATCGAGGACCTCTGGGCGTTCAACGAAGAGATCGTCGTGCGCGCTGCGGCGGCAAGTGAAATCCCGCTGATCAGCGCTGTGGGTCACGAAACCGATACGACGTTGATCGACTACGCCTCCGATCATCGCGCGCCGACGCCGACTGCGGCGGCGGAAAAAGCGGTGCCGGTGCGTGCGGAATTGATCGAGCGCGTGACCAGCGCTGATGGTCGCCTGAAGAATGGCTTGGTGCGTGGCCTTGAGCGCCGTCGCACCGAGTTGCGCGCTGCTGCTGCGCGGTTGCCGCGCTTGGAGACGCTCTTCCAAATCCCGCAACAGCGCTACGACCGCGCGGCTGAGCGTTTGAATTCGGCGCTGGTTTCGAACACGCGCGCGGCGCAATCTAAGCTGGATCGGGTGGCGGCGCGGTTGCGGCCGGAAGCGCTGGCGCAGGATATTGTCCGCCGCCGCGAGCATTTGGTTCGCACGACGGCGCGTTTGCAACCCGCCATGAAGCGCACGCTCGAAGCGCACAAGAAGCACCTCGATGGCGCGGCGCGGATGTTGGAATCGCTCTCGCACAAGAGCGTGCTGCAACGTGGCTTCGTCATGGTTCAGCGCGAAGATGGCAGCCTCGTGCGCGCCGCGAAGGACCTGAATGCTGGCGACGTTGTCGATCTCACCTTCGCGGACGATCACAAGAAGGCGGTGATCGATCCGCCAAGCGATGGCTCGGCAAAGCCGCGCGGCAGAGGCAAGCCGGGCGGTGGCCAGGGTTCGCTGTTTTAGGCCTAGTCCCGCGCTCCGAGCCAGTAGATTAGCGAATTGCGCCTTCCGCCAATGGGTTAAGCGGCTTGGTTGTGGAGCGGGTGCGCGCTAAAAGAGCGGGATGAACAAACACGATCCGGGCGGGCCTGAGGCGAAGGTCCATTTTGGCGATAACGAAATCACCATCCTGCGGCAGGGCGCGTATGTCCGCTGCGCGGTGACGGGCGAGCCGATCACGCTCGACGCGCTGCGTTATTGGAACGTCGATTTGCAGGAGGCTTATCGTGGACCGGCGGAAGCGACGGCGCGCTGGAAGCAAGTCCACGCGGAGAAGACGTCGTGAGAGCGCTGGTTGGCGCGATCGCGCTTTTGCTGGCGGCGTGCGCTGCGGCAGAGGCGCCAGCTGCGCCTGAAGCGCCGACGGCCGCGCAGCCGCCGGTTGAGGTGGTTGAGGCCGTTAATCCGCCGGCGCCGCAGACGTTGTCGCTGCGCTGCGCCGGCGCCTTCACGCAAGGCGGTCTGGCGCTCTGCCGTACGTTGCCGAACGCGGCTGTCAGTCTCGATGGACTGGCTGTTGGCGCCGCGGACGCGGAGGGCTGGATCGTTCTCGGCTTCACGCGCGAGCACGGTGCTCGCACTGAGATCGGCGCTCGCGCCAACGGCGCTACTGTCAGTGAACGCTATGACGTCACGCCGCGTGCGTTCGACATTCAGCGCATCGATGGGCTACCGCAAAACACAGTGACGCCGACTGATCCGGCAGTGCTTGCGCGCATTCAGCGCGAGACGGCGCTGAAGCAGGCGGGTTTCCAGAGTGCGGCGAACATCGAGGGCTTTCTTGATGGCTTCATTCGCCCGGTCGAGGGCGGGCGTGTCTCGGGCACGTGGGGAAATCAGCGCATCTTGAACGGCACGCCTTCAACGCCGCATTTTGGGTATGACATCGCAGTGCCAACCGGCACGCCGATCCGGGCGCCTGCCGCGGGCGTGGTGACGCTTGCCGAGCCGGACATGCATTACGAAGGTGGGCTGGTGTTCATCGATCACGGCCAGGGCCTCATCACCATGTACCTGCACATGAGCCGCTTGGATGTTCATGCAGGCGATACGGTGGAACAGGGCCAAGTGATCGGCGCTGTTGGCGCCAGCGGCCGCGCGACCGGCCCGCACCTGTGCTGGCGCATGAAACTGCGCAACACGCAGCAGCTCGATCCGAGCGTGGCGATTGAAGGCTTGGCCGAGGCGCGGCGGGTGTTGCTGAGCGGCGGTGGGCAATGAGATTTCTTAGCGCGGCTATCGCGGCGTGTGCGTTCGCGTGGCTCATGCCGGCGGTTGCGCAAGAGCGAGTTCAGGCGCCGCCGGAGTGTATCTTTAATGGGCAAACAGCGCCTGATTGGAATGCCTGTCTGCGTGTCTCTCCGCCCGGCTCACAATGGCGCGCGCTGCCGCTGATTAATCTTGGCACCGAGGCGCTGCAGCGTGGCGACTACGCGAATGCCGTGCGCTACTACGATGAAGCGACACCGCCCGGCAGCACGATTACCTCTGACGTGTCGTTCCACGCGTATCGCGCCACCGCGTACTGGCACGTTGACCGCATGCCGGAAGCGCTCGCCGATGCGCAGCTTGCCTACCGGATGATCCGGCGCGATCCGGCGCTGCCGACGCCCGCGTCGGACTACTTCCCGCCGCACATCGACACTGAGACGATGTACGCACTGATCCTTCCCATTCTTTCGGATCAGCACGCGCCGGAGTTCGCGCCGGCGATGCAGGCCTATTTGGCGATGCCGGCCCGAGATTGGTACAGCTACGCCAATCGCTCGGCGGTGTTGCTGGAGGTTGGCGATTCAAGCGGCGCGCTGGTTGAGAGCCAGCGGGCGCTCGACTTAGCCCCAGGCGAGCCGAGCATTCTGAACAACCATTGCTACATCTTGCATTCGTTGAACCGCGATGCGGAGGCGTTGCCATTTTGTGAGCGGGCGCTTGTCGCCGCGCCGCACGTGGCCGCCGTTCATCACTCGCTCGCGACCGTGCTTGCGGCGTTGCACCGATGTGCAGAGTCAGCGCGCGCATTGGCCAGTGCGCGGCGGATTGACACGGCGACGGTTACCTATCAAAGCCCAATCGCGTGCAGCGCGGCTTAATTTCGCGGCACCACGTGTGAGACCAGAATCACGGTGGGCACGTCGCCATCGTTGCGCCAGCCGTGGGCGGTGCCTGCGTCCTCCAGTGCGACATCGCCGGCGCGATAGACGATCGGGTCAAGGCAGGTGTTGCGGATCTCAGTGGCTTGGCCTGAGACGATCAGCGCCATGCCTTGCACTTGATCATGGGCATGCCACGCGATGACGCCGCCTGGCTCAACAACAAGCCGGCGCAGGCGCACGGCGCGCGTGGGGTCGCTGGCCAGCGGCGTGAAGGCGATGTCCGTCCCGGTGACGCCGTGTTGGGGGCCGAAGGCCTCGTGATTGGCGCCTTCGAGTGTGCGTCCGTTTGGACAGGCGCGTGGCGCGGCGGCCATGACGGCCTCGAGGCTGGTGTCTGGCGGCGGTGGGCGGCCGTCGTCGAGGCCCAAGCTCTGCTCGACCCGATCAACCGTTGCGCATCCCGCCAACACCGTAGCCGCCAGTAGTGCGCGCCACATGACCCAACCCTCCCAGGTATTCAAAGCGCTCTGAAAATTTCGCGGAGCGTTCGCTCTTGTTTGCCGGCTTCGAACCAGAAGCCAAACATCACCATGACATAGAGCATGGCGACGAGCACGAGCGGCATCCAAAGTTCGCCGCCGGCCAAGACCATGCCGAATGTACCCAGGGCCAGCAGTCCGCCGAAGAGCGCCAATGCGCCTACATGCGGTCGCATCTTCACGATGATCTGCGAGCCGGCGCCCGCGCCTTGCACGACGCCGGTAGATACGGGGGCGAAGACGTTGTTGTAGCCAAGCACGCGCTGGATTTTGAAGCCGTTGTCGTCGGCGGCGCCTTGGAAGCGCTTTTCGTTGGCGCTGTTTGGCCAGCGGACGCGGAAGAACTGCGCCGGTTCGAGATGCGCGTTGAGCGCGGCGACCGCGTCTTGGCGCTTCAGCGGCGAGGTGATCTCGAAACTATGAAATGGAAGTGGCTTCACATCACACCTGCTTCTACCCACGCGCTCTTTGGCCAGCGGCGATGCGACCAGAACCATTGGCCAGGCGCATCGCGCACGCGCGCTTCCATAAACTCGTTCACGCGTTTGACGCCTTCAAAGACGGTCTGCTCGTTGTCGGGATCGTCGTAGTTGAGCGGGATCGCCGGGTAAGCGGTGGCGACGAAGCGCGTGCCTTCGATGCGGCGGCCGGTGATCGGGATCAGCGGCACTTTGAATTTGAGCGCGAGCCGCGCCGGACCGTCTGCGGTCATGCAATTGTGCCCGAAGAACGGGACCGAAAGTCCGGCGTTGTATTTCTGGTCGTTCATCAGCGCGATGCTGCGGCCGCGCTTTAGCGAGCGCAGCAGGCCCATGCCACCCTCTTTGCCTTTGGCGGCTTGGAGCTTGAGGCCAAACTGAGCGCGGGTGTCGACAATGTATTTGTCGATGATCGGGTTGTTGGCAGGGCGGTAGGTGAAATGTGAATCCGGATCGACCTGCGCGAGGCAGAGCGATGTAATCTCCCAGTTCGAGAAGTGACCGCCGATAAACACCGCGCCTTTGCCGCGCGTCGCCTCGATGATCTCTTTGCCGTGAAACTCGACTTCGCCGCTGCGATACTTTGCGAGGTATTCCGGCATGTGCGGAAATTCACCGGTCATGCGGCCGAGTTCGACGAAGGTCTCTTTGCGGACTTCGTTGTGGAAGGCGTCGCTTTCGTTGGGGAACGCCATGCGGATGTTGCGGATGGCGGTTTTCCAGGCGCTGTTGATGGGCGCGACGGCGGGCACGATTGCGCCGCCCCAGCGCTGAGCGCGCTCAAGCCCCAGCGCGGCCAGCGCGCCGACATAGGTGTTCCAGGCCAAGGCCTCGACCTGAAATCCAAAACTGTTCGGCTTAGGCTTCGCCATGCACCGCCGTAATCCGCGATTGGATGGGCGCAAGCAAGGCGTCGAGCGCCGCTTCGTCCGCAAATCGCGCCGCTACTGGCAACACCGCCACGCGCGCGCGCCATTCGGGCGAGAGGCGGGCTGCATCTTTTTCGGTGGTGATCAATTGCGCGCCGCGTTCTTCGGCCAATTGCGCAAGGAGGCGCATGTCGTCCTCAGAATAGGGATGGTGATCGCCGAACGGCACCATCTCCTCGATTTTGGCGCCAATGGCTTCGAGCGTGTCGAAGAATTTTTCCGGGCGCGCGAGGCCGGCGAAGGCGATCAATGGTCCGCTTGGCGCCTCCCCGGTTGGCGAAACGGCGGCTTGCAGGATGGGCTTGCGGAAGCTCGCGAGCCATTCGGGCTGCTCGGGCGTGTCCTCGCTCCAGGTGTTGTGGAGTATGACGATTGCGTCGGCGCGCGCGAGGCCATCATGTAGCCGCTCGCGTAGGGGGCCGGCCGGAAACACCTGTCCGTTGCCGATGCCGTATGCGGGATCGACAGCGACGATGCAGAGATCCTTGGCGAGGGACGGATTTTGGAAGCCGTCATCCATGAGGATGACATGGGCGCCGGCCTGAACCGCCGCCAGCGCGCCGGCGAAGCGATCGCGCGATACCCAAGCTGGGCCATCATGTGCGTGCAGCAGCGGCTCGTCGCCGACCTCGATGGCTTCCATGTCGGGCGTGACGCGCAAGGGCCCGACAGCACGGCCGCCATAGCCGCGCGATAGAGTGTGCACGTTGGGGCCAAGCTTGGCGCGGATGGCGCGGCTGATCGGCGTTTTGCCGGCGCCGCCAACGGTAAGATTGCCGATGCAGATGACGGGCGCTGAGACGTGGCGTGAGATTTTGGTGCGGATGCGGTGTGCGGCGACGGCGGCGTAGGCCCACGAAATCGGCGTGAGCAGCGCGCGCAGAACGGTCGCCGTATCGCGGCCCGCCACCTGATCTTTGTGTTTCCAGAACTCAGGCGGACGCATGGGCCGTGCTCTGCTGTGTTGGCGTGGACGGGACAAGCGCGATTACGGCGTCGACCGTGCGATCGAAGGCGTCGGCGCCCTGGGCGGTGATGGTGCGGGCAACCTCGAGCTGTTTGGCCCGCGCCGGCTCGTCGCGCCAGAGGCGCGCGATTTCGGCAGCGAGGCTTTCGGCGTCGTGAGCATTTGAGGCGCCGCCGGCGGCAAACATGGCGGCGAACAAGTCTTGGAAGCTCTCCACGTGAGGTCCGGTGATGATGGCGGAGCCGAGTTTCGCGGGCTCGATTGGGTTGTGGCCTTTGAGCTGCGGCAACAGGCTGCCCGCAACGAGAGAGACAGGCGCGAGATCGTAGAGTGTGCCGAGTTCGCCAAGCGTGTCCGCTATATAGACTGAAGCTCCGACTGGCGCGGCGCCGCGCGAGCGTAACGGTGCGCCGTTGGCCAAGCGCGCCATCTCTGCGCCGCGCTCGGGATGGCGAGGCGCCACGATGAGAAGGGCGTTCGCAAAATCGCGGCGCAAGATCTCATGCGCGGCAAGCACGATTTCATCCTCGCCTTCGTGCGTAGAGGCGGCGAGCCAAACCGGACGCGCGCCAATCTCGGCGGCGAGCGCCGCGCGCGCTGTGGGATCGACGCGCGGCGCAGGCGCGGCGAGTTTCAGATTGCCGGGTGCGCCAAGCGGTGCGGGACGCAGCGCCGTCAGCGCATCGTGCGTGCGCGCATCCGCGGCGGAGACATATGAGAACGCGCCGACCAGGCGGCGGCCGGCGGTGCGCCAGCTGGTCCAGCGGCGGAGGGTGCGCGGGCTCATCCGCGCGTTGACGAGCGCAAGCTTTACGCCGCGCGCTTCCGCTTCGAGGATGAGGTTCGGCCAAAGTTCGCTTTCGACGAAGACGCCGACATCAGGCCGCCAATGACCGAGGAAGCGGCGTACGCAATCGGCGCGGTCCAGCGGAACGTAGACGTGCGTGGTGCGCGCCGGCGCGCGCCGGGCGATGAGTTCGGCAGAGGTGCGCGTGCCGGTGGTGAGCGCGAATGAGAGGCTGGCATCGCGCGCCGCCAGCGCTTCGATGAGTGCGAGGGCGACACCGCTTTCGCCGACGCTCGCAGCATGCAGCCAGACGAGGACGCCTTCAGGGCGCGCTTGGATGTAGCGTCCGAAGCGTTCGCCGAGGCGGGCCGGGTCTTCTTTGCCGCGCTTGGCGCGGTCATTCAGGTAAAGCCCTGCGAACGCGCCCAGCACCGAGCTTGCGGCGCGATAGAAGCTAAGGACGGGCGAGAAGCTCACGAAGCCTGCGCCGCCGTTTCCGCGGCATCCATAAGCGCCTCGCCGCGCGGCGGGGCCGGCTCGATCGGCGTCACGCCAGCGATCCGATCCGCTTCGGCGGCGATGCGGTTCATCTCCACTTCGAGCGCGAGGCGCACAGCTTCGATCTCGGCGTCGCTGGCGTCCATCGGCGGCGGCGGGATTGGATTGCCCCAAACAAGCGCGCCTTTGCCGAACGGCAGCGGCAGCACGAAGTGGTCCCAGCTTTTGCGGAAGACGACGCGGCTGGTCGTCGCCCATGCCACCGCCATCAGCGGTGCGCCTGCGAGCTTGGCCAATTGGACAGGGCCGCGCTTGGCGCGCATGCGGGGACCGCGCGGGCCGTCGGGCGTCATGGCGATAACGCCGCCGTCGTCGATGTGGCGCGCCATTTGGCGCATCGCCTCGACGCCGCCCTTGGGTTTTCCCTTTTTCGCTTCCGATCCCCGGATGACTTCGGCTCCGACCACTGTTGCCGTGCGGGCGACGATGCCGCCTTCGCGGGAGTGCGAGATCAACATTTTCACCCTGGGAATGCCGGGTCCGAACGTCCACATCTTGTGAATAAGCCAGAACCGTCCGTGCCAGATGCAGGCGATCACCTTGCCGCCATTGGGCTGCCAGAACGGCTCCATTGCGGCCTGGTTGACCTTCGTCCAGCGCGTTGTCACGCCGACGAGCAGCATGTAGCTGCCGATCAAGCGCCCCAGAAGGAACTGGACTACTGGATTGCCGAGTAAGGACTTCACTATCCAACCTGATGGCGCGCCCGCTTCCGCAGCGCGGGTGGGCCCCTTATAGGGGGCGTCCCCCGTACCGCGCCAGAAGCCGTAGCGAGCCCTGCACAGAACTCCGATGTCCAATCCGATCAAATTCCCAGCTTTTGACCTCACGACGCCCGACGGGCGCCGGGCGGCAGAGCACGACCTGATCTGGACCGACCATGGTTTCCTCCGAAACCTCTATCAGAATTTCCACTGGATCGAGCCGGGCGTCATGGCGCGTTCGAACCAGCCGTCGCCGGAGCATATCGCCCGCTACGCGCAGGCTGGCTTCAAGACGATCATCAACGCGCGAGGCAAATCCGACACTGGCTATTACGCGCTGGAGAAGGAAGCTTGCGAGCAGCACGGCATCACTTTGATTGACTTGCGTCTACGCTCACGCGAGCCGCCGAGTGTCGAGGCGATCCTCCGCTGCAAGCAGATATTCGAGACGATCGAGTATCCAGCGCTGCTGCATTGCAAGTCCGGCGCTGATCGCGCGGGCGTTGCGGCGGTGTTGTTTAAGCACTTCAAGATGGGCCTGCCGATCAGCGAAGCGGTGGAGCAACTCTCGCTGAAGTACCTGCATGTGAAGCAAGGCAAGACCGGCATGATCGACTTCTTCTTCGACACCTACCTCGAAGAGACGAGAGAGAGCGGCAAGCCGTTCCTGCAATGGGTCAATGAGGACTACGACCACGAGCGTGTGAAAGCAGCGTTCACCGGTCAATGGTGGGCGAATATCCTGGTGGACAAGGTGCTGCGCCGTGAATGAGCGAACCCCATTGCGGGAACCGCGCGCGGTGTTGGACGAATAAGCGGCGACCGGCTGGGCCGCCGCTTAGGTCGTGCTTATTTCACCGGCGGAAGATAATAGGGCGAGTTCGGATCGAGGCGGGCGTCGTAGCTCGGTGACGCCGGGTCGATGCGCGCATCATAATACGTATCGCCCTCATCGATGACAGCGTAACCGGTGCCGTGATAACGCGCGATCACCACGCGATTGCCGGTGTCGCTGACACCGTTGGCTGTGGAGTCGTATTCACAATTGCGATTATTCATTGCTTGGCGGGTGTTGGTGCGGCCGTCATTCACGCCGCACACTTGTTCGGATGCATTGTTGATGCGGCGGATAAGAGCGTCTGCGCCAGCTGCGCTGTTCACGTTGAGATCGCCGTACGTGACGACGCGTTCTTCAACTTGGGTTTGGGCGATGGCCGGCGCCGCGAAGGTAAGGGCGATGGCGGAAGCGATGGCGAAATGTAATGAGCGGGACATGGTGTTTTGAAACTCCTAAAAACTCCGGCCCCTTGGCGTTGCTAACCCTCACCCCTTCGATCTGTTCCGGTTTAGCTCGCTTGTTCCGTCGTTTGAAATTGCAGGCGCGAGAGGCGAGCGTAGAGCCCGCCTTTGGCTACAAGTTCGTCGTGCCGGCCGACTTCGACGATGCGCCCATTCTCCAGCGCCAGGATACGATCAGCGTCGCGCACTGTGGCGAGGCGATGCGCGATCACGAGTACGGTGCGGCCTTTGGAGAGTCGCTTTAGCGCGTCTTGCACTTGGGCTTCGCTTGCAGCGTCGAGGGCGCTGGTGGCTTCGTCGAGCAAAAGGATCGGCGCATCGCGAAGGAAGGCGCGTGCAAGCGCGATGCGTTGGCGCTCGCCGCCGGAAAGATTGCCGCCGCGCTCGCCGGCCAACGTGTCGTAGCCGTTCGGTAGCGCCACGATGAAATCGTGGGCCGCGGCGTTGCGCGCCGCTTCCTCGATTTCGGCATGCGTGGCGCCGGCGCGGCCGAGAGCGATGTTGTTGCGGATCGTGTCATTGAAGAGCGCGGATTCTTGCGCGACCAGCGAGATCGAATTGCGGAGTGAGACGACGGTGATGTCGCGGACGTCCTGGCCATCCACGCGCACCGCGCCGTGCGTTACGTCGTAGAGGCGCGGCAACAGGTTGAAGATCGTGGACTTGCCGGAGCCGGAGGGGCCGACCAGGGCCACGGTCTCGCCGGGCGCAACGGTGAAGCTCACATTCTCGACCGCAGGCGCCTCGCCATAGCTGAACGCGACATTCTCGAACTCGATCTTGCCGGCGCTGACTTGGAGCGGCTTTGCCCCGGGCTTGTCGTTGATGGTCTCGGGCTCATCAATCAACGTGAAGATGCGATTTATTGCGGCCAGCGCTTCATTGAGCATCGTGTTGAAGCCGCTGATCGAGCGCGCCGCAGGTGTCGCGACGCCAACAGCGCCGATCATCCCGAAGAGATCGCCCAGGGTCATCAAATCTGAAGCGATGCGAACGCCGGCCAGATAGAGAACGCCGCCAAGCGCGATGCCGCCCAGGAGCTCCAAAAGCGGTTCGCTACGCGCGCGATTATGCGCCAGCTTCATGCCAAGGCGGCGCTGTTCTTCAAACGCCGCGTCGGCGCGCTCGGTTTCGCGCTTTTCGAGGCTGTAGGTTTTGATGAAGCGCGACGCGCCGAAGATTTCGTTGAGCAAGGCGGTGACGTGACCAATTTGCTCTTGGGCGATGCTGGTTTGTCTGCGGGCGCGTTGGGCAATAGCGCCGAGCGGGCGCGCCGCGAATGCAAAAACACCAATGACGACGCCAGCCAACACCCAATCGAGATAGAACATCATGCCGATCGAACCGATCAGCGTCAGGCTATCGCGCAGCGATGTTTGTGCGGCGCGGACCAAGGCGTAGCCAACGATGGTGATGTCATTGGTGAAGCGCGAGACGAGGCGGCCGACGTCTTCGCGTGCGAAGCGGGCAAAATCCACGCTCATCAGTTTGGCGAACATGGCGCTCTGCAAGTCGCGCAAAATCTTGAGCGCGAGCGCCTGCGTCATCACCGCCTGGCCCCACATGCCAGCAGCGCGCAGACTGACGACAATAATAACGGCGACAGGAATGAGCGCGATCAATTTCAGATCGCCGGACTGAATGCTGTCGGTCGCGAACTTGAGGATCCAGGCGTACGATGCAGCGGCGCCCGCGACGAGCACGAGCACCGGCGCTAACGCCAGTAAATCCATTTTGTAGCGCAGGATGTACTGACGCCACAGCCGCGAGAGGATGGCGCCAGCCTTCATGCTTGGATCACATCTCGCCTTCGGGATCGGTCCCTGGGTCGAGCAGGCGGTGTGCGTGGATGATGAAGTAGCGCATGCGCGCGTTGTCTATCGTGCGCTGGGCGGCGCCCTTCCAGGCGTCATACGCGGCGCGATAGTTCGGATAGGCGCCGATGAAATCGACCGCCTTCAGATCGATGAACTCGGGGCGATCAAGGTCCTTCATCTCGCCGCCGATGACGAGGTGGAGCAGTTGGCGGTTGTGTTCGCTCATGTGCCTTTAGCCGGTGGCCTGCTCGCGCGGATCGGGCAGGGTTTTCGTGCGCTCGATTAGCAAAGGGTGCAGGCCCGCGCCAGCGGCAGCTACGCCGGGGACGCGCGGGTTCTCATTGTTGAACTGGAGCGGGTCGCCCCGCAGATCGGTCACCGCGCCGCCTGCGGCTTCAATAATGGCCGCGCCGCCTGCGATGTCCCACTCGTGCTTCCAGCCGAACAGCAAGGTCGCATCGCCCATGCCGGCCGCCACGAGCGCCATGCGATAGGCGATCGATTGGCGCTCGATCACGTCCATCTTTGGCCAAGGCGTGGGCCAGCGTTTGTCGGTGAAACGGCTCTTTTGGCCGATCATGCGTGCGCCTTCGAGGCTGGTAGCGTCGCTGACCTTCATCGGCCGGCCGTTGTGCCAGGCGCCGTGACCGATGACGCCGGTGAACATCTCGTCGGTCATCGGATTGTAGATGACGCCCGCGTAGGCGCGATTGCCTTCAAGGATGCCGACGCTGATCGTCCATTGCGGAACTTTGGCGATGAGGGCGGCGGTGCCGTCGATCGGATCGAGCATGAACGTGCGCGCTTTGCCGACGCGATATTCGGGCTTGTCCGGGGTTTCTTCCGAGAGCCAGCCGTAGTCGGGGCGCTTGGAGAGAAATCTGAGCTCAAGCATCGCATCGACCGCCTTGTCGACGTTCGTGACGGGGCCTGCTTCGCCCTTGGATTGGATTTCGAGCGGCTTCAGCGAAAGCTCACGCGCCAGGGCGCCAGCTTCGCGGACGTTCGTCTCCAGGAGTTCGAGTTCAGACGCCGCCGATTGCAAGGTCATCCACGATCAAGCTTGAAATTTCGAGGGAGCCGCGATTGTCGACGTCGGAGCCGGTGCGCAAGCGTTTGAAGATATCGAGCAGATTGCCCGCGACCGTGATTTCGCTCACCGGGTGCGCGATCTCGCCGTTCTCGAACCAATAGCCGGCAACGCCGACGGACCAATCCGCGGTGTTGGGGTTAAGCGAGGGGGAGAACATGTCGGTGACGAAGACGCCTTTGCCGGCGTTCTTCATCATCGTTTGCAAATCGTCCGCGCCCGGCTTCACGAATATGTTCGATGTGCCGATGCCGGGCGGGCCGCCGTGGCCTGCGGTGGCGTGGCCATTCGGCTCAAGGTTGAGCTGGCGCGCGGCTGAAGAGTTCAGCAGCCACATTGTAAGCACGCCGTCGTCGATCAAAGTTGCGGGCGCGACCGCGCTGCCTTCGCCATCGAACCAGTGGCTGCCGGGCAGGCGCTTTACAAAGGGGTCTTCGTGGATGCGGAAGCCTTCAGCGAAGATGCGTTGGCCCATTTTGTCTTTGAGGAATGAGACGCCGCGTGCAACCGCAGCGCCCGAGATCGCCGAGAAAAACGGCGAGATGATGCGGCCCGCGAGGCGGTTTTCGAAAATCACCGGCGCTCTTTGGCTAGCGATCTTGCGTGCGCCGACGCGGCGGGCGGTGCGTTCGCCGGCGATGCGGCCAATTTCTTCCGGCGAAGGAAGGTCAGCGAAGAAGCGTTTGGTGCGCCACTCATAGTCGCGCTCCATTTCGTCGTCCTTCTCAGCCACTGGCTGCGTGCCGAGGCTGAACGAGGTGCCGGACTCAAAGCCTTCAAAGCCGGTCGAGGTCATGTGGACGAAGGTCGAGTGTTCGCTCGATGCGCCGCCGCCGCCTGAATTGGCGATGCCTGGAATGGCGAGCGAGGCCGCTTCGCAGCGTTTGGCGAGATCGAGCAATTGGTCGGGCGTCGGGCGGGCGGTGTCGGATTGTTCGAGATCGGGCGCCGGGCCTTTGGCGTGAAAGCGCGCATCTAGGAGGCCGGCGAATTTGTCTTCCGGGGCGGCCTTCGCCATCGCGACGGTGCGCTCGGCCAAATCCTTCAAGCCCTTGGCCGAGAGGTCGGTCGAGGAGGCGGCTGCCTGCTGCTTGCCGATGAAGGCGCGGAGCGCCACCGAGCGGGCTTCCTCCCGCTCCATACCCTCAAGCTCGCCCATGCGGACCTCGGCGGAAATGCTCTCCCGGATGGCCAGGGAGGCCTCCGAACCGTGCGCGCCAGCTTGTTTTGCGTAATCGATCAGGGCCGCGAGTGCGGCGTGTGAATCAGTGTCGAAAGCCATGCAGGCAACATGGGCCTGCCGGGCAGCCGGGGCAATCGCGGGCTACGGTAGTGGGTTGCTCAGAGCTGCTGGGCGAGGCCGGCCCAGAGAAGCCCGCCGCCGATCAGGGCGTAAGAGAGCCAGGTGAGCACCATCCCGAACATGCGGCCCGCGGTGAGCGGACCGGTGTGAAGGCCCCAGCCGTGCAAAATTCTTCCAAGGGTCAAAGAAATTCCTGCCGCGTGCAGGAGCCAAATTGGCGTCGCCGGGTCGAAAAGCGCGAGCAAAACGATGCCGACGAGCGCTGCGGGGATGTATTCTGAAGCGTTGGCGTGGGCGCGAACGGCGCGTCCGAACACCTCGTTCCCACCGTCGCCCAACGTGATCTTGTGCTTGCGGCGGCCGGCGACCACTAGCACTGCGAGCACGAGCAGAATGAGAATATTTACGCCTGCATAAAGCGCGGCGATCTCTAGACGCAGCATCGAGTGTTCTCCCTCAGCACTGCTCTAGTCTGCACACAATCTGCATTTCAACCTTTTGTTTTGCTTTCAGAAACCGCGTGTTCATCGTGACTAGGCATTATCTGCCCAACAAAGAATGCCTCGAAGGCAGGGTTGGGTGGAATGATCGACGCTGGATTTATCTGGGGCGTCGCTTGGGCGATGTTCGCGGCGGCAGCAGGCACTGGCCTGGCGGCCGCCGCGATAGCCTTGTTCCGCAAGGTTGAAGATTACGACTACGATTTCTCGGCCGGCTACAACGCGCTCGCGCCGGTGTTGCGCGACTAAAGTTCCGCGCGTTTAAACGTTACAAAAAACAAAACGACTGCGCTTGCTCGCGCCGCTAAGCTTGGCGGAGGAGGCGAGTTCATGAAATTGCGTGCGATCGTGTTGGCGCTGGCTTTGGCCGCGTGCGGACAAACCGGCGAAAAGCAAAACGAAGTGCCCGCGGCGCCAGCTGGCCCCGATCCCTTCACGCTGAACATCGAAATTGGCCGCTATGGCGCGATGCTTGGCCAAGTCACTGGACACACCCAAGAGCGGCCGGGTTCTGCTGAGCCTGAAGTGACGGAAACGCGCGATCTGGCGCGGCGCCTGCGCGAGACAGTCTGGCGCTACAATATCGAACGCTCTGAGATTTGCGCGAAGGGCTTGTTCACGGAAGTGGCCTGCACGTCTGCATATGAGCCGGTGTGGATCTCTGAGCCGCCGAATGCAGAGCCTACGCTTGAGGAAATTCAATCGCGCGCCGATGCTGTCGGTGTCGAAGTGATGCGCTTGTGGGATGCTGTCTGCGAAGACGCGCGCACGCGTGCGACGAGCGATGAAGAGCGGCAGGTTGCTTGCGCGATGGAGTAATATGGATCGCCGGCGTCTCGCCGGCATGCTCCAGCGCTGGCCGGCGAGACGCCAGCGGTCTATTATTAGCGCAGCTTCCACACAGCGGCGCGTTTCACTTCCGCGTCTTCGAGCGCACGCGTGACGGGGATATCGTAGGCGGCAATTTGTTCGAGTTTATCGCGCGGCAGGTAGGTGCGGCCGGGATCGCCGATGAGCACGGTCTTGCCGGTGGCTTGTTGTTCGATCAGCCAGGCGAGTACACGCGGCGCGAGATCGCGATCGTAGAAGAGATCGCCGACGAGAATGACTTCGGCATCCGTTGGCTTGCCGACGGGATCGGCGTTGCTCGTTTCTAGGCGCACATCGTTGAGTTCGGCGTTTAAGGTCGCCGCGTGTGAGGCGAAAGCGTCGATGTCGATCGCGAGAGTTGCGGTGGCGCCGGCCTTCATCGCGGCGATAGCGACGAGGCCTGAGCCGGAAGCGACATCCATGACGCTTTTCCCGCGCACGGTTTCGGGATGGTCGAGCACGTAGCGCGCGAGCGCCTGGCCGCCCGCCCACGCAAACGCCCAGAATGGCGGCGGCAAGCCGAGTTCGCCGAGTTGTTCTTCGGTGAGTTGCCACAAGCTGACGGCGTCGTCGGCGAGATGGAGTTTCAGTTCCGGCACATGGCTCGGCGCAAGCACGCGCGTGTTTTCGCGGATGAAGGCTGGGATGTCGGAGATCAACTCTCCACCCATCCCCGGATTGGCCGCAGGCCAAGTCCGGGGCCCATAAACGCGTATGTTTGAAGATGAGACGTTGAGGTGGCAGCGCGCACTAGAGCACCAATTGTGTTTATGGGTCCCGGACCGCGCTTCGCGCATCCGGGAATGGCTGTCTAGGCTGGAACGGGTTGAGGCTTACTCGTCGCTTCGCTCAACACGCTCACGTACCCCGGCGCGATGTGCATGCGCGACCAGTAGCCCTTGTCCATGAGCGATTTGTGCAGGCGCTCCAGGCGATAGCAGGGGACGTGCATGAAGACGTGATGCTCGCCGTGGAAGTGAACCCAGTACGGCGCGATGAAGAGGCGCTCGGCGAGATTTGCGAGTGTCGTGCGGGCGTGCGTGAACGGATCATCCTTGGTGTTGACGCAAGCGTGCTCGGCGATGTTGCGCAGGCGCGTCACGAGCGGCAGCCACGTCGCCATCGGCACGATCCAGAGCGCGAAGTACGCCCACCAATATCCGGCGACCGAAAGCCCTGTGAGCACTAGCGCGTTGATGAGCAAAAAGCGCCCAGTGCTGGAGTTCACGACTTCGCCGGGCTTGCGGTTGCCGAAGATTTGCGCAGTGCGTTGCTTGAAAAATGTCTGCCCTGTCAGGTCGCGCACCACTTTGCGCCAAAGCGACTTGCGCGTGATCGGGAAAGGCGCCGAGAGCGATTTGTCAGGGTCTTCCGGCTGCTCGGTGAAGCGGTGGTGCTTCAGATGATAGCCGCGGTATGATTTTAGCCGGGCGCCGACAGGCGCAGCGCAGAGCCACTCACCGACCCAATCGTTCACTTTGAGATTTGCGTGCAACGCGCCGTGAGCGGCGTCGTGCATGAGAATTGCGAGGCCAAGTTGGCGTGCGCCGATCAGCATCACGGCTAAAATGTAGGTCAGCGGGTTCGGCCAGATCACGAACATGGCGCCGGCGGCGAAGATCAGCCCCCACGCGCCTGCGACGCACACCAACCCCAGCCAGGAAGAGCGCTTGGAGAAGCGCGCCCATTCCTCGGGCGTGAAAACGTCTTTCGGGTCGATGCGTGCAACTGCAGGCATGGCGTGCTTCTAGCGCAATCTCGTTCTCATTACACCTCTCCACCCACTCCCGGGATGCGGCGATAGCCGTAGGCCCGGGACCCATAAACACGACTGTTCGCCGTTAGAGCTTTGACGGCTGATATTTGGGTTATGGGTCCCGGGCTCGATGCTTCCGCCTTCGCTCTGCGAGCTTCGGCGGACAAGTCGCATCGCCCCGGGAATGGGTGTTTAGCCGGTAGGC
>JANPCV010000167.1:0-23488 GCA_031431115.1 Caulobacteraceae bacterium
AGAGCGACTGATGGTGCGCCGCCGCAGTGGACGCAAACGCGCCTTGGGCCTGCGCGCGCCGATGGCGGCGCCGGATCGGCCCAACGCCTGCTGGTCGCTGGACTTTGTGCACGACCAGATGACCGACGGCCGGCGCTTCCGGGTGCTTGCGGTGGTCGACAATTGCACGCGCGAATGTCTGGCGCTTGTGCCCGACACGTCGATCTCGGGCGTGCGCGTCGCGCGCGAGCTTGATCGCATCATCGCTTGGCGCGGTCGGCCAGGTGCGGTGACCTCAGACAACGGGACCGAGTTGACCTCGAACGCCATCTTGAAATGGGCCGATGAGCGCGGCGTCGGCTGGCAATACATCCAGCCCGGCAAACCGCAGCAGAACGCCTTCAGCGAAAGCTTCAATGGGAGGCTGCGCGACGAGCTGTTGAATGAAACGCTCTTCCGCTCGCTGCCGCACGCACGCCTCGCGTTGGACGCCTGGCGCGACGACTACAACATGCACCGCCCGCACTCGAAGCTTGGCTGGCTCACGCCGGTCAGCTACGCGGCGCAGTGGACGGAGAACGAAGAGCTTGAAGGACGCCCATTGGGGGCGTTTGATGACGACCGGATTCCAGTCCCGGCTGGATGAGAAACGGGGGTCACGTCACATGATGCCAAGCGCGCGTCGCGCGCCTCAAAAGAACGGAACTCTTCGTTGGCTACGAGTGCGTCGCATCCGCCATCCACTAGTCGCTCCACGAACTGCGGCGGAACCGGAGCGACCCTTGCCCCGATGATGGTGGCTGAGAGTGCTGGATCAGGATTGATTGCAGTCCATGCGAGGCTCGCCGCGTATATTACGGCGGCTGCCAGCACAGCACCCACCGCGCCATTGATTATAGATCGTAAGTTGGAAGTCTCGCTGCTCATTCTGCGGTCCGAAGGAAGGCGTCCGAGGCAGCACGAGAATGAATCGCTTGCGAATCAGACAAGGTTTTTTTTAAAAGCGAGCAGAACCTCTCGCACGACCAAGCCGAGCGCTAAGAGTTCGGTTGCGAAAGGAATCAGATCAAACATTTGTGGGTCGTGCTTTTAGCACGCGCGAACGATTCGCCGAAGCGTGCGGAGCGAACGAACCGCGTCCGAAACACAGTTCGCCTGTAAACGCCCCTGTAAACGGTCCCTGCCGGATAGGGGCTAAGTGTTGGTCGGAGCGGCGGGATTCG
This sequence comes from Caulobacteraceae bacterium, assembly GCA_031431115.1. GTDB lineage: Bacteria > Pseudomonadota > Alphaproteobacteria > Caulobacterales > Aquidulcibacteraceae > Vitreimonas. The sequence continues at coordinate 1,203 of JANPCV010000167.1, forward strand.
AACCCACGACCCCTAGTCCCCCAGACTAGTGCGCTAACCGGGCTGCGCCACGCTCCGACCGTTCGCAGAACCGGGGTTCCGCGGGAGCGGTGTCTTAGCCGTCCCGGCGCGCGCCCGCAATGCGGGTCGGGCGGCGTTTTGGAGCGCCAGCATGCGCTTCTTTCAGGGATGCGACGAAACTGTCCCGCCACGCCATTACATCGTCGCGCTCGACACCATCCATGAGGGCGCGCCAGCGTCTGCGGCGCTCTTCGAGCGGCATGTTGAGCGCGCGCCGCATGGCGTCAGCGACGTCCTCCTGGCTGAACGGATTTACGATTAGAGCGTCGCCCATTTGCGCCGCAGCGCCGGCAAAGCGTGAAAGGATCAGAACGCCTGGGTCCTGTTCGTCCTGCGCCGCGACGAATTCCTTCGCAACCAGGTTCATGCCGTCACGGAGTGGTGTCACTAGTGCGACGTCTGCGGCGCGATATATGCCGGCGAGTTCATCGCGGGCGTGTAGCCGGTGGACGTTGCGGATTGGGATCCAGTCCATCTCAGCGTGTACGCCATTGATGCGGCCTGAGAGGGAGTCCAGGCGCGCAATCATGTCCTGGTAGGCTTCGACTTCGCTGCGCGTGTAGGTCGAGATCTGTAGCAAAAAGATTTTGCGCAGCAGTTCGGGGCTTTCGTTCAGCAAGCGCTCGAAGGCGAGCAAGCGCTCGTCGATTCCCTTGGAATAGTCGAGACGATCGACGCCGAGCAGCATTTTGCGCCCGGCCTTGCTTTCGACCATGCGATCGAAGTTCTCTTTAGCCTCCGGCGCCTTGCTTAAGTCCGCGAAAGCCTTGGCATCGATGCCAATTGGGAACGCTTTGGGCAATACCGTGCGGCCGAACGCTGTGGCGCGCCCATCAGACAGCGCCATGCCGCCGGCGTCGTGAAGAACGTAGGAAAGGAATGCGTTCTTCCACTCCTCGGTGTGAAAGCCGACGACATCGTAGTGAAAGAGGGATTCCACCAACTGACGATGGCGCGGCAGCGTCAAGATGAGTTCACGTGCCGGCCATGGGATGTGCAGGAAGAAGCCCATGGCGTTCTTTAAGCCGCGCGCCCGCAACTCGCGGCCGAGTGGAATGAGATGATAATCCTGCACCCAGATGAGATCGCCTGGCTCTATCAGCGGCGCCAGCATATCAGCGAAGCGCGCATTGACGCGTTCATAGCCCTCACCGAATGAGCGCTCGTACTGCGTGAGGTCTATCCGGTAGTGGAAGAGTGGCCAGAGTGTGCGGTTGGCGTAGCCGTTGTAGTATTCGTCAATATCTTGCTCTTCGAGATCCATCGTCGCGACGGTGACGCCGTTGACAGTGGTGGTGGTCAGTTCGCCGGTAAATTCCGGCGTCGATTGACCGCTCCAGCCGAACCAGATGCCAGAATATTGGCGCAGCGCCGCGGCGATCGCCATCGCGAGGCCGCCTTGACTGGCCGCACCTTCCGGCGCTGGCGGCAACACGCGGTTTGAAATGACGATGAGGCGGCTCATCGCGCGCTGCTCCATGGATTGCTGAGCAAAACGGCGCAATTGATGAGGCCAGCGAGCGAATAGGTTTGCGGATAATTGCCCCAGGGGGCGCCGCTTGAGATGTCGCAATCCTCGGAGAGCAGGCCAGCGCGGGTGCGGCGAGACAGCATTTGCTCGAAGAGCTCACGAGCCTCTTCGCGCCGGCCAACGAGATAGAGCGCTTCGATGAGCCAAAACGTGCAAAAATTGAACGCCGTCTCTGGCATGCCGAAATCGTCTTGCTCGGCGTAGCGCAGGACGACGTCGCCGCGCCGAAGGTCGTGCTCCAATTGTTTGAGTGTTGATAGAAAGCGCGGATCGTCGGCTGCGAGGAAGCGCGTGTCGACCATTTGGAGCAGGCTGGCATCCATTTCCTGGCCGCCGAATGTCGCGGCGAAGCGGCCTTGATCGGCGTTCCAGGCTTCACGTTCGATGGTGTGGCGGATCTCGTCGGCGCGTTTGCGCCAGTGAATGACGCGATCACTGAGACCTAGGCGCTGAGCCGCGTTAGCGAGGCGATCGCAGGCCGCCCAACACATAACTGCGGAATAGGTGTGCACAGAGGAGCGGGTACGGAATTCCCAGAGACCGGCATCCGCTTTTGCGTGAACGTCATAAGCGCGGTCACCCACGCTTTCGAGCGACCGGAAATCATCGAGGTCTGCCGGGCGAAAAAGACGCGTGTCGTAGAATGCTTGCACGGTGGAGAGAACAATCTGGCCATAGACATCGTGTTGGTGATGCTCGTGCGCTTGATTGCCAACGCGGACTGGCCCCATGCCGCGATACCCGGGCAGCGAAGTTAGCTCTGCTTCAGCTAAGATCGGCTCCATACCGACGCCGTAGAGGGGTTGAATGCGGCCGCTCGGCGTGGCGTCGATAATGTTGCGGAGATAAGAGAGGTAGCCTTCGAGAATATCGGCCGCGCCAAGCCGGTTCAGCGCCTGCACGGTGTAATAGGCATCGCGAATCCAGCAGTAGCGATAATCCCAGTTTCGGCCACTGTTCGCGGCCTCTGGGATCGAGGTCGTCATTGCTGCGACGATTGCGCCGGTCTCTTCGTGGACACAGAGCTTAAGGGTGATCGCGGCTCGGATGACGTCAGCCTGCCACTCGAGCGGCGTCGCGAGCATGCGCACCCAGTTGCGCCAGTAAAGCGTTGTGTTGTCGAGCATCGAGTGCGCGACTTCGCGGAGATTGCCGTCGAACGGCTCATCGGGACCGAGGAAGAAGATGTGCTCCTCTTCCACACGAAACACCCGGGCCTCGAGGATATGCGATACCGGGGCCGTGGTCGTTAGACGCATGGTGCCGGGTACGCGATAGCGGATGTGATTGGAGCCGGTGGTGATCTCGGCATCTTGTGCGCCCCAACTTGTTGCGGGCGTTAGCCGCACGCGGATGCGCGGGGAGCCGTTCAGAGGCCGCACGATCCTGATGTACGCGTTCGGCCGATAGGGGCGGTGATGGCGGCGAAAACGCGGGCAGAAATCAATGATCTCGATAGCGCCCCCACGCGAGTCAGTCAGCGTGGTGCGAAGGATAGGCGTGTTGCGTTCGTAGTTTTGTATGGCCGACACTTGGTCGATTAGATCAATGGCCCAGACGCCGCGTTTGACATCGGAAACGTTCTCCCCGCTCAGCAGCGCGCAAAACATGGGATCGCCGTCGATGCGCGGTACGCATGCCCAAGCGAAGGCGCCGTTGCGGTCAATTAGTGCGCTCGCCGCGCAATTGCCGATTGGAGCGAGATCGAGGTCGCCGTGACCGCTCATGGTGTGAGGCCTGCTTGCAGCCAAGCTGAGACGGCTTGAGTGTCCGACAGGCGCCAGCCGGCGGCCGTCGCACGTGCTTCCCCTACAAGGATTGCATCGCCTCCGTGCTCCTTGACAGCGCGGAAAGCGTCTTCGTCCGTGATGTCATCGCCGATGGCGATGGGCGTGCGGCCGGAAAAGGGTTGCGCGCTCATGAAATCGGCGACGGCGTTGGCCTTGGTGCGCTGACCAAGCTTGAGTTCGACAACCATCTTGCCTTCGAGAATATTGAGACCGTGACGTTGCGCCAGCTCGCCGGCGGCGCGGCGAACCGCGTCGGCAAATTGCGGAACGCGCCGGTAGTGCAAAACCAACGCTGCGCCCTTGTCTTCGATGTCGGCGTCGAGTGCGCCGTTCGCGATCAGCGCCGTCGCATCCGCAACAGCTGCTGCGACGGGAGAAAGATCGCTGAATGAGCGCTCGGTGGTTTTACCGGCTCGGTGTTCCGCGCCGTGAACGCCTGCGACGTGAACGAGCGCGCCATCAAGCACAGCGTCGGCGCTTGCCACAGTGCGGCCGGTGATGATCGCAACGGCTCCATTCATGGCGTGTGCGAGCTGCTGCAACAGTAAACGAAGGTCGCCGCTTGCGATAACCTGTTCGGGGTGCGCGGCGAAATCTACAAGCGTGCCGTCGAGATCGAGGAAGAGTGCGTGTTGGCGCACGTTGAGTGGTGGCGGTGGCGATAGGGCACGGGTTTTCTCGTCTTGTTGCAGCACCGCGGCTCCAGTTAGTTCGGCACGCCCGTACAGCTCCGGGCGTGGGCAAACGCATGACAGCGCGGAATGTTCCCGCGCTGACGATCACGAAAAAAGTTGTGTCGACGTTTGACGGATGCGGGTGCTGGCACAGAATGGCGCCATCGCGCGACTGCCGCGAAACACATGCTCAGAACGCATTCAATGGCGGAGCGTTAGCTTTTCACACAACGAGAGAACGAGATCTCGTGTACCTGAGGAGCAGAACGATGAGCAAGCATTTCAAAAACGCCGCACTCGCTGCGTTGATCATGGTCGGTCCGCTGAGTATGGCGGGCACGGCGAGCGCCCAGCAGAACCGCCGTGACGTGCGTGAAGAGCGTCAGGATGCGCGCAACGACCGCCGCGAAAATCGCCAAGACGCGCGTCAAGCGCAACGTTGGAATCAGCGCCAACACAATGGCTACTATTCCAATGGCCGTTTCAATTACGGCCAACCTTCAGCGTCGATCCAGTCGCGCCGCGACTACCGGCCGGCGTATCAGCAATGGCGCCGCGGTGATCGTCTGCCGAGCTACGCGCGGACGCAGTATCGCGAAGTCGATTGGCGCCGCGAGCGTCTCCGCCAGCCGCCGCGCGGTTACCATTACGTCCGCGATGACCGCGGCGAAGTTCTGCTCGTCGCCGTTGCGACTGGCGTGATCCTCTCGATCCTGCTCAACAACTAAGGTTGTAAAAGCTCGATGAATTGCCGCCCTGGAGCCTCGCTCCGGGGCGGTTTTTCATGCGCCGCGGTTCATCCAGGCGAACAGCGGCTTCAATGGGAAGATCCAGATGATGCCGGCGATGGCGTAGAAGAGGAGCTGCGCCCAGGTGGGGATCACTGGGACTAAGGCAACGCCGAGCGATGCTGCAAGGATCGCGTAAATCGCGATATAGGCCAGCAGAACGACGCAGCCGAGCGCCTTGCGGGTGCGCATGTCCATAAGTTTGCCTTCCCCACGTGGCGGCGCGCCGCGTTTCCGTCACGCTTGCCCGGTTCTATGTGAGGCGCAAAGGGACGAACGCAAGCATGTCAGCAGAGGACATTTGGCCGCCGCGGCAGCGATTGGTGGGCGTTTGGCTCCTGATCATCTGCGTGCTGGTGTTCGCAATGATCATGGTCGGCGGCGCCACCCGTCTGACCGATAGCGGCCTTTCCATCACCGAGTGGAATTTCATGAAGCATTTCGTCCCGCCGACAAGCGAGGCGGGGTGGAGCCAGGAGTTCGCGCTGTACCAACAGACGATGGAATACCAAGCGCAGAACAACGGCATGACGATCGAGGAATTCCGCCGAATCTATTGGTGGGAATGGGGCCACCGGTTTCTTGGTCAATTGCTCGGCTTGGTGTTCGCCTTGCCAGCGTTGGTCTTTTTCCTCACCGGCCGTTTGCGCGGCCGCTTCCGCGTTACGCTTTTGTTGTTCGTGCTGGGCGGGCTGCAGGGCGCGGTCGGCTGGTGGATGGTGACGAGCGGATTGTTTGATCGGCTCGATGTTAGCCCATTCAGGCTCGCGATCCATCTTGCGATGGCGTTTTTCATTCTGGCGCTTGGGCTTTGGACGGCGCTGGGCGCTTTCGCTTGGCCGGCGCAGCGCACGCAACCGGGTGTGTGGCGCTGGGCGCCGTTTGCGTTGATGGCGCTGATCTTCGTGCAGGTCATGCTTGGCGCGCTGCTAGCGGGTAGCGATGGCGGCATGGCGTACGCAGATTGGCCAACAATTGGCGGCGAGTGGATTCCGTCGAGCGCGTTTGGGCTCGAGGGGTTCTGGGCAAACCTCACTGAAGAGCATGCGACGCAACACTTGCTGCATCGGACCACTGGCTACGTTGTGGCGCTTTTTGCGCTGCTGTTGGCGCTGCTTGGTCTAGTGCGCGGCCAGGGCGAGGCGCGCTGGGCTTTGGGCCTTGTTGGGCTGGTTGCGCTGCTTCAGGCGGGACTTGGAATTATAACGGTCGTGGTGGCCTCGCCGCTCTCTCTCAGCTTGCTGCACCAGGCCGGTGCGGCCATCCTGTGGATGACTACGTTGGTGGCGGCGCGCGCGGCATGGCGGTAACGGCGCATGCTTAATATATTACCGCTATTGTAAGTTGTTGTATTTAATCAAATAAATGGAGCCTATTGACGCCAATTCAGGGCTGCAATAAACGCGCGCCTTCGTTTTTGTCAGGACTCTTCCAATGCGCACTCTCTCGACGCGCTCGGCCAAGGCTTCGGAAATCACCAACGGCTGGATCGTTGTGGATGCCGAAGGCGTCGTGGTCGGCCGCCTCGCTTCATTCATCGCCCTGCGCCTTCGTGGCAAGCATCGCGCCGATTTCACGCCTCACGTCGACACGGGCGATAACGTTGTCATCGTCAACGCCCAGAAGGTCGCGCTGACCGGCAAGAAGCTGACGGACAAAATCTACTACCGTCACACTGGCTATCCGGGCGGCATCAAGGAACGCGTTGCGGGCAAGATCCTTGCCGGCAAGCATCCTGAGCGCGTGCTGGAAAAGGCCATCGAGCGCATGATGCCAAAAGAAAGCCCGCTGGCGCGCCAGCAACTCGGCAAGCTTCACGTCTATGGCGGCGCCGAGCATCCGCACGCGGCGCAAAAGCCGGTGAGCATCGATTTCAAATCTAAGAACCGCAAAAACTCGAGGACCGGCTGATCATGAGTGACGTTGGACAAGGCCTCGAGTCTCTCGGCGAAATGACCGGACGCCCGCCGGGCTCGGGCACAGAACACATCGCCATCGCGCGCGAAAAGAAGGTCGACAAGTTCGGCCGTGCTTACGCGACCGGCAAGCGCAAGAACGCGGTCGCCCGCGTTTGGGTGAAGCCGGGCAAGGGCAACATCACCATCAACGGCAAGACTAGCGACGCGTACTTCGCGCGCCCGGTTCTGCGCATGATGATCAACCAGCCGTTCAAGGTCACCGAACGCGAAGGCGAGTTTGACGTGATCTGCACGGTCGTTGGCTCGGGCCTTTCGGGTCAAGCCGGCGCGGTGCGTCACGGCATCTCGAAGGCGCTCGCCGATTACGAGCCGGCGCTGCGCCCGGCGCTGAAGCACGCTGGCTTCATGACCCGCGACAGCCGCGTGGTTGAGCGTAAAAAGTACGGCCGCAAGAAGGCCCGCCGGAGCTTCCAGTTCTCGAAGCGCTAATCGCTTCACGAATATGGGTTACGGGACGGGCGCTTCTCTCAGGGAAGCGCCCGTTTTGTTTTGGGGTTAGGGATGGCCGAGTTCGAACGCGTCAAAAGGATCGAGGGCGAAGACAAACGTCATACGCTTGAGATTGCGCGCAATCCGAGCGGCCAGTTCCGATTCACCGAGTTTAAGTGGGTTGTGAGCAGAGACGATGTTGATCGTCAGGTTCATGGCGACGGTTACTGGGCGTATTCCCATTTCTCCGGCCTATATGAGTCAGCAGAGGCGGCTGAGGCCGACGCGCGGCAAAGCTTGCCGTGGTTGAAGGAGAGCGGAGAGTGACGGCAAGAGTCTTCATCGATGGCGAGGCCGGCACAACGGGGCTGCAGATTCGCGAGCGCCTCGAAGGCCGCCTCGACATCGAGCTTGTCTCAATCGATTCTGCGAAGCGAAAGGATGCTGATGAGCGCAAGCGGTTGCTGAACAGCGTTGATGCTGTGATCCTGTGTTTACCCGATGATGCGGCGCGCGATGCGGTGTCGCTCATTGAAAACGATGCGGTGAAGGTGATCGACGCTTCGACGGCATATCGCGTCGCGCCGGATTGGGCTTACGGCTTTGCCGAGATGAGTAGGGATCAGCGCGAGAAAATTGCCGCATCCAAGCGCATCTCGAATCCTGGCTGTTACCCGACCGGTTTCATCGCATTGACGCGGCCGCTGGTGGAGGCGGGCATCATCCCGCGTGACTGGGCGCTCTCGGTGAATGCGGTCTCCGGCTTTTCTGGCGGCGGCAAAGCGATGATCGCCGAATTCGAGAACGAGAGCGATCCGAGTTTTACGCGTGCGCCGTATCGGATATATTCGATGGCGCAAAAGCACAAGCATGTGCCGGAGATGCAGAAGTACACGGGCCTTGCGCGCGCGCCGATCTTCACGCCGAGCGTGGGGCGATATTACAAGGGCATGATCGTCGAAGTGCCGCTGCCGCTGGCGGCGATCGCCAATGGTTCGAAGCTTGATGAGGTGCATGGTGTTTTGGCGCGCGCCTACAAGGGCGAGCGCTTCGTTACCGTCGCGCCGCTCGCTGAGTCAGCCGCACTTAAGACTCTCGATCCGGAGGGACTCAACGGCACGAACCAGCTGAAACTGTTTGTGTTTGGCCATGACAGTGAAGTGCGGCTGGTTGCGCTGTTGGACAATCTCGGGAAGGGCGCAAGTGGCGCTGCGGTGCAGAATTTGAACCTGGCGCTCGGCTTAGAGGAAGGCGCAGGGCTCACGTAGGATCTCGATACGCTTGCAGACTTTCGTCGAGGTACTTGTTGTTGGTTTCGCGCACTCGCGCGGCGGCGTCGTCATACAGAAACGGCAGGAACGCGAAGCGTTCGCCGCGGGTGACGGGCGTCGCTTCGTGTAGCAAGGCGCACGAAAACACGACGGCGCCACCTGTGGGAGCGCGATAGGTGCGCGGGCCGAACTCGGGAAACCGGAGATCACCGCCATCGTACTCTGTGGCGTTGAGATTGATGGTGACGGCGAAGCGGCGGTGCGCGGTGCCGTGTGTGGTGTTGTCGCGGTGCGGTTTGAAGAAGCCGCCATTTTTCGCGTCGTAGCGGGCCACAAGGTAGCGCTCCATGCGCGTTGGGTTCCACATGAACGCGCGTTTGATCATTGGAGCGAGCCGCCAATAGACACGCTGCATAATAGACTCTCGGAGCGTGGCGTCTTCAATCAGGCAGTCACTGCGCCGCTTGAAGGCGTCGTCCAACGTGACGAACGTGCGGCCTCCAGTGTCTTGTTTTGTGATCCCGGAGGCCAAGCCGCCTTGTGTGCGGTAATAGTCGACGAGGCGCTGACAGAACTCAGGTTCGAACACGTTTGGCGCGACGAGTACCGGAGCGTGTGCGCCGGCCTGGTAGCGCTCGGACGCCGGCGTGCTTGCGAACACGCGGAGCGCTGCTTCCGCATCCTGCAAGCGCCACATGGCGAGCACGCGGAGCGTTGGATCTAACAATAGCCATCGTCCGGCCGGCTGTTGCGTGTCGAACAGGCCGCAGGCGTTAGCAATTTCGGCATCACTGAAGACGAGGCGGTGCTGGGCAATGTGCTCGATGTCTGCGTTGGTTTCACCCGCGGTGAATAGTGCGCAGAGGTGTGTCGTTTCGTTCTCTGCCTCCTTTGGAAACGCCGCGAGCGCCACCTTAGCTTCGGCAGCGTTCACATCGCTGATTGCGCAGATCAGCACGAACCGGCCCGCCATTGAGCCTAGCGCGAAGCGTTCGTTGCGATTGGACACGGCGTGCAATAGCGGCAGCGGCTCGCCGAAGCCGATTGCGCGTTTCGCCGGGGATTGGTTCATGCTCACAAGTTAGGCTGCGTTCGAGCGCACCTTTACATACTCGCCGGGCGCGTCACCGAGGGGTTGTAACTCACCGTCGCCTGGTGTTCGGGCATCGACATCCGGTCCGCTGATCGCGCTGAGCCATCGATCCCAATGCGGCCACCAGGAGCCGGGGTGCTCGACCGCAAAGGCTTGCCAATCTTCGAGCGCGCCCTTGAGGTTGGGATTGGTCCAGTACTGATACTTGTTTGCCGCTGGGTGATTGATCACGCCGGCAATGTGGCCAGAGCCGGCGATGATGTATTCGACCGGTCCGCCAAACGAGAGCGCCGTGCGATAGACGCTGGGCGCCGGGGCGATGTGATCTTCCTTCGAACTCTGCATGAAGACCGGAATCTGCACGTTTTTCAGCAGGAGCTTCTCGCCCAAAAGTTCAAGCTTGCCTTCGGAGAGAGCGTTATCGCGGTAGAAGTTGCGCAGATAGAAAAGGTGCAGCGCCTTCGGCATGCGCGTTTGATCGGCGTTCCAATAGAGCAGATCGAAAGGCGGGGGCTGGCGGCCGATATAGTAGTTATCAACGACGTAGTTCCAGATCAGGTCGTTCGACCGCAGTGAGTTGAAGGTGTCGGCCATGGTTTGCGCGTCGAGGACGCCGCCAGCGTGATCCATTTTTTCTTCGAGGAACTTGATCGCTTGGTCGTCGGAGAAGACCAGCAGATCGCCCGCAAGTTTGAAGTCGGCCTGCGCGGCGAAGAAGGTTGCGCTCTGGATGCTCGCGTCGCCGGTCTTGGCCATATGCGCGAGCGTGGCCGAGAGCAGCGTGCCGCCGACGCAGTAGCCGACCGCGTTCATGTGATCGACGCCGGCGGCGTCTTTCACGGCTTGCGTGGCAGCGTAAACGCCCTCGCGCATGTAATCTTCGAATGTGGCTTCGGCCATGTCCTCGCCGGGGTTCACCCACGAGACGAGAAAGACAGTGTGGCCCTGATCGGTGAGCCACTTGATCATCGAGTTCTTCGGCTGAAGATCGAGAATGTAGAATTTGTTGATCCAGGGCGGGAAGATCAGCAACGGGACTTCGTGGACCTTCTCCGTCGTCGGCGCATATTGCAGCAGCTCGAAGATGCGATTGCGGAAGACGACCTTCCCTGGCGTCGTCGCGACGTTTTCGCCGACGCGATAGGCGTTGATGTCCGTCTGAGAGATCGCGAGATTGCCTTTGCCGCGCTTCAGATCTTCGGCAAGATTCTCGACGCCTTTGACGAGGCTCTCGCCGCCGGACTGGAACAGCGCGCGCAACGCCGCCGGGTTGGTCATCAGGAAGTTTGAAGGCGAGGCGGCGTCGACCGCCTGCTTGATGTAAAACGTTGCCTTGCGTTTGGTTGCTTCATCGACGCCGTCGGTGCGATTGACGAGGTCGGTGATGAATTCGGCAGTTGCGAGATAAGACTCGCGCAACATTGAGAAGGCTGGGTTCGAACGCCACTCCGGATCCTTGAAGCGCTTGTCGCGCACGGGACCTTCATCGGCCTGTTGGCCGGTGAGCATGTAGGCGGCGTGCTTCTGCCAAATCTCAGAGTAGCGCTGCCAAAGATTTGCGTGTGCTTCGCGCAAGGTCTCGGGCTGGGAGGCGAGGTTCGACCAGACATCGTTGAGCGCGCTTTGCATCCCGAGTGGATCGGGTTGCCACGTCGCGGTCTCTTTCGATTGCTCGACGAACGCTGTTGAGAGCGCCTGGTTGGCGCGCGTCATCGCGTGGGTGAGATTGGCGGACAGAGACGCAAGGCTCTCAGCCGTCTGCGCCATGATGAGTTCGTTGAGTGGCCGCGGGGTCTCAGCCGGCGCTTTGGGAGGCGCCTGCGCTGCCAGTGGGGGCGCCTCAGGCGTGGGCGCCGGTTGCGCGGCCGCTTTCGGCTTGGCAGTACGTTTACGGGCCCGCTTCGGCGCCGGCTTGACCGGTTCTGTGCCTAGTGCGGGCGGTTTGGCGCCCTCGGTATCCGTCATCGGATTCTCCCTATTGGCGCGATTGTAATGCCGCTTCGCGTGGTGGCGCAAAGGTAGGCTCTGGTATAGAGACGAGTTAGGGCCGGAATCGCCCCGAGGAAGACTATCGATGCGTGGAGCCCTGGTCCTTACGGCATTGGCGATCGCTCTTGGCGGCTGTGTAAACACGCCTGGCGGCGATACCCCCGAGTGGGCCAACGCCGAAGGCTTCCCGAGCCTGCGCGAAGTCCCTTCGGGTGGCACCTCCGCCACCACCAGCGCGGCGCATTGGCGTGCCGTCGAGGCTGACCTGCTGCAAGCCCGGGCCGCTGCGCTGAGCAATCCGCGCGCGCAGGAGCCGGCGGTCGCCGAAGATCCTCAAGCGTTCCTCGATGAGGCCCGCCGCGAGATCGAAGTCACGCGCAACTCGCACAACCCTTACTGACCGCACGCGCGTGCGATTATGAGTTCCGCCGAGTTTCATAAAATTCGCCGCTTGCCTCCTTATGTATTCGAGGAGGTCAACAAGCTGAAGGCGCGCCTGCGTGGGCAGGGCGTCGACATCATCGATTTTGGCATGGGCAATCCGGATTTGCCGGTGCCGCAGCATATCGTCGATAAGCTCTGCGAGACGGCGGCGAAGCCGCGCACGAACCGTTACTCCGCTTCGCGCGGCATTCCCGGTCTGCGCCGGGCGATGGCCGGCTATTACGATCGCCGCTTCGGCGTGAAGTTGAACCCTGACACGCAGATCGTTTCGACACTGGGATCGAAGGAAGGCTTCGCCAACTTGGCGCAAGCGATCACGGCGCCAGGCGATGTGATCATTTCGCCAAACCCGTCTTATCCAATCCATGCCTTCGGCTTCATCATGGCCGGGGGCGTCATCAGATCAATCGAAGCGCATTCACCGGAGCAGTATCTGCGCGGCATCGATCGCGCCGTGCGCCATTCGGTGCCGCCGCCGATCGCGATGGTGGTGTGCTACCCAGCGAACCCGACGGCGCAGACCGCTGATCTCGATTTCTACAAAGACGCTGTCGCGATGGCGAAGAAGTACGACATGTTCCTGCTTTCGGACATGGCGTACTCGGAGATCTACTTCGAAGGCGATCCGCCGCCCTCGGTGTTGCAAGTGCCGGGTGCGCTGGATGTTGCTGTGGAAGTGAACACGCTGTCGAAAACCTATTCGATGGCAGGATTTCGAATAGGCTTTGCGCTCGGAAACGAACGGCTGATCGCGGCGCTCGCAAGGGTAAAATCGTACTTGGATTACGGAGCATATACGCCGTTGCAGGTTGCGGCTGCGGCGGCACTGAATGGCCCGCAAGAATGCGTCGAAGAGATGCGCAACACCTACAAGCAGCGCCGCGACATTTTGCTGGAGAGCTTTGCAAAAGCTGGTTGGACTCTGCCGAAGCCGAGCGCCTCGATGTTCGTTTGGGCGCCGTTGCCAGAGCAATTCAAGCAGATGGGTTCGGTTGAATTTTCCAAGCGGCTAATGGAGGGCGCCGAGATTGCGGTGGCTCCTGGCGCGGGCTTTGGTGAGTATGGCGATGGTTTTGTGCGTATCGCTCTCGTGGAAAATGAGCAGCGCATCCGGCAGGCGGCACGCAATCTGAAGAAGTTTCTGCAATCGAACGCCGCGCCTGCGGCCGCGGAGTAACAGATGACTAGGCTCCGTGTCGGGATTGCCGGGTTGGGCACGGTGGGGCGCGGCGTCGCGAAGCTCTTCGCTGATAGCGGCTCACGGCTGAACGAGAAGATGCGGTTGGTCGCCGTTTCCGCGCGGACGGCCGGGCAGGATCGTGGTGTCGACCTCAGCGCTTACCGATGGGTCGATGATCCAGTGAGTTTGGCGCAAGACGCAAACGTCGATGTTTTCGTGGAGCTGATCGGTGGCTCCGATGGCGTTGCGAAGGTAGCCGTAGAAGCGGCCCTTGCGCGTGGTGCGCATGTCGTCACGGCGAACAAGGCGCTCGTCGCCGTGCATGGCTCCCAGTTGGCGGAATTGGCCGAACGCAATGGCGTAAAGCTCTTGTTCGAGGCGGCCGTGGGCGGCGGCGTGCCGATGGTGAAGGCGCTTAAGGAGAGCGTCGCCGGCTCGCGCGCGAGCAGCGTCGCCGGCATCCTCAACGGCACCTGCAATTACATCCTAACGGAGATGGAAAATTCGGGCCGCTCGTTCGAGGCGGTGCTCTCGGAAGCTCAGAGCATGGGCTATGCCGAGGCTGATCCGACGACGGATGTGGGTGGCTTCGATGCGGCGCACAAACTCACGATCTTGTCGTCGATCGCGTTTGGGACGCGCCCTGACTACGATCACGTCCGCATTCAGGGCATCGAGCGCGTCACGCTCACCGATATCAGATTGGCCGGCAAGCTCGGCTATCGCATCAAACTTATCGCTAAAGGCGCGTTGAGCGACGGCGCGGTCGAGATGCACGTGCGTCCGGCGCTGCTGGCCTACGATCACCCGCTGGCCAATGTTGGCGGATCTTTGAACGCCTTGGTCGTGGACGCAGAGCCATCGGGCCAGCTTACGTTTATTGGCCGCGGGGCAGGCGAGGGTCCGACAGCCTCCTCTGTTGCTTCGGATTTGATCGATCTTGCTGAGGGACGCGCCGGCTTTGCCTTCGGCAAGGCGCTCGCCCAACTGGCAGCGGCGCCGCGCGGCACTCCGGCAGAGCGCGGGCGTTACTATTTGCGTTTGATGGTGCAGGATCGTCCGGGTGTCGTAGCGGCGATCTCCGATCGTCTGGCGCACGAGGAAATTTCGATCGAGAGCTTTCTGCAAATGCCAGTGCATGACGGCCCGGCCGTGCCGATTGTGTTGACGACGCAGACGTGCGCCCGGTCGCGTGTGGAGGCGGCGGTGAAGGCGATAGAAGCACTCGATGTCAGCGCCGAGGCGCCATTTCTCATTCCAGTCGAGCACACGGGTTCACGTTGGAGCCGTTCATGAGCAACGTGATCAGTGATGAACTGGCATTGGCGATCGCGCGGGCGCCGATCAATGCCGCGATCGCAGCGGCCAAGCTCGTGGGGCGCGGAGATGAACGTGCCGCGGATCAAGCGGCAGTTGATGCGATGCGCGCGGCGCTGAACGCGTTAGCGATCAAAGGACGCGTTGTCATCGGCGAGGGCGAGCGCGATGAGGCGCCGATGCTCTATGTCGGCGAGAGCGTGGGGAGCGGCCATGGGCCCGAACTGGACATCGCACTCGATCCGCTTGAGGGCACGACGCTGGCGGCGAAAGCTAAGCCCAACGCGCTATCGGTGATCGCGGTGGCGCCTAAAGGTGGGCTGTTGCACGCACCCGACACCTACATGGACAAGATCGCGATTGGCCCTGGTTTTCCGCAAGGCGTCGTCGATCTTGACGAAGATGCGGCGTACAACGTGAAGGCGTTGGCGCAGGCCAAGGGTGTGAGTGCTGCTGAGATCGGCGTCTGTGTGCTCGATCGGCCGCGACATGGCGCAATTATTGAGGCGCTGCGTAGCAGTGGCGCCCGCGTGTACTTGATCGGCGACGGCGATATCGCCGGTGTCATTCATTGCGCCAAGCCCGAGACCGGCATCGATATGTATTTGGGCTCCGGCGGTGCGCCGGAGGGCGTGTTGGCGGCGGCGGCATTGAAGTGCGTCGGCGGTCAATTCCAGGGCCGGCTCGTCCTTCGCAATGACGAAGAGCGGATACGCGCCCAGCAGGCCGGCATCGAGGATTTGAAGCGCCGCTACGAACTGAACGACCTCGTTTCGGGCGCTGCGGTCTTCATCGCCACCGGCGTCACATCGGGTTCGCTGCTCGAAGGCGTGCGCATCAGCCGAGGTGAAGTGCAAACGCATACGATGGTGCTGAACTGCGCCTCGGGAGCGTCGATGGAGCTAAAGACCCGCGAACGGGTGCAGTAGGCGGTGCAGAAGGGACGTTAGCGCCTGTGGATAAGCCTTTGCGCCAGGGCGGCGGGCTTGGGGTTGGCGGTTTAGCGGGCGATGCTTGAACTATGGCCCCGATCGATTCGGTTATTGAACAATGAGCGCCGCGAGGAAATTCGAGAACGGTGGCGCTTTCCTTGGCGTGGAGCGTTCGCTTACTGGGCGGCGCTGGCGTACGCGCGAAGCGGACTTGGCGCTCGTTGAGGCGTTTCGCCGCCGCTTCTCGCTGCCAGAAATTGCCGCGCGGCTGATGGCGGCGCGCGGTATCGGGTTGGATGACGCCGAAGCATTTCTGTTTCCAACGCTGAAAACTCACTTTCCCGATCCATCGTCATTCGCTGACATGGATGAAGCGGCGCGTGTGATCGAAGATGCGATTGTTGCTGGCCGTTCGTGCGCCGTGTTCGCCGACTATGACGTTGATGGCGGCTCAAGCGGCGCGCAACTCGTGCGATACTTTCGCGCGCGCGGGCGTGAGCTGAAGATCTACGTGCCCGACCGCATGAAGGAGGGCTACGGCCCTTCGGCACTCGCCTTTGAGCGATTGAAAGCTGATGGGGTTGAACTCGTCATCACCGTCGATTGCGGCGCGGCGGCCGAAGGCCCGTTAAACGCCGCGGCGGAAATGGGCCTCGATGTTGTGGTGCTTGACCATCACTTGATGGCAGGCCCGCCGCCAAAGGCGCGCGCTGTCGTCAACCCGAACCGTTTGGATGATACGTCGGGGCAGGGCGCACTCACGGCGGCGGGCGTTGTTCTCGTGACGATGGCGGCCATAAATCGCGAAGCGCGGCGCCGTGGTTCGCCGGGCTCGAACCATTTGCCCGACATCATTCAGATGCTCGATCTTGCGGCGATCGGCACCGTTTGTGATGTGGCGCCGTTGACCGGCTTCAATCGAGCCATCGTTTCGCAGGGCCTGAAGATACTACGCAACGGCAAGAATATTGGCATGGTGGCGTTGGCTGAAAGCGCAGGCCGGAAGGGTTCTGCCACCATCTACGATTTTGGCTTCATCCTGGGACCGCGCATCAATGCGGGCGGCCGGGTCGGCGACGCATCTTTGGCGACGCGGTTGCTCTCAACCGAAGACCCTGAGGAGGCGCGGGAATTGGCGGCGACGCTGGAGGCGCTCAATGCCGAACGCAAGCAGCGCGAGGCAGAGATGCTGGCGGAGGCGGAAACTGCGGCCATTGCTGAAGCAGAACTGCGGTCCGTCATCATTGTTGGCTCGCACCGCTGGCATCCGGGCGTCATCGGCATTGCGGCCGGACGCCTGAAGGATCGCCTGCACAAGCCGACGATCGTGCTCGGCGGGGTAAGTGAGCATGAACCAGCCAAAGGCTCAGGGCGCTCGACGCCGGGCGTGAACCTAGGCGCCGCGGTCGCGGCAGCGAAAGAAGCTGGGCTGCTGATCAATGGCGGCGGACACGCCGCTGCTGCAGGCCTCACGGTCGAGTGGGACAAGGTCGAGGCGCTCAAGGATTTCCTGTCCGAGAAGCTCGAAGGGGAGATGGCTGCAGCGGAGGGAGAAGCCCGCGCGCTAACTGTCGATGCGATGAGCGGGGTCGGCGCTGTTGATGTCAGTCTAATCGATGCGCTCGAACAAATCGGACCCTATGGCCAAGGCCACCCCGAGCCCGTCTTGGCGCTTACCGACGTACGGGTCTCATTCGCTAAACTGGTGAAGGAAGAGCACGTTCGCTTCACGCTTGAGGATGCCCGCGGCGCGCGCGTGAGCGGCATCGCCTTCCGCGCCATGAAGAGTCCATTGGGCGAGGCGCTGATGAAGAAGGACGTGATCTACCACGCGGCCGTGCGGGTGAAGCGCAACGAATGGAACGGCAACGTGCGGGCCGAGGTCGAGATCGTGGACCTCGCCGAGGCTTAACGCTGGCAGCGACAGGTGAGCGCAGCCGGTCAGCGCTGGGGCGCCCCTAACCCCGCTTGCCAGTCCGTTCGGACGCCTCTATATGGCCGCTTCCCCGCGGACACCCGGGTCTCGCGGGCCCTTCGTCTATCGGTTAGGACGCCTGGTTTTCAACCAGGAAAGAGGGGTTCGACTCCCCTAGGGCCTGCCACTTTCCCGCCCCGCGCCACGTGCTAGAGAGACCCCACTTCATGGGGTCCCCAATGTCCTTGGTTCACGCCTTCCGCGCCGCCGCTTTCGCTGTCCTTGTCGCGACTGCGGCCTGCGCGCAGCAATCCGTTGAAACGCAGAGCGGCCAGAGTGTTGGCGCAGCGGCGACGACGGAAGTCCTCACCATCGACACCCATAACGGCCCAGTGCGGCTGAATGTCGAAATCGCGGATGACGAGGCCGAGCGCAATCAGGGGCTCATGTTCCGCGATCCGCTGCCTGACGATCGCGGCATGCTGTTTCACTTCCAAACGCCGGAGAACGCCAGTTTCTGGATGCGCAATACGCCGTCCTCGCTCGATATCATTTTTATCGGGGTCGACGGCCGGGTCCTGAATGTCGCGGACCACACGACTCCCTATTCAGACGCGCCGGTGCCGGCGACGGGCCTGACGCGCGGGGTTCTGGAAATTCGCGCAGGCCGCGCGGAAGAACTGGGCATCCGTCCGGGCGATCGGGTGCGACACCGTATCTTTCCCAGCTAGCGCGATTGCCGTGCGCGCTTTCGCGTGGCATTAGCGCGGCCCAGTCGGGGTATAGCTCAGCCTGGTAGAGCGCCAGCTTTGGGAGCTGGATGTCGAGAGTTCGAATCCCTCTGCCCCGACCAACTTCTCAAATGAAAGAGGCGCGCTTCGTTTAGGAAGCGCGCCTCTTCAGTTTGAGAGCTCAGCCTATCCTCACGGATAGGGTTCGCCGTTCTCGTAGAAGTAGCGGCCCGATTGCGGGTCCTGGAAGTAGTAGCGGCTGCTGTTGCGGTCGTAGTGTTGGCGGGTGTTCACGCGGTTTTGGCCGGCGCCACAACCGCCGTCGCGCACGCAACCAGCGTAAGCGCCGCCGATGCCGCCGATGGCCGCACCGATCGCAGCGCCTGTAGCGGCATCGCCGTCACCAACGTTATTACCAATTATAGCGCCGGCAACGCCGCCGAGCACTGCGCCGGTAGCGGCGCCGCGTTCAACGTTACCAGTCTGCGTGCACGCAGCCGCGAGCAAAGCCGCAGCTGCCATCGATCCAATGAGCGCCATGCGCATGAAACAAGCTCCTATAAGCCTCAAGGCGGGGAAACGCCGACTGAAGGAGCCTGTTCCATGTCGCAGCTAAATGGCGCCGGACTCGTGCAGGCGCGCGAATTCCTCTTCATTTGTCCCGAGAAGTTCCCGCAAGACCGCGTGCGTGTCGCTTCCAAGCGTCGGCGGCGCAAATCGTGTCGCGGGAGGCGTTTCGCTCATACGAACCGGATTGCGCGCGAGCTGCATGGAAATGCCATCCGGTCGCGTAGCGGTTTCTACTGCACCACGCGCGACCACGTGGGGATCGGCGAAAACCTGATCTAGCGTATTGATTGGCCCGCACGGCACATCCGCGGCTTCAAGCGCCGCGATCCACGCCGCAGTGGTGCGCGTGCGCATTATTTTGGCGAGGGATTCGGTGAGTGCGGCGCGATGAATGACGCGAGCTTCATTGGTAGCAAAGCGCGGGTCGTCGCTGAGAGCGGAAGACGCACACGCGCAGAAATCACGGAACTGTCCGTCGTTGCCGACGGCAAGGATAATGTGGCCGTCCGCAGTAGCGACCACTTGATACGGCGCGATGGCGGCGTGCTGATTGCCGAAGCGTTGTGGCCTCGCGCCGGAGGTCAGATAGCTCGCTCCGAGATTGGCCAGCATCGCGATCTGACAGTCCAGCAACGACACGTCGAGGTGCTGACCTTCGCCGGTGCGCTCTGCATGGCGAAGCGCCGCAAGTATTGAGGTCACGGCATACATGCCGGTGAACAGATCAGCGACCGCCACGGCGCTTTTCATCGGCTCGCCGTTAGGCTCGCCAGTGAGGCTCATGAGCCCGCCCATGCCCTGGATGATGTAATCGTAGCCGGGACGTTTTGCGTAGGGTCCGGTTTGACCAAAGCCGGTGATCGAGCAATAGACGATCGAGGGATTGATTGCGGCGATCGACGCGAAGTCGAGGCCGTATTTCTTCAGACCGTTCGGGCGAAAGTTCTCGACGAGTATCTGACACTGAGGCGCAAGCCGGCGCACGAGTTCGGCGCCCTCGGGTTTTGCAAAATCAATTGCGACGGATCGCTTGTTGCGATTGGAGGCGAGGTAGTAGGCGGCATCGCCTTCGCCGTTTTCGATAAAAGGAGGGCCCCATGAACGTGTGTCGTCACCGGCGCCGGGTTTCTCGACTTTGATCACGTCAGCCCCGAAGTCGCCGAGGATCTGCGTCGCCCATGGACCAGCGAGCACGCGTGAGAGATCGAGCACACGCACGCCGGCCAAGGAAGCTTTCGTCTCTGACATTGTGATCCGCCGTCTGTCGCTTGCGCCGTTCCGTAGCGGTGGTAGAGCGGCGCCATGAGCGAAGTCAAAACGCCAGTCGCCACAGGCGGCTGCCAGTGCGGCAAGGTGCGCTATGCACTCTATGTCGCGCCGCAGAACTCACATGTGTGCCATTGCCGCATGTGCCAACGCGCAACTGGGGGCTTGTTCGCGGCACTCGCTGGCGCGCCAAAGAGCGAGTTCGCCTGGATGGCGGGTGAGCCTGGAGTTTTCGCTAGCTCGAACCTCGCCAAGCGCGGTTATTGTCGCGATTGCGGCACGCCGCTGTCGTTCACCTACGACATGCCTGAGGCGCGCTTTTACGTGACCATAGGTTCGCTGGACGATCCCAATGCAGCACCGATTATCATCCAATACGGCGCTGAGAGCCGCATTGAATGGGTGAAGTTCTGCGAAAGCGTGCCGATCGAGAGCACCGGCGAAGATGCCAATGCGGCCGCGTTCTTCGCAAAGATGGAAAGCCATCAGGGTTCATGAGATCGCGGCTCCGCTCGTGGGTGCGAGCGCTTTATTGCGTTCACACGCTGAGCGCTGTGCGTTTTCAAGGACTGCTGCTTGCGCTCGATCTATTTATCATTGGCTTCTTCATGTCGGTCAGTTCATCCAAGACCTTCCGTGGTTTTGGATTGTCGATGCAGCGATCGCGGTGTTCCTCGCCATTGATCTTTTCGCGCGCCTGTTCGCGCTCGGCAGCTTCAAACCGTGGCTAAAATACCCGATCACCTGGATCGATCTCATCGTGTTGGCGACACTTTTGTTTCCTGCGTTCTTGGCGAACTGGGGCTTTCTACGCATTCTGCGGCTTTGGAGTGTGGTTCAGAGTGAGCGCTTCTGGAACGTGCTCGCACGCGGGCGCTTCGATGACACTCAAGTTGAGGACCTGACGAAGTCGCTCGTTACCGCGGTGACGTTCATCTTTTTCGCGGTCGGACTGACGCAGGCATTGTTCATCGGCGACCATCCGAAACTCAACAATTTCGTCGATGCGATCTATTTCGTCGTCGCGTCGCTGACGACGACAGGTTACGGCGACATCACGATAGACACGGCGTTCGGGCGCCTGTTCTCGGTGGCGCTGATGCTGACCGGCATCAGCCTATTTTTCTCGATTGCGCAGAAGGTGTTCGCCGCCCCGCAGAAGATTGTCGCGTGCTCGGCTTGCAGCCTCGACCGCCACGAGCCCGACGCGCAATTTTGCAAACTCTGCGGGGATCGGCTCGGTGCGGCCTTGCGCGGACGCGCGCACAAGGCCAGAGGAAAGCCCCCAAAGGCCGGACTTGGGAAGGGCGGTTAGCTCAGCGGTAGAGCGTCTCGTTTACACCGAGAGGGTCGGGGGTTCGATCCCCTCACCGCCCACCATCCTTCGCTGCGCGCAGCGGAGCGAAGGATGTCCGCCGAAGCCTCGGCGAAGGAGGACTGGGGTCTGCCTTGGCGCAGCTTCGGATGGCAGGCCATTTTCACCTACACTCGCTTCGGGGAGCGTAGGGGGACGGCTCACCCCACACGCGAACTTCGGTTGGCTGACGCCGGGAGGCGGCCTGCCTCTACCCTTCGCGCCTTGCGTTGAAGGGTGCTAACTTCCGAGTCATGCACCGGATTTTCCTCCGGACTTCACTTGTCGCCTCAGCCGCCCTGGCTTTGGTGGGCTGCGATCAGTTGAGCCAGTTGGGATTAGGTCCGCCGCCCGCCGCCTCAGCGCCTTCAGCATCGCCGCCCGCCCCGATCGCAGACATCCGGCCACAGGCCGGCGCGAACTATTCGGATTTCGCGGCTGCCGAGGGCGCCCGTTACAGTCCCGACCAGATGGGCCTCAACGCGATTGACCGGGCCAGACTTTGGAGGGCTATGGCCGTGCCGACCGTTGGCCGGTTGGAGGATGGCGGCGGCGCCCAGGCCTTGGTTTTTCGTGGTTGTGCCGAGACCGGTTGCGACGATGGCCGGGCAGTTGTCGCAATCGATACCGTGAGTGGCGCAGTCTTTGCGGCGGTCCGCGATGTGGCCGGGGCGGAGGTCCTAACGCCAAACGACCGGGTCGAGGCGCTGCTGCGACTGAACTCTCCGACGCGCGCCTGGGACGATCCCGCGACCAGCCAGACGGGGTCAGCGGAGCCCGCTAATCCTTAGCTACGACGCCAGTATCGGCCTTGCTTTCAAGGGTTGATCGCACGCTTGACCGGGAGAACAGCTTAGCCTAACTCCGGCGCCTTCTCGCGAAATGGTACGCGGGTGTAGCTCAGTTGGTTAGAGCGCCGGCCTGTCACGCCGGAGGTCGCGGGTTCGAGCCCCGTCACTCGCGCCAGTTTCTC
>JANPCV010000168.1:0-5373 GCA_031431115.1 Caulobacteraceae bacterium
AGCTTCGGCGGACAAGTCGCATCGCCCCGGGAATGGGTGTTTAGCCGGTAGGCTCTGACATCTGGAACACACGCTTTAAGCCCGCCTCGCCGATGCGGGTGAATTCCAAAACGCGGCTGCCGCGCTTTTGCGTCGCCCAGCCGCGCTCGAACACCTCATCGAGGATGGCTGCGCCGAGAGCGCCGGCAAGGTGGTGGCGGCGGACGCTCCAATCGAGGCAGGCGCGGCACAGCGGCCGCGCGCCTTGTTCCAAATCCTCGATATCGACGCCGAAGGTTTGCACTTTGAAGCGGCCGAGCTTCGTCAGTGAGAACGTTTTCTCGGGACCGGGGAGTATCCACTTGTTCTTCTTGAACGCGTCGAAGAGCCCGACGCCGAGATCGCCGGCAAGGTGATCGTAGCAAACGCGCGCGTGGCGCATCTGTGGTTCTTTGGGGCCAGGGCGCGTGCGCAGCGCCTTCGCGCGCGCGGCAACGCCCATCAATGTTTCGAGCAAGCCCGCAACATCTGCATCGGCCAAGCGGTAGTAGCGATGGCGCCCCTGCGCTTCGACAGCGATCAAACCGCCGTCGACGAGTTTCGAAAGATGAGAGCTTGCGGTTTGCTTGGTGACGCCAGCTTCGAGCGAGAGTTCGCTTGCTGTGTATGCGTCGCCGTTCAGCAGCGCCGTCAGCATGTTGGCGCGGGCGGGATCGCCGACCATTGCGGCGATAGCTGCGATATTTGGGCCGTCTCTCATAAACGCTCTCTGGGGAATGGTTCGATGATAATCGAACCATGGGGCGCCCGCAATCCGCTAGGTCTGGCGCTCACGGAGGCCAGATATGCTGACATGCTGTATTCGTTACGAAATCGATCCATTCAAAAAGGAGCAATTCCAGCGTTATGCGCGCGTTTGGGGAGAAGCGATTCCCCGCTGCGGGGCTGAGCTTATTGGGTATTTCGCGCCGCACGAGGGTTCCGCTACGTTGGCGTACGGGTTGTACAACATTGAGAGCCTGGCGGCATATGAGGCGTATCGCGAGCGTTTAGCGGCCGATCCGGCGGGACGCGAGAATTATGAATTCGCTAAGCGGGAGCGGTTCATCCTGCGTGAGGATCGGACGTTTCTGAAAATTTGCTCACGATGATTGCGGTGATCTTCGAAGTCGAGCCTGCCGATCGCGATGCGTATTTTTGTATTGCCGGCGAGTTGCGGCCGCTGCTGGATGGGATCGATGGATTCATTTCGATCGAGCGCTTTCAGAGCGTGAGTGATCCGCAGCGGATGTTGTCGCTCTCGTTCTGGCGTGACGAAGCGGCGGTCGCGCAATGGCGCAATCTGGAAGCCCATCGTGGAGCGCAGAGTGTAGGGAGACGAAGCGTGTTTCGCGACTACCGACTGCGCGTGGCCAATGTCGTGCGCGACTATGGGATGCGGGAGCGTGAGCAAGCGCCGAAGGATTCTTGCAGCATTCACAGACCCATTCCCGGATTGGCCGCAGGCCAAGTCCGGGACCCATAACCTCGACCATTTGTGTTTATGGGTCCCGGGCTCGCCGCTGCGCGTCGCCCCGGGAATGGGTGGGAGCTAAATCTTGCTCTGCTCTGGCGTCTGCGTGTCGATGAAGCGCCAGAGGTGCCAGGCGGCGGCGCTGCGGAACGGCGCCCAGCGTTCGCCGTAGGCGCCTAACGTCTTCGGCGTGAACTCACGGCGGTAGAGTTTCTCCGCGCCTTTCCGAACGCCGAGATCGTCGATCGGCAGCACGTCGGGCCGGCCGAGCGTGAACATGAGATACATCTCGACTGTCCAGCGACCGACACCGCGCGCCGCGGTCAGGCGCTCGATGATTTCATCGTTGCCCATGCGTGAGAGCTGCCGCGCCTCTGGGATGATTCCGTCGATCCGCTTTTGTGAGACATCTTGGATCGCGGCGATCTTCTGGCGTGAGAGTCCGGCGGTGCGCAGCAATTCCGGTGAGGCGGCGAGCAGGTCTTCGGGATCGGGGTGATCCTTGTTCGGGAAGAGGGCGAGCATGCGGCCGTGGATTGTGCCCGCGGCTTTGCCGGAGAGTTGCTGATAGACGACCGAGCGCACCAGCGCGCGATACGGGTCTTTCTTCTTTTCGAACTTAGTCGGGTAGGGCTCGTGCTTTGGGATCACGCGGGCAAAGCGTTTGCACACTGTGCTGAGATGCTCTTCCGCTTCGCCCACGTCACACTCCCAGCGATGGCCTTATGGTGCGCCAGATGGGTTCGAGTGCGAACGCCAGCAAGACGGCCACGCCAATGATGGCGTTGAATTTGAAGCCTGCAAGCGCCGTTTCCGGACGTTTGTCGTCAATGCCAGCAAGCATGGGCCAGATCATCAGCGCGCCGATGAGGCTGAGCGGCGCGGCAACCCAAACGCCTGCGCCCGACATCGCGCCCGCGGTCGCCCATAAGATCAGCGCGCCGATGTAGAAGGCACTCGTCCAGGTGCGCCACTTGTCGGCGAAGAGTCGCGCGGTGGAGCGGACGCCGACGAGCGCGTCGTCTTCGCGGTCCTGCAGCGCGTAGATGGTGTCGTAGGCGATGGTCCAGAGGATGCAGCCGGCGTAGAGCGCAAAGGCTTCCTGCGGGACGATGCCGGTTTCGAAAGTCGAGGCAGCGGCGCCGACGAGCGCGCCCCACGAGAATACGATCCCAAGCCAAGCTTGCGGCCACCACGTGATCCGCTTCATCAGCGGGTAAAGCGCAACCAGCGGGATCGCGATGAGCGAGACGATCTGCGCCAGTGGCGGCAGCATCAAAAGCGCGGCGAGGCCAGCGAGGCATTGCACCAGCAGCCAGGCCCAGGCGGCTTTGGTGGATAGTGCGCCGGAGGGGAGTGGACGCAGACGTGTGCGCTCGACTTGCGCGTCGATGTCTTTGTCGAGGATGTCGTTATAGGTGCAGCCGGCGCCGCGCATGGCGATGGCGCCGAGAATGAAGGCGAGCGCGAAGCGCGCATCTTCCCAATAAAATCCATAGTCTGTGCGCGATATCGCGATGCCCATAAAGCAAGGCAGCAGCAGCAATTGCCAGCCGATCGGCCGATCGAGGCGCGAGAGTTGCGCGAACGGCTTCCACGCGCGCGGCAGCGCGTCGGTCCAATGTTGCTTCAACGCATCAGCGGGTTTCAATTCGTTCACGAGCGCGTATTGCGCGCCGCTTGTGCTTTACGCAAGGCGACACAGAGGCTATGTGACCCGCCTTCGGAGCTTGTTGAATGAACACCCGCCAAAAATAAATACGGCGCCGCGAACGGTCGCCGCCGAGCCCTGAGAGAGCGCTAGCCCTCCCGGCTCTAAATTTGGATCGCCGCCTTCCAGGCGGCATGCCGGCAAGATGCCAGCGGTCCGAGAAACCAGTTCGCCGAGCCGTGTTGCGGGTGATTTCGCGTTTCCTGCGCTTCGCTTCCAGCACTTCGTTTCCCATTTCAATTCCGCAGAGCCGCGTCCGCGCGCTTGCGAACATCCTGGTACTTCTATGAGTGACGTATACGATTCCGACGACAGAGAAGACGGCCCGCGCAAGGCGACGTTTGCGCAGGTGACGGCCTTCATGTGGAAACATTGGTCGAGCCAGCCTGGAAAGCTGGCGCTGATCGGGTTGTTCTTCGGTCTATCGGTCATCGCTGACTTGGCGATGCCGTTCGCCTCGAAGCATCTCGTTGATGCGCTCACGGCTGGGCCGACAGAGGCTGGCCAGCGCGCCGCGGCGTGGGGTTTTGGCGTGATTGTTCTGTTGGCGTTCGTGTTCTACATGGCGCGCAACACCGGCGTGCGCTTCCACATTCCGTTCGCCTCCAAGAACTATGGAGCAGATCGTCACCGACGGATTTCGTGACGTGCAGCGCTTCTCTGCCAACTGGCAGGCCGACAATTTCGCCGGCGCCACAGTGCGGCGCGTGTCGCGGGCGATGAACGCCTACGACACGATCTCTGACACGATGGTCTGGTACATGATCCCGGCGGCCGCCGTGCTCGTTGGCATCACGGTGCTGACCTATTTGCAATGGCCGGTCATCGGACTTTTTACCGGCGCGACGATCGCGGCGTTCGTGGCGATCGCCTATTTGAGCAGCCGCTTTTACGTGGCTGAGCCTCTGCAACGTTACATCAAAGCGGACACCGCCATTGGCGCGTCGCTGGCCGATGCCGTCGCGTCGAACGCGACGGTGAAGGCCTTCGGCGCAGAGGGGCGCGAGCAGGCGCGCTTTGATGGTGTCGTGCAGGTTTGGACAAAGGAAGCGAACCACACCTGGACGCGCTTCACCAATGCGTGGGTGCTTCAGAACTTATTGCTTTGGTTTTTGCAGGCGGGGTTGCTTGGGCTCGTTCTGCTCGAATGGAGCCATGGCCGCGCCACTGCGGGCGATGCGGTGTTTGCGATTACCTCGTTCCTGTTGGTGTCCGGCTATCTCCGGATGCTCGGTGAGAATGTGCAGAACCTACAGAAAGGCATCGCTGATATCGAAGACGTGGTCGCTTACGCCTTGCAGACAGCCGAGGTTGTCGATCGCGCTGATGCGAAGGCGTTTGAGCCGGCTCAAGGCCGCATCGCCTTCGATGCGGTGACGTTCGGCTATAAGAACGCCGCCGAGGCGCTTTACAGCGATTTCTCACTAGAGATAACGGCGGGCGAGACAGTGGCGCTTGTCGGCCCGACCGGCTCAGGCAAGTCGACGTTCGTAAAGCTGGTGCAGCGTCTCTATGACGTCGATGCGGGTGCGATCCGCATCGACGATCAGGACGTGCGCGCGGTGACGCAAACCAGCCTCCGGCAGAGCATCGCGCTCGTGCCGCAGGACCCGGCGTTGTTTCACCGCTCTTTGCGCGAGAACATCGCCTACGCGCGGCCGGATGCTTCGATGGAGGAGATCATCGATGCGGCCCGGCGAGCGCATGCGCACGAGTTCATCGAGAAGCTTCCCAAGGGCTACGACACCGAAGTGGGTGAGCGCGGCGTGAAGCTCTCGGGTGGTGAGCGTCAGCGCGTAGCGTTGGCGCGAGCGTTTCTCGCGAACGCGCCGATCCTGATCCTCGACGAAGCGACGTCTTCCTTGGACGTGGCGACGGAGCAGCAAGTGCAAGCCGCGATGGCGGAGTTGAAGCAGGGGCGCACGACGATCGTCATCGCGCACCGGCTCAGCACCATCCGCGAGGCCGACCGTATTCTGGTGTTCAACGAGGGGCGTATTGTTGAGCAAGGCAAGCACGCCGAATTGATCAGCGCGCACGGGCTCTACGCAAAGCTCAACGCGCTGAGCCGGGGCGATGTGTTGGCGGATGAGGCGGCTTAAAAAGCGGAGAGTGGCGTCGCCCTTCGACTGGCTCAGGGTGACGCCACTTCTAGCGCCGGTCCTTAGGG
>JANPCV010000169.1:0-4821 GCA_031431115.1 Caulobacteraceae bacterium
AGCCAGACGATGTGGGATCACTTCCGTCGCAATCGGCACGACGCTCGCGCCGTCGGAATCGAGGATGATCTCTTCGTTTGCTTGAGCGGTGACCGGCGCTCGTGTGCCCAGCACTGAGAACAGGCCCGTTCGTTCGGCTGCGCCGCTCACGCTTCCGCGTATCACCGTGGTGCGGACCTGATCTTCGCCAACGCGAATGACGAAGGACGTGCCCAGCACGCGGATGTCGCCTTGCGGTGTGTGCACGATGAAGGGGCGAGCGGGGTCATGCTGGACATCGAAGAGGGCGTAGCCCGCGCCAAGTTCGACCCGGCGCTCGTCGTCGTCGAAGGAGACCGAGGCTTCGGTGGCGCCGCTTAAGACAATGGTGGAGCCGTCAGCGAGTTCGATGGTGCGGACTTCGGCTGGCGCGGTGGCGTAGTGGTCGCGGGCAGGCGTGTCGGCGCGCGTGAACCAGTAGAGGGCGCCAATGGCGAGGAGCGCTGATGCGGCGAAAGCCATGGCTGGGCGCAGCCAGCGTCTGGGCGCCGGCGCCGCATCGTTGGCGGCAGCCCGGCCTTTCAGGTGCTCCAGGGATGCGACCGTGGCCCACGTCCGCTGGAGTTTGGCATAGGCCGCAGCGTTTTCTGGATCAGCTTTTTGCCAGGCCTCAAAGGCTTGGCGGTCACCCTCGGTGACGTCGTGCGCCCGCATGCGGACGATCCAGCCGGCCGCCTGGCGCTCGGGCTTGGTAAGGGTGCGCCGCGCGGGCATAGCTTTGGTTTAAGCGTCGGGGTCGGAGAGGGCGAGCGTCAACTGGCCTAGAGCGGTCTCGATATAACGCTGGACCGTGCGGCGCGAGACGCTCATGCGCTTGGCGACCTCGGGCTGAGAGAGGCCCTCGACGATATAGAAAAGCAGCGCGTCGCGAAGGTGCGGTTCCAGCCCATCGAAAGCGTCCGAGACGGCTTTGGCCTGCTCAGAGGCAATGAGATGGGTTTCGGGATCGGTTGTCCAAGTTGGCGCAATATCTTCGATATCGGCTTTTGTATCGGTTTTGGACCTCGCCTGACGACGGAGATCGTTCAAGGCCAAGTTGCGGGCGGTGGTGGTGAGATAAGCGCGTGGCGAGACGATATCCTCCTTGTTGGCGGCGTAGAGTTTAGTGAAGGCGTCTTGAGTAACGTCCTCGGCTGATACGCGGGGGCCGAAGCGGCGGAGGAAGCGCATGAGGCGAGGGGCTTCCTCTTCGAAGAGGTTGGCCCAGTCGAGAGTGGAGCTCATGGAACGCTCTCCCTGGCGAGAGAGGCGGCAAGCTCATCGATGCGGGAGATGGGGTAGGCTTCGATCTCGCCAGTGAGATGAGGCTGGTCTTCGGCGGTGTAGACGATCGCGGCGCGGGTGAAGTCGCCTTGGGCAAGCATGGTTGCGAGGGCGACGTGATCGTCCTTTGAAATCTGCTCCACACAGCGAACAACACAGAAGCTGGCGTCTGCCGATTTGAACGCCAAATCCGTTGCACGCGCGCTTTCTAAGACGTTCGCCAGAGGCGTGAGGCCGCGTCTGACGAATTCTTTCGTAACTAGGGAGGCTGCGCCGGACATTCTGCTGGCCTACGGTTCTTGCACCGAAGGCGTAACAAAATACGGAAAAAATGCCTATCGAAAATTTCCGTATACATGGGCGGCCGGTCATTTCGAGGCTGGCTTGCCCAAAACGGTCTTCACCGGCGCGCATCAGAACCTAGTGGACGTGCTCATCCGGGCGCGAAAAGCCGCGAAGCTCACACAGACCGATGTCGCGGAGAGCGTCGGAAAGGATCAGACGTTTGTGTCACTGATCGAACGATCCCAACGCCGCGTAGATGTGCTGGAGTTCGTCGCACTCGCGAAAGCGATGGGCGAAGATCCGGTGGAGCTTTTCGCCAAGGTCGTGGCCAAGCTTCCGAAGCGCTTCGACATTTAGTTTTCAAGCTTCATGAGTGGCGAACCCGCGCGCCGCGCGGGCCGCGCTCTCGTGAACCGAGCCGCGCTCACGCGTCTCGGCCCTTCGGGCTTCGATCGCTTTCGCGCCGATGTTTGCTCCGGGGCAAAAGCGGCCTGCGCAATGCTCGGCGTCTAATGAAAGCAGACGCACCACATTCAAATCCGCGACGGTGCCGGACAGCGTGTCCCCCGGAAAATTACTTGCTCGGCGCAATCTTCTTCGGCGTTCCATCGAGCACGATGAACTGAATGAGTCCTTGCTCGCCGTAGGCCTTCTGCAGCGCTTGTAGTAATTCCCCAGGCGTTGTCGGTTTCGCACCGTCAGGGGGTGTTGCAACCTTTCGCTTGGCGTGCGTGCCGCCCAACCAGAGCACCGCATAAATGCCGCGCCCTCGTGATGCCGGATCGATGGCGTAGAGTTTCTGCAGCTGCTTTTCGGGCGCGGTCCAAAGGTCCTTGTTCGTCTCGAGTTTGAACTCGATCGGCAACTTCATCTCGCCGGCCAACGCTGCGATGTCGACTTCCTTATCGTTGGCGGCGTGCGCTTCGGGAATGAGCGTTACGTCATTAGGTTTGAGGCGCGGCCGCAAATCATCCAATAGTCGGTCGCGGCATTCCTCCTCGGCCTTGGCTTGGCCGAGAATGGCGCGTCCGTAGCTGTCGGTATTCCAGAACTTCTTCCAGCCATCGGTGTCGCCGCCTTGCAAATGCGCTGACATGTCTTCGAGGTGAGCGAGCATGAGGGCCGCCAAATTGTCGGCGTTCGCGGGTGGCCCGTTGCGAAACACGGCCGCGACCGCTGCCGGTGGCGAATGCTTGAACGCCTTTTCGCGCATGAGCCGGCTTCGCGTCTCGGTCGCATGCAGAATGTCATCACGATAGGAAGTGAGCTGCTTATCGCCTGCGAGTGCCGTCGGCGCCTCGGAGGCTTCCTCGCTGAATTCGCCGGCGATACGGTTGATGCAGGCGTTGACAAAATCGTGTGGATCGTCGCCGCAGCGACAGCGTGCCGCAGCGAGCGCAGCATCACCAACGGCGGGAGTTGAGCGACTAAGTCTGTCGGGAAACATGGCCATCAGCACGACGAGTGGCCATTGCGGCCATTGGCACTCGCTTTCGGTTAGCTGTGAAGGCGCAAACCATAGCAGTTGGTGTGCGACCGCGTACCGACGTGCGGCGCGGTATAGCGCAGCCTTCCCAATGTTTCACCGCATCGAAATTCTCAAAGGCCGTCGCCGAAGGTGAACGTCACGGCGCCGTCGTTCGCGGCGTTGAAGCTGAGCTCGCCTGCACGGCCGCGCGCGCCGGCCGCAAGAGCCAGGTTTTCGGCGGCGCAGCCAAGACTTGCAAAGAGGTGGTGGTCGTCGGGATCAACGGCGGGGGTTCGGCGCGCCAGATCGGGCAAAATCTCGATCCGATCTTGGCCGACACGGAATTTCCAAGGCTGGGTGTTGTGGCTGTTCGCCGCAAGCGTTGCGTAGCGGATGAAGTCCGCCATCTCAGGGCGTTGGGAAAGCGCTGCCCGCGTCGCGGCGACCGAGGCGTTGTAGTCCTCCATCGAGCCCATCTGACGCAGCGCGATGTAAGTCGCCCCAGCGCCCGCGAGCACCAGTGCGCCACCGCCTGCCAGAACAATTCGTCTGTTCATGATGTCGGATTGCTTTCGGGCAACCGACTTAGTCGTCGGTCGCCATGACTCTCTGGAACGCACCCCGGTTGCGTGGAGTTCCGAGCAACGATCGGCGCGCAGACGGCAGGGCTGGGCCAGAAGCGGGCACGGTTCAATCCATCCCCTGAACGGGCGCCGTAATCTGGGCGCGCGCCAGTATCAAATTTTGGACGCCGCCGCGGTTGTCGTAGCCGCGCACGCTACACCTGACGATCCGCGTCGAGAGAACCTCTGGCCCGGCGAAGTTCTGCTTCGAAGCGAGCGCGCTTGCCTCGTCCGATGCTCTGTCGGTTGACGCACACATGGGGCGCTGTGCGTGATTGGCTCATCAGGCCCTCGCAAGATTGCTTGCAGTTAGGGCGACGGTCGTTGCACGCGCTGCGTCTGTGCGGTGTCGCACACTGGCGCCTAATAAGTACGAGCGCGTTTGAGCAACCCGCTGGGCGTCACGACGCAATCGAGGAACGCGCGCGAGACGAGCGACGTTCAATCCTCAACGGAGATCGCTTTTCAAGGTCCCGGGAGATCACACAGCATGCGTATGAATGTGCTTGCCGCGAGTGTCGCGGTCGCCGCGCTCTTTCCATCAATGGCGTTTGCCCAGACTTGTGAGCAGCACAGCAACAGAGTTGTTGGAACAGTTGCGGGCGGCGTCATTGGGGCCGTCGTGGGAAGCGCCATCGCAGGCGACGACAATAGGACCACGGGCGCAGTGGTAGGCGCCGTCGGCGGCGCGCTGATCGGCAACCAATTGTCTCGCGGCAACGCCGATTGCGACCGCGCTTATGGGTATTACGACGAGCAAGGCAGATGGCACACGAACGCCGTCGAACGGAATGCGGCGGCGGGCTACTATGACCGAAACGGCCAATGGGTTGATGGCGCGCCAAACGGATATTACGACTCGAA
The DNA here is from genome assembly GCA_031431115.1 of Caulobacteraceae bacterium. Lineage (GTDB taxonomy): Bacteria > Pseudomonadota > Alphaproteobacteria > Caulobacterales > Aquidulcibacteraceae > Vitreimonas. Next base: position 4,543 of record JANPCV010000169.1, read on the forward strand.
CGGACGCTGGATCACCGCCTCATCAAACGCCAGCGGCTATTATGATTCCAACGGACGATGGGTGCCCGCATCGGCCAACGGCTACTACGGCGCCGATGGTCAATGGATAGCGAGCGCAGCAAGCGGTTATTACGACACGAACGGACGCTGGATCGCCGGCCCAACGAGCGGGCGATATGACGAAAACGGTCGATGGCTTGCAGGCGCGCCCAATGGTCACCGCGACGCAAACGGTGTTTGGATCGCCGATGCTCAGACCGGTTACTACGACACGAACGG
>JANPCV010000170.1:0-28215 GCA_031431115.1 Caulobacteraceae bacterium
TCCAGCGGGCCGGCTCCGGGAGGTGTTTCACTCTCTTGGATAGGTCCCCGTCGGCGTGCGGGCTTTGCCTGAGCCCCGTATCTCCCGCGGTTCGATCTTCTACCGCGGCTTCGCGTGACGGATCGTTGTCACGCTTCACGCGCAATCGCGTCCCTCACGCTCGCTTGGCTCGGCTAGCCGTTTGAGCCTCCCGTGCGAGGGATGCGTGCATGATACGGCCGCTGCGGAGGTGTGGGATAGATTTTGTGCGGGGCGTTGATTTTGTTGGGCGGAAGCGGCGTTTGGTGTTGGATAGAGTTGGCGCCTCGCTAACTCGCTTGCCGGAGACGGCCGCGTTTCCAAGCCACGGCGATGAACATTGCGCTGGCAAGAAGCGATATACCAAAAGATGCAACCGTAGATTCAGGGCCAAATCCCGCGCCACTTAGAGTGCTGTCCACGCCCGCAACGGGTAGGGTTTGAAGCGGGCCGCCTGCGAAGACATCGAGACCAGAGACCGCAGCGCCAAAGACCCATCCCTGTACGAAATTCCACGCGGCGTGCATGCCGATCGACATCCAGATGCGGCCGGTCAGCAAATAGAGTCCAGCGCCGATGCCTTCACCTGCAACCAAACACAATGCAGAGAAGATCGTGGCGTCCGGGTTTGAGAGGTGCAGCCCACCAAATAGCAACGCGGTGATTGCAAAGGCGGGCCAAACGCTGGTCGCGCGCCACAATAGGCGAAAGATGATGAGCCGGATCAACACCTCTTCGATGACGCCCGATTGTATGGCTTGCTTGAGCGATTCCGCGACATGAACGATCGGCGTCGGGGTGATTGTAACCCACCCGGCTAGCCACATGATGCTGATGATGAGCGCGATAATCGCGCCGCCTATTAGACAACCGACGATCAAATCGAGTGGCGCGTGAACGAGGCTAAGTTCTTTTGGCTTGCGTCGTTCAGCCAGAGCGACAGCGAGGGCATAGCTCGCCAACATCGCAATCGATCCGACGATGACGGCGATGAGGCGCGCTGTCGCTGGTGCGTTGGCGCGTGTGGTGAAAGTTTCGCCTGCGAGGAGCGCCGAAACGCGAAGGCTAGCGTCCGCCGCCAGATTGAACGCCAACACGGACAAGACGGCGAGTGCAAAGAGCCACGCCAAGGCGCGAGCCCAGCGGAGCTTTCCGGCCTTCAAGAAGCCCGCCTGACCGATATCAATCTCGCTGGCCATCATTCCCCGCCCATGCGCGCCACGTGTCTGGCTACTGATGGATGCAACGGGGACCAGATTGGATGCGGGAACGGTTGCTAATTCCGCGCGAGCGCCCAGCGGATGCGATTTGGAGGGCTGAGGCCGTGGCCCATAGGGTCGGCTTCGCCGGAGAGCGTGATTTGATGGCTCTCGCGCGGGGCTTTGCCGCCCCAATAAATTGAGGGCTCGATGGCAATGTTTGGTGCGTCGGTGCGCAGACGCCAGCGTTGTCCGCCCGGTGTTTCGAGCAACGCGGTTTGGTGCTCCGCCAAGCGCACGCGCACGTTCGGATGCAGGTGAAAGCGCAGGACGTAGGGAATGTCCTTCTTCGGGTTCGGCGATTTTAGCTTCATTGGCCGGATGAGTTCGTCGATGCCGCGCAGGTTTTTGCCGTCGTGATCGACGAAGATGTAGCGCCGATGCCAGAGGCCGAATTTTTCCTTGTAGCCGTCGTGGCGGCCTTGGACGGTGATGCCGCTTTCGTCTGAGGAGCGGCGCACTTCATCCAGTTGTGGCCCAGTTAGCCGCGCGCCGCCGCGGCGTTCATCGAGATTGGCGGAGAGCGCATCGGCGAGCACGAGCGTTGAGTGCGCATTGGTGGCGCGCGCCGCCATGCGCGCTGCGGGGGAAAGCTCGCGAGTGGCGCCGATATTGACGATGAGGCGTTCGGTTTCGCTCGATAGTTCAAACGCAAGTGCGCTGGCGTGTGCGCGGTCGGCGTAGTTCAAGGGCGGCGCCGTGCCGACATCGAACAAGGCGCGCATGGTGCCGACATCGAGTCGCTGAAAGCCGCTGTGATTGGCAAATTGAAACGGCCGCACGTCGCCGCCGACGCGCGCGAGCACCGCGTCGATCGTTGCGGGCGAACTCTCGGAGCCGCCTTGAAAGCAGCCGAGCCCACCGTCGCCGAGGCGGAGCATGCGCAGCATGTTGGCGAGCTTCGGCAGCGTGTCGGTTAGAATTTGTGGTGGGTCGTCCAGCGCGTCACGCGCGGCGACTAGATCACAGAGCGCTTCGGCCAATGCTTCCGGTGAGCGCGAGAGGTGGCCGCCGTCGCCGAAGAATTGCTTGGCGCAGGCTTCGATCAGCATCTCCTCGCCTTGCTCGGCGAAGCGATCGGCTTCGGGAAAATCGGCCATGCCGGCGAGCACAAGCGCGGCGCCGGCTTTGATCGAGCCGAGGTGGCGTTCGCTCAATTCGCTTTGCGCCATGAGCAACAACCGCGCCTGGCGGGCGGCGGAGCGGAGCAGCAATGCGCGTTGCTCCGGCGCGCCCATTTCAAATGCGGGGCGACCCCAGCAGAGCCACGCGAACAAGCGCTCTGCGGTGATTTCAGGATCCCACGCGAGTTCGTCCCACTCACCGTGCTCTTTGACCCATGCATCAATCAGTTGCGCGATGAAGCCGTGCGCAGATGGTCCGACGGCGGCGAGATCGGCAAGCCATGAGAAAGAATGCAGCCGCGCTGTGAAGTGCCGCGAAGGGTGCGAGGGCAGCCAAGGGAAGAGATGCTCGCCCTGCAGACGTTCAGCGCCGATGCGCCAGACGCCGCGACCGATCTCGCGGCCGCGTTCTGTGTCGCCAACGCGCGGGTCGTTGCCCCAATGGGCGATGCGATCAGGAGCGGCGTCGCCGAGGCGCATGCGGTGAAACGGATTCGCGCGCCAGTGATCGTTCGCCGCGACCGGCTTCGTTTGCCGGTTGGAGGGGGAGACCGGCGCGTTCACTCAGCTCACGCGGCGGTTCTCAGACGTTTGATGTTCTCAGCGTAGGCGCTCGGATCGCCGCCATAGACGGCGGTGCCTGCTACGAGCGCGGTGGCGCCCGCGGCGATCGCGCGCGGCGCAGTCTCGGCGTTCACGCCGCCATCGACTTCGAGAATGATGTCGCGACCGGTTGCATCGATTTTTTTGCGGAGCTTCTCGATTTTTGGGAGCGCCGTTTCGATGAAGCTTTGGCCGCCGAAGCCTGGGTTCACACTCATCACTAGGATGAGGTCGATGAGATCGATCACCGGGTCGATGGCTTCCGCCGGCGTGCCGGGATTGAGTGAGACGCCAGCTTTTGCGCCGGTTGCTCTAATCGCTTGCAGCGTGCGGTGCAGGTGCGGGCCGGCTTCGGGGTGCACGGTGATGATGTCGGCGCCCGCATCGCGGAACGCTTGGATGTAGGGATCGACGGGCGCAATCATCAGGTGCACGTCAAACGGCAGCTTGGAGTGCGCTCGGATCGCCTTCACCACGCTGGGGCCGATCGAGATGTTTGGCACGAAGTGCCCGTCCATCACATCGACGTGGATCATGTCGGCGCCGGCCGCCTCGGCCGCGCGCACTTCCTCGCCCAATTTTGAGAAATCCGCCGCCAATATCGAAGGTGCAATGAGCGTCCGCGCCATGATCCGTCGTACCCCGCGCCGGGGAGGCGGCGCAAGGCGAGGCGGTTCCGCCCGTGCTTAGCTGCGCAGCAGCCTCGCCGCGTAAAAGCCGTCGAGGCCGCCGATTTCGGGCCATTGGCCGGGATGCGTGCGCATATCGCCGTCGGCGGTGATGAATTCGGCGGGAATTTCGTTGCTGAGCGGATCCCGGCGCCAGCCGGTGCGCAAAGCTTCCGCGACGACGCCTGGGCCTTCTTCCGGTTCAAGCGAGCAGACCGCGTAAATGAGCGGCGCGCCTGGCTTCAGCAACTTTGCTGCAGCGGCGACGAGTTGGCTTTGCAATTCCGCCAAAGCGCGAACGTCTGTGGGCCGGCGGAGCCATGCCACGTCTGGGTGGCGGCGCAGTGTGCCGGTTGAGGTGCAGGGCGCGTCGAGCAGGATGGCGTCGAAGGGTTCGGCTTTGAACTGGAGGGCATCGGCGCAGATGACTTCTGCTTCAAGCTTCGTGCGCGCCAAATTTTCGCGCAGGCGCTTCAAGCGCGCTTCGGACTTATCGACCGCGGTGACGTGCGCGCCTGCGGCGGCGAGTTGCAGTGTCTTGCCGCCTGGCGCCGCGCAGAGATCGAGCACGCGCTTGCCGCGCACATCGCCGAGCAGTTTCGCAGGGAGCGTCGCAGCCGCGTCCTGAACCCACCACGCGCCATCGTTGAAGCCAGGCAGGCTATCGACTGGCGCGTGCTCAGTGAGGCGCACGCTGCCGGTTGGCGTGACTGTGCCGAAGAGGCGCTCAGCCCATTCGCTGGCGTCGCCATTCACGGTGAGATCAAGCGGTGGCTCGATGAGCATTGCTTCGGCGATTTGCGGCGCGGCGTCGCCGTAGGTTGCGCGCCAGCGCGTGTAGAGCCATTGCGGCAAGTCCGTGCCCGGCAACTGGATATCCAGAATTTGCTGACCATCGCGCGCAACTTTACGTAGCACCGCGTTCATCAGCTTCGCAAAGCCGCGCGCTTCGGGCATGCGGTTGGCGGTTTCGACGGTCTCGCCCACCGCCGCGTGCGCTGGCGTGCCGAGCACCAAAAGCTGCGCTGCGCCAAGATGCAGGAGCGCGCGCGCGTGTTCGGCGCTGTCGGGCAGAGGGCGATCGAGGAATTTCGAGACGACGGCGCTGATGCTGCCGAGACGCCGGAGGCCTGCGGTGACGAGCGCGCGCGCGAAGGCGCGGTCACGGCCGGTGAGTGCATTGAAGCTGGGTGTTTCGCCAAGCGCATCTTCCAGCGATCGGCCGCGCTCCATTACGGCGACAAGGAGATCGGTTGCTGCGCGGCGGGCTGTCAAGGTGGGGTGGGTGTATCGGACGTGTACTGCACGTCAACGCGGGCGCGGCGGAAGCTGGCGAGCCGGATTGTCGCGCCGCCTGCGGAAAGCGGCGTTGAGATGCGCAGGGGCGGTGCAAATGTCGTGTCCGGCATCAGTGCGAACCAGACTTGGCCCTCAGGGATGCGCCGGCGTCCCTGGTCGCGCTGATTGAAGCCGCTGACGGCGACATAAGTGAACGTGCATTTGAGGACGTCGCCCTCATAGCCGCCGCCTTCATAGTCATCGATGTCACCGCCGCTGAGCTGCAACAAATAGTGAAAACGGCCGTCGAACGTGGGGTAGGAGCCCTCGCAGCGGCGCGAGCGGCCGACATCGATGGACATGGCGACGACGTTCGAAAGCGGATCGCGTGACGCGCGCCGCTCTGTCTCTGTCGCCGCTGGATCGCCCCAGGTGCGATAGATCGGCTCGATTTGTGATGTGATAGCGCCCTCGCCATCGGCCTGCATGCTGATCGTGCGGCGCTTGCGGCTATAGCGGTGATCGAGGTCGTAACGCTGCCAATGCACTGCGCCGGCGCTGATGAGGCCGGATGCGCTGGCGTCAATGTCGGTGCGCTCGAACAGGTTGAGGATGCCGCGCGAGGTGACAGTCGCGGTGATGTCGTAGCTCTCGTCCGAGACATCGGCATCGACGGTGACGCCGCCGACCGGCACGAAACCGAGGCCAAAGCCGTCATAAGTCAGCGCAAACCGATCCGCTGACGCGGGCGTCGCGAAGCAAAGCAGAGCGGCGAAGGCAATGAGCGCGCGCATTGGGCTCAAGTGTAGGGACCGCGCGCCGCGCAGCAAGTCCGGAGAGCGGCGGCGCTGTCAGGCGCGCAGCAAAAAGGGGAGCCAGAGTGGCTCCCCTTTTCGAGGTCGTCGATCCTGGCTGCGTTAAAGCGGACGGACGTTTATTTCCATGTTGTCGAGCGGCAACTCGATCAGTGTGCCGAGGCGGCCAGACACCACATCGCCGAACCCAGCGGCGCGGGCTTCCGAGATTTGCACTTGCGCTTCAACCTGGTTTCCGGCGCCGGTGAGCACGACGAGGCCGGCATTGGAATCGCGCGCTTGGGCTGCGACTTCTGCGGGCGTCATGCTCGATTGCTGGTGCAGGTGCGAGAGCGATTGGCTTTGCGCGCCTTGCAACACGACATCGGCGTTCGCGGCAGCTTCTGCGCCAATCATGCGCCCGTCGCCGCCGACCACAATGGAGCGGCCACGATAGTCAAAGCGATAGCCGACGCGGCCGCTGAAGGCGTCTTCTTGCGTTGTGAAGGCCGAGACGGTGAGGCCGTCGCCTTCGAACACGATCACGGAGCGGCCCGGCTCAGGCGAGGGACCCCAGGCTTGGAGGCCGCGCGAGGCGCCATCCAGGCCAGCGGCTTGGTTCAAGCCATCGACCGTGCGTTGCGTATCGGCTGGTCCGTAGACCGGCAGCAGCGCGTCATCGCGGCCGCGCGACGCTTGGCCATACATTTCGCTCAGGTCGGACATTTGCTGCAGGCCAGAGCTGGTCAGCAGCACTGCTTGCAGGCGCGACATCGGCACGCCGCGCTGGATCAGAGAGGCGGCGGCGCCCGAACCGGCGTCGACCACGAACAGACGTCCGCCCGCGACAACGGCGAGGCAGGGCTGTTGCGCGCCATTTTCGCTGCCGCCGCAAACGATTGCACGCAGAGCGGTTGAATCGAAGAGGTCTTCGTTGGCGGTTGCTTGTTGCTCAGCGTACGCAGCGTAGGCGCGCGCGATTGCTTCTTGGCCCTCGGGCGTTTGCGAGCCCAACACCCATCCGCCCCAGAACAGGCCCGACAGCGTCACGAAGACGACAGAGGATTTGCCGATGGCGTTCATAGTACCGACCCCGAATCTTAAACAACGCGCTCGACGGCGCGTTGACGTTTAACCCCACACAAGCGTTGCTACCCGACGCTATGATTCTAGCAAACTCGGTTAACACGAGGTTTCCACAGGTGCGTGCTGTGTGCTGGCCGAAACGAAAAACTGGGCCTAAATCAGCGTATTGGTTAACGCTCTTGTTCCGGTTCGATTGCCCAAATGGTTAACGGCGCAAAGCGCGTTCTGGTTTTTGACTCTGGCGTCGGCGGCCTCTCGGTGCTCGATGCCATAGCGGCGTCGGCTCACGCCTTCGAACTCGACTACGCCGCCGACAACGCTTGGCTCCCGTATGGGCTCAAAACGGACGAGCAGCTTCGGGCGCGCGTGCCGGCGCTGTTGACGCGATTGGTGGAGCAATGGGCGCCGGAAGCCGTGGTGGTGGCTTGCAATACGGCATCGACGATCGCCCTTGAGCCTGTGCGTGCGGCGTTGAAAATTCCTGTGGTGGGCGTGGTGCCGCCGATCAAGCCAGCGGCGGCGCTGACCCAAACCGGCGTTATCGGCCTGCTGGCGACGCCAGCGACCGTCCAGCGCGCTTATACCAGCGACCTCATCACCCAGTTTGCGGCCGATAAGACCGTCATCCGCTTTGGCTCCGCCGGGCTCGTCCAGGCCGCCGAGCGGAAGCTGCGCGGCGAGAATCCGGGCTCATCTGAGGTCACAGAAGCAATCGAGGGGCTGTTCGGGGCGCCTGGCGGTGCGCAGATTGACGTGGTCGCGCTCGCCTGCACGCACTTTCCGTTGCTTGTGGAGGAACTCAAAGCGGCGGCGCCGTGCGCATGCGTGTGGATGGATTCCGGCGCCGCAATTGCGCGCCGGCTAGCGAATGTGTTGGCCGCGACAGAGGGGCCGACGCGCGTTGGGCGTGCAGCTTTCACAAGCGGAGACGGCGCACACACATCTCTGCGTGCATTCGAAGCGCGTGGTTTTGGTGATTTTGCGCACATCGAAGAAGCGCGCGACTTTGAGGTTGAGCCACTCACGCGTGCAGTGTCGGATTAGCTGCCGTGCTTTTTGGGAAACGCTGAACGAAAGTAGGCTGTGTTCTCCAATGCGCGCATTGCGCGCGCTTTCCCATCGCGCGACGATCCACGCCAAGAAAAGAAATCCGGCGGGGAGTAATTCATGGCTAGCGCCTTCGGCGACACGCCTCTGGGGCTAACGTCACAGGTCCTGAATCTGAGCGCAGTGCTCACGCGCAAGCAGCTCAAAGTTCCACGTTACCAGCGGCCTTACACCTGGACCGAGCGCGAGGTGCGCGAGCTGATCCAGGATTTGTGGCGCGCCTACGGACGCGGCGCGACATTCTATTTCATCGGCCAAATCGTGCTGGTGAAGAACCACGGCAAGCTTGAAGTTTCCGATGGTCAGCAGCGCTTAGCGACGCTGACCATGCTGCTCGCTTACGTGCGCGATCGCATTCCCGGGCGCTCGAAGCAGTATCAGTCGCTGATCATGGACGGCAACACGCCGCGTCTGCTGCTGCGTGAGGAAGATCAGAATTTCTATCTTGGCTTCGTGCAGGAGCAGGGACACATGAACGAACTGGCGCGCCACGCTGAAATTGGCGTGGATTCTAAGGATTTGATCGCCAACGCCGCGCGTACGATCGAGTCCGAGATGAGCAAAATCACGGAAGACCGTGAGCTTGATGCGTTCATGTCCTACATCGCGCGGTCGTGCACCTTGAACGTCGTGGACGCTGACGAACGCGGTTGCGCGCAGACGGTGTTTAATACGCTGAACAAACGTGGCTCGCCGCTCTCGGGGGCCGACATCATCAAGAGCGACCTTCTGGAAAACTCCAGCTTGTCGAACACCGAAGCCGATGCTGCGGCCCGCAAGTGGGAGCAGACAGAAGATTTGTTCGAGCGCGATAATTTCGCGCGTTTGCTTTACATGATGCCGTTCTTGCTGACCGGAGAACTGCTACTTTCGCCGGGCGATCTCGCCTCGTTCCGCACCGCGGTGGAGCGCGCAGGCGGGGTTCGCGTTTTCCTGTTCGAGCAATTGCCGCGATACGCGCACGCGCTGCGCGCCATTTTTGCCGGCTCGATTGATGTTGGTCCCGCCAGCGAAGAGGTGAACCGCCGCGTCGCGTTGATGAAACAGGTGGAGCAGTGGGATTGGGCGCCGTGCGCGATTGCGTTCCTGGCAGAGCACGCGTCTGATCCAGAGCGTGCGCGCCGCTTCTTCCAGGCGCTCGATCGGTTGACGTTCGCTTGCGAACTCGCGGTCGTTGAAAACCGCGACCGCGAAGCGCGCTACGCCAATATTATCAAATTCATCAGCGACGATAAAATCCTGCACAACGGCGAAGGCAAGCAGCGCGCGCTGCTGCTCACTGAAACTGAGCAAATGAAGTTTTTCGATACGCTGAACCGCTCGCGCAAGCGCGACCGTCAGCGCCGCTTGTTGCTGATGCGGCTTGAAGCGGCGATGCCGGGCGGCCGGGTCGTGCTGATGACGGATGACGCTACGGTCGAGCACGTCCTGCCCAAGAATGGCGGTCCGTGGTGGAACGAACGTTTCCCTGATCCGGCCTTGCGGAATGAATTGGCCAACTTGCTCGGCAATCTGACGCTGTTGACCTACGACCAGAACGCCGGGGCCGACAACAAGCCATATCCCAAGAAGCGGACGCTTTACTTCGACACCACTGCGCCGATTTACGCGCTGAGCAAGGATTTGGCGCCGATTGAGGAATGGACGCTCCAAGCCATTGAGGAGCGCCACGAGCGGCTGGTGCGAATTCTCAGCGAAGACTGGGGGTTGGTGCGCGGCGGTTAACCGCTCGCTAACCAAACCGGCCCGAATTCTTAATCTCGCGTTTAGTCCTGAGGCGAGGTCCGGAAGTCATGTCGCTGTTGTACGCGGTCGTATTCGCGAGCCGCTGCCGTTCGAACCATCACCGCCTGGCGGTCGATGCACTGCGACATTTGCAAGGCCCGGACGCCGAGCGTTGGCGCAACCTTCTGCTGCACTTCCATGCGGACTACCTCGCCGGCGCAAAGGCGCCGGACGAAGTGTTCAAGGATTTCAAGAACCACGTCCTCCACGTGCGTGAGAAGGAGTGGGGCGGGGCGATCGAGAGTTGCGAGGAATGGTATCGCCGCACGGTGCGCGCGATGGCGGTGAAAGATTGGAAGCAGGCCGCGTACTGCGCCGGCGTGATGAGCCATTATTACGTCGATCCGATCCAGCCCTTCCACACGCATCAGACCGAGGAAGAGAATGTCATCCACCGCGCCGTCGAATGGAGCTTCTCGAAGTCTTACACGACGTTTCAGCGCATCCTCGAAAACGATCTTGGCGGCTATCCAAAGATGGACGCTCCCGGCGGCGAGAAATGGCTCGCTGAAATGGTGCGCGCCGGCGCGAAGCTCTCGAACCAATATTACGAGACGGTGATCGATCACTATGACTTCGCCAAGGGCGTGAAGGACCCGCCGTCGGGCCTCGATCAAGAACTAAAAGACACCATCGCCAAGCTCGTTGGCTATGCCGCAATTGGCTTAGCGCGCATCCTCGATCGCGCCGCCCAAGATGCAGCCGTGCGGCCGCCGAAAGTTGGCGACGATCTGCAGGGCTTCTTTCTGGCGCTCGAAATCCCGATCCAAACCGTGCTGAAGGCGATGGACAATGCCGCCTCGCGGCGTGAGGTCGAGGCGCAGTTCGAAGAATTTCGCCGTACCGGTAAAGTGCGCGGCACGCTCGGTGAAGATGATAAAGCGGTGCGCGAACTGCACGCGATCGAAGTGCTGAAAACGCCGCTCTCCAATCTCGACGCCAAATGGCCGCGTGAAATTGGCGCGAACGCCGGTGAAGGCGCGTCGCCGCGCACAACCAGCACGAAGACGTCGAACATTCCGCGCGCTAAGCAGACGCGCACGATCGACTTGTCGCCAAAGCTCGAACCGCAAGCGGCGGCGCCTGCGCTGGTCGTTGAGCCGAGACCCGTGAAGCAGCAAGCGCCGCGTGAGCTGCCCGAAGGCGCGCCGCTGGCTAAACGCGAAAAGACGCTGCCTAAATTCATGCTCAACGAAGGCGCGCCAGTCGTGCAGGCGCCGTCGATTGGGCCGAAGACCGCAAAGCGCCTTGAGGCTGTCGGCGTCAAGACGATCGCCGATCTTTTGGCGTTGAACGCGGATGATGGCGAGCAACAGATCGATGCGCGTCACATCTCCGCGAAGGTGATCCGCGATTGGCAGGCGCAAGCTCTGCTCGCGTGCACGGTGCCGGGGATGAAGTCACGTGAGGCGCAGGCGCTCGTCGCGTGCGGCATCGAGGATGCGAATGATCTTGCCGAGAGCGATGCAACGCACTTGTGTGAAGGCGTCGCGCAATGGGGTTTGTCTGATGAAGGTCAGCGCGCCTGGGGCATAGCGCCGGCGCCAACAGCTGATGATGTCGCAACTTGGATCGAGCGCGCCAAGCGCGCGATCCAAGAGGGCAAAGCCAACGTCGCTGCTTAGATTTTCAGAAGTGCCTAAATTTTCAAAAGTGTCAGCACGATCGCGGCGATCAACACCGGCGCGATAAACGCCGTGAGGCCGGAGGCTACGATGCGCGCCGTCTTCAACACGCGATGGCCCTTCAGCGGCTTATCTTCGCGCGGCGCCAGCGCGAACTTGCACATGAATGCGAACGCGCCGCCGACGGCCGCAGTCGCTGCGCCGGCAACGGCGCCGGCCATCAATGATGCAATCGCCGAAGCAAACGCGATCAATCCGAGGATGCCGTGACCAGAACTCATCACGTGCTTCACTAACCGTTCGGCGCGGCCAGCGTCAAATTGCTTGAACGCCACCGGCGCCAACACGAATGAAAAAAGGGCGATCCAGCCGAGCGATGCGCCGGCGAGAACAATTGCGGTTGCTTGTGCGATCGGTTCCATGCCGGACGCCTAACATGAGTCGCCCGTGCGCTCGCGTCACGAGACCGAAACGATTGCCAAGTGATGCATCGGCGCCCATGTGAGCGCCTGGGAGGCCCCATGCCGTCTTACGCTTTTGAAACCGTGGACGTCTTCACCGATCGCCGCTTTGGCGGCAATCCGCTCGCTGTGTTCAAAGACGCGCGCGGGCTTTCCGCTGACGATATGCAAAAGCTCGCCTTTGAATTCAATCTCAGCGAGACGACGTTCGTTCTGCCGCCGGAAAATGGCGCGAACACCGCGCGCGTGCGCATCTTCAACCGCACTGCGGAAATGGCGTTTGCCGGTCACCCAAGCATCGGCACGGCGTATGTGATGGCGCGCGCGGGCTTGGCCCAGGGTGATAACCTGCGTCTCGAAGTGCCGGCGGGCATCGTCGCCGTCGAGCTTGAGCGTGACGGGACAGGCGAGGTGGTGGGCGGCAAGATCACGGCGCCGCAAGCGCTTTCGACCGGGCCGGAATTTTCAGCTGAGACGATCGCCGCCTGCCTTGGGCTCGCGGCTGGCGACATCGTCACGGCCACGCATGCTCCCATCCTTGCATCGATGGGCAACCCGTACGTGTTCGCTGAGCTCCGTCACGACGCCATCGGCCGCTGCACGCCGGACGTGACAGCATTCCGCCGCGCGCTCGCGTCGCGTAGCGATCTTGGCAACCGCTTCTCGATCTTTGTTTACACACGCGCCGGCGCCAACATTCACGCGCGTATGTTCGCGCCGATCTCCGGCACTTGGGAAGATCCAGCCACTGGCAGCGCAAACGCACCGCTCGCGGGACTTTTGTTGCAGCACAGCACGGCCAACGATGTCGCCTTCACCGTGCGCCAAGGCGAGGAAATGGGACGGCCAAGTTTGCTGCGCATCACCGCCAGCCGCCGCGCCGGCGAGATCACAGCCACCGTCGCCGGCCATTGTGTCCCGGTATTTCGCGGGGAGGCTCAACTGTAATGTGCGCTCGCGGCGCTTAGCGGATGACGCCTGCGCCGCCGGCTGCTAGCGGTAGCGCCACGAAATTCGAGGGACGCCCGAAATGACGTACGCGGCCATTACCGGCTGGGGCAAATGCATGCCGCCCGCCACGCTCACCAACGCTGATCTCTCCACCTTCCTCGACACCAACGACGAATGGATCGTGTCGCGCACCGGCATGAAGGAGCGCCGTGTTTCGCACGTGACGGCCAGCGAGATGGCGGTTGTCGCCGCAAAGCGCGCGCTGGCCTGTGCTGGTCTCGACGCGAAGGACGTTGACCTCATCGTCTACGGCAGCTGCAGCAATGACGAGTTGGTGCCGAACTCCGCCTCAGGCGTGCAAGCCGCGATTGGCGCCACCAAAGCCGCGTCGATCGATCTCAACACCGCATGTACGAGCTTTCTCTATTCGCTCTCGACCGCGACGGCGATGATCCGCACCGGCGTGGTGAGGAACGCCATTGTCATCGGCGTCGAGTGGATTTCGCCATTCATGGATTGGGACAACCGCAACGTCGCTGTCCTTTTCGGCGATGGTTGCGCAGCGGTGGTTGTGCAAGCGACGGACAAAGAAGAAGGGGTCCTCGGCGAGCAGCTCGGGTGTTTGGCCGATGCGCGCCATACATTGCGTGTGCGCGGTATGGGTACGGCCTACACAAATCGCGGCGTCGTTTCGGGCGACACCGAATGGGATTTCGACGGCCCTGAAATCTTCAAGCGCGCCGTCAACGGCATGGTGCAGGCCAGCCAAGCGGTGATGAAGAAGTGCGGCGTGACCGCCGACGACATCGATCTCGTTGTGCCGCACCAAGCCAATCTCCGTATCATCGAGGCCGTCGTGACGCGCAGCGGTGTGCCGATGGACAAAGTGATGCTCACTGTCGAGCGCTACGGCAACATGAGCGCCGCCACGGTGCCCGTCGCGCTCGCGGAAGCTTTGGAAGAGGGGCGCGTGAAGCCCAACTCGCTTGTGCTGATGCCCGCTTTTGGCGCTGGTCTCACGGTTTGTGCGCATCTTGTGCGTTGGGGCGATCGGGTGACGCCGCTCGGCGCCACCGACGCTGATCTGCCGCCGCTGAAGAAGTCCGCACTGGAGATCATCAACGGCATCCGCGGCGGCAAAACCAACGCCAAAGAGCGCTCGGGGCCAGGCCTGCGCAATTTGCGCTTCGTCGAGACGCTTTAGCGGCTGCAAAGCTCATTCTACTCAACTCGGGGTGAACCGGCGCGCCGCGGCGCACGTAAGCTCGAAATGAGGAAAGCTGCGCCGTGACTTCGCCTGCAATCGTTTGGCTGCGTGACGATCTGCGGATCGCGGACAATCCTGCGCTCTCCGCCGCGGTTGCTACCAAGCGGCCCTTGATCCTGCTTTACATCCTTGATGACGAGACACCGGGTCAATGGCGCATTGGCGGCGCCTCTCGTTGGTGGCTGCACCACAGCCTGGAAGCGTTCGCGCGCGATGCAAGCAAGAGGGGCGCCGCGTTGACGTTGCGTAGAGGTCGCGCCGATAGCGCGCTGCTCGACCTCGTGCGCGAAACCGGCGCTAGCGCCGTGTTTTGGAATCGCTGCTACGAGCCGCACGCAGTTGCGCGCGATAAGACTTTGAAGGCGACACTGGCCGAGCAAGGCGTCGAGGCTGTGAGCTGCAATGGCGCGCTCATGAATGAGCCGTGGACGGTCAAGACGAAGAGTGGCGAACCGTTCAAAGTGTTCACGCCGTTCTGGCGCGCCTGTCTGCAATTGGAGACGCGGGCGACATTTGCTGCGCCAAAGCGCCTTGAAGGCTGTCGGGATGCGTTGACGAGCGACACACTCAGTGATTGGAGCCTTTTGCCGACGCGGCCGAATTGGGCCAAGAATTTTGAGTCAGCGTGGGCGCCCGGAGAGGTGGGGGCTCATCGCGCGCTCACCGCATTCATAGAGGATCGATTGCAAGATTATGCCGAGGGGCGTGATCAACTGGGTATCGAGGGGACGTCGCGCCTATCGCCGCATTTGCATTTTGGCGAGATTTCGCCTGTCCAAGTGCGGCGCGCGATCGAGGCCGCAGCGATGCACGAGCCCGCATTGCAGCGCGGCGCAGACAAGTTTCTCAGCGAACTGGGCTGGCGCGATTTTTCAGCGAACTTGCTATTTCACTGGCCGACTTTGCCTGAGGCCAATTGGCGGGCGCAGTTTGACGCGTTTGCTTGGCGAGACGACGACGCAGCGTTTGTAGCTTGGACCCAGGGCAAGACCGGCTATCCGGTCGTCGATGCCGCAATGCGTGAATTGTGGACCACCGGCTACATGCACAACCGCGCCCGCATGATCGCCGCGTCGTTCTTGATCAAACATCTGTTGATCGACTGGCGGCGAGGGGAAGAGTGGTTCTGGGATACGCTGGTGGATGCCGATCTCGGCAACAACGCCGCGTCCTGGCAGTGGGTGGCAGGATCAGGCGCGGATGCCTCTCCATACTTCCGCATTTTCAATCCGGTGACGCAGGGCGAACGCTATGACGCCGACGGCGCATATGTTCGCCGCTGGGTTCCAGAACTCGCGAAGCTCGTGGACGAATTCATTCACCAGCCATGGACAGCATCCGCGGAGGCGCTCGGAAATGCTGGCGTCAAACTTGGGAAGACGTATCCCAAGCCGATTGTTGACCACGCACTGGCGCGTGAACGGGCTCTCGCCGCATTCGGGGCTTTGCCTAAGAGCTAAGCGCGGACGGTAGTTTGGTCCCAGTGGCGCGCTCTATAGTTGGCTATAGAAAATCCAATTAGGCGCGGCTTCGCGAAGAGGGTATCGACGCGACCATAGGAGAACTCCCCATGGCCGACGGAACATCTGAATCAAAATGCCCAGTGTCGCACGGACGCGGCAGGCAGAACGTGGACTGGTGGCCGAACCAGTTGAACGTGAGCGTGCTGCATCAGAACACGGCCAAATCCGATCCGATGGGCAAGGGCTTTGATTACACCAAGGAATTCGAGAGCCTCGATCTTGATGCGGTGATCTCAGATCTCCGCGCGCTGATGACCGACAGCCAATCTTGGTGGCCGGCCGATTACGGCCACTATGGTCCGTTTTTCATTCGTATGGCCTGGCACGCTGCCGGCACGTACCGCGTCGGCGATGGCCGTGGCGGCGGTGGCCGTGGTCAGCAGCGCTTCGCACCGCTGAATTCGTGGCCTGATAACGGCAATCTCGACAAGGCCCGCCGCCTGTTGTGGCCGATCAAGCAGAAGTACGGCGCGAAACTCTCATGGGCCGATTTGCTCATCCTCACCGGCAACGTCGCGATTGAATCGATGGGCGGCCCGGTGTTCGGCTTCGGCGGCGGCCGCGCCGACGTTTGGGAGCCGGAGAACCATGTGAACTGGGGCGCTGAAGAGGCGTGGCTTGCAGACAGCAAGTCGCCGAACAGCCGCTACTCAGGTGATCGCGAACTTGGCGGCAATCTCGGCGCCGTGCAGATGGGCCTCATCTACGTCAACCCGCAGGGCCCGGACGGCAATCCTGATCCGGTCGCGTCGGGACGCGACATTCGCGAGACCTTCGCGCGCATGGCGATGAACGATGAAGAGACCGTCGCGCTCGTCGCTGGCGGCCACACCTTCGGCAAGGCCCACGGCGCTGGCCCTGACAGTCACGTCGGCAAAGAGCCGGAAGGCGCGGACCTTGAGAACCAAGGCCTCGGCTGGCTCTCGACGTTCGAAAGCGGCATGGCGGGTCATACCATCACGTCAGGCATCGAAGGCGCGTGGAAGAAGAACCCAACCACGTGGGACAATGGCTATTTCGACACGCTGTTTGGTTTTGAGTGGGAGCTGACCAAGAGCCCCGCCGGCGCGCACCAGTGGAAGCCGAAGGGTGATGCTGGCCGCGACGTCGAAGACGCATTCGACAAAAACAAAAAGCACCAGCCGATGATGACCACGGCTGACTTGGCGCTTCGCTTCGATCCTGCGTACGAAAAGATCTCGCGCCGCTTCCACGCGAACCCGGCCGAGCTTGCTGACGCGTTCGCGCGCGCGTGGTTCAAGCTTACGCACCGCGACATGGGCCCGAAGGGTCTTTATCGCGGCAAGCTCGTTCCGAAAGAAACTCTGATCTGGCAAGACCCGATTTCTGGCGTTCCTAGCACGATCGACGCTTACGACGCTGACGCGTTGAAGGCGAAGATCCTCGGCGCAGGTCTTTCGGTCCGCGAACTTGCCGACACGGCGTGGGCTTCGGCCTCGTCCTATCGTGGCTCGGATCGTCGCGGCGGCGCCAATGGCGCGCGTATTCGCCTCGCGCCGCAGAAGGATTGGGACGTCAACAAGCCCGCTCAACTCTCCAAGGTGCTGTCGAAGCTCGAAGCTATCCAGAAAGAGTTCAACGGCGGCGCGAAAAAGGTCTCGCTTGCTGACCTGATTGTGCTCGCGGGCAATGCGGCCGTTGAAAAGGCCGCGAAAGATGGCGGCGTCACTGTCAAAGTGCCGTTCAATCCGGGCCGCGCCGACGCGACTCAGGAAGAGACAGAGGTCCACTCGTTCGAGTTCCTCGATCCGAAGGCCGATGGCTTCCGCAACTATGTGCGCAAACCGATCATGCCGATCGAAGATCACCTGGTTGACCGCGCGCAATTGCTTGAACTGAGCGCGCCGGAAATGACAGCTTTGGTCGGCGGTCTGCGTGTGCTGCAAGTCGGTGACGAAAAGCTGGGCGTGCTCACGAGCCGTCCAGGCGTTCTCTCGAATGATTTCTTCGTCAACTTGCTCGACATGGGCGTGCAGTGGAAGGGCGTTGGCGGCAGCCAAGAGACCTTCGAGGCACGTGACCGCAAGTCCGGCCAAGTGAAGTGGACCGGCACGCGCGCCGATCTCATCTTCGGCTCGCACTCGCAATTGCGTGCGCTCGCCGAAGTCTATGGCGCGGCCGATGCGAAGGAGAAGTTCGTGAAGGACTTCGTCGCCGCTTGGACGAAAGTCATGGAGCTCGACCGCTTCGACCTGAAGACGCCCCGTCCGGCCGGCGCACAATAAGCTGTCGCAAAGGTAAGGAATCGGGTGGCGCCGCAAGGCGCCGCCCTTTTCTTTCGCTATCGTGCGCAAATGCCTCGAACCCGGGAACAGCTCGCCGCCGCATGCTGTTGGTCTCAAGCAATCAGGAGCCCTCACCATGGCAAAATCCAGCAAGGACGAAATCATCGCGCTTGAGAAAGACTATTGGGATGCGATGAAGCGCAAGGACGGCGCGCGCACGGCGCAGCTCTCCGGCAAGACAGCGCTCACGACCGGCGCGCGCGGCGTCACCGCGATCCCCAAAGACAAGATGGGCAAGATGACGGAGGAGGGCGATTGGTCCCTCGAATCGTATGACTTCAGCGACGTCGAGGTCATTACGCCGACCGATGATGTCGCCATCATCGCTTACAAAGTGAAGCAGAAGGTGACGATGAACGGCAAGAAGCAGGAATTGAGTGCGGCAGACAGCTCAACCTGGATTCGAGGTTCGAAGGGCTGGGAGTGTCACGCCCACAGAGAGACGCCGCTTCAAAGCTGACGGCAAGCTCAGCAAACGCATCAAGGCGGCGCTTAACGGGCGCCGCCTTTTGTTACACGCGCAGCTTCGCCATCATCACCGTGTCGCGGATGCCGAGATGCGTTTTCCAATTGCCCCGCAGCACGCCTTCGCGCTGGAAGCCGGCGCGAAGGAAGAGTGAGATTGAGGCGCTGTTGTCTGGGTCGATGTCGGCCGCGATCCGATGCAGCTCGAGTGCGCCGAACCCATAATCCAGCACCAGCTGCAACCCCTTCGAAGCCAGGCCGCGGCCTTGCGCATCGGGCGACATGATAATGCCGATCTCGCCAACGCCCTCGCGCTGCACGAAAAGGGCGATTCTGCCCAAAGCTTCGCCGCCATCTTCGGTGATCGCCCACACGTGCGCGCCGGTCATCGCCAGGGTGTCCGCAATATAGGCGCGCGTTTCTTCAACATCGCGATGCGCGGGACCGGACCAATAATGGTGCGTGCGCTCATCACCATGCGCCGCGAAGAGGGCGTCAGCGTCGCCAAGGTCTAATGGACGCACTATGGCGCCGGGTGCATTGAGCGTGGAAGGGGTCATGGCGAGCGGCTACTGCGCCGCCTCGGTTTTCAGCCGCTCGCTCGCACGCTGCTTGACGCTCTCTGAGCGCAGCTGACCGCAGGCGGCGAGGATGTCGCGGCCGCGGGGGGTGCGGATCGGTGAGGAATAGCCGGCCCGGTTCAGCACTTCGGCGAAGGCTTCGATCGTGCCCCAGTCCGAGCACTCGTAGTTCGTGCCCGGCCACGGATTGAACGGGATCAAATTGATCTTCGCGGGAATGCCGGCGAGCAGCTTCACCAGCGCTTTTGCTTCCGGCAGCGAGTCGTTGACGCCCTTCAGCATCACGTACTCGAAGGTCACCCGCTTGGCGTTGTTGAGCGAAGGATATTCACGGATCGCCGCGAACAGCTCTTCGAGATTGTACTTCTTGTTCAGCGGCACGAGCTGATTGCGCAGCTCATCATTGGTGGCGTGCAGCGAGATCGCCAGCATGGCGCCGGTGCGATCGCCTAGCTCTTTGATGCGCGGCGCAACGCCGGCGGTGCTGACGGTGATGCGGCGGCGTCCGATGGAGATGCCGTCGCCGTCGGAGATGATGTTGATGGCGGTGTCGACGTTGTCGAGATTGTAGAGCGGCTCGCCCATGCCCATGAACACGATGTTCGTGAGTTGGCGGTCGCCGTCATTGAGCGGACGCTCCTGCGTTGGCCATTCGCCGAGCGCATCGCGCGCGATCATCACTTGGGTGACGATCTCGGCGGAGGAGAGGTTGCGCACCAGCTTCTGCGTGCCGGTGTGGCAGAACGTGCAATTCAACGTGCAGCCGACTTGGGAGCTAACGCAAAGGGCGCCGGCCTTGCCGACGCCCGGAATGAACACGGCTTCGGCTTCAATGCCGGGACCCAGGCGGATCAGCCATTTGCGTGTGCCATCGGTGCTGATCTGCTGCGTG
This sequence comes from Caulobacteraceae bacterium, assembly GCA_031431115.1. Lineage (GTDB taxonomy): Bacteria > Pseudomonadota > Alphaproteobacteria > Caulobacterales > Aquidulcibacteraceae > Vitreimonas. Next base: position 19,794 of record JANPCV010000170.1, read on the forward strand.
ACGATCTTGGGGCGCGTCAGCGTGTAGTGTTCCGCCAGCGTCGCGCGCAATTCCTTGGCGACGTTGGTCATCGCCGCGAAGTCGGTGACGCCGTAATGGTAAATCCAGCGCCACAACTGCTCGACGCGCATCTTCGCCTTCTTCGGCTCGACGCCGACGGCAATGAGCTTCTCGGCGAGCTCGGCCTTGGAGAGACCGGCGAGCGAAGGCTTGGAGGGAAGAGCTTGTGTCACGAAAGCGCGTTATGGGGAGCCTTCGCGCGCGCGGCAATCCCCAACGCCGCTTAAGTGCATTGCGGTAGCGCTTGAAGGGGTCTGATTTGCAGCTACGGTCCCTCAATCCGGGGAGAGGGACCTTATGAACGATTATTCTCAGTACGGCGGCAACAGCGAAGCCGAAGCGATGCTGCAGTCGATGGGGCCGTTTCTTGCGGTGTTCGCCATCGTTGGCCTCGCAATGTTCGCGTTTTCGATATTCATCCAATGGAAGATTTTCTCGAAAGCCGGGCACCCTGGTGCGCTCGCGTTGCTCAATATCCTGCTCATCATTCCGCTCATCAATCTGATCGGAATTTTTGTCGTGGCTGGCGTCTGGATTTGGTTCGCGTTCTCTGAATGGCCGGCGCTCAGGCGGGCGCAAGGCGCGCCGCAGCCTTAACTATTCCGCGCGAACGGGGGCTGGATTCCTGTTGAAGCGCAGCTCCCGGAGCGTGATCACGAGCGTCGAGCCGATCACGATCAGCGCGCCGATCATGGTGACCAGGTTGGGGACTTCGTGGAACAGCAAGAACCCGAACAAGATCGCGAAGACGAGGCGCGTGTAGTCAATCGGCGCCATGGCGGCGGCATCGCCCAGCGCCATGCCCTTGATGTAGCAAACCTGCGTCACAAGCCCGAGCACGCCCATCGCTGCGAGCAGGGCGAGATCGATCGGTTCGGGCCAGCGCCATTCGAGCACCGCGAGCGGGATGGCCAGTACGAAGCCGAGCACCGCTGACCAAACCATCAGCACTGTCACCGAATGGTCGCGCGTTATCACCTTCATGCCGGTGACCGTCATTGCAAACAGCGCGGCTGAAGCGAGCGCCGCGCCTGCGGGCCAGCCCACGGCATTGGCGATCGACGGCTGCAGCATGACGAGCACGCCGAGGAAACCGACCAAAGTCGCGCCGAGACGCCACGGACCAATCTTTTCCCCGAGCACGAAGATCGCCAACGGCACGATCCAAAGCGTGCGCGTGAACGAAAGCGCGTTGGCCTCCGCCAGCGGCATTTCCTGGTAGGCCCAGAACGCCAACACCATGCCGAGCGTGCCTGCCAGCGAGCGGAAGAGTAGGATGCCTGGCCGCGACGTGCGAAACGCGCCTACAGGATCACGCAGGATTAGCGGCAGCAGAACGATCAATCCCGCGGCTTGCCGATAGAAGGTCTGCAGGGCCGGTGAATAATCATCGCCCAAATATTTGATCAGTGACGTCATCAGCGTGAATGTCACCGCCGAGGCGAGCATCCAAAAAGCGCCTTGCACGTTTGCCGAGAGTCTTCCGTACGCGGCGCCGAAATCCGTCATGCCAGACTTACTGCGCCCGCGGCGCGCGATTCACAACGCCCGTGACCTTGGGGCACGCGGCCTGATCTGGAAATTGTCCAGACTGTGAGCAGACGCCCTTGCGTTGCACCGCGCTTACGTCGCCGACAGTGCGTCTTCAACGTCGCGCAGCGTGTTCTTGCCGAAGTAAAGCTCATCGCCGACAAAGAAGCTGGGTATGCCAAACGCGCCGCGCTTCGCGGCGGCGTCGGTGTTGTCCATGAGCTTCTTCTTCACTTCGTGCTCTGGGGCGCGCGCCAATAGGCGTGCTGCATCAAGACCCGAGGACGTTAGCGCTTCGGCGACCACCGCCGGATCGTCCATCTTCTTTGGCGCTTCCCACATGTGATGAAACACCGCCTCGGTGTATTGCGGCAGCACGCCGTCCATGTCCGCCGCCACCGCGCCGCGCATAATCAGCAGCGTGTTGACAGGAAAAAACGGGTTCATCTGGAACGCTTCAAGTTTGTAGCGTGCGATGAAGCGGCGCAGCTCCAGCATCTCGTAGCTAAGTTTGTTGGGAATACCGGCGAACGCCATCATAGGCGCCTGATTGCCGGTCAGCTTGAACAGGCCGCCAAGCAATACGGGCGTGTAGACGAACTTGACGCCGGTGCGTGCTTCCACCTGCGGCAACACGCGGTGCGCGAGATAGGCGTTGGGACTTGCAAAATCGAACAGAAATTCAGCGCTCGCCATCACCATTTCTCTCCGAAAGGACGCAGATCCATCTCGAATGTCCACGCGTCTCGCGTCTGTTGGTGCAAGGCCCAATACGCATCAGCGATGGATGCTGGCTCCATCAGAACGTCTGGCGGCAAGTTCGACGCGACGTCAGCGCCGCGTGCTTGTGCGATGCGGTCCCGGACAAATGCAGTGTCGACGCCGGCGTCGATGACAAGGTGCGCGACGTGAATGTTCTGCGGACCTAGCTCTCGGGCCATTGCCTGCGCGACGGCGCGCAGACCCGCCTTCGCGCTGGCGAAAGCGGCATAGCCGGAGCCGCCGCGTAGACTCGCTGTCGCGCCGGTGAAGAAGATCGAACCCTTGCCGTGCTTCAGCATGATGCGCGCTGCCTCACGCCCAGAGAGGAATCCCGCCTTGCAGGCCATCTCCCAGACCTTGAAGAACACGCGCTCTGTCGTTTCAAGGATTGGGAAGCTCACATTGGCGCCGGGATTGGCGATCACCACTTCCAGCGGCGCGTGCGCGTCCGCCGCTTGCAAGAACGCTGTGATCTCTTCTTCCTTGCGTGCGTCGAGCGCGCGGGCTTCGCATGCCCCGCCGGCGGCTTCGATCTCGCGCTTGAGCGGTTCAAGCTTCTCCGCCGTGCGGCGGCCAACGAATACGGTGTAGCCCTCGGCGGCGAACTTTCGCGCGATTGCCGAGCCGATGAAATCACCGGCGCCGACGATGGCGCAGGTTGCGTTGCGGGCGGGCATGTTTCGCCTCCGTCTTGATCTAGGCTGTAGTAAGTCTTGAAAGTGAACTTAGTCAATGGCAAAGTGTAAGGATGCGTTGGAACGATCTCGACCGGGAAAATTGCTCGTTGTCGCGCACGCTTGCCGTGATCGGTGATCGTTGGACGCTGCTTGTGCTGCGTGATGCGTTCCTGCGCGTGCGGCGGTTCGAGGATTTCCAAGCCAGTCTTGGCATCGCGCGCCGTGTGCTGACGGAACGTTTGAAGCTGCTCGTGGACGAAGGCGTGCTTAAGAAGGTCGCGTATCAAGAGCGTCCGCTGCGCTACGAGTATCGGCTAACGGAGAAGGGGATTGGGCTTTATCCCGCGCTCGTCGCGCTCGTGCACTGGGGCGATGAGCATTATGCCGGCAAGAAAGGGCCGCCGCTGCTGCACCGGCACTTAAGCTGCGGTCATGATTTCAGATCGGTGATGACGTGCTCGGAGTGCGGCGAGGCGCTCGATCCGCGTGACGTGAAGCCACACGCGGGCCCAGGCGCCCGCAAGCGCGCTTAGCTTTTCAGTTTCGGCTTGTGCGTCATCTCTGGCGGCGGGCCGCCGGGCATTATTGGGCGCGCCGGATAGCCGCCGTGCGCGAGCGCGCGATCGTACATTACGAGCGCGCCGGCGAGGCCGACGTTCAGGCAGAACTTCGTCGGGATTTTTACGACGTGCGCGCAGCGCGCGATGGTCGCCGGCGTCAGCGAGCCGCGTTCTTGACCGAGAATGTATGCGGCAGCCTGCGGGTGTTGGAAGCGCGGAAGCTCTACGGCGTCGTCGGTAAGCTCGACACCGACGAGCTGGCAGCCTTTCGGCAGCAGCATCGTCTCGACTGACTCCCACGGATAGTACGGGACATGATCGAAGGTGCGCGAAGTGTCGCTATTGTAGGCTTCACGCACCTTCGGGTGCGCGTCGATGGTAAAGAAAAAGCTCGCGCCGAAAGCGTTCGCAGTGCGCATCAGCGCACCGAGATTCATCGCCTTAGAGATGCCCTCCGCGCCAATGCCGAAATAACCGCGCATTAGCCCCGTCGGCAGTTCGTGTAGGGGCCGCCGCGCGCGCCGTTCAGGAACGCGTCGTCGCCGTGCTCCCAATATTCTACCGCGCCGTTGGTGTAGCGCGTGCCTGAGCCGGCTTGTACGCCGGGCAAATTGTAGACTTGGCCGCCTGCAAACACTTCGGCGTTGCCGGCGCTGGTGAGGCGCATGCTGAAAGCGGCGCCGCCCTCGCATCGCCAATCGGCGCGGGGGCCGCCCGGTGTGGTGGCCGTGGCGCACGCGGCGAGCGTGAGCAGGGCGGCGGCGAGAGCTAGCTTCTTCATGGGTGTTACCTCACTTAAACGTTTTGACTTCGCGCAGGCCCGCTGATGAAGCGAGGCCGCGCTTCATCCCCTGACTCGCAAACGGCGCGGTGACGTTGCCTTTGGCGTCCACGGCGATCAAGCCGCCATAGCCGCCAAGCTTGCGTACATCGTCGATCACGGCCGCTGCCGCTTCATCCAGACTTTGGCCAGCATACGCGATACGGGCGGAGACATCGGCCGCCGCGTTCACGCGCATGAAGTATTCGCCGAGACCGGTGCACGAAACCGCCGCGCGCTCATCGGCCCAGCAGCCTGCGCCAATAATGGGCGTATCGCCGACGCGTCCCGGCATTTTGCCAGAGAGGCCGCCGGTCGAGGTCGCGGCTGCAAGCTTGCCGCTCGCATCAAGCGCGACAGCGCCGATGGTACCCGAACCTGGAAGGCCGCTCTCTGCGGCGACGTAATAGGATTTCGGATCATCGACGCGGTCGTGGCCTTGGTCGCGTGCGAACGCGCAAGCGCCCTCGCCAACGAGCAGGACGTGCGCCGTCTTTTCCATCACGCTACGTGCGACGCGCACTGGCGATATGAACCCCTGTAACGCCGCGACCGCGCCCGCCGCGCGCGTCGAGCCGTCCATCACTGATGCATCAAGCTCAACCACGCCCGCAGCGTTTGGCGCAGCGCCTTTGCCCGCCACATGAAGGCCGCTGGCTTCGAGCGCGCCTGCCATCGCCGTCACCACGTCGAGCGCGCTCATGCCCTTGGCGAGCATCGCCGCGCCCCGGTCGAGCAGGGCGGCCATGTGCTCTTCTTCAGCTTTGTAAGCGCGCTCGGCGATGGCGCCGGCGCCGCCATGGAGGGCGAGCGCCCAGGTCGAACTCATGGCGGCTCTATAGACCTATTCGACAGAGGCCGCGCTATCGCGTGTCGTCACGGCTGTGGAACTCCGGCCGAACATGCCGTTCTTCCAGCCTACATAAAGCGCGACCAGGGTCGCGGTCGGGACAAAGCTGTCGGCCTGGTCGGTGAAGTCAACCAATTCCCAGAGGTTCACTAGGCCGGCCGGACCCCACAGGCCGACCAGCACGATCGTGCCGACGCCTTCGGTTACGGTGCCGAAAACCGGGATGCGACCCAGCGTCAAGTCGAACAGGTCGATCACGACAGAGAGGGCGAGCCGGATAAAATAGCCGCTGCGGGTCATGAGACGACTTTGCGCGTTTCTGCGCGCACTGCAAATATTCCACCCATTCCCCGGGTTCACCGCTTCCGTCGCGCCGTCCCGGGAATGGGTGGAGTGTGTGGCGAGACCTCGCTACATCACTCGCTTGGAGGATGTTCAATGAAAGCGCTGCTCAGCACCAAAGTCGGTCCGCCGGAAGCACTGGAATACGGGGACGCGCCAGACCCGGTGGCGGGCGAGGGCGAAGTCGTGATCGCGGTGAAGGCCGCGGGCGTGAACTTCCCCGACGCGCTGATCATCGAGGACAAATACCAGTTCAAGCCCGAGCGTCCGTTCGCGCCGGGCGGTGAGATCGCAGGCGTGATCGAAAGCCTCGGACCGGGCGTCACCAACGTGAAGGTTGGCCAGCGCGTGATCGGTTCGCTCGGCTGGGGCGGCATGGCCGAGAAAGTGAAGGCGCAAGCCCAGCGCGTGCTGCCGATCCCGGACGAAATGCCGTTCGATGACGCGAGCGCATTTATCCTGACCTACGGCACCTCGTATTACGGCTTGAAAGACCGTGGTCATCTGCAGGCTGGCGAAACGCTCCTGATCCTCGGCGCAGCAGGCGGCGTTGGCGTTGCGGCGATTGAACTTGGCAAGGCTATGGGCGCGCGGGTTGTTGGCGCGGTATCGAGTGAAGCGAAGGCCGAGTTCGCCAAAGCGGCCGGCGCAGATGCGACGGTGATCTATCCGCCAGGCGCGTTCGCGAAAGATCAAAGCCGGGCGCTGGCGGAAAGCTTCAAGCAGATCACCAATGGCGGCGCCGATGTCGTTTATGACGCGGTTGGCGGTGATTATTGTGAGCCGGCGTTGCGCGCCATGAATTGGAACGGCCGCTATCTCGTGATCGGTTTTCCGGCTGGCATCCCAACGCCGCCGCTCAATCTTACTTTGCTCAAGAGCTCTTCGATTGTTGGCGTGTTCTGGGGCGCCAGCGTCGCGCGCGAGCCGCAATTGCATGAGGGCAATGTCCGCGATCTGTTCAAGCTCTATAGCGAAGGCAAAGTGAAACCGCGTATTTCCGCGCGCTATGCGCTGAAGGACGGCGGCAAGGCCATTCGTGCGCTGATGGATCGCACCGCCACCGGCAAACTCGTGGTGATGATGGAATGACGCCGGGCGCGTTCATCGCCGCAGCGTGGATCGTATGGCTTGTCGTGTGGATTCTCGCTGCGGGCTGGAGTGCACGCACGGCGTCGCATCACGATCTCGGCGCCGAAAGCCCAAGCCGTGTGCTGACGCTGGCCGCCGTCGTGATGATCCTCGCCAGCTATTGGCCGCTGCCCGAAGCGATGCTGTGGACCACAACGCGCGAGATTGGTTGGGCGATGGCGGGGCTGGCCGTGCTTGGGCTTGGCTTCACTTGGGCGGCGCGGCTTCACCTCGGTCCGCTCTGGTCGAGCACGTCGGCGCCGACGGAGGAGCATCGCATCGTTGATACTGGCCCGTACGCTGTCGTGCGGCATCCGGTGTATGCGGGCTTGTTGTTGGCGGTGGCGGCTACCGCGATCGAGCGCGGCAGGCTTGAGACGGTCGCGGGCGCGCTTGTGCTCGTCGCGGCAATCTCGCTCCGCGCTAAGCTCGAGGAGCGCTTTCTGCGCCGTGATCTTGGCGATGAGAGCTACGCCAGCTATCGCCGCCGCGTGCCGATGCTCGTCCCGTTTGCGAAATTCGCGCCGCCTGCATCCACGGACTAGGCCGGTGGCGGATAAGAGATGTTGCGGGCGTAAGATTTGAGAATGTGGAGAATTATATGAAGCGGCGGGGAATTTTGATTGGGGCGCTGTTGGCGTTGGCAGCATGTGCGACCGCGCCGGAAACGCCGCAGGCCGGCTTCACATCCGAGCGCATCAGCGTTGTGACACGCGGTAGCGGCCGCGACGTGATCCTGATTCCAGGACTGAGCTCGTCGCGCGATATCTGGAACACGACGGCAGATGCGCTCGATGATAATTACCGCGTCCATCTGGTTCAACTGAACGGCTTCGCTGGCGCGCCGGTTGGCGCCAATGCTGATGGCGAAGTCTCTGCGCCGGCCGCTGAAGAAATTGCGCGCTACATCAGCGAAGGCAACCTCGATCATCCCGCTGTGATCGGCCACTCAATGGGCGGCACGATCGGCATGATGCTCGCGGCGCGTCATCCCGATGCGGTCGGCAAGCTCATGGTGGTCGACATGTTTCCGTTCATGGGCGCGATGTTCGGCGGACCTGGCGCAACGCCCGATAGCGTGCGCCCTATAGCTGATCAGATTCGCGCCGGTATACGCATGGCGCCCCAGGGCGTCGTGTCAGACCAAACCCGCGCAACCATAAACTCTATGGTGCGCACCGAATCCGCGCGTCCTGAAATTATCGAGCATGCGCGCCAGAGTAACGTGGGCGTAACGGCGAATGCGTTTCACGAGCTGATCGTCACCGATCTGCGCGCGGAGCTGCCAAATATCCGCGCGCCGCTCACCGTGCTTTATGTCATCCCGCCGCAAGCGCCGATCACGCCGGAGCAGTATGATGGCTTCATGCGCGCCTCGTACGCGAGCGTGCCGACGGCGCGTATCGTCAAGATCGAAGAGAGCTACCACTTCATCATGATCGATCAATTCGACCGGTTCATGGGCGAGGTGAATACGTTTCTCGGGAGCTAGCGCTTCTGGAAACCCACCAAAACTTCGCAAACCCAGCGCGCCGCCGTCAGAGCACTTATGGCGGCGACGTCCAGCGACGGATCGAACTCCGTCAGATCGACGCTGCGCACTTTCGGATGCGCGCAGATGAGCCGTGTCGCATCGAAGAAATCCTGCACGGCGACTCCGCCCGGCCGCGCACCCGGCGCACCTGGCATG
>JANPCV010000171.1:0-8701 GCA_031431115.1 Caulobacteraceae bacterium
CTTCCAAGCGCGCATTCCTCAAGCTCTTAAGGTGTAGCGCCAATGCGCGCTTGGAAGCGCGCGCTCCAACTTGCTACCAACTCGCCCGATCCGCCATCCAATCCGTCGCGCGCACCAGCGCATCGACGATCCCCGGCTCTAGTGAGCTGTGCCCCGCATCGTGGATCACCTCCAGCTCAGCTTCCGGCCAACGCTGCTTCAAATCCCACGCGCTCTTCATCGGCGTGCACATATCGTAGCGGCCTTGCGCGATGCGGCAGGGGATGGCGCGCATGCGCGAGGTTTGATCCAGTAGCCAGCCGTCGTGCTCGAAGAAGCCGCCATTGACGAAGTAGTGGTTCTCGATCCGCGCAAACGCTTCAACGAAGCGATCCTCATTGAACCGCGACGGCAGCGCACTTGGTCCCGCGATTGAAATCGTCTCGCCTTCCCAGCGCGCCCAAGCCCGCGCTGCGCGCACGCGCTCGGCCCAATCGGGTGAAGTCAGACGCTTGCGATAGGCTTGCAGGAAGTCGCCGCGTTCGCTCGGCGGGATCGCCGACGAATAACGCTCGAACGCGTCCGGATAAACGTGGCTCGCGCCGTTCTGGTAGAACCAATCGATCTCGCTTTTGCGCAGCAGGAAAATGCCGCGCAGCACCAGACCCGCAACCCGCTCCGGGTGTTTGGCCGCATACGCCAGCGCCAGCGTCGAGCCCCATGAGCCGCCGAACACGACCCATTTGTCGATGCCAAACTTTTCGCGCACGCGCTCAATGTCGGCGACCAAATCCCATGTCGTGTTCTCGCGAAGCTCGGCATGCGGCGTCGAACGCCCGCAGCCGCGTTGATCCATCGCCAGGATGCGGAAACGTTTGGGGTCGAAGAACCGGCGCATCTCGGGCGAAAGGCCGCCGCCCGGCCCGCCGTGCAGCGCCACTGCCGGCCGGCCGGTCGGATTGCCTGACTGCTCCACGTAGATCGTGTGCAGGTCCGAAACCTTCAGCATCTCCGTCGCGTAAGATTCGATCGCGGGATACAGGTCGCGGCGGGGCGGGGGCGTTTGTCCGTACATAAAGCTTGGTTACGGGCGTCGCGCGCGCGGTGCAAGGCTCGCGCTGCGAGCATCCCATTTCTGCTGTCTCGCCGCTCTCCCCAAGCGGTGCTAGGCGAAAGCGCTTGAGCGCTGAATCACCCCCGCCATCGATCTTCGCCACGCCCGCAGCGCGCGTGACCATGATCATGTCGGCGCTGTTCGGCACGACCGGCGTCATTTTGGTTTTCCTGCCGCGCTGGCTCGAAGTTGAGCGCGGGCTCAGCGGCGCGGAAATCGGGATCATCTTTTCGCTGGCGCAATTTGCCCGCACGCTCACCGGGCCGCTGATCGCGTATCGCGCTGACCGCGCCTCAGACCGCGCCGCGCCGCTGAAACTCATCGCGCTGGCGACGGTTTTTGCCTACGCCGCGTTCTTCTTCCTCGCGAGCGGCTTCTGGCAGTTGCTTGCATTCGGCTTCGTCGCGATCTCGCTCCAGCAATCGATGACGCCGTTGATTGAAGCCGCAACATTGCGCGCCACTGCGCAGGGCAAGCTGAGTTACGGCGTCGCGCGCGGCATTGGCTCGCTTGCGTTCATTGCCGCAAATATTTTGGGCGGCATCGTCATTGCGCGCTTTGGACTTGTGGCCGTTGTCATCTGGGTGCTGTGCGGGCTTACGATTACAACTGCGACCGGCTGGTTCGGCTTGCATCGAGATCCGCCACCGGTTCGCACCACAACATCACGAAGCGGCGGCGCCAACGCGCTATTGCGCAACCGCCGTTTCCTTATCCTGATCGTTGCCTGCGGCCTCATCCAAGCCGCGCACGGCTTCTACTACTCTTTCTCCACGATCGTCTGGCGCGGGCAGGGCATCTCACCGGAAATGGTCGGTGTGCTGTGGGCGTTCGGCGTCGCGGTCGAAGTGGCCTTCCTTTGGAGTTTGCCATTCATCGAACGCCGCACCACGCCTGAGGCTTTGATCCTCATCGGCGCCGGCGCAGCTGTCGCGCGCTGGTTCGCCATGGGCTTTGCGCCGCTCGGCTGGGTGCTTTGGCCGCTGCAGGCGATGCACTCTTTGAGCTTTGCCGCCGCCCATGTTGGCGCAATGCGTCTGCTCCAAAGAGAGGCGCCCGAGCACTCGGCAGCCATGGCGCAAACGCTCTACGCCGTGATGTCAGGTGGCCTTCTAATGGGCGCCTCGACGCTGCTGTCCGGCCACCTCTACGATATCGGCGGCGCCATCGGCTATTGGGCGATGGCCGCGATGGCCGCTGCGGGCGGGGCGCTCGCGCTGCTGCTTTTGCCGCCAAGAACACGGGTTCCCGATGCAACACATCAGTAAGATTCTACCGGAATTTCGCGTATCGCGGGAAGATCGCCCCGAAAGCGCCCCTTGCATCTTTGCCTAATATTTTCTGTTAGCCGGTATCGGTTGATGGGCAGAACGCTCAAAGGGGACTGAATTGGCCACCGGGGCCACATTTGAATTCCGAGACGAGGAGCGCGCGCCGGTATTGGCGCTGCGCGGCGACTGGACGGTGGACACCATCTCCGGTCTTGAGAACGGCTTGTCGGAAGTTTCCGAAAAGTTAAAGGCGGGCGCTGTTGTCGATGTCGCCGACCTTGCCGCTTCGACGTGGCCGGCGCCTATTTGATCGACCGCACCTTCCGTGAAAGCCCGAGTGGCGACCAAATTCGCATCGCCATCCGCGGCGAGCACGTCAACGCCATGCGGTTGCTGCAAGCGGCGCGCAAATCCTACGCTGGCCCCGCTGCGCCGCCGCGTCATCTCCAGGGGCTGAAAGGCTTCTTAGATCTCACCGGTCACGCGATGGTGTCGATCGCCGACGAGATCACCGAAACGGTTGGGTTCTTCGGCGAAACCCTCGTCACGATTTCGCGCCAAATAATCGACCCGCGCCGCATCCGTGCTGTGTCCATCGTCAGCGTGATGGAGAAGGCGGGACTCAACGCGCTGCCGATCGTGATGCTGCTGGCGTTCTTTATCGGCATGGTCGTCGCCTATCTCGGCGCGCGCATTTTGGGTGACTTTGGCGCTTCGGTTTTCACGGTTGAACTGGTCTCGTTCTCGATGTTGCGTGAGTTTGGCGTTGTCATCACCGGCGTCATTCTTGCTGGCCGTACGAACTCTGCCTTCACCGCCGAAATCGGCGCGATGAAGATGCGTCAGGAAATCGACGCCATGCGCGTTATCGGAATCAAGCCGATGGATGCGCTGGTTGTGCCGCGTGTCATTGCCATGTTGGTGATGACGCCGATCCTCACCTTTGCCGCCATGATGGCCGGCATTTTCGGCGGACTGCTGGTGTGCTGGAGCGAACTTGGCATCAGCCCGGCGATGTTCTTCGCGCGCATCGCTGAGGTCGTGCCTGCGCAGCACTTCTGGGCCGGCTTCGTGAAAGCGCCGGTGTTTGCGGTCGTGCTTGCCGTGATCGCGTGCAAGCAGGGGCTCTCTGTAGGCGGCGATGTTGGTTCGCTTGGTTCGCGCGTCACCACCTCGGTGGTGCAGGGCATCTTCATGGTCATCCTGTTGGATGCGCTGTTCGCACTCTGGTTCCTGGAGATGGACTGGTGAGCGAAGAGATCGCCATTCGCGTGCGCGGCCTGGTTACGCGCTTCGGGAGTCAGACCGTGCATGACGGTCTCGAACTCGACGTGCGCCGCGGCGAAATCCTCGGCGTCGTCGGCCCGTCCGGTACAGGCAAGTCCGTGCTGCTGCGCGAAGTTGTTAGGCTTGATGCGCCAACTGCAGGTGAGATCACCTTCCCATGCTTCGAGCAGGAAGAGCGTGAGCCGCGTCTCGGCGTCATGTTCCAAGACGGTGCGCTGTTCTCTACTCTCACGGTGCTGGAAAACGTCGAGGCGCCGCTGCGCGAACACACGCGGCTTTCGCCCGCGCTTCGGGCTGAGATCGCGAGCCTCAAGCTCTCCATGGCCGGCCTCGGCCCGGAGGCGCATCACAAACGCCCTTCGCAAATTTCCGGTGGCATGCGCAAGCGAGCGTCAGTGGCGCGCGCCATCGCACTGGATCCGGAATTGCTGTTCTTGGACGAGCCGACAGCGGGCCTCGACCCGATTAGCGCCGAAAAGTTCGATCGCATGACCGAAGACCTCGCGCGCTCGCTTGGTCTTACCGTGTTTCTGGTCACCCACGATTTGGACACGCTTCACGCCATCTGCGATCGCGTCGCCGTGCTTTACGAAGGCAAAGTCGCCGCGATCGGTACGATCCCCGAAATCACCGCCAACGCAGACGGTTGGGTGAAAGAATATTTTTCAGGTCCGCGAGGCCGTGCCGCTGAGCACGGCGCCGCGGGAGGATAAGTCATGGAAACGAAAGCCAACTACGTCCTGATCGGGGCCTCGACGATTGTCGGCGCTTTGCTGATCATGCTCTTCGCGATGTGGATCACCACCGGTGATCTGCGACGGGGCTTCAACCAATACGACGTCGTGTTCGACGATCCGGTGCGCGGTCTCACCGAAGGCGGTGAAGTGCGCTTCAACGGCATCAAGGTCGGCGAAGTGGAATCACTGCGCATCGACTCCGACAATACCAACCGGGTTATCGCGCGGATTCGCGTGTCTTCTGACGTGCCGGTGAAGGTCGATACCGAGGCGCAGCTTGAGCCGATCGGTCTTACTGGCGTGACCCTCATTCAACTTTCGACCGGCAGCGTTGAGGCGGAACTTTTGCGCCCGGCGTTCGGCGCGCCACCACCGCGCATCCAAGGCCGCGGCAGCCAGATCGACGTTATCGTGGCGCGCGGCGAAGAAGTCGCGATGCGGGCAAGTGAGGCGATGGCGGCGGTGCGCGATTTGCTGACCGATGAGAACATCGCGCGCGTGACGCGCTCGTTGGAAAATCTCGAAGCGATCACGCAGCAACTTGCTTCGCGTGACTCTGTCGTGACTCAATCGGGCGAAGCGGCGCGCGAACTCGCGCAACTTGCGCGTCAGATGCAAACTGATCTCGCCGATCTCGATGAAGTGCTTGGCGAAGTGAACCAGGCGGCCAGCGTGGCCTCTGGCGAAACGTTGCCGGAACTGGCGCTGGCGGCTGAGGAAATCCGCCGCGCTGCCGCCGGCATCAGCCGCGTTGCGAACAATCTTGAAGAGAACCCATCCGTTCTGACGCCGCGTAGCCCGCGGCCGACCGTGGAGCTTGAGCCATGATCCGCGCCGCTGCGCTTCTTGTTGCCGCCTCGATGTTGGGTGGCTGTATAACGCTGCTGCCAGAACCGCCGCCGCCGCCGCGCACCTACGTGCTTGAAGCGCGCGATGTGCAGGAGTCGCAGGGCGCGCCGGTCAATGCGGTGATTGGGGTAGCGCAGCCTTCTGGCGAGCGCTCGATTCTTAGCTCTGATTTGATTTGGCGGACGGGCGATACGATTGCCTATGTCGATCAATCACAATGGTCCGCGCGGGCGTCCGACTCGTTGCAACAAGTCTTGGCTGAGACGCTCATTCGCCAAGGACGCTTTACCTCTTCAACGCGTTCGGGCGAGGCGCGGGCGGATTATGAAATCCGTTGGGAAGTGTTGGATTTCGAGGTGCGTGAAGATGACATGCAAGCGCACTTCCGCGCCGATGTTCGTCTGGTTGCGCCGGGACGGCGGATCATTGCATCGCAAATGATTGAGACCACTGCGCCAGTGAGTGCGCGTTCGTCTTCGGTGGCGGCTGAAGCGCTTGCGCGCGCCGCCCGTGAAGGCAGCGCGCGCATTGGGGAGTTTGCGGCAGATGCAGTGTTGACGGCTCAAGCCTCCGCCGACACTGAGAGTAACTGATCAGGCCAGAGCGGCGTCGATCAGCAGGTAGGCGCGGACCAGATCCGAACCTTGGTCCTTGTTCTCGCTCTTTGCGAGCTCCGGACGTGAGCGGAACGCGATGGCCGTATCGTGGGCATCGACGTTGCGCTTCATGTGACGGACGATGCGGGTCACGGCGCCTGGAGCGGCGTCGATCACGGCGCGGCGACGGGCGCTAGCGCCGTCACGTGAGCAGCGGGCGATACGCTCGAGGTCGGCAGCGTGCAGCACGTCATCGAGATCAACACCGGCGTTGGTGACGACATCGACCGCGTCGGTCTTCAGCGTCGCATCCGTGTTGACCGGTTCGTTGCGGCCGAAATCGGCCAGATCGAACGCGCTCTCATTGGCGGCGACAGGCGCTGCTTCGTCACGCTGTTGCGGGATGAAGTTGCCCCACGAGCCGAAGCCCTTGAACACGCGTTTCGGCTCACGCTCGACTTGCACTTCCGTGCGGGTTTGCGTGTGGGCCTCGATGCGAGGGCGCGAGCTGCCGCGCGAGACGGCCGCGTTGGCCGCTGCGTGCAGGGTCGCCATTTCTTCGATTTGCTCGTACGCAACCGGCTCTGGCTTGCGCTCTACCTTCTTCACGGTTGCGACCGAGGCGAGGGCGCCGAGGCGCTTCTCGATCGAGGCGACGTGACGATCGGCGACCGCTTGGCTTTCGGTCGACGCGGTGCGGGCATCATTCAGGCGAACCATCGTTTCGTTGGCGGCTTCCTGCATGGCTTGCGCTTCGGCGCGGATCAGCTGGGCTGCGCGCTTGGCTTCGTTCACGGCGCTGCGCGTCGTTTCACGGACGGCGCTGGCCGTTTCGTTGGCGGCGAGCACAGCTTCGGCCGTGGACTTGCGGGCCGTCTCGGTGAGGCGGGTGGCTTCGGCGAGACCGCCGAGCATTTCCGTCATCGAGCCGTTCAGCGAAGCAGCGGCGGCGTTGGCGTGATCGGCTGCCTTGTGGAACTTCGTCGTGTGCTCGCCCAACACGTTGGCCGAGGTGGCGAACGAGGTGAGGTGGGTTTCGAGCGCATGTTCCGCGGCGACGACTTCCGTCTTCACCAGCTTTGAGGCTTCACGCATCAAGCGGACTTGGCGGCCGATCGAATTGGCGATCACGTCGGTTTGGTCTTTGATGTCGGCTTTGACTTCGACGAGCGCTTCACGCTCGCGAACCAAAGTATCGGCCATCGCCTGGGTGTTGGCGCGCGAGGCGGCGACTGCGTCACCGAACAGAGCGGCGTTGCGCTGCGCTGCGGCTTCGAGTTCGGCCAGGCGATCCAATGCAGACGAGACCGCGTCGTTGAGTTGCTCGATCTCGTTCTTCACGGTGTTGGTCAGGCGTTGGGCTTGGGCTTCGCCGGCTTCGATCGGAAGCGAGGCGGCGTGTACCAGACGCGTCAGCTCGGTTGCGAGCGTGCGCGCTTTCAGCGCTTCGCCGGCGGCCGAGGCGGCAACCCAGAAGAGCAGGGCCGGGCCGAAAGCGAGAGCGATCAGGCCGGCTTGCATCGCCGGGTCCATGGCCATCACGGCGTCGACGCCGAAATAGGTGAGCGGGCCGCCAATGGCGCCGCCGATCCAAACGAACGCCATCAGGCCACCGGCAAAGCCGGCCCATGAGAAGCCCGTCTTGATCTTGGTTTCGCGCGTGGGTTCGACTACCGCGGGCTCGTCGTGCGCCGTGGCTTCGAACTCTTCACGATCGAAGTCTTCTGAATAATCATCCGCGATGGCGTCGTTCGTGGTTTCGGCTTCGCCGAAATCTTCGAACGGATCGCGTTCGTCGTCCTCTTGTCCGTAGTACATCGTAAACTCCCGCGCGCCCACGGATCGCGGGCATTAACGGGTCGGCTGCAACGCCCATGCCAACGAGGCGAGTGGGTTTCGCGCCAAAAGCATGCACCAAATCGGAGCAAATCACGCGCCAACGTGCGCTGCGCGCGACAAGTAACGTTAAGCGCACGCGGAGGCGCGCCGTGACGCGAGGCGTGACGGCGTGCGGGCGCGCTTAGGTAAACGCCGCGTTTAGCTTGTGTCGGAGAACGCCTCACGCGCGATCAGCGCGAGCGAGAGGATGTCGATCCCTAAACGCTCGTCGTAGGGATCGTAGGATGGCCTTCGCGGCGAAGCGAGCGCGTAGCGCCTGGCGACGCTTGGAGAACGAGCCGTGGCGCGGCGCTGGGCAAGCGCGAGGCGGCGCGCGTGCGGCGCGGGATCGTTAAGCACGCGGCGGATGGCTTCAAAGCGCCGGGCGAGCAGGAAGGATGCGGGTCGCCGAGTGCGCGGCGCTGACGGCGGCAGCGGCGCTGGCGGTGCGCTGTTGCCCCAGAGCGCGCGGATACGCGGGGCGCTGCGATCGGATGGCGTGCCGAGATCGCGCGGCAGCGACAGCGCAAATTGCGCGTTCCAGGTTTCCGGACGCTCTGGATCGATCGGGCGCAGTGTGCGGCACGGCGGGTGGCGCGGCGCGTGGTTAAGCGGCGTCACCAGGCCAGGCGCGCGGATCGGTATTGTGATGAGGCGCGGGCCGCGTTCTGCTTCGGGCGGCGCGAGCGCCGCGGCTTCAGCGAGCAGCAATCTGCGCACGAGACTTTCCAGCGTCAGCAATTGGCGGACGATGTTGTAGCGGGCGTGGCGCGTGCTCAGCGAAAGCAAAGCAATCGCCGCCGGCGCGCCCACCGCCGCGATCACGCGGTCGAACGTGGCGCGCAGGCGATCCCAGATGGGCGTTGATGAAGGAGGCGGGGCAATCTGCATGTGCGCCGCGAGTATGGGGGTGCGGCGGAGGGGTCGGATAGATTTGGGTGCGTTTGGTTTGGAGTCTGTGGGTTAGGGGTGTTGGGGTGGGGGATAGAG
>JANPCV010000172.1:0-2355 GCA_031431115.1 Caulobacteraceae bacterium
CGTCTACGTCCCGCCGGGCGATGTCCAGGCGCTGGCCAAGCGGCTGGCGGACAAGCGAACTTACGCGGCAGCTGTTCCGGCAGGAGTGCTTGCCGTAAACACCTGGGAGGGAGCTGCGCGCAGGTTTGAGCTCTGCATTAGCGAGCTGGTTGGCGAATACGTCGGATCAGAGAATGCCGTCCCGCCGGATGCGTTGATTGCAGACGGCGAAAACCGCGAGGTGGCTTAGCGACGCCGAGCGGTAAGGCGCCGGTCTAACGCCGCGTCAAATTCGCTCCAGTATCGCGCCGCTACGGCATCAATTCCGAATGAACGCATGCGCTCCTTTCCAGCCGCAGAGTACTTGGCTCGGCGCGTAGGCTCATTCATCATCATGATGGCGTTCGCCAGAAGCGTTGGCGAACTGACAGCCGTGAGAATTCCATATTTGCCCTCACGCACACCCAAGGTCCGGCTGCAAGCGCTGTCGTCCAACAATTCGGCTGGTCCCGACAGACAGTCGGTGGCAACGACTGGCAGGCCAAGGACTAGAGCTTCGGCTATGGCGTTCGGAAACCCTTCGTAGCGCGAGGCGGAGACGAACATCGTCGCGCGAGCGACCACTGCGAAAGGGTTTCGCAAGAATCCCAAAAAATGAACGCGGTTCGCGACACCTAGATTTTTGCAAAGATCCATCAAGCGCACGAGTTCTTCACCCTCGCCGGCAATACATAAGTGCTCTGCGACCCCCGATAGGGCGAAGGCCTTAATCAGGTCGTCAAAGGCCTTGCTGGGGGTCAACCGTCCAGCAGCGACGATGAATCGCTCTGGAAGCTGAACCTCGGGGTGTTCCTGTGCTTTTTCCGCGATGTCCGCGAGATCGTAGGGGTTCGGCAACGTGCGGATGCGATTTGGATCTAGGCTAAATGTCTGGACGAGATCCTCGCTGACGCCCGCCGACACGGCAATGACGAGATCGGCGAGCGGATATGTGGCGCGGACAATAAGTTTCGTCGCTAGACGCGCCAAGCCCTGGCGCTGGGCATTTAGATGGCTGGAAAGATGCATTCGTTCGCTGATGACGCTCGGAACGCCGGCGATGCGCGACGCCGTTGCGGTCGCCACATTGGCGCGCACGAGGAAACTGACCACCAGGTCCGGCGGGGCCGCAACGATGTTACGATGAAGTTGGAAGATACTGGCTCCCAGACGGCGCCGCGCATTAAGGCGAGCAATCGGTATCCCTGGCGGAAGGGGCCTCTGGTCGGTCTCGTCGTCCAAGAGAACAACAGCAGGCGCCCAGCCCGGCGGCGTACGCGCAAGCAAGTTGCTCAGCACGCGCTCTGCGCCGCCTTGCCCAAGCGAGTTAATGACGAAGAGAACGCGTCGGGTTTGAGAGGCTATGTGCATCCACGCTGTGCGCTTCAAGTGCGCCCCGGAAAACTTTGAACATGCACGATCACTGTTCTCGCGGTTGAACCAGCAGCGACTTGTGCGTTAACATCACGAACTTCAAAATGCGCTGCATTAAATCCCGACCGTCGGCACGGCCCGCACAAAAGAATAGAGTATACTTCGCCGTTGACCCGTATTCGGCGTTTTCGGATGGCGGAAGTGCGACGGCGTTAGTGCGTGAGCCTTAGCTGCGAGATCGACTGGCCGATGTTCCGGAACGCTTCCTGAAGCGTGGCCCGATCATCGGCGAGATAGAAGTGCGATTCATCCGTCGCGCACTGACGGAACACCGACATGGCGGTCGGGTCATTGTCGATGTGGAAGCCCACCGTATAGACGACGATGTTGCGGTTCTTCATCGCGTTACAGATGGCGATCGTTTGTGAAGCGGATGAGCCATTGGTGGCGTTGCAGTTCGTGTGATCGGACGCCGAGCCGCTGCCTGTCAGCGCATCGCGCGCGATCACGCCGTTGCAATAGGGCGAGTTGAACGCGCCGTCCGTCATTAGCACGACGATCTTTTGCGTTTCCGGCGTGCCGTAATCGGCGGGGCGCGATGCGCCGCCCCAGAGATTGCCCCAGTTTGGCGACAAAAGATACCAACCCCAAGCCGCGCCGATCTGACCGGCGGTCGAGCCTGACGCAGTAAGGCTGTTGATGCGGTTGCGCAGAGTGGTCGTGTCCGTCGTCAGCGGAATAACGCCGGTTCCAGTGGGACAGGGGTTACTTGTGCCCGTGTAATTGTACCCCACCGGTGCAATTGTCGGCGAAACGTCCGTCATTGCGTTGGGGCCGGTGCGCTCGGACACGCACGTGCTGATTGTCAGGATACGGGTAGAACCTGCTGCGCTAGTGAAGCGATAATACTGGCAGCCGAGTGTCGTGCAGAAGGCCGTGCCGCTGTTGGTATAGGTAGAATAG
>JANPCV010000173.1:0-24425 GCA_031431115.1 Caulobacteraceae bacterium
CGCTTCGCTGCCCCGGACTTCGCCGACGATGATCCTCTCAGGACGCATACGCAGGCAGTTCTTGACCAGATCGCGCATCGTGACCTGGCCGGAGCCTTCGAGGTTCGGCGGACGCGTTTCGAGACGCACCACGTGCGGCTGTTGCAGCTGCAGTTCGGCCGCGTCTTCGCAGGTAATGACGCGCTCGGTCGGGTCGATGAAGGCGGTCAGCGTGTTGAGCAAGGTAGTCTTGCCCGAACCGGTGCCGCCGGAGATCAGGATGTTGCAGCGGCAAGCGCCGATGATTTGCAGGATTTTCGCGCCAGCAGGCGAGATCGAGCCGAACTCAACTAGGTTGCTGAGCTTCAGCTTGTCTTTTTTGAACTTACGAATGGTGAGCGTCGGGCCATCGATCGCCAGCGGCGGCACGATGACGTTGACACGAGATCCATCAGGCAAGCGCGCGTCGCATATCGGCGAGCTTTCATCAACGCGGCGGCCAACCTGGCTCACGATGCGTTGGCAGATGTTCATCAGCTGGCCGTTGTCGCGGAAGCGGATGCCGGTCTTGGAAATCTTGCCGTTGACTTCGATGAAGACGGCGCCGGCGCCGTTGACCATGATGTCGGCGATGTCGTCGCGCGCGAGCAGGGGTTCGAGCGGGCCGTAGCCGAGAACATCGTTGCAGATGTCATCAAGCAGAGCTTCCTGCTCCGCGATCGACATGACGACGTTCTTGATCGAGATGATTTCAGCGACGATGTCGCGGATTTCGTCGCGCGCGCTTTCGGGATCGAGCTGCGCGAGCTGTGTCAGATCGATGGTTTCGATCAGCGCGTTGAAGATCGTCGATTTGACGCGGTAGTACGCCTCGGAACGATATTCAGGGTTCTCGGACGGATCGGGCGCGCGCGGAGTCGGCGTGCTGACGCTTGGCGCAGCAGCGCGCGGCGCAGGCGCGGCGGGGCGCGGTGCGGGCGCAGAGCCAGCGGGACGCGCAGCCGCTGGCGAGCCGAGGTTCGTCGGGCGCGGCGCCGTCGCCGCTTGCACGCGTGCAGCCGGCGGCGCGGCGATCGGAGCCGTCGGCGCATCGCTTGGAGCGTCGCCAGTGCCTCGCTTACCGAACATTCAGGCCCCTAGCGCTTCAGGAACGGGATCTTGTCGGTGAGAGACGATTTCTTCGCCTCAACCGGCTTGCGCCCAGTCAGAGTTGCAGCAAGGGCGTCGAGCGCGATTGCAGTCTTCGACTGCGCAGCGACTTCGCCAACCATCTGGCCGTTATTCGCGGCCATACCAAAGAGTTGCGGATCGAACGGGATCACGGCGACGGGCTCGGCGCCCAACGCTTCCGCGAAATCCTTGAACGGAATTTCCGGACGCTTCGGCACGCCGGTCATCGACAGCACCACTGCGGGCGGGGAATCGTACGGACGCATCGAGCGCAGGAGATCGAGAATGTTCTTGGTGTTGCGGAGCGAGGCCAGATCCGGGCCGGCGACGATGATGGCGTCATCAGCCGAAAGCAGCGTGTTCTTGATCCATGACGTCCAGACGTGCGGCAGATCGAGCACCACGAACGGGCTGGTGCGGCGCACACGCTCGATCACCATCTCGTAGGATTGCGGATCGAGTTCGAACTCGCGTTCCAAAGTCGCCGGCGCAGTGAGCATTTGCAGGCGCTGGGTTTGCTTGGTGGTGACGCGCTCCAGGAAGACATCATCAACGCGATCCGGCGCCATGAGAGCGTCGGCGATCGATTGTTGCGGGTCTTGGTTGAAGTCGAGCGCGGCGGTGCCGAAGGAGAGGTCAAGATCGAGCAGCGTGGCGCTCGATTCTTGGCGCTCGGCGATCGACCAGGCGATATTGTGCGCGATCGTTGAAGCGCCGATGCCGCCGCGTGCGCCGATCACCGAAATAACGCGGCCAGCGAACGGCTTATCCGGGTTCACATAGAGACCGCAGATCGTGCGGATGAGATCGAGCGGCTGCATTGGCGGCACGATGTATTCGCTCACGCCGCGCGACATGAGTTCGCGGAAGAGGGCGATATCGTTGATGGCGCCGATGATGACGACCTTGGTGCCTTCCTCGATCACCTGGGCGAGGCGGTCGAGATTGTGCAGCATCTGCTGACCCTGCATCAGCGTATCGATGATGAGCAGGTTCGGGCTGGCTTGGCTGCCGAAACGGGTGACAGCGGCTTCGATGCCGCCGGTTTCAACACTAATCTCGGCGCGCGCCATGCGGCGGTCGGCGGAAACGCCGGCGATGATGTCCGCGATTTCGTGGCGATCGCAGACAGCGTGAATGGTGATGCGCGGCACCGGTTGTTCGGTGAGACGCGTATCTTCACGCGGCATGATCGGCATTGCGGCCGCGGCGTGCGCGATCGTTGCCGGGGCAGTCAGGCCGAACGAGTCGTCCTCGCCTTCGACATGCGGAGGCGGGGCGGTTTCGTTCGCTGGCGCCGGTGTTTCGGCATGGTCGAACGGCGGCAGGTCGCCGCTTTCGATTTCGCCAAGGCCGAACGTATCGTCGTCCTCGAGAACAAAATCGTCGTCCGAGCCGAGGCTCCAGGCGGGATCCGGGTTGCTCATGTTGCTCAAGGCCCTATTGCACCGCGTTGCTGATCGCGATGCGCTCGTCGTTGCTGCGCTCCGCGTGTGTTTGGTCGCCTTCGCGATAGGCATCCATGACGGTGTCACGGCGGCCTGAGTCGCGTGCAGCCATGTCGCGCGGACGTGTAAGATCCGCTGGATCCTCGACCATGGCCGCGAGATTGAAATTGGTCGCGCAGCCGAAGCTGGCCCAAGGCTGGTTGTTACTTTGGTGAGCGAGGTCTTGCTCATAGATCGGCGCGCACTCTGCGGCTTGCGCTTCGAAGCGGTTGAAGCTCACCAGGATCGGCATGCTTTCGCCGCCAGCGTCACGCGTGGAGCCGGCGATTGCCGCATAGGAGACACCGGCTTCAGCCAGCGTGCGGCGCGCATCGGCGGCGAGAACCGAAGCGGCTTCGGAGTTCGAGCCACCCGAGGGCGTTTCCAACACGAGCGGGCCGTGGCCGTAGCGCAGATAATCATTGGCGAAGGCGCGCAGATCAGCGCGTTCGCTGCCGGCGAGCTCCATTTGGCCTGGCGCAGCCGCAAGCTCGATGCGCTGGATCGCAGCTTGCGCGGTCGGCTGATGCCGGTCCGCAGCAGACGCGATCGGTGCGCGATCAAGGGCTGGCTCAGGAATGCCAGCGCACGCCGTCGTCAGAGCGCTGACGCCGAACAGGAGAAGGGGCAAGCGGGATTTCATGACATGCCTCATTCGATCACGTGGCCGTGCGGGCCTTGCAGGCTTGGTTGTTGAGCGCCGGATTCGGCGCGTGACGGGCGGTAGAGATGGTTCAAGCGGCCCGTGAGCAGGCTTTCGCCTTCGCTCGGGTTCATGAAGCCATCTGCGGGCGTGCGAAGATTGCCGGGCGCAGTCGGACGCACGAGATACGGCGTCACGATGATGACCAGCTCGGTTTCGTTGTTGATGAAGTCGCGCGAGCGGAAGAGCGAGCCGATCACTGGCGTGTTCATCATGCCAGGGACGCCTTCGACCGCATGACGCGTGCGTTCTTGGATGAGGCCCGCGAGCACGATCGAGCTGCCCGAAGACATTTCAACCGTTGTTTCGGCGCGGCGCACTTGCAGCGCCGGGATCGTGATGCCGCGGATGACGGTGGTGGTGCCGTCAGCGTTGCGGATCGGCGTATCGCCGGTGGAGATTGCGCCGTCGCTGGTCAGTTCACTGACTTCGGTCGCGATCTTGAGCGAGATGGCGCCGCCCGACATGACGACCGGCGTAAAGGCAAGGCCAACACCGAACGGCTTGAACTCGACTGAAATCTGGCCGTCGTCGCTGTTCACAGGCACCGGAAATTCGCCGCCCGCGAGGAAGCGCGCGGCTTCGCCCGAGATGGCGGTGAGGTTCGGTTCGGCGAGAACGCGGAGGAGGCCGGCGCGTTCGAACGCTTCGATGGTTGCGTCGGTGCGGCGCGAACTTTCGATACGCGCAGGCCCAAAGGTTTCTTGGCCGGTGGTGGGGTCGAACTCGTAGCCGCCGACGCCAGCGTCGGCCGTGCCGATGGTGGGATCGACCGTGGAGCCCGGGTAGGCGTAGCTCTCGGGGCGGAGAATGTTGGTGGCGACGCCGCCGGTGGCCGCGAGGCCGCCAAGAATGGCGCCGTTGACCGAGAAGCCGTTGGCGGTGGCGAGGTTCAGGAAGTCATCTTCGCCGATGAGCTGGTTGATCATCTCGCCGTAATTGGCGTTGATGCCAAGCTGACGAACGAGCGAGCGGCTCATTTCAACGACGCGCACGCGCACTTGCACCTGCTCGCTGCCTTGCACCTGGATGAGATTGACGATGCGGTCCGTGCCAGCGCCTGCGGCGCCGGCGGCGCCTGACGTTTGCAGATATTGTGCAGCCAGCTGACGGGCGCGATCGGCTTCGCCGGCGCTGCGGGCTGAGCCCGAGAGCACGATCGAGCCGTTCATCGCTTCAGCCGTCACTTGGCTGTCGCTGTTCTGGCGGCGGAGAATGTCGTTGAGAGGGCCAACGTCCGGCTCGACGCGAATATCGACGTTGGCGATCTGGCGGCCAGCGGCGTCGAAGAAGAAGATGTTGGTCTGGCCGAGCTGACGGCCGATCACGTAGGCGCGGCGCGCCGTGCGCACGGTGGCGTCGGCGATCGCGGGGTTCGAGATCAGAATGTCGCGCGCATCAGCGGGCAGATCGATGATCGCCGATTTGCCGAACGGCAACACCAATGAAGCGGAGCGCGAGCCGCCGCCATTGTTGATGCGCACTGTTTGGGCATCCGGCGGCTCGACCTGCGCGGCTGCGTAGGTTGGCGCGATCGCCACGGCCGCGGAGAGGGCGGTGGCGAGTGAAACGCGAAATGTCTTTCCGGCGCTCATTAATTGTCCCCGGACACGACGCCGTACGCGTGTACGCGTATGGCGCCTGATTGCTGGCTCACTTGCCGCCCGTTATTAGGCGCGTTCATGCCGACTGTTTCAGCTTGCACGCCGCGAAGCGCGAGGCTGATCGTTCCCATTTCATCCGACAGCGCGAGAATGCGGGCGTCTTCTGTGGACAGTTCGAGCACAGCGACGCCGGCCTCGACGATCTCAGGGGCTTCGCCCGATGTTTGCGTAGTGGTGCGATCACCCAGGGCGAGCACGCGAACGTCACGAAGGACGATGTCGCTGCGGACTTGCTCGTCGCCGCCTTCGCGGCTGTTGATGCGCGCGGTCATGATGACGTCGACGTGGTCGTTCGGCTGGATGAAGCCGCCGGCTGCCCTAACCGCTTCGATCTCGACGGCGACAGCGCGGAAGCCTGGCTCAAGCTGCGCGGCGAGGAAGCCGCGGTTGTCAGGCTGAACGACAGCGCTGGTGACGATCGGCTCGCCTTGCACGAACGGACGGCGCGTCACGCCGCCAACGAAATCGGCCTGTGCGGAAGGCTGCCGCTCAAGCTGCACGAAGCTTGGCGCCACGGAATTGCTTGGGAAGAGAGCGACCGCGAGGTCGCTCGGGGCCAAGGCCGCGCCTT
Source organism: Caulobacteraceae bacterium (assembly GCA_031431115.1). Taxonomy (GTDB): domain Bacteria; phylum Pseudomonadota; class Alphaproteobacteria; order Caulobacterales; family Aquidulcibacteraceae; genus Vitreimonas. The sequence continues at coordinate 5,575 of JANPCV010000173.1, forward strand.
GCGGAATATCGCGCGCAGCCACCAGCACTTGCTGGCCGACAATCAGTTCGGACTCAGCGGCGGTTTGCTCAGCCTGACGCGAGCCAATGCTACGAATGAGAAGTAGAGCGCCCACGGCCGCGATAGCGGCGACCACCAGGACGATCAGCTGACGCGCCGACATATTATGTAACTCCCCGCGCGCTAATTACCGAAGCAGCACAATGGAACAGACCATTGTTGTGGCTAAGGCAGGGTTAACGGGCTTGACAGGTATGGAAGGGATGGAATCGCCATGAGCGCGCCGATCATGATCGCCACGCCGTAGGGGATGCCGTTTTGCTTTTTCAGAAGATGATCGACGAACGCGGGATAGGTGCCGATCGGAATAAGTTGACGAACCGTTAACAGCGTCAGCGCCATCACGCCGCCGGCGATTGCTGTCCAGAGTATAAAGAGCGTGAACGCTGTCATGCCGGTCCAGATCGAAACCGCTGCGAGCAGCTTCGCATCGCCGCCGCCGATGATGTTGAACTGGAAGAGCACGAAGCCGATTGCAAGGACGCCGAAGCCGAACACGACGTGCAGGCCAACAGCGATAGGCGGTGCGCCCATAATCAGCGCAAACACTGGAAAAATCACCGCGAGCGCGATCGAGACCCAGTTCGGAATGATGAGGCGCGCCACGTCGGACAGCGCCGCGTAAAGTACCAGGCCAGCAAACGCGGCGAGTGCGATCATTTCGAACATTGCGAAACGAATGTGCGGCGCGCCCTCTCAAGGAATTCTTAAAAACAAAAAACGCCGCCCGAGGGGCGGCGTCTTGAGTAGGAAAAACAAGGACGCTCAAGGCGCGCCTCCCGAGGGGAGGCGCGCTCAGAACGTATTAGCTTATTAGAGCGCGGTCGCGATCGCGTTGAACGTGGCGGTCAGGTTCGTGCCAACAGCCGAAACGGCCACAATGATCGCAACGCCAATGAGGGCGGCGATGAGGCCGTATTCAATCGCGGTGGCGCCGTCTTCGTTCTTCAGGAAATTCTTCAACATAATAATCTCTCCGTTTGTCGAGTGCTTTTTCACCGGCCCGGTCTGATGTCGCACCCGACACCCTTCCCAGACGCTCGCAGACATTACGGGAGCGAAGTTAAAATTGACGCCAACGGAGAGGGTAAGGATTAGGTTAACGCTATTGCTGTTTTCGCGGGGCTTGTTGCGATTTCACGCTGCGCGGATTTGCATCCGAAACTTGGACCGCCGGCGCCCTCGCCGGCATGCAGTGCTTCAGCTTGCGCCAGCCAGTGTGAATAGAGCTTCCTTCGTCATTCCGGGTTCATCCGCGTTCGCTCTTCGAGCTTCGGCGGATGCCCCGGAATGACGAAGGAAGGCGCGCGATACTTAAACGGTGTTGCCGGCGGGGACGCCGGCGCTCCAATCTTAGCGATCCCGAAACCATTGGCGCGTAGCCAGTATAAGCAGAGATATAGAAGGAAACGCCAATGCGCGTTCTGCGTCCGCTCGTAGCTGCTGCCGCCGCTTTGTTTATGTTCGCTGCGCCTGCTTCGGCGCGCGATGTGCGCGTTGCGCTCGATCAGGCCTTCCCAATCCGCTTATCTGAGCCGGCCGAAGGCGTCGCCATCGGCAATCCTTCCATCGCCGGCGTCACCGTCCAGAACGACATGTTCTTGTTCGTGACCGGCCGCTCTTATGGTTCGACCAATCTTGTCGTCGTCGGACAAAATGGCCGCGTGCTGTATTCCGGCCGCGTTGTTGTTACGCCGGACGAGACCGATGTGGTGATGATTACGCGCGGCGTCGAAACCGCGCGTCTTGAGTGCACGCCGCTTTGCCGTCCGCGTCCGGACATTGGCGATGGCCAGCAATCGCAATCGATCAACGAGCAGATCACGACGCGCGCGTCGAGCGCTCAGTCGGCGAATCGTTAAGCGGCCTTTACCCTCTCGTTTGACGAAAAATCAGCCACTCCGCGCGTAACATCGCATTTCCGGAGGCGGTATGTTCGCGCGCGCGCAGATCAGAATGAAGGCGTTTCGCCGCTTTGCACGCGCACGCCGCGGCTCGGCTGCGGTCGAGTTTGCGATCGTGCTGATGCCGTTTTTCTTGCTGACGTTTGGCCTGGCCGAAGTCGCGATGATCGGTTTTGCGCAGACCAGCCTGGATTTCGCGGTGTCTGAAACATCGCGCCAGATCCGCACCGGGCAGGCGCAGACCGGCGGCGTCACCGAAGGGCAGATCAAGGATCAGCTCTGCGACGAGATCAACAGTTTCATCTCCATGGGCTGCGACGGCAATCTCTTTTTGGACGTGCGCCGCTTCAACTCCTTCGTTGATGCTGGCAACGGCGCGCAGGCGCCGATCCAGAATAACCAGTTCTCAGGCGCAGGCATGGGCTATCAGCCGGGCGCTGCGTCCGACATCGTCGTGGTTCGCGCCTATTACCGGTGGCGCGTGATCACGCCGCTGTTCGAGCCGATCTTTCAAAACATTGCCGGCGGCGAGCGGATACTCGTCTCCACCATGATGTTCCGCAACGAGCCGTTCTGATGAAGATGATTCAACGTCTCCGCCACTTTGCTCGCGAGAACAAAGGCCTCGCCGCGCTCGAGTTCGCGATCATCGCGCCATTGCTGATGGTGCCGCTGATGCTTGGTTCGGTTGATCTGATCGATGTCATGAACGTCAACAAGCGCGCGCAGTACGCGACTTCATCATTGGCTGACGTGGTTGCGCGCGACACCGAAATCTCAAACGCCGAGATGACCGGCATTTGGCGCGCGCTCGACGTGCTGATGTATCCGGACGCGTCCAGCGCAATGGAAATCCGCATAAGCAGCATCAGCATCGTCAATGCCTCGACCGCTCAGGTCGTTTGGAGCGAGGGGCATGGCGGCATGGGCGCGCGGCAAGCGGGCACAAATGTGGCGCTGGATAGCCGGATGATGACGGTGGGCACCAGCATCATCATGGTTGAATCAGCCTACAAATATGACGCGCCGTTGGGCTTTTTGTTTCAAGATCAAGTCCGCATGACGCACAACGCCTATCGCCGCTCGCGTCTTGTTGACCCGATCCCGCGCGTCTCCTGACCGGCGCCCCTTGACGCGCGGCGCGAGCGCGGGACACTCCCGCGATGAAAGATACTAAGACGCCTGCAGAGGCCGTCGATCGGCTTGAATTTCTGCACAATCGCGCTGTCACCGCGCTCATCGAAGCCATTCGCCGCTATGCGGAAGAGGGCGTGCCGCCGACGATGGAGGAGCGTGCGCTCTTTCGGTACCCGGAATTGCGCGTCACATATCTGCCAAACGCGCCCGCGCCCCGGCTTGCGCGCGCTTACGGCCAGCTCACATGGCCCGGCGAGTACGCCGTCTCGATCACCCAGCCCAAATACTTCCGGCGCTATTTGCTCGAGCAATTGCAATTGCTCGTCGACGATTATGGCGCGGAGCTGAGTGTTCGGGTCAGCGAAAGCGAAATCCCATATTCGTTTGTGCTCGACGCCGCAGGCGCTGCGGCGTTTGAGAACGTGCCGGCGGAGGAATTGGCGCGCTACTTTCCAAGTCCGCGTTTGACGCAGGTTGGCGATGCGGTGGTTGATGGCTTGCGCATTGAGCGGCTCGATGGGTCGCGGCCGCTTGCGTTGTTCGATGCGCCGCGCACGGATTACTCGCTGAAGCGGATCGAGCACTATACGGGCGCGCCGTACAGCGACGTGCAGCCGTGGATATTGTTCACGAACTACCAGCGTTACGTCGATGAGTTCATTCGCTGGGCGGCGGAGGGCGTAAAGAATGGTCCGAAGGGCTGGGGACTTTCCTGCCCCGGAGGTGTGCGGATCGAGGCGGGCGATGGCGATGCCGAAGCGAAGGCGCTGGCGGCGCCTTGGCGCAAGTATCAGATGCCGGCCTACCATCTGACGACGCCGGACAATGACGGCGTGACGCTGGTGAATATCGGTGTCGGCCCTTCGAACGCAAAGACGATTACCGATCACTTCGCAGTGTTGCGCCCGCATTGCTGGCTGATGATCGGCCATTGTGGCGGCTTGCGTCACACGCAGCGCATTGGCGATTACGTGCTCGCGCACGCCTACTTGCGCCGCGATAAAATTCTTGACGACCGCGTGCCGCTTGAAATTCCGATCCCGGCGATCGCCGAGGTGCAGATCGCACTGCAACAGGCGGCGACATCCGTTTCGGGCGACACTGAGGATCTGCGGCGTCGGCTGCGGACCGGGACAGTCGTGTCGTACGCTGATCGGAACTGGGAGTTGAATTACAATCAGGAGCGCCAGTTGCTGTCGCAATCGCGCGCCATCGCGGTGGATATGGAAAGCGCGTGCATCGCGACGCAAGGCTTCCGGCTGCGCGTGCCGTATGGCGTGCTGCTGTGTATCTCCGACAAGCCGGCGCACGGCGAGATCAAACTGCCGGGCGTGTCCGATCGCTTTTACGACAGCGCCATCGGCGCGCATTTGCGCATTGGCCTGGAGACGATCGCGTTGCTGAAGCAGAACCGCGACCGTCTGCACTCGCGCAAATTGCGTGCGTTCGATGAGCCGCCGTTCCGTTAAACGCTGCGGCCGCAGCCGCTAAGCGTGCGGCCATCGACGATGACGTCGACCGCGGACGGATACGCTTGGCCGCTCATCGTGTCTTCGCATGGGAAGCGGCGATAGGTGATCGAGAGCGTGTGGCCGTTGGCTTGGCTTTCATAGCGGGTTGAGCCCTCGGCCGGGTAGGTCGGTTCGGTGCGCGGAAATTCGAGGCGCGTTTCGCCGTAGTCGAGAAGCGCGACGATGCGGTCCTGCGTGTAGATATCGACAATCCAGCCTGGCTCTTGGCCAACGGCGCGGAAATCGACGCCGGCTGCGCGCGCGGTTTCCCACGTGGGCATTTGCTCAAGCGCCGATGCCGTGGTTGTAGCGGCGGGCTCGGCTGCGGTCGTCGCCGGCGCTTCGGCTTGTGTCACAGGTTGCGGTGAGCAGGCGGCGAGCGCCGCGACCAGTATCAATGCACGCATTTGCTTTGCTCCGGATGCGAAAACGCCGCCGCGTGTGAGCGCGGCGGCGTCCTCGTTTAGTTCAGCAGATCAACGGCCGGTGAAGGCGCTGACTGTCACTTCGACGCGGCGGTTGGCGGCGGCCGAGCACGGTTGCGTGACCGGGCGCGATTCACCGAAGCCTTGCGTGATGATGCGCTGACGGATGACGCCGTTCGACGCGAACACGGTCGCGACGTTGCTTGCGCGACGCTCCGACAGGTCTTGGTTGTACGCATCGGCGCCCGTGCAATCGGCGAAGCCGTACACGTCAACCGTGGTTTGCTCGTATTCGCGCAGGATGCTGCCGGTGTTGTTGAGCACTGGCAGGAACTGGCTCTTCACGTTGTCACGGTTCAGGTCGAACGTGAGGTCAGCCGGGAAGATCAGCAAGATTTTTTCCTGGTTGATGCGCTCGACGCTGACGCCGGTGCCGGCGAGACGCTCACGAAGATTCTGGTACGTGCGGTCCATGTAGTTGCCGATGGCGCCGCCTGCGAGCGCGCCGATCACGCCGCCGATGGCGGCGTTGCGGCCGTCATCGCCGCCGGCGAGCGTGCCAGCGCCCGCGCCGACGATCGCGCCAATGATTGCGCCGTTCGCGGTGCGGTTAGCTTCGCGTTCGCCGGTAATTGGATCGACAGTCGTGCAACCGACGATCGCCATCAATGCTGCCAAAGCGACTGCTGCTTTGCGGATCATTATTAGCCCTCCAAAAAATCAAAATGCTGGCGCGCCCGAAGGCCCGTTCCGGCTGGGAACTTGGCGCCGGTAAACTGAGCGCGCGCTGAACGCATAGCTCAATCGGGAGATCCCGACGCAGTATATCGACTTAAGCGGCCGAATTGTTCCATCAATACGTTATCCACAGGCGCGGCGATGGCCTCGAGATTGAGGCTCGGATCGCCTGAGACGCGATACGTCATGGAAATTTTCGCGCCATTGGGGAGCGGCGCAACCGTGAAGGTCAAGACGCCGCTAACCCCCATTTGCTGAAGCGGGCCAAGCCCTCCGGCGACGCGAAGCGTCCGGACGCCCTCGCTCTCCATCACGAGAACGACCCGCATGTGCTCGGCCGACTGGCCGCCGGCCCAGCGTTCGCACCAGCATCCACCGGCCCTGGCATCGAGCCGGAGATTGGAGGCGTCGCCTGAATAGGTGTGAGCAGCGTTCCACCAGCGATCGATCCGCGTGAGGTCGCGCCAGACTTTGCCCGGCGCGGCGGCGATCTCTGCTTCGGCCTCGATCGTGAAGCTGGAAGGCGAGGCGGCGGCGACCTCGGCGCCGGCGGCGGGGCTGATCACGATAGAGGCGGCAAAAGCGGCGATGGCGAGCAGGCGCATGGGGTCCTCCGTGGCCGACTTTGAACGCTCTTTTGGCGCGGGGCTCAACCGGAGTTCCGCCATTAACCAAAGTTCAGGGGCGGACGGTCACACTCCCGCCTGATTTGGTGACCGCCGCGTCCTCCGTACCTGATAGCGCTAAGCGCGCCCGCGCTTTGGCGAATGTCGCGCGTGCGCGCATTGCCAACACTTGGCTGCGGCTTGGGGCGTGCGGGATCGTGGCGGCGGTCGCGACCTCAATTGTCGGCTCCGCAGCGCCGATCTTTTGGTGGGCGGGGCTCATCCCGGTTCTGTTGTTCGATCGTTGGATGTTTCAGCGGCTGCTGAAGCTTTGCCTCGCCGGTGACCCGCCGCGCACCATGCCGCGCTTTATTGCCTGGACGACGTTTCAGAGCGTGTACGGCAATCTCATCGCTGTGATGCTGTGGTTCTCGCCGTACGTGCCGGGCGAGACGCTGGCGATCGTTTACATATTCGGCGGCCTTGCGAATGCGGCGGCGACGTTGCGCTCGTCCGTTCCGCTCTCAATTGCAGGCGCGGGCTCAACGATTGGTTTTCTGCTTGGGCTGCCGCTGGCGGAATATCTCGTCAACGGCGCGACCAATCCGTTGGATCTGATGCCGTTGATGGGCGGGCTGTTACTGCTCGCGTTTGGCGTCAATCTTTGGAAGAGCTTGCTGGCGTCCGATGTTGCTCAGCTTGACGCGGAAGCCGCTGTGTTGCGTGAACGGCAGACTGCGGCAGCGGCTGCAGCCGCGAAAAGCAGCATGATTCAGCGTATGAACGACGAATTGCGCACGCCGATGACGGCGCTCGCCGGTGCGGCGGAGCACCTGCGCCGTGTCGCGCAATCGCCAGGCGCGCGCGCACATATCGCGACTTTGGTGCAGGCGAGTGAAGTGCTGCGCCTGGTGCTGAACGATCTTTCTGATCTCGATCAGCTTGAGAACGGGCAGGTGCGCATTGTTGCGAAGCCAGCCGATCCGCGCGAAGTGCTGCGCGGCGTGGTGAGTGCGTTCAAGGCGGCCGCGCAAGATAAGAGTATCGAGCTTTTCGTCGATCTCGATCCTGCAACGCCGGCGCTGCTTGAAATGGACGCGGCGCGGGTGCGTCAGGTGCTGTTCAATCTGCTGGCCAATGCGATCCGTTACACGACGCATGGCGGCGTGCGTGTGCGCCTCAGTGCTCAACCGAGCGATGCGGCGAGCGTGCGCTTGACCTTTGCCGTTGCCGACACCGGCGCGGGCATGTCGCGCTCGCAGCTGGCGCTGGTCTTCGGGCGCGAGCGTCTGTGCGCCGAAGGTGAGGGGCCGGGTCTTGGCCTGGCAATTTCGATGCGCCTCATCCGGCTGATGGGCGGCAAGCTCTCGGCCAAGAGCGAATTGGGGGAGGGCTCGGTCTTCTCGTTCACGCTCGACACGCCCATCGCCGCCGCGCGCGCCAGCTCAGCCGCTTAAGCCGCAGTTTCCTCCGCTTGACGGCTTTGGGCGAGCGTGATTTGCTATTGCGAGTGATTTGCAACTAGGAGCGCGCCGTGCTCACGATCGCCGCTTTGCTGGGTCGGCCTGAAATCGGGCCTGAAGCGCCTGCCGTGAGGGTCATAGGCGCAGCGTCGCTGGCGGCTTTGATGGCGGCGGCGCGTGAACAATTGGGGCGGGAGCGTGCGTCCTCCCGTCGCGCTGCCGCCCCGAACGCTGCCCCGCGGGTGAGGGCGGGGCGCCGTTAGCGCAGAAACGTCGCGAGCTTGCGCGAGAGCGCACCGCGATCGCGCGTCTCGCATTCCCAGATCACCAGTGGCGACCAGGCTTCTTGCCTCAGCGCGTTGAGTGATGCGCCATCACGCACGACGTTGCGCGCTATCTTCGCGCGCCAATAGTCGGCGTTGTCCTTCGGCTGGCGTGCGCCGCGTTTGCAATCGTGGCCGTGCCAAAAGCAGCCGTGCACGAAGACGACTTTGTGCATCGCGCCGAAGACGAGATCGGGTTTGCCGGGCAGCGCGGCCCCGTTCAGCCGATAGCGCCGCGCATAGCCAAGTTCGCACACGGCGGCGCGCACGATGAGTTCAGGGCCAGTGTCGCGCGATTTCACCGCGCGCATCACGGCTGAGCGTTTTACGGGGTCGAAGACATCAGCGCGCACTCACGCGCTCTTGCGTGCAGCCGCGGCGCCGGCGAGGGGCCCGAGCAGATTTTGCGAGAGCCAGCGCACGACAGGCACGCACACAGCGTCGCCAACGAGATGCAAAGCGGCGGTTTGGCCGCTCGGCAGCGGATAGTGTTCGGGCACGCCCATAAGGCGCGCGGCCTCGCGCGGCGAAAGCAAGCGGGAGCGCAGCTTTTGGCCTTCCACGAATAGCAAAAGTTGGCGGCTTGAACCGCCTGTCGGCGTGCGCAAACAGCCTGCAAGGCCGTCAAACCGCGCTTCCGCGCGCTGCACGCGTTCGCCATGTTCGATGCGGATGCGGCGGAAGACGGCGCCGACTTCGCGGCGGCCGCTCTCCTGGAGGGCTTCAAGGCGCCCGCGTTGCAGCGTGCTCATTTGCGCGACGAGCTTTGCGGTTTGCTCTTCGCTGTTCCAGGAATCGCTGTGATCGTCGAGCAGATCGGTGAGACGTGTGTTGCGCTTGGGCGGCGTGTCGAGGCGCCACCACACGTAACGCTTGCGCAGGCCGTCGGGTAAACGCGCGACGAGGTTGCGGAGCGATTGACCGTGAAAGGGTTCGCCCGGGCCGGACGCCACCAGATGGGGCGGCGGATTGCGCGCGGCGACAATGAAGAGACGCGGGCGCGATTGCGGCGTGAATAATGCGGCGTCGATTTCCAGTGCGCCGGCGCGATAGCCAAGGTCATCGAGCGCGTGGAGCAGCGCAGTGAAGTCAGCGCCGCCGTGAGAGCTGAGCAAACCGCTGACATTTTCGAGCGCGAGCACGTCTGGCGCACGGCCTTCGTGCCCTAGTTTTTCGATGAGTGCGTGGAAGCCCCAAAAGGCGCCCGAGCGCGGCGCCGCTAAACCTCTGCGGGCGCCAGCGAGCGACAAATCCTGACACGGGAACGACGCCCACGCCAAAGCGGCTTTGCCGGGGAGCTTGGCCGGGGTGAGCTTCCAGATGTCGCCTTCGTGCATGTCATCGCCGGGCGGAAAGGCGGCGCGGTAGGCCGCGGCCTTGCTCCGATCGATGTCATTGGCGAAGGCGCAGGCGAAATCGGGCTCGAGGCCGAGCCGCGCCAGGCCGCCACCCGCGAAAAACTCCCACAGTGGGGCGCCGGAATCACGCTGCATGGGGCTATACTAACCCCCAAGAGCCTGCTGACATCCATCTGGATGGCAGAGCCGAACGGGGGAATGCCGATGCGGACCTTGATCCGCGGTGCGTTGGTAGGGCTCATATTGAGCACAGCCGCTTTGTCCGCGTGCCAGCGTCAGGCGCCCGCGGGTGAAGAAGGCCCGTCGTCCACACCAACGAACGCCGAGCGTGAAGCTGAAATTGCGGCCGAAACATTGGTGGCGCTTGGCGGTCCGGCCAGCGCCGCGCAGCGCGCTGCGTATGAAGGCGAGTTCCAAGCGTCTGGCGGCCTCGATACGCTCGGCAGTGCCGAGGGTGCTTGGGAGCTGACGCTCCTGAACGACTACGCGCAGTTTGCGCGTCCGGGGCTTGGCGAAGATGGCGGCGTTCCTGGCGAGCGCGACTATCGCGAGCACGGCTTGCGGGTGACTGCTGGCCCGCTGACGATCACCATTTCGGAGCAGGCCTGCACCGCGAGCGGCGTTGAGTTGTCGTACACGGCGCAAGTGCTGTTTGAGGGCGTTGCCTATCAGGGCTGCGCGCGGCGCGGCGTGATCGAAGGCGAGCGGCCGACTTGGGCGTCGCTGCTGCCTGAGCTTATGCCGGCGATCAACACATGCGCGGAGCGTGCGAGTTCGCGCCCGGCGCGGATCACGTTTGCTTCGGCGTTAGATGAAGGCGAAGTGCTGGTGCGCGTGCGCGAAGCCAATGGCTCGCGGCGCGAGTGCATCGTCACCGGCGGTGCGGTGTCGGTGTATGAGCCGCTTTCGGATGATGATCGCCGTTCCGGCGAAGGCGAGCCGGAGTTCCAGCCTGGCGCATCGCGTCCGGCGGCGCGCAATTGCCGGGCTGTGGAGGAAGCGATCGATCGCACCGGCGTGCAGCTCGGCTGGCTCATCCGCGACAGCTGCTAGCGGTTCGTCGCAATCTCATTGCTTCGCAGGAGCGCCGAAGCGCTCTCTCATCGACTTTGATGGGGAAGGGTCATGGTGCTTGGGCCGCGCGCGCACGCCGATCGTGTCGAATTTTCGCTGTCGATCGTGCGGATATCGCTGGCGATCTTGATCTTTATTCACGGCGCGTTTCGGGCGTCGCACTGGGATCCGAATGTCACCGGGTTTGGCGATTGGCTGAGTTCGCTCGGGTTTCCGATGGGGCTTTATTGGGCTGCTGCTGTGACGATTTATGAATTGGTCGCGCCGTTCTTCTTGTTGACGCGGCGCTTCGTGACGCTCGCGTGCCTCGGGCACATTTTCATCATCGCGCTCGGCATGGTCCTGGTGCACTGGCCGGCGGGCTGGTTCGTTGTCGGCGCGGGCCGCAACGGGATGGAATATTCGGCGCTGTTGTTGGTTGGGGCTGAGCGCGGTCGCGTGGGCGTATGCGCCGCGGCGTGATGTTAGGTGATTAGGCTGCTGATCCACTGGATCGCGTTGTCGATCACGGCGAGGCCGACGCGGGTGCCGAGATAAACTGACGCGACAGATGCGATCGCGGCGGGGATGGTCAGCACCATCAAGAGGCCGTCGCGTTGCAGCAGCGCGAGCGCCGTCATCGCGACAGTCATGCCGGGCGGCCAGTTGGCGAACGGGATCGGCAGGATCAACACCAACGCCATCAGCAACGTTTGCAGGCCGACCAGGATCGTCACCGGAAACCGCGTGAGGCGCGACCAGCGCGGACGGATCAGATACTCGACGCGCTTCAGCGACGGAATGGCGAGGTTGAAGGTGCGGCGGAGCGCGCCGCAATCGACGCGCCAGTCGCGCACGCGCTTGGGGAGCATCAGCCGGCGCGAGCCGAACACCATTTGCAGCGCCGGCGCCAGCATCAGCACGCCGAAGATGGTCGAAATGCCAGGCACGTTCGGCACGCACATTGGCAGCGCCAGAACCAGCAGCAGCATGCCGTGGGCGCGCGAATCGAGGCGGTCGATCAGTTCGCCGACGCTGACGCTTTCGCCCGGAAACGCCTCAATCAGATCCTCAAGCAGCTCCGATGCGGGCCGGCCGCGATGGTCGGTTGCGCCGTGTTGATCGGCGGAGGAGGCGGGAACCGGCATGTCCATGAGGTGTCGCCGTCACATGGGGCGCCTGATGGGATTTGGCGAGTCCTTAGCGACGTTCAGACGGCATCAACCATACAGGCGTAGCTCACTGGTCCGATGCAGCGCGCAATGGCGCTTATTTCTTTGTGTTTTCTGGGTTCGGCATGCGCCGGGCCGGCGGATCCGCCTGCCGAATTAGCTGGCTTGTGGAGTGCGGGTCCGGCTGCCTGCGCAGCAGGCGTTGGCGTGCGGTTTGAAGCCGACGAGATACAAGTGGTCTATGAGGAAGAGACGCAAACGCTGTTCGAGCATCCACGTTACAATCTGGAAAGTGGCGGCGAAACGTTTCGCGTCCGGATCACTTATGCGCTGCCGCGCGTCACCGGCGGCGCGCGCGTTGGCGGTGCGCGCGGCGTGCTGGTGCTGGCGCGCCAGCCGAGTGGTGGCTTAGCGCCGGTGATGCACAGCATTATGGACGGCCGGACTGGGTCTGCGCGCATGCGCATTGCCGACGATCCAGCAGTGCAAGCGCTGACGCTGGCACCCTGCGGCGCGCACCCGTGGCGCGAAGATTTGCGCGGGCGCGCATAGAAAAACCGCCGGCCATGGCTGACCGGCGGCTCTCAAATTCAATCGCAATGAAGCGTTCGATTATTGGCCCGATTGGGCGTTCGACGCTTGAACGGTTTCGCCGTTGCAGCGCGCGACTTCGTCGGCGCTCAGCTGTTGGCTGGCGGTGCCGTACGACACGATGCGCAGGCCATCGGCTTGGCGCACGAATTGGCGGCACGAACGGACGTTGGCGCCGTGGTCAGCGCGGGCGAGGCAGGTGTCGCCTTCGCAATCCCAAATGGTGTTCAGCGCGATGATGCGCGTTTGTGCGGCGACCGGGGCCGACAGCTTAATGGTGTAAACTTCGCGCGCGAAAGCGGGGGCAGCGAAGGCGGCGCTGATGACGGCGGCAGCGATAATCGAACGAATGGCAGACATGGACCTACTCCTGAACTGGTCGCGCTGCCTTGGGGAGGAGCGCACACCCTGTATGACCGCATCGCTGATTGCTGACAAGAGAAAATTGAAGGAATGAGAAAATATTCATTGGATAATTATTCCGTAACGTCAGCTACGGCTCAGGTTGGGGCTGCTGGTATGGTTAAAAAAGCCCAACCGGCTCGCCTCGGATACGCTAGAACGGAGTGAGTTGGGACGCGTGCGGGACCGGCGCGTCAGACGACAAACAAGGGGACGTGTCGCGATGACGATCTACAAGTTTTCCGTAGGCGTGGTGCTCGCGGTGGCGATGGTCGCCGTGCTTGGCCTGAGCGCGCTGGTGTTCAGTTCGCGCGACTTCCAGTTCGGCGTGGCGCAAATTTCGCCATCGACCAACGGCCTTATCTCGTTTGCGCAGCTCGATGCCGCGGATCGCCAAATTCAACAGCTTGAGTCCGAAAGCGCTGGCCCGCGTGGTGAGCTTCTGGAGGTCGATCAGCAGATCGCGTCGATCGATGGCCAGGTGCAGAGCGCTCAAGCCAGCGCCAACGAAGCGCGTGCTGCGATGGTCGGCGCGATCGCCGATATCGAGACGCGCGCCAACGTGCAAACGGCCGAAAGCTCCGCCGCAGACATGAGCGCGCAGGGGCTTTCACAGCGCGTTGGCTTGCTTGCAGCGCGTCCAGGCCTGCCACCCGCCGATCAGCAAGGCATCGCTAATTTGAGCGTGCAAGTTCAGCAATTGGCCTCGCAGGAAGAGGCGCTTGATGATCGAAGCGCCGAGCGTTCGGCGCTGGTTTCGCGTCAACGCCTGGTGAGCGGCCAAGTTGCGGAATCCAATCGCCGCGTGTTTGCGCTCCAGCAAACCGTGGTGCCGGACTATGAGCATTACCAACGCGTGCGCGGCGAAGCGTATGCGTTGCGTTCAATGAGCCCGCTTGGCGCGAGCGCGTTCCTGGCGCAGGGCCATCCGTCCTTGCTCTCAACTGTGCTGGTGCTGCTGATGGGTGCACTCGGCTCGCTGCTTTATCTCTTCCCGGCGTATCTCAACCGTCCTGTGCCGGTGACGATGGCCGAGATCGTCGTGCGCCTAATCTTCGGCATGTGCGCCGCCTTGGCGTTTTATGTTCTCGCCAATGCCGCCATTGCCGGCTTCTCGATCGCCTCCTCGGTGCAGCAGGCGACGACGTCCTCGGCGCTCAATCCGTTCACGGTGTCCTTGGTGGGCATCGTCGCGGGCGTGCTCTCGGAAGACATCGCCAAATGGATCCAGGATCGCGGGCGAGGCATCTTCCAGCAGGGCGGGGTTACCGCCTCCGCGCCGGTGGTCCAGCCACCCGAGCCGGCGCCGACCGGCGGGCTCGTGAACAACAACGCCATCTCGTAACCGCGACTATTGTGACGCAGCCGCCGCGATACGCGCTTTCATGCGCGCATCGCGGCGATTAGTGTGCGCGCAACATTTTTGAGGAGGCGCCTGATGGGCCGTGCAGTTATCGTTTCTTACGCCCGTACGGGTCTCGCTAAGTCAGGCCGTGGCGGTTTCAACGACACGCACGGCGCGACGATGACTGGCCATGCGATCAAGCACGCGGTTGCGCGCTCGAAGATTGATCCGGCCGAGATCGAAGATGTGGTGATTGGCTGCGGCGCCCCGGAAGGCGCGACGGGTAGCAACATCGCGCGTCTCTCGCTGATCCGCGCCGGTTTGCCCGTCACGAGTTCGGGCACGACCGTGAACCGGTTCTGCTCGTCGGGTCTGCAGGCGATCGCGCAGGCGTCACACTACATCATGAACGAAGGCGCGAAGGCGGCCGTGGGCGGCGGTGTTGAATCGATCTCGCTGGTGCAGCTGAGCGGCCAGGCCAATCGCTACCGCGTCACCGAAGAAGAGCTGATGAAGACAAAGCCTGAGCTTTGGATGGCGATGATCGAAACCGCCGACATCGTGTCGAAGCGCTACAACGTGGCGCGCGATTATCAGGACGAATACTCGCTGCGCTCGCAGCAACGCATCGCGGCGGCGCAAAAGAGCGGCTTGTTCGACAATGAAATCGTGCCGATGCCGACCAAGATGAAGGTCGTCAACAAAGAGACGAAAGAAGAGAGCTTCGTCGATTACGTTGTGACCAAGGACGAGTGCAATCGCGCCGACACCACGCTCGAAGGTTTGGCGAGCCTGCAGCCGGTGCGTGGTCCGGGCAATTTCGTGACCGCCGGCAACGCCAGCCAGCTTTCTGACGGCGCGGCGGCGGTTGTGCTGATGGACGAAAAGGAAGCTGAGAAGCGCGGGCTTGAGCCGCTGGGGCTGTTCAAGGGCTTTGCGGTTGCCGGTTGCGAGCCGGACGAAATGGGCATTGGCCCAGTGTTCGCTGTGCCGCGCTTGCTTGAGCGTCAGGGCCTCAAAGTCGATGACATCGATCTCTGGGAGCTCAACGAAGCGTTTGCGTCGCAATGTCTCCATTCGCGCGATCGCCTCGGCATCGATCCGGAAAAGTACAACGTCAATGGCGGCTCGATCGCCATCGGCCACCCGTTCGGCATGACCGGCGCGCGTCTCGTTGGGCACGTGCTGCTCGAAGGCAAGCGCCGCAAGGCAAAGCACGCGGTCGTCACCATGTGCATCGGCGGCGGCATGGGCGCCGCGGGGCTCTTTGAGGTGTTTTCATGAGGTTTTTGATCGTTGTTGTGGCGCTTGCGCTCGCGGCGTGCGGGCAAGAGGCGCAACAACGCGAAACCAGCGACGCCTATCCGGTTGTTGCGGCGCCTAACTCCAACACGCTGATCGGCGCAAGCAGCGCCGCCGGCATCTCCACTGCGGTTGCGATGAATGTCGATGCGGTGCGTCTCGCCGCCCCGAGCTTCATCGTCGCTGAGGTGGACGATCAAGTTGACGGTCAGCCGTTCAAGGCGATCACGCTTTCGGCGGGCGATGAGGAAGTATTCCGCATCCTCCCGGCAGCGGATGGTCAGCACGCGCATGCGATCGTGACGCGCTCGACACAGGCGCGCAGCGAAGTGGGTGAAATTGCGGGCGTATCCAAGTTCGCCGTGGCGCCGCCGGAGCAGGTGACTTTCTGTTTGACCGAATTCGTTGACGGCGCGCAGGGTTTTGCCTGCTCGACGGCGGCGGATGGCACGTTCTGGCGCGTCTATCGTTTGCCCGATGGCGCGAGCCCTGCGGAGACGTTCGCGGAAATCGAGCCGGACCTGCTGCACGAAGCGACGCTCGTGGAAATGCGCTGGATCGCGCCGCGGGTTTAATTCCTTGGATCGCCGGCGCCCTCGCCGGCGTTGTTTCGCGCGAACTTGGCATTCACGGCGCTTGGCTCAACGCGCCGGCGGTCCAAGATCAGGCGCCCACGACTTTATGCACGCTCGACGCCGTTGCGACGCGGGCGCCGGCTTCGTTGCGGAGTTCTGCGTTCATGAAGACGAGCGTGCGGGTTTTGCGCACGAGCGTTGCTTCGATTGAGCCGGTGTCGCCGCTGGCGACGACGTCAATCGTCACGGAGACGAGCGCGGTTGCGCTGCCGGCTTCACGGGTTGCGGCGGCGGCAAGCGCGTCAACCAAGCGCGCCGCGATATCGGACTCGCTCATTTCTTGCGCGCGATCGACAGTTTGATGCGCTCGTACGCGACATCGAGTGTCGCCCAGTCGCCGACGCTTGCTTGCTTGCCGGGTTCGAGATCTTTGTAGTGCCTGAAGAAGTGCGCGATCTGCGCGACCAGTAGCGGCGGCAGGTCTTCGTGGGTTTTCACGTCCTTGTAAAACGGATTAAGCGCATCGACCGGCACAGCGAGGATTTTCTCGTCCACGCCTTTTTCGTCGCTCATCAGCAGCACCCCGACGGGCCGTGAACGGATGACGCACCCAGCGACCACCGGCATTGGCGTCACGACCAGGATATCGAGCGGGTCGCCGTCTTCGCCGAGCGTATTCGGGATGAAGCCGTAATTGCTCGGGTAGAGCATCGAGGTGTGCAGGAAGCGGTCAACGAAGAGCGCGCCGGATTTCTGGTCGAGCTCGTATTTTACCGGAAGCCCGCCTTGCGGGATCTCGATAAAGGCGTTGACCTCGTACGGCGGGTTCGGACCGGGGGAGAGAAAGCGGACATCCATCCGGCGTCTCTACATCAATCGTTGGCCCGCATAAACGGCTTAAACACGCGTGAGCCATTGCCATAGACCCGTGCGGAGCGAATGAGGCCTGTTTCATCCAGATCTACGAGATACGAACATTGAATGACTTCAGTGCTCCCGTCATTGCAGCCGAATGTGTAGAGCACTTCGCACGACGATCGCCGATCATCGCCGACGATGTTCATGAACTCGTAGGTCATGGTTCGAAACGATGTCAGGTGGGCGCAGTAAGCAGGCTGTATTGCTTGCTTTGAATAGATTGGTATCGCGTTGTTGATTTGAAGGGCGCAATCGTCGTGAAAGAACGCGAGATAGCGATCAGGATCGCGCAAAGCCAGCGCGTCGTTGAAGCGCGTGTGCCAGGCGCGCGCTTCTGCGCTGAGCTGGCCGTTTCCGAGTATCGGCGAGTCCATATCGCAGTGTTTGCTTGGCCTTGCCGTCTGGTCAAGTCCCGTATTCTGAAATTTATATACGCTTTCTAAGTGGCGCTGCGGGCGGGGCTTCGACGGCGGCGAACCCCTCGAACATGCCAGTGGCGCTCATGTATATGCGCATCGAAACTATGAGCCCGTCGGGGTCGCGTTCGTAGATAGCTGTGGCTGGCATGGTGATGCGCTTGCCTGACGCCGCCGGCGTATAGTGGCAAAGCATTTCTGTGGCGAACTGCGTGTCCACGCCGAAGGCATTCAGCAGTTCATGCTCTACTTGGGCGAAGTTCTCGAAATAGCGCTGTAGAAGGCCGTGCACGGCGACTTTTGTATGGAGCGGCAGACCGTCATTTACCTGCGTGACGGCGCTGTCGTGGTAGAACTCGACCGCACCATCGAGGTTGCGCGCTTCAATCTCAGACAGATAGCGCGAGAGCCAATCGAGGCCTGCCGAAGATAGTTGGTTGATGCGTAGTGAATCTTGAATCACGGTTCGCTCCACCGAATGTCCGGCTGCTGAGTCTTACATCTTCTTTCGGAGTGAGGCCAGATCGGGAAATTCGGGGGCCCGCTTTTGCGCCTTTGCCGCAAATGCTTCCATCATATGCGGCGGTGAGAACATTCCCGCCTGCCACGTAGCGATGTAATCGAGACCATCAGCTATTGAGTGATCGCGCGCGTAATTGATCATTCTTTTCGAACCCGCAACAGCGACTGGCGCTTTGCTTGCGATCTCTTGTGCCAGCTCCAGGACGTGCGCAAGCATAGCCTCTTGTGTTGCAAAAACGTCGTTAACGAGGCCGATTTCCTTGGCCTTTTGCGCGGGTAGGCGGCGGCCAGCGTAGGCAAGTTCACGCACCCACCCTTCGGGAATGAGTTTGCAGAGGCGCGGAAACGTGCCGACATCTGCGGTCATGCCGATATTGATTTCAGCGATTTGGAAGAACGCGTCTTCAGTGCAGTAGCGAATATCGCACGCGCTGCTCATGTCGACGCCGGCGCCGATGCAACCGCCTTGGATCGCGGCGATCACCGGCATGCGTGCATTGTCGAGGCAATTGAAGCTGCCCTGCAGGGTCAGCACAAATTGGCGGAAGGCTTCGGCGCGCGCGTATTGATCGCCGCCGCTGGCGCTGACGCCGTCGCCGTCGGTGAAAACCGATGTGTCCATGCCGGCGGTGAAATGTTTGCCGGTGGAGGAGATGACGATCGCGCGTGCTTTGGCGTTGTCGCTGATGTCGTTCACCAGCACCGGCAGCTCATTCCAAAATGCGCGCGGCATGGCGTTGAACGCTTCTGGCCGCGAAAGCTGGATGTGCGCGACGTTGTTCTCGATGCTGAGCTTGAAACAGGTGGGTTCGGTCATGGCGCTAACTCCGTTGCGTCTGGCTAGCACGAGCGCCTCGCGGCGCAAAAGACACGAAGCCTGAGCTTGTCGGAGACTCGTGAAATTCACCGGATAGCGGCGAAATGCGGGACGGAGGCCCGCGCTCCAACCTCCAACGCCCGGCGAAGTTCACTTGGAGCGCCGGCGCCCTCGCCGGCACATGCGTTTCAACGCCCGCAACATTTCAAGCTAG
>JANPCV010000174.1:0-20945 GCA_031431115.1 Caulobacteraceae bacterium
GACAACGATCCGTCACGCGAAGCCGCGGTAGAAGATCGAACCGCGGGAGATACGGGGCTCAGGCAAAGCCCGCACGCCGACGGGGACCTATCCAAGAGAGTGAAACACCTCCCGGAGCCGGCCCGCTGGAAAACAATCGCAAAGGGCGCGTGGCGACACGCGGCGTTGGCCGAGCGATTGGCCGGCGCACTAGACTACAAACTCAGCGTGTCCCACGCGCCTTGCTCCCATCTTTCGTGCTTTCGGCGATGAAGGCGCAAAGCGATGACGCGCGTCCTTAGCGCAGCGCGCGCCGCGCTGCAGCGGCTGCGCCTTCGCCGGAATAGGCGACGAAACCGTGGATCAGGAAATCGCCTTGCTTGCCGCCATATCGCAAGGGCGAGCCGTCGAGCAGCATGATATCGCCGCCCGCGGCTTTGAGAATGGCGTGACCTGCAGCGGCGTCCCACTCACTGACATCGCCAAAGCGCGGATAAAAATCCGCAGCGCCCTCGGCGACACGGCAAAACTTGATCGACGAACTAGCGTGCGTAATCACGCCGTTGAGCGCCGCGATGAACTCACTCGTACGTTCGTTGCGGCCAGAGAAATCCGAGGCGACGACGCGCGGATTTGGCGGCAACGCTGTTTGTGCTTTGATCGACGCCAGCGGCGCCAGCAATTGACCGGTCTGCGGATGACATTTGCCCGCAAGCGCTCTGCCAGGTTCGCCCGCATAAAGCTCGCCAGTCGCCGGAGCGTAAACGACGCCAATAATCGGCGTGGCGTTTTCAATGAGCGCGATGTTGACGGTGAATTCGTCGCCGCCTTTGGCAAAGCCACGCGTGCCGTCGAGCGGATCGACGCAATAAAAGCGCGCGCCGCACTCAGGTATGCGTCCGGCTCCGACGGCTTCTTCGCCAAGCATCGGCACGCCAGGCTCAAGCTCCGCCAAGCCAGCTTCGATGATCGCCTCAGCGCGTTGATCAGCGATGGTTACGAGCGAACCATCGACCTTGGTTTTCGCGTCGATACCCGCTGCGCGCACGGACATGATTTCGCGGCCAGCGGCGAGGGCGAGAGTGATGAGATCTTCGAGTTGCGGCATTGCTGGCGGATGAAGCACGCGGTGTGCGTGTCAGTCCAGCGCTTCGGGCGTATTGTTGCTGAGTTCAGCAAGCCATACCGCAGCGCTTGCGTCGCTTGGCATGCGCCAATCACCGCGCGGGGAGAGCGCGCCGCCGGAGACAATCTTCGGGCCGTTCGGCACCGCGCTGCGCTTATACTGGTTGGCGAAGAAGCGCGTGATGAAATAGCCGAGCCACTTCTTCAGCGTGGCGTAGTCGTACTTTTCCCGCCAAGCGCTCCAGGCAAGGAAGAGGATTTTGCTGGGTTTCAGGCCGTAGCGTGTGAGCCAGTAGAGATTGAAGTCCTGCAGCTCATAGGGGCCGACGACGGCTTGCGTGCTTTGCGGCGTGGCGCCGGGAATAAGTTCGGGGCTGATTTCGCTTTCGAGAACTCTAATGAGTGTCTCGGAGGTCGTGTTGTCGAAGAGTTTCGAGTCAGACACCCAGCGGATGAGAAATTGGATCAACGTCTTCGGCGCACCGCCATTGACGTTGTAGTGGCTCATGTGATCGCCAACGCCATACGTGCACCAGCCGAGCGCAAGTTCGCTGAGATCGCCGGTGCCAACAACGAAGCCGCCTTCTTTGTTGGCGAGGCGGAAGAGGTAGTCGGTGCGCAAGCCCGCTTGCACGTTCTCGTACGCGACGTCGTAAACCTTCTCACCGCGCGCGGCAGGATGATCCAGATCTTCCAGCATGCGCTGTGCGAGCGGTTCGATAGAAACCTCGCGCCCATCGATACCCAGCGCATTCATCAGCGCCCAGGCGTTTGCCTTGGTCGCATCGCTGGTCGCAAAGCCAGGCAGTGTAACGCCAATGATGTTCTTGCGCGGCAAACCAAGGAGATCGAACGCGCGGGCGATGACGATCAGCGCGTGCGTCGAATCGAGACCGCCGGAAACGCCGATGATGACGCGCTTCGTGTTGGTGGACTCGATGCGCTTGGCGAGGCCGGAGACCTGGATGTTGTAGGCTTCAAAGCAATCGCGGTCGCGTTTGCTGAGATCGTCCGGCACGAAGGGCAGGCGATCGATTTTGCGCTTGAGCGGGAGTTCTTCATGCGGCGCGCCCAGCTCGAACGTGATGTGGCCCCACTTGGCGAGCTTGTCTTGCACGCGGGCGGCGGCGTCGCGGAAGGTGCCGACGCGCCGGCGCTCTTGTGCGATGCGCGCGACGTCGATGTCTGCGATGACCAGCTTGGGCTCGCGCGCGAAGCGTTCGCCTTCAGCCAGTTTCTCACCCATCTCGTAGGCGATGACCTGGCCGTCCCACGCGACGTCGGTGGTGCTCTCGCCGCGGCCGGCGGCGGCGAAGACGTAAGCAGCAATGGCGCGGCGCGATTGGCTATCGCAAAGGACCGCGCGGTCCTCGGCTTTGCCAATAACGATATTCGACGCCGAAAGATTCAGCAGAATGTTGGCGCCAGCGAGCGCACCCATCGTCGATGGCGGCGTCGGCGCCCAAAAGTCTTCGCAAATCTCAACATGGAAGGCGAAGTCTGGATTGTCGGTTGCCGTGAACACGACATCTTCGCCGAAGCCGACCCATTCTCCGCAAACGAAGATGAGATCTTCTTCGGTGTCACTGGCGACGCTGAAGTGACGCTTTTCGTAGAACTCGCGATAGTTCGGCAAGAAGCTCTTCGGGACGACACCCAGAATTTGGCCGTGGTGAATGACGACAGCGCAGTTGAAAATTGCGCCGCGCGAGCGGATCGGTGCGCCGACGATGAGGATCGGAAAGAGCTCCTCACTCTTAACGAGGAGCTGGCCGATCGCCGCGTCCACTGCATCTAGCAGAGGCTCCTGCAGGAGCAGATCATCGATCGAGTAACCAGAGAGGGAGAGTTCGGGAGTCAGCAGGATCGCGGCGCGCTCGGCATCGGCCTCGCGCCAGAAATTAAGGATTGCGTCCGCGTTGGCCGCTGGGTTTGCCGGCGCGACCACTGGCGCACAAGCTGCCACCCGGACGAAACCGTGCGTGTACAGCGACTTGAATCGTAGCGCGTCGTCGTTTTGGGCTTTTCGAGAGGCCATCGGATCGGTCTACCACATTATGCTCAGGCTGACCATAAGGGGTCAGTCAGTCGGGGTCTGACGTATCGACCTCGATGCGGTCGTCGTAACCTTTGCGGGCCGAATAAAAAACGAGCGCCATTAACCCACCGCCGACAGCGAGCGAAAGGAAGGTGCCGAAAAACAGCGCGATCCAGCCGTGGATATTCATGGCCGAAGCATTCCAGTTCGTGAGAACGCCGAACATGACCACGGCCAGTATGCCGCCTAAGCTGAGTGTCAGCAGAAATACCTTCATGACGCTTATGTGCGCCCGACCGCGCGTCGGCGCTAGCGCCAAGGCGCCGCGCGCTTAAGCGTCACGTCACAGTGCTACTCAGCGCAAAAGCTTGGGACATCTACGGCCGCGCCCGCAGAGCGCGTGCGCCATTGGCCAGCTTCAGTGCGATACTTCTCGCCGACAGCGATGCGGGGGCGATGGAAGACTTCGCAAGCCACGGCGGCCGCCATTTCGTTGACCGAAACACTGCGTTCGGTCGCGCGGCGGGTATAGAGTTGCCGACGCTGGATGTTGTTTTGCTCAACGCGGCCGCGAAGGTCGGCCGAGATCGAGGCGCCCGGGACAAAGCCGAGATAACCGTCGGCTTGTTCGCCAATTAGTCCACCTGAACGCGCTTGGGCGAGGGCGGAATCTGCCGCTTGCGCCAAAGCCGTCGTGGCGCTCAGCGCCAGACCGATGGCGGCGATGCCGGCGAGAACAATATGACGCTTCATGGCGTGGTGCCTCCGAAGAGATCAGAATTCTGATCCAGTAGTTCAGCAGCGTCGCGTTCGAGCCGCACAATGACTTCCTGCCGGATGTTCACATTGAGATTAATCTCAATTGGGTCGTCCGGCGCTTGGATGCGCACCGGGATGCAGCCTGCGGCGAGGATCGCCGCGCCCAAACCAGTCAAAAGGTGTGCCCGCATGCGCGAAACTCCAAGGCCACTCTCGTAGCCGCCTCAAACTGAATACGCTCTGAAGCTGGACTTTATCTTGGTGGTGGGGCGTCCAGGTCAACCGGTTCTTGCGTTTCTTCCTCGCGGCCCTGGTCGATTAGGGAGCCGGGGTCGGTGATCGTGGCCGCGGTTTGCGCAAGGCGCCGGAAGGGCGCGGTCACGCGGACGTTGAAATCGAACGGCACGCCGCTGACCGTGACGCGGCCAACCCCCGGGATCGACGCAATCGGCGTCAGATCAATCGGCCGGCCGGAGTTTTGGCCGCTGAAGTCGATCGAGGAAATGACGTCGCCATTCAGATCGCCATCGATGGTGAGTGAGAGCGCGTCGTAGCGGAAGCTGCGCAGCGCATCGAAAGCGATACGGGAGATGCCGGTTGCACTGTCGCCGGCTTGGCCGGTGTAGGAGATCACGCCGCCTTCGCCCGTGGCGCGCAGCACGCCGTGTTGCACGAATGCGCTTTGACGTGTTAGCAGCAGCGGGAAGTTGCCCTCAATCTGGCCGGTGGCGGTTAGGTCCGGCACGTTCAGTGTGCGCAGCAGATCGGCGGCGTCGACGCCGCGCAGTGTGAGTTCGAAGCGCGTTTCGTCGGCGCCGAGGGTGATGGTTGTCGGCGACATGGCGAGCGTGCCGGAGGCGAAGTCGAATTCGGCGCGCTCGATCGAAACGCGCTCCTCCGGCAGCAATTGGAAGCGAACGCGGCCGTTGGTGACGGCAATGCCAGGGTTGAGTTCGCCGACTGTGATTTGCTGCCCTGGCGGTGTTGTCAGTAGCCAGAGGTCATCGAAGTAGATTTCACCGCGCACGTCATTGACGATTGGGATGGTCGCGGTGGCGAGCGAGACGCCTTGCAAACTGACGTGGGCGCCGCCGAGCAGCGTGTCGCGTGTCCAGGTGATTTCAGCGCTCGCGGAAATCGGTCCGGTGACGCCTTCGACCATGCCGCGTGCTTGCTCGGTAATTTCGTAGGGCTGCAGTTGTGGTCCGAAGGTGATTTGCTCGGCGACGACAGTCGCGCTGCCGGCGCCTTCATCGATGGCGTGCTGAGCGGAGAAGCGGGCGAGCTGTCGCAACCGCTCTTCGAGCACAATGGCGCCTGATGCAGTGATCTGGCCGTCGCTCATCACGGCGTTGGCGTCGATGATGCGCAGTGGGTTAAAGAGCGGGCGATCTGCTTCGGTGGCTGGCCGGTTTGCCGTCAGCAATGCTTCACCCGCGCTGACGCGGATCACGGGCTTGTTGTCGACGGGCTCTGCGGTCCAGGCGCCTTCGATGGCGGAGATGGAGCCAGGCAGCGTCGGATCGGTGAGGGAGCCTGCATCGAACGAGCCGGCGATGCTCCAACTGTCCTTGATGTGGGCGTCGGCTGTGATGCGTTGTAGATTGATCGAGAGCGTGCGCTCCTCGGTCATCTGGATAGAAAGCCGCGGGGCGTCGGCTTCAAGCGCGAGTGTGAAATCGCCGCTGCGACCGCGGAAGCGGCCGACAATATTGTTTGCGCTCAAGCGTGCCGGCTGGCCTTCCGGGCCAGACATGCGGCCGTTGAGGCCGAGGCCGCGGATGGAGAAGCCGCCAGAGAGATTTTCGTTGGCGTCCGCGGCGATCAGCGCGCCGTTGAGTGGGCACAGCGAAAAATCGCCATTGGCAAAGGAGAGCCCCGCGGCGTCGATGCCGCCGAGGCGGATTGGCAAGCAACCGCTGTTTGGCGTTGCGCGCCAGCCATTGCCCCACTGCACGCCGAGATCGAGCGTGGCGACGAGGTCGCGCACTTCGCCGTCGCCGAGTGGTCCTGTAATGTGCGTGGGGCCGCGAAGATCAATGCGACCGCCGCCTTGAGGCTGCACGACAATGCCGATGCCAAGTTCATTGGCGGCGATGCTTGCCGAGCCCGCGCGCCAATTTGCCAGCGTGAGCGTGCCGTCGGCTTCGAACGGCGCGCCGGGAGTCCAGTCGACCGTATCGAGCAGTAGCGATGCGGTCGGCGCACCACCGCCAGAGAGTTCCAGCGCGATGGCCCCGGAGAGAGCGGGGCCTGGCCATTGCAATACAAGCGCCGGCCCGTCTTGGCGCAGCGGTGAAAGTAGAATGCGCGTGCCTGTCGATGAACGCGCTTCGGCGGGTGCGGCGATGCGCAGACGGAAGCCGTCTTCGGTGGCCGTCATCGCGACCGGGATCGAGAGATCGAAGTGATCTGCTGCGGCGTCGAGCGCGCGTTCGGCCTGCGCGAACGTCGGGCCGACGGGTGCATCGGCGATGTCGGGAAACGCCGCGCGTAGATCTGCTTGCGCAGTTTCGTTCAAGCGTGATTGCGCGAAGACAACGCGAGCTTCGCCGCTGAAGCTTTCATCGCCCTGTAGTTCGAAACGGAAAACGCCGTTCGCGTTCGGCTGCTCTGAAATGAGTGACAAACCGTCGAAACGTCCGCCGGAGAGACTCCAGCGGCCTTGGCCGCGCGCTTCGGCGCCGTCGATGCGGCCTTCGAACCGTGCGTGCTGAACTCTATTGTTGTCGAAGCTGAATTCGCCGGCGCTGCCGCGCGCTTCACCGGCCCATGTTTCCGGCGCAAGCTCAGTGTCGCGTGCGATGCCTTCGAATCCAATTGCAGCTGTGATCGCTTGCGCCGTTACGCCATCGCCGTGGAACGATGCAGCGCGCGACGTGAGTTCGACATCGTAGCGCGCGAGATCCAACGGTGCGCGGCCGAGAATGCGTAGGGCAGGCGCTGCGACACGCGCACTGTGCCAGGTGAGCGCGTTTGCGCTGGCGTTGATACGAAAGGCGATGTTCTCGTCGCGCGAGACGATGACGAGGTCGGCCGTGCCGGCCTCAAGTGCGTAGGCCTGTCCGGCGCGCGAAGTGCGAGCGATTTCGCCGAGCGCTGAGAAATCGCGGCCGATTGTGCCTGAGCTCTGCAGGTTGGCAGTGAGTGGGCCGAACGGGGTGTCAATCAGCGCTTGGCCCTCGAGGATCTCCAACTCGATGGCAGGAATGCTCGGACGCCGCCGGCCGGGGGCGCCGCTGCCTAGGCGCTCAAGGGAACCAGCCGAAACGCGGCCCGCCTCGTCCATGCGGAAATGGAGGCGCGGGCGGACCACCCGTAGAAAGTGCAGGCGGGGGGACAGACCCTCCCAGCGCCAGCGCATTTCGACCAGAGGGATGGTCGCGTCAGGGGTAGTTTCTGAACCGAACCGGACGTTCGTGAGCGCCGCGCCGTTAAGATCGAGGTTAATGAATTCGAAATCTGCGTCCGCCCCGCGCTCCGAGAGAGCGGCCCCAAGCATAAAGGAGGCGATCGAGAAGCGGACGAACCAGAGCCCGCCAGCAAGCAAAATGAGGCTTATACCCAAGGCGCCGAGCGCCATGGACCATCCGGCTATGAGCCGGCGGACCGGGGGCGGGTCACTCGGGAGCTGCGGCAGCTCTCGTTCTTGACTCGCAACGGCCTGGTTAGACCTATGTGCCATACTCGGTTGCTTGGCGTGGTCCTTGCGGGGTTAAAGGCGGCTGTTGAGGCCACCTTGTATCTAACTAGATGACGTCATTACGGTTTCTGGCTGAATAACCAAAACGCTGAAAACGCGGGTTGCTAGTGCGTTTTCCGCCAATGGCAGCTATTGGAGCACGAGATTGAGGGCAGAATTCGCTCACCGGCTCATGAAAGCCCGTAAAGGATTGGCCGCCGCCGGGTTAATGGCAGCTGCGTCCATTGTGGGTTTGGGGCTGGCCTGGAACGCAGGCCTATTCAGCGGCGCCGCGGATGCGGCGGCAGCTGAAAGCGTGGCTATGCGCGAGGCCGCGGCCGAGCGCGCCGAGCTAACGGCGTTTACAGAAGTTTACCTTCGCCACGAGACGAGGGAGATGCGGGTCGCTAACGGCGAGACGCTGGCGGGTCTGCTGGCGCGCGCCGGCGCGTCTTCCTCTGACGCCAGCGCCGCGCTGACCTCAATCGCCGACGTTTACAATCCGCGCCGTCTGCGGCCGGGCCAGTCGATTAGTCTTTACTTCCAGCGCGACGGTTCGGATGCGCAACTAACGGGCGTCGCCTTCCGCTCTGAGCCCGGCGCGTCAGTGACCGCAAACCGCACCACGTCGGGCGGGTTCGAGGCGCGCGAAGTGCAAATGCCGCTGACCTTTGAGATCGCGCGCATCGCGGCGCAGGTCGAAACCAGCCTGTATTCAAGCGCGCTTGAACTCGGCGCCACGGACCGTGAAGTCGCGGCGTTGGCGGATGCGTTCGCGTATGACGTCGACTTCCAACGCGACGTTCGTCCGGGCGACGACTTCGAATTGGTGTTCGAGCGCTTCTACGATGACGAGGGCAACACAGTTCGCACCGGCGATCTGTTGTTCGTGTCGCTCGAGTCGAGCCGCGGCTCGCGCGAATTTTATCAATTCATGGCGCCAGGGGATGCGCGTCCCGACTGGTACGATGCTGACGGCAAGAGCGCCCGGCGCTTTCTGATGAAGACGCCAATCAACGGTGCGCGCCTCTCTTCCGGCTTCGGTATGCGCCGTCACCCGATCCTTGGATATTCGCGTATGCACCGCGGCACCGATTTCGCGGCGCCAACCGGCACGCCGATTCTCGCGGCGGGTGATGGCGTGGTTGAACGGGCCGGACCATTCAGCTCGTTTGGAAATTACGTCCGTATCCGTCACGCCAACGGCTATGAGACGGCCTACGCGCACTTGTCGCGCTTTGCGCGGGGCACGCGTGCTGGTGCGCGTGTTCGTCAGGGCCAAGTGATTGGTTATGTTGGAACCACCGGCCGTTCGACCGGTCCGCACCTGCACTACGAAGTTCTGCGCCGTGGTCAGCAAGTGAACCCGATGAGCCTGCGTGTCGCCAACGGCCGCAACCTCACCGGCCGGGCGCAGGAACTGTTTATGATCGAGCGCGCACGCATAGATACGCTTAGGCAAGTGAGGGCGCGCGAGACTCCCTCACAAGAGGCCATCGCGACTCCAACGGCCGCGAGCGGCGGTGGTTCCCCGTAGAACCAAATTCCAGGTTGAGTGCCTAGAAAATCCGTCGCAATGTCCGCGGTGCAAATTATTGCGCCCGATGGACACCGCTCATGGCGATCCGAGCTCTGATTGCTGATGACCACGAGCTGTTTCGCAGTGGAATGAAGCAGCTCCTAGTCGATGTGCTGCACGCCGAAGAAGTGCGTGAAGCAGAAAGCATGGACCGCGCTCTTGAAATCTTGACCAATGAAGGCGCGGGCGACCTCGTACTCGTCGATTGGCGCATGCCTGGAATGTCTGGCGCAGAATCGTTGGCGGCGTTGCGCGACGGGTTTCCGGAAGCAAAGGTCGCCGTGATTTCGGCCTGGGAGGAGCGCTCTGACATCCTCGCCGCGCTCGGCGCAGGCGTGCACGGCTATATTCCGAAGTCTTTGCCCTCACAGCAGATAGCGGCGGCGCTGCAGGGCATCTTGGAGGGACGTATCTTTGTGCCGCCAGCGATGGGCAAGCGCGAAGGCGCAGCCGGCGAGGGCAGTGGTCCGTTTAAGCTCGATCAAGATAAGCTCACTCTTCGCCAGCGTGACGTGTTGCACGAATTGCTGAAGGGGCAGGCGAGCAAGGAAATCGCACGCACGCTCGATATCGCCGAAGGCACGGTGAAGATCCATCTGGCTGCGATTTATCGCGCGCTCGGCGTGCGCACGCGGGCTGAAGCCATCGCGAAGATGAGTAA
Organism: Caulobacteraceae bacterium; assembly: GCA_031431115.1. Lineage (GTDB taxonomy): Bacteria > Pseudomonadota > Alphaproteobacteria > Caulobacterales > Aquidulcibacteraceae > Vitreimonas. Next base: position 9,824 of record JANPCV010000174.1, read on the forward strand.
GGCGGGTTAAGCGCGCGCAGCGCGAACGATGAAGGTCGCGCCTTCGCCGGCCTTTGATCTGACTTCGATCTGGTGGTTCAGCAACGCCGCGAGTTGATCCGCGATAGTAAGCCCCACGCCCAACCCAGTCGCCGCGGCGCCCTCGAGCCTGACAAATTCACCGAAGATACGTTTGTGATCCTTCGCGTCGATACCAGGGCCATCATCACGAACGCGGATCTCGATGGCGTCATTCTCTTCTATCGCACTCAAGTGCGCCTTGCCGCCGCCATGCTTGGCGGCGTTCGAGAGGAGTTGCTGCATGATCGTCTGCAACAGCACCGGATCTGAGCGCACGTAGAGTGTGGTCGGGTCTGCGTTCGCGTGAGGCGATGCGGCGATGAGATCATCGAACACGTCCTGAAGCGAAACGCGTTCCGCTTCGGCCTCTACTTTGCCCGCATCGAGCCTTGCGAGCTGAATAAGGCCTTCGATCATGCTGGCGAGAGATTGCGCCGCTTGATCCGCTTTGTTCAGCACCTCGCGCGCTTCGTCGTCTTTTACGCGACGCTCGAGGGCGTTGAGATACAAGAGCAACGCATGCAACGGCTGGCGCATGTCGTGGCCAATCGCTGTAAGAAAACGTGTATTGGCGCTATCCATCGGCGTCTTTTCACCCGCACAACCAGGCCCCGCAAGTCGTTATTCTACGAGCGCGTGTGTTCGATCAAGCCAGGCGATAATATCGCGCGGCGGCGCAGGCTTTGGAAGAAACGCGTAGCCCGCACTCTTGGCGGCGCGTTTAGCATCATTGTTAAGCGAGCCCGACAACACCAACACCTGCGCTTGCGGCGCGCGCGCGCGAAGCTGCTGCGCGGCGGACACGCCATCCGCGCCTGGTAGGTGAAAATCGGTGATGATTATGTTGGCTTGCGTAGCGCGCGCGCCGGCCGCCGATGAAATGTCTTCGACGTCGGCGCCATGCACGACATCGGCGCCCCAATCGCGCAAAATGATCTGCATCGCCTCAGCCGAGGCGCGGTCATCTTCAAGCAAAAGGATGAGAGGGCGTTTGCTCGACATCGGTGTGCAGACCATCACACATCATCGGTTTACGGCAGCCAAACGCGTGACATAGGCCAGATGGCATAGGCCGGCGCCTAGCGCTTCGAGCACAACTTTTGGGGAATTCAATCGCGGCTCGTGCTCGTGCATATTTTTGCACAGTGAAGGGATTGACAGAATGCTCATGGCTAGCAGTACCGCAGAACGCTCCGACGATACTGTCTCGAACGACGACGAATATTTCGCAGGTTCAGGTCGAGGCGCTGGCGAGTCAGATTTTTGCTCGCGCGAAGGCGCGCATGCATTGAAGGCGAAGATCGAAGCTTACTGGGCCGAGCGTGGTCAGTCAGTGCAAGTGATGCTGCATAATGTCGGCTTCCACCCGGCGATCCGTGCCGCGCGCTTTGATGTGCGCAGTGACATGATCAACGGCATGCCGCGCACTGGCGCGCAGAAGAAGGCGAAGCCGGTCGAAACGTATGTCGAGGATTTCGACAACACCGATGACGATCTCGTTTTCGAATGAAATTCATCAGCTGACCCTGGGCGGGTCCGGGTAGCGAAGGGCGCGGCCTCCCATCCCTGGGACCGCGCCCTTTGTCCTATTTGGCGCTTGCATCGGCCGCGCCTGCGCGGAATGGATGCGGCCCATGTCCGATGATGTCGCCGCGCCTGCGCAGTTTGAAGTTCCTGAGGGGTTTATCGCACTCGAGTGGCGGCGCGGTTTTGTCCATCAGATCGGACCGCTCTACCGGCGCCAGGGCGCAAATGGCTACACGATGGGGTTCCGCGTCGAACCGCACCACACCAACGGGATGTCCAACGCGCACGGCGGCATGCTCATGAGCTTCGCCGATATGGCTTGGGGGCATGTCGTCTCGGTGGAAACGTCATCTTACTGGGTGACGGTGCGCCTTACGCTCGATTTTCTCTCAAGTGCGCATTTGGGCGACTGGGTTGAGGGATCGAGCGAGGTTCTTTCTTCCGAGGAGAGCCTTTACGTGGTGCGCGGCCGCATCTGGTCCGGGGACCGGACGCTTATAACTGGCACCGGTGTGTTCAAGCCGATCCAGCGCCGCGATCCGCGTCCTGGGGAAAAGGCGTTTAAAGCCGAAGCGAGCTAACCCGCAACGCGCGCGCGGTAGACGGCGTCGAGCCGCCACAGCAGAATACGCATATGGATATCTCCCGCCGATCTGTCCTCGCCGCTATTCCGCTTATGGGCTGCGCAGGCGAAGCGCGCGCGCTCGTCAACGTTGTGCATGTGACACCCGATGGCGAAGGCGATGGTTCGAGTTGGGATCAGGCGGCGAGCTTTCACGAGATCGGTACGTTGTTGGAGCTGCTTGAGCCAGGCGGACAGATTTTGCTCGCGGCGGACCGCGGCGCCTATGAAATCACCGAAGCTGTGGAGATATCGCGCGGCGGACGCGCCAGCCAAGAGATGCGCATTCGTGGTGTGAACAGCCAAAACGGTACGCCGATGGCGGCGACGGTGCGCGGCAATCGCGCAGCCGAGGAAGAGGGGCCGGAGGCGTTCAAACTCTTGCGCGGCGCAAATCACTTGAAGTTCTCGCACTTCGACTTCCGCGATATCGGCAACGGCGCGTTCCGCGCCGCTGGTGCGATTTCAAATGTCAGCATCGAAGATTGTGGCTTTGAGAACATTTACCGGTTCTTCGAAAACATGGCGGGCAATGACGAAGGGCACGCAAGTATCGATGGCTTTGTGCTGCGGCGGTGCCGTGGTTCGCGCGCCGAGCGTGGATTTCTTCGTATCCGCTACAATTCGCGCGCCGGCCTTATCGAAGATTGCGCTGCGCAGGGCCTGACCAATGAAGGCGGTCGCATTCCCGTCGGCTGCGCGCTCGACGATCGCGCGAGCAACATTACCTATCGTCGTGTCGTTATGGAAAATTTTCAGCAACTGAATGGCGTTGAATACTGGAACGGCGACGGCTTCTCCGACGAACCGGATAACGCCAACATCCGTTACGAGGCCTGCGAAGCGCGAGGGTCAACAGATGGCGGGTTCGATTGCAAGAGCCGGGACGTGGTCCTGGAGAATTGCATCGCCGAGGACAACAAGCGTAACTTCCGCATATGGAGCGATCACGCCACGCTGACGAACTGCACCAGCCGGGTCCCGAATTTTCGCGGCCGGGACGCGAACGAGAACGCGAGCTCATCGCATATTTGGATTGGCGGCGAAGAAAACATCGAGATTGATATCGCAAATCTCACGATCGAAGATCGTGACGCGACGGCGATCATAGAATTCAACCACGATGTCGGTCGTGTCGAAATTCGCGGCGTTACGATTAACAGCCCGCGCGTGAATTGGGGTAATGACGAAAGTCGCATTCGTTCAAGCATGTTGATCGGTGAGCCGCGTTTTTCGTCAGAACATAGCTAACGAAACACCCTAGCGCGCGACGCGAAGCAATAGCGCCGCAGGTGAGAATTGTTGCACGCGCTCATCGTTGAGGCATAAATCGCTGGTGCGTCGAGACGTCTGTGTCTCGCGCTTCCAACACGAATGCGAAACATGTCCGCTACGCCAGAATCCAAGCCCGGCGCTGAAGCCCCGCTGATCTTCGTGGTCGGCGCGCGCGGCATACCTGATGTTGAGGGCGGCGCGGAAAAGAACGCTGAAATGTTATTCCCGTTGGTCGCGGCGAGTGGGAACTATCGCGTCACGTTGGTGGGTTTGGCCGACAACATAAAGTCGGACACGTTCAAGGGCGTGCGCTTAATGAAAGCGCCGCGCTCGAACTTCATGAAGACCGACAAGCTTCTTTACTATGTCGCGGCGATCTTCATGGCGATGCGGCTGCATCCGCGCATCGTTCACTTCCAGGGCCTTGGTTCGGCGATCTTCCTGTGGGCCTATAAGCTGATGGGCGCAAAGACCGTCGTCCGCTACGGCTCGGCGGATTACCTGGTTGGCAAGTGGGGCACGCTCGGCAAGCTTGGGTTTTTGCTGGCCGAATTTCAGTTGCGCTTTGCTGACGCCGTTATTGCCGTGACGCCGGCATTGGCCGAGCGCCTAGCGCGCCGCGGCATTAAGGGCAACGTACACGTGATCGCGAACGCCGCCGATCCATTGCCGGCAGTTGCGCCCAGTGCGGACACGCCGACGGGCGATTACATCCTCACCGTCGGCCGGGTGACGGCGCAGAAGAATGTCGCCAACCTGATCCGCGGCTACGAGCAGTTCGCGAAAAATGCCGTCAATGCGCCGAAGCTCATCGTGGCGGGCGGTTTGGACGAGGCAGATTACGTCGCGGTCCTCCAGCCACTGCTGACCGAACGCACGGTGCTTGCGGGCAAGTTCACCCGCAGCGCCATGGCGCCGCTTTATCGCGGCTCGAAGATTTACATTAACGCTTCACTGCACGAAGGCAGCTCCAACGCCGTGCTTGAAGCGATCGGCGCAGGTTGCTCGATCCTCCTGAGCGATATCCCCGAAAATCGTGATTTCGGCCTGCCGCCGGAGGCGTACTTCGATCCCAACTCACCGGACGCCATTGCGGACGCGTTGAAGCGCGCGCTGGCGGATCCAAAGGCGTATGTCGCAGATGCCGGTCGCTACCTGACTTGGAATGCGGTCGCCGAACGGACGCTTGACATCTATCGCGGCATTGCCCCTTTCCAGGGCTCCGAGATTGAGCGTTCGTGCGCGCTTGTCTCGGCCTCTTAACGGGGCGGGCTGATGTGCGGAATAGTTGGCGTTGTCGAAGGCCGGGGCCTCGAAGTCCCGCGCGCGCAAGTCGAGGCCGCGCTGAGCGCGATCCGTTATCGCGGGCCTGACGATCAAGGCATCTGGTCTGAAGATGGGACGACGTTCGGCCATCTGCGGCTCTCGATCGTCGATCTTTCGCCGACTGGACGCCAGCCGATGTTCTCGGCCGATGAGCGTTACGCCATCACCTACAATGGCGAGATTTATAACCATAACGAACTGCGTGCAGAACTGGATGCCGAGTCGGCGCACAATTGGCGCGGCAGTTCCGACACCGAAGTGCTGCTTGAGCTGATTTCGCGCCGCGGTGTGGAAGCTGCGTTGCAGAAAGTGGACGGTATGTTCGCTTTCGCGCTGTGGGATCGACGCGAGAAGCGGATTTTTCTGGCCCGGGATCGCTTCGGTGAAAAGCCGCTCTTCTATGCAACGCGCGGTGATGGGCTGGTGTTTGCGTCGGAGCTTGCGGCGCTGGAGCGGTTCAAGGCGCTCGATCTCAAAGTCAGCCGCGATAACGTCGCGCGCTACTTCATGTGCGGCTATGTGCCATCGCCGTTTAGCATTTACGAGAACGTCCATAAGCTGCCGCCCGCGTCGCTTCTGACTTGGAAGCAGGGCGAGGCGCCGAAAATTCGGGAATACTGGTCAATCGACGAGATGGCGCGCGGCGCTATCGCTGAACGCCGGCCGATGAGCATGGCCGATGCCGTGGATGAACTGGATCGCCTGCTCCAGGCGTCGGTGGCGGAGCGGATGTCGGCCGACGTGCCGGTGGGTGTGTTCCTTTCCGGCGGTATCGATTCATCTTTAGTGACGGCGGCGATGCAGAAGTGCGCCACCAGGCCGGTGACAACGCTTACGCTGGGGTTCGAGGACCCGCGCTTTAACGAAGCCGATCACGCCCGCGCCATCGCCAAGCACCTCGGTACGAACCACATCGAGGAAGTTGTCACCGCCGACCAAGCGCGCTCAGTCGTGACGCGCCTTGGCCGCATGTATGACGAGCCGTTGGCGGATTCCTCGCAGATCCCGACATACCTCGTCTCCGAGATGGCGCGGAAGCATGTCACGGTTGCGCTTTCGGGTGACGGCGGCGACGAGGGCTTTGCTGGCTATCGCCGCCATTTTGCGACGCCGAAGCTGTGGCAGCGCATGCGCAAGCTGCCGATGCGCTCAGCGGCGCGCGCTGCGATTAACGCAACGCCTGTGTCGGCGCTCAATCTGGGCCTTGGGTTTCTCAAGGGCTTCACCGATCGCTACGGCGCAGGCGGGGATGTTGGTCCGACACTGAAGCGCGTTGCGCCCTGGCTTGGCGCCACATCGCTGATCAATCTTCACGAACTCAGTCTCGAAAAATGGCCGAGCAACGATCGTATCGTGCCTGGCGCCGGCTCACTCAATGGCCGCGACCATGGCTTCCTGCCGGAGAGCGAGATCGATCAGCTCTGTCTGCACGATATGCGCAACTATCTGCCGGGCGACATTCTGACGAAGGTCGATCGCGCATCGATGGCGGTGAGTTTGGAAACCCGCATTCCGTTGCTCGATCCGGATGTTGTGCGCTTTGCGCTGACGCTGCCGGAAGAGCTGCGGATGAAGGACGCCAAGGGCAAACTTATCCTGCGCGAAGCGCTGAAGCGCTATGTGCCGGAAGAAATGTTCGATCGTCCAAAAACTGGTTTTGCGCCGCCGCTGGAAAGCTGGCTGCTCGGGCCGTTGCGCGATTGGGCGGAAGATTTGCTTTCGCCGGCCAGCTTGTCGAGCCACGGTTTGCTTGATGTCGGGCGCGTGCGCGATTTTTGGGCGCGCTATCAGCGCGGCGGCACCATGGAAGAGGCGCGGCTTTGGTCAGTGCTTCAACTTCAAAGCTGGATGGCGGCGCGCGGGCTCTAAGCAGGCCGCTTCTGCTGCAGCGACAGTAGGTAGAGCGTGTACCCGCATATTAAGCCATAGAGGATGTTTCCTTCGATCATCCACATCGGCATCGTGGCCATGTTGAGAACGATGAAACTTAAATGGGCGCCCACAAGCACGCCCGCTTGCGGGTGGCGCACACGAAGCGCCGAGACCAGCATCGAGCCCCACACCCATAAGATCACAACAACGCCAACGACGCCGTATTCGTAGAGATAGTTGACGAGCGTGTTGTGGGCGTAGAGCGGGAAGGTATCGTTCCAGGATTCCGGACCGAAGCCGATGACGTATTCCGCCATGTCGCCGTTCAGCCAGGCGTAGACGTAGGAACTCCAGATGTAGGGGCGACCCGAGAGAAGGCGACCTTCATCGACGGTGTATTCCGAAGGCGGCTTGAAGAAGTTTACATCACCGGCGCCGACGAGGCTGACATCGTTAAAGCGCTCCGCCAGCACAAGACTTAGAATACCAAGCCCTATGGCGCCGACCACGATAAGTGCGCTGGCCACGAACGGACGATCGCGAAGCGGAAAGCGGCCCAGCGAAGAGGCGGCGAAATAGGTGAGCAAGAGCGGCGCAATCGCCACCAACGTCGTGCGATAGTTCGCGAGGACAATGCCGGCGATGCAGATCACAATGATCCCAAACTTCATCGTCTTGTTGATGCGCGTGGCGAAACAGGCGGCGGTGAGGCAGGTGGCGAGCGTGACCGAGAACGCCGCCTCGTGGTTGTAGCCGCCAATGTAGCTCATGGCGGTTACGTCGGTTTCGGTGAGCTTGCCGTAGCCGAACAGGATTGAGATTAGCTGCCATATGAAAACCGGCAGGAACGACCAGAGCATCGAGGCCATGAAATCGCCGGCGCGGGCGCGGGTCATGGCGCCGTAGACGGCGAGGATGATGATGATCAGATAGGCATGTTTGGAGACGACGGTGATCAGGCCGGAGCTGAAGCCGCCGTTCCCGAAGGCGCTTACGACGGCAAGCCCGATGAGCACATAGAACGGCAGCAAGAAGCGCAACTTCAGGTGCCGCAGGTTAATGTTCATCAGGCCGACGATGACCAAACCCATTGAGGCCAGGGCGTTGGCGGACATGCCGGCGGCAAGCGGCCGGTAGGTGATCGTGTGAAACGCCGACATGACGTAACGCAGCCAGGCTGCGCCAATGACGAATGCGCCCGCGCGGTCGCGCATACGCACCATCACGAATACGATGATTAACAGACTCAGCAGCGCGACCGGGTAGAGCAGGTACGCCGGAAGCGCCGGCGAAGCAGAGCCGAGTTCGTTGGAGATCATGACCGCTTAACTCAGCCTACCGGAGGGTGTGCCACACCGGATTGCACTTCTGGGGCGCCTGGCCGGTGTGAAGCAAGACTTGTGCGGGCGGCGTGGATCGGCTCTTGCTTGCCTGCAGCGGAATCATCCCCCGCAAACGAGGAAAAATCGCGTGACTAAGCGCAAACGCGCGCTCTTCTTGATTAACTCTCTCGCCGGCGGTGGCGCCGAGCGAGTGATGTGTACTTTGTTGCGCCATTCCGAGCCGGAACGGGCCGAGTTCGACATCTCGCTCGTGGTCTTGGACAAGGAAGCCGCAGGCAACGTCCCGCCGGATTGGGTCGACGTTAGGCAGTTGGATTGCCGCTTCTCGCTCGCGCGTAGCATTTTGGCCGTGCGGCAAGTCTATGCGGAACTCCGGCCGGACGTGTCGTTAAGCTTCTTGACGCGCGCGAACCTGACAAGCGTAGTGAGCGCCAGTACACCGTGCGTGATCAGTGAGCGGACGCATACCTCGAACCATTTTAGCCATGGTTTACGCGGGGCTGTGTCGCGCACGATGGTGCGATCGGTGTATCCGCGCGCCTCTCGCGTGATCGCGGTTTCCGATGGCGTTGCGCTGGACCTCCGCGAGAATTTCGACGTGCCTGACGAGAAGATCGTCAGCATCCCGAACCCGACCGACATTGACTCCGTTTTGGAGTTGTCGCGTGCGCCGTTGCCGATCGAGGTAGGCGCGCCGTTTATTATGTCGGCGGGACGTCTGGTTAAGGTGAAAAACTTCGCCATGCTTGTGCGCGGCTTCGCCTTGGCTGGCGGCGATCGCAAGCTCGTCATCGCGGGGGAGGGCGAGGAACGCGGCGCGCTCGAGCGCCTTGCCCGTGAGCTTGGCATTGCTGACCGCGTGCTGTTGCCGGGATTCATCCAAAATCCCTATCCACTCATGGCCGCAGCGGATATCTTCGTATTGCCGTCGGACTCCGAGGGTTATCCAAACGCCTTGATTGAGGCGATGGCGCTAAGCCGTCCCGTGATTGCTGCCAATTGCGATTCCGGTCCGTCGCAGATTTTGGCTGGGTTGCCACGCAAAGCCGTGAGCGGGGTCACCTTCGCCGAGAACGGCGTGCTCGTCCCGGTCGATGATGAAACTGCAATGGCGGAGGCAATTCGCGCGCTCAACGATGAGGGTCGGCGCGCGGACTATGGCGCCAAGGCTGCTGCGCGAGCTGCGACCTTCAACGCGGTGGCGATCAAGGATCGATATTGGAGCGTGCTGCGCGAAGCCATGCAAGCGGCGCCGGCGCGCCAACGCTGAGGATGACGTTTATGGATGCGGTCGAAGTTGCATCAGCACCAAGAGTGATGTCTGGCCGCGCGCCGCGCATTGCGATTTTTGGCGGCTACGGCAGCGGCAATTTCGGCAATGATGCGTCTTTTGAAGCGCTCTACGATTTTCTCCGCGCCGAGGTGCCCGACGCTCAAATTTCAGCGATCTGCAGCAAGCCGGACGTGGTGACCAAGAAATTCGGCGTGCCCGCGATTGGCATTGCCGCGCCGCGTCCGGAAGGCATCTGGCGCAAGCTCGATACGCTACTTTTGCGTCAACCGAGCACTTGGCGAAATTGGGCGCGTTGCCTGAAGGCGCTGCGCAACTACGATATCATTCTCTCGGGCGGCACCGGCGTATTCGACGATTTCCGCGACACGCCGATGGGATGGCCGAGCGTGTTGCTGCGGTGGTGCCTCGCAGCGCGCATGCGCCGCGTGCCGTGGGTCTTCGTGAGCGTGGGCGCAGGGCCGATCGTGAGCCCGATCAGCCGCGCCATGATGAAGAAGGCCGGCTCGTTCGCGCGTCAACGGCTTTATCGCGATCAAGATTCCTACAGCTTCATGCAGAAGCTCGGCGTTGATGGCGCCACTGACGGCGTAGTGCCGGATCTCGCATTTCTGCTGTCCACGCCAGACGTGCCAAAGCCTGCAGGTTCGCCGCTAGTGATTGGCGTCGGCATGATGACGTATCAAGGCTGGCACGCGAATGCCGCGACTTACCGAGCTTACGTCGAGCTACATGCCCAGTTGATCAACTGGCTGATCGCTGAGGGCCATCAGGTCCGCATGATTATAGGCCAGGCGCCGACGGATTTCACTGCGGCGCGTGATGTCGAAGCGCGTCTGGGCTTCAAGCTGCTCACCGAACGCGATGAGAAGATGAACTCCATTCACGATGCGATGGCGGCGATCGGCGAGACCGACATGGTGGTTGCGTCACGCTATCACGTGCAGATCGCTGCGCTGAAGATGGGACGCCCTCTGATTTCGCTAAGCTACGGCCCAAAGAATGACGCGCTCATGGCTGACGTCGGTCTCAGCGACTTCGCGCAAGACGTTGACCACGTCGATTTCGAGCGGCTTAAGCAACAGATAAAAACGATGACCGCCGGCCGCGAAGGCTATGCCGCGCAAGTGCGCGAGAAGGTCGATGCGATGAAGGCTAAGCTTCGCAATGCGTTGCGGGCGATGGAATTTGCTTAGTCAGTCGATGTCAGCGCGTCCGGCTGCCAGGGTTGCGGCGCGTAGGGTTTGGTGACGCGCTTGGCGAACAAATAGTACGGCCAAACCGCGACTGACTCGATGAAGTCCCAAACATTTGGCGCGTGGCCGCGTGCTTTCAGGCGCTTGTAGTCACGCACTGCGATCTTCATCGAACCTGAAGCGGCCCAATACAAAATGCGGCGATAGAACACGCGTAGGAACCGGCGCAGTACGCGCTGGTATTCGATGTTCGACAAATGCGCCGCGCCGTAGCGCTCGATGAACAGCAGCTTCTCCCAGATCACCGCTTTGACTTTCGGCGCCAGCGTGAAGACGAGCGAGCCGGAGTCCGCATGGCGGCTGGTGTCGGCCAAATACTTGTGCACGAACGCTGCGCGTTTGCCGCGTGAGAGCTCGCGGCAAACGGCGGCGATGTAACACTCGACGATATCGTTCGGATAAAAATCCTCGCCGGCGCGCATGGCGTCGCGGCGGAAGAGGACGTGCGCGGTCGGGATGTGGGCTTCGTCTGAAAGAAAGCGCGCCAGCATGTTGCTGGCCTCGTAGACGGTGCATTCCGGCGGAAAGTGGTGAGCGCGCAGGACGCCGT
>JANPCV010000175.1:0-4877 GCA_031431115.1 Caulobacteraceae bacterium
CGGCGGCGCACGATCTCGAGGTGTTGCGTCCATTCATAACCAGAGCGGCAGAGATAGCCGATGCGCAGAATGACAATCTTGCGCTCGCGCGGCGGCAGCGAATTGTTGCGCAGAATGTAGCTCGCCCACGCAAGGAAGCGCGTCATCGCATCGGGCGCGTGCGCGAGCGTGCGGAAAATGTTGAGCAACGGCCGGTTCGGCGCAGTGACCGGCGCAAGCGCTTCGCGCTGCTCCGGGGTCAGAGCGGCGTCGGTGAGGGCGGTGATGCGGGGGGCGGGGAGGTGCATGGGGGAGTTATATCACGAACTGGAGCTATCAGGGCAACGACTGCACCGCCATGTAGCGCGGGACTATGATGCGAAGTCATCGTGTTCTTGAGGTAGTTGTGGACGCGCGAAATGGCAGACGTTCGCTGGACCGTCGTACGTAAACAGGAATTCCTTCAACACGGAGCGGCCAATTAAAACGCTGTAGTTGATGCGCTCAAGCTTCGGCGCAAACATCCGATCCAGCCGTTTGAATCCGAGTTGGGGAATTTCGAGTACGCCGAGAAACACTGCCACCTGAATCGGGCCGCCGACGGTGCCGATGGTTCGCTGGTCGATCTGACGAAGCTTCAGCGCGTGGGCGATGCGATAATCGATGCAGGTATCGGAGGCGCCGGTGTCGATCATGGCGCCGTGCTCGAGAAATTCGGGGACGGCATCTTCAGGCGCGGCATTCGGTTCGCGATGCACGATGACATCGATCACGATGCCTTCGATCGTAATGACTGGACCGGGCGCCTGTGAGAGTGGGTTCACGCCGCTTCGACCACCACGAGCGGCACGTGCGGAATGTGTTCTTCGGTGTGGCGGATCAGGAATTGTGCGTCGCTGAGTTTGTCGAGGGCGAAGGTTGCGGCGTCGTCAAACTCTTTGAACGCGCCCTTAAAATCGGCGCCGACGAAGACGACCCAACTTGGGCCGTGTTCCTGGAGGAGGCGCGGTCTTTGCGCGTGAAACGCGGAGATCGCCTCGGACATGTCCAGTTCAGCCATGACTTCCTCATTGCGTCAAAAGCCCACAGATTCGGTTGTTCTCACGCGTCGCGATACCAGAGTCTTAAGGCAGAGTCTGAGCCGTTCCGGCGCCAGGTCAATGCCTGTGTGTTAATGATGGGGAGGCAGGCTTGCGCATCCTTCTTTGCGCCCTGGCAGTGAGCGTGGGCGCCTGCTCAACGCCCTATCGGGCGGGCACGGACGGTCTTCTGTGTCGTGGCGGCCTCGGCGAATTTATGTGCAGCGGCGTCAACGCGAGCGCTCTAGGCGGGGACACATACCGCATCGATGCCTCCCTCAATCGGTACTCGTCGCAAAGCACATTGCAGGATTATCTGCTGCTTCGAGCGGCTGAGTTGGCCTTAGAGAACGGCGTTCGCTATTGAGGGCATGCGGGACACGAGCCGTGAAGGGTTTGTTGTTTCGCATGGAAGTTCATCGACAACGAGATTGGTGCACGGAACGGGAAACACTGCGATAGTCTCGGCGACGACCACCTACCAGCCTTCGCAGGCGAGCAGTTTCATTCGCCCCGGCGGAATCATGGTCATCACCCTCGTCCGCGCGCCAGTTCCGCGCAGCGTGAGATACTTCGACGCTTTGGAGGTGATGGCGGCAATAAGTCCGCGCGTTCGCCGCACCGATGATGCTGCAACACCATCGGCGGTAGCAGTCGACTCGGCGCCGATCGAGCCGCGTCTATTCGCTTCAATTCAGGCTCAACCGCCTACGGAAATGCAAAGGCCGCAAGCCACGGCTGTCTCGCGTGTGGCCTTTTTGGCAGCACGCTGTGATGGCGTGGAAACGGCATGGAATGAGGCGAGGCAGCGGGGCGACTCGCAAGCGGCACCCCTGGAGGGCGATATCTGGCGCGCGGAATGCAGCGATCCTTCGCGCTAAACGGCCTGCGAACACACTCTCTCCGATTAACTAAGGCCTCTTCCTTCTTCGACCACGATACGGCGGCTTCTTCGCTCGCACCGTCGCACCCGTTGCGGTCGCGCGATCGCCTTCGCGGGATGCGCGGACGGCGTCGTTGGCGGCGGCGGCTAGGGCGCTTTGGCGGGCTAGGGGATCATCCGCGATCAGCAATTCAGTTTCTTGTAGGCGCTTGATTTCGTCGCGCAGTCTGGCGGCGGTTTCGAATTCGAGATCGGCGGCGGCGTCTTTCATCTGCTTTTCGAGATCGGCGATGTAGCCTTTGATGTTGTGGCCGATGAAGGCTGTGCTGGTTTCGCCGACGCCTTTGCTACGTTTGTCGCCGCCGGCGCCGCGTTTCCAGGCCATCGGATCGCGTGGATCGATGGTGAGCGAATCTTTTTCGTAGACGCTGTCGAGGATGTCTTTGATCTGGCTCTTGATCGATTGCGGCGTGATGCCGTGTTCGAGATTGTAGGCGTGCTGCTTCTCGCGGCGGCGCGAGGTTTCGGCCATGGCGCGCTTGATCGAGCCGGTTTCCTTGTCAGCGTAGAGAATGACTTTGCCGTCGATGTTGCGGGCGGCGCGGCCGATGGTTTGCACCAGTGAGGTTTCCGAGCGCAGGAAACCTTCCTTGTCGGCGTCGAGAATGGCGACCAGGCCGCATTCGGGAATGTCCAAGCCTTCGCGGAGGAGGTTGATGCCGATCAGCGCGTCGAAGGCGCCGAGGCGGAGGTCGCGGATGATTTCGATGCGTTCGACGGTGTCGATGTCGGAGTGCATGTAGCGCACGCGCACGCCTTGCTCGTGCATGTATTCGGTGAGGTCCTCGGCCATGCGCTTGGTGAGCACGGTGACGAGGGAGCGCAGGTTCTTCTTCGCCGCGTCCTTCACTTCGGCGATGCAGTCATCGACTTGGCTGGCGCCATGCGATTGCACCGGGCGGATCTCGACTGGCGGATCGATGAGGCCGGTGGGGCGGATGACTTGTTCGGCGAAGACGCCGCCGGTGCGATCGAGCTCCCAGGGGCCGGGCGTGGCCGAGACGTGGATGGTCTCCGGGCGCATGCGGTCCCATTCCTCGAATTTGAGCGGACGGTTGTCCATGCACGAGGGCAGGCGGAAGCCGTATTCGCTGAGCGTTGATTTGCGGCTGAAGTCGCCTTTGTACATCGCGCCGATTTGCGGGACGGTGACGTGGCTTTCGTCGGTGAAGACGAGGGCGTTGTCGGGGAGATATTCGAACATGGTCGGCGGCGGCTCGCCGGGTTTGCGGCCGGTGAGATAGCGGCTGTAATTCTCAATGCCGGCGCAGGAGCCGGTGGCGAGCATCATCTCCATGTCGAAGTTTACGCGCTGCTCGAGGCGCTGGGCTTCAAGCAGTTTGCCGGTTTCGCGGAAGTAAGCGAGGCGGTGCGCGAGTTCGTCTTTGATCGAGCTGACGGCCTGTTCGAGCGTCATCTTCGGCGTGACGTAGTGCGAATTCGCATAGATTTTGACGGCGCTCATGGTCGCGACTTTGCGGCCGGTCAGTGGATCGAATTCGTCAATGGATTCGACCTGGTCGCCGAAGAAGCTGAAGCGCCAGGCGCGGTCTTCCAAGTGCGCGGGGAAGAGCTCGATTGTGTCGCCGCGCACACGAAACATGCCGCGCGCGAAGGCTGCTTCGTTGCGCTTGTACTGCGTGGCGACGAGCTGGCGGATGAGATCTTGTGAGCCGTACTCGTCGCCGACTTTCACCGTGAAGGTCATCGAAGTGTAGGTCTCGACTGAGCCGATGCCGTAAATGCAGCTCACGGAGGCGACGATGATGACGTCGTCGCGTTCGAGGATCGCGCGCGTTGCGGCGTGGCGCATGCGGTCGATCTGCTCGTTGATGTTGGATTCTTTTTCAATGTAGGTGTCGGTGCGCGGCACGTACGCTTCCGGCTGA
The DNA here is from genome assembly GCA_031431115.1 of Caulobacteraceae bacterium. GTDB lineage: Bacteria > Pseudomonadota > Alphaproteobacteria > Caulobacterales > Aquidulcibacteraceae > Vitreimonas. Next base: position 3,891 of record JANPCV010000175.1, read on the forward strand.
TAGTAATCGTAATACGAGACGAAATACTCGACCGCGTTCTGCGGGAAGAATTGCCTGAACTCGCCATAGAGCTGCGCAGCGAGAGTCTTGTTCGGCGCGAGGATCAGCGCCGGGCGCTGCACTTGGTCGATCACCTGCGCCATCGTGAAGGTCTTGCCCGAGCCAGTGACGCCGAGAAGGACTTGGTCCTGTTCGTGCTTCTTGATGCCGTTGACGAGCTCGTTGATCGCCGTCGGCTGATCGCCGGCAGGTTGGAAGTCCGACACGAGCTTGAAGCGCTTGCCGCCCTCGAGCTTTTCCCACTCACGCTTCGGCCGGTGCGGCATCCACATGGCGGCGTTGGACTCGAACGTGGCGGGCGCCTCGGACACGCCGGGCGATGGAGTGCGGGAACGTGGCATGAACGGGCAAGATAGGACGCCCCTGCGCGCGGCGCCACCGGGGGGCAGAATGAAGCGGTTCTGGGTGGACTTTTGCGAAGGGGCCAATTGTGGCGGGCGCCTTCGAAAGAGGCGCCTTGGACCCATTTGGGCCTGTGACTGGTTGGCACAATTGTCCCCGGGAAGGGCGCGTTCGGATGCCGTAAAAAGGTGACTCTTAGTGGCCTCAAAACGTTGCGTTGAGCGAACGAAAACGCGACCCCGACCGCTGCCCGTACTCTATGACAGTGGTTTGAATTTGCTCGACTATTTTTGGATGGCTGCGCCGCCAATTTAGCCGCTGTGCGGGGCGTGCGGAGAGGCGCTAAAAGGCGCTTGCTGACCGCACTTTTCTCTACTGCCGCCAAAAGGTCACACAAGCCCGAGCCCTTCACTTTCATGGCGGAAATCGGGCGTTCTCAAATTGACCTAGGTTAAAATGTGTCGTTAGCGTCTCCCCAGCATATGGCGGGAGTCGACTGCCGGACGGTGTCCGGACGTCCCTGGGGGGACGCAATCGATGAACGTTTTTACGCAGCAGTTCGGGCGATGGTCGCTCGAAAGAGAT
>JANPCV010000176.1:0-32123 GCA_031431115.1 Caulobacteraceae bacterium
CTGATCGGGTTTCGATGCTTCGACAGAGGTTTGCTTGCGCTCGTCTCTCTCAATCCTACGTGACGCGGTCTTGCCCGCGTCTTTTCCATGACGTTCACCACCGCGGCTTTTGACCGAAGCAGCTCATGGTCGTTTGGAGCCTCCTCCTACAAGGCGACCCCGAAGGCTCGTCCTTCATCTCCTATGCAGTTGCGCACCGCCGTTTTGACGGCGGCACTCGTGACACAAACACGGCTCCCGATGTTCAACCGACAACAAAATGAATGTCGACGGCATTGCCTTGATCGCAGCGCTCCTCCCGAATTCGGTTGGCGCTGGAGCGCGGCTGAACAACGCGGTCCCTTCGGTCCAGTCTCATTACAAAACCTTCGTCCCTACTACGAACCGCTCCGTCCCTGTGCTCCGCATCGGTACTCTCGTCCTCTCGGTTTCAGCCAATTGGATTTTCTCCCTTTGCATCGGAACGACAGGTTCTCACGTTACGAAAGCCTGATGCGGACTCGCGCCGTCTACATGCCGGACGCCGCTCGGGCAGGATCAGGTTATCCCCCGAACTTATCCCAGGGTTTCGGCGTTCCCCTGGTTTCGACGTCGCCTGACAGTTACGACATTTCATCGACGGTTTGCTTGCGCTCGCCTTTCCGCATCATACCTGCCGGGATCTCGTCCCGACTTTTCCGCAACGCTCACCACGATCGCTCTTTACGATCGCAGCTTGCGGGGGTTTGAAGCCTGCGCCTGACCGCCGGCTTCGAGGGGCCTGCCCTCATCTTCCGTAAAGCATCGCACCTCCTCTACTGTTGGTGCGTTCGTGACACACCGCCGAATGCAGTCGTCGCAGCGGCGTTGCCCGACGGACAGTCGCGCTACTTTCCCAATAGCGGGCCCCTAGCGCCGCGCCACCCAAGTGAGGACGTCCCTGGCCAACGGCGCCACGTTGCCAGAACCTAAATTCTACATTGGGAATCCACAATGTTCGTCGCCTTCTGATTCAACTTCAGCCGCACTAGATTGCGCGCGGGAGTTCGCACTGTGTGTAACGTGATTGTTCGAGGCGTCGCCGCGGGGACGGCATCTTCTCAGCGCGATCATACCCCTATGGGATCGCCCCTTGGCGATCGCTAACCTCCCCGCTCCGCGCCTTTCGCTCGTTATCGCCGTTCTCAACGAAGAGGAGAACGTGATCGCCGTTGCACATGAAGCGATCCAAGCGCTGAAAGACAGCGGGCCGTTCGAGATCGTCTTCGTCGACGACGGGTCGAGCGATGGGACCGCGGCGCGGATCGAGACATTGCCTCCCGAGCTTGTGCGCCTCGTTCGTCACGAAAAGCGCACTGGAAAATCGCAAGCCATCCGCACCGGTGTGATGGCGGCGCGCGGCAAATGGATCGGCACGATGGACGGCGACGGGCAGGACGATCCGTCCGACATCGCCAAGATGCTAAAGCTCGCCGGAGCGGCGGGCGGTTCGCCGCTGGTCGCGGGCGTTCGGGCAAGACGCAACGATCCGTGGCCGCGTTTGGTGGCGACGAGAATTGGCAACGGCATTCGTCAGGCGTTCTTGAACGATGGATGCCCGGACACCGCATGCGGCCTCAAGCTGTTTGAACGCGAAGCGTTTCTCCCGATCCCGGTGTTCGAAGGTATGCATCGCTTCCTGCCGGCGCTGTTTCGGACGTACGGTCATTCGTTGATCCTGCACGAGGTCAACCATCGTCCACGCGCGGCGGGGCAATCCAAGTACACGAACTGGGGCCGCGCTTTAGTCGGCATTGGTGATCTTGCTGGCGTGATGTGGCTGCGCTCACGCACGCACGCGCCGCATATCGTCAGCCAGCCCTAGTTTGACGGTGCTGCTTCACCAGGTTGTAAGCGCGCTGACATCGCGCCGCGGCTTCGCGCTGCTGCTCGTTGCGCTGTCGATGTTGGTGTTATTGCCGGGCCAAGCCAGCATCCCGCCGATTGATCGCGACGAACCGCGCTTCGCACAGGCGAGCCGGCAGATGCTCGAAAGCGGCGACTTCGTCGATGTCAGATACCAAGACACGCCGCGAAACCTACAGCCCGCGGGGATCTACTGGCTACAGTCCGCGAGCATTTCGGTGTTCGGCTCGAACGCCAGGGAGATCTGGCCACACAGAATTCCATCTTGGCTCTCTTCGATTGGCATCGTGTTTCTCACGTGGTGGGTAGGTGCCCTGCTGTTCACCCCGCTCACCGGCAGGTTCGCCGGAACGCTGATTGCGTGTTGTTTTTTGCTCGGCATTGAAGCGCACCTCGCGAAAATCGATGCGGCCCTTTGCTTTGCCGTGCTCTTGGCTCAAGCGGGCCTCGCGAAGGTGTACGTCTCGCGCGACAGCGACACGAACCTCATTTGGTGGGCGGCTCTGTTTTGGATAGCGCTCGGCGTCGGCGTCCTTCTCAAGGGGCCAATTCCGCTGATGATCGTCGGCGGGACAATTCTCGCGCTCGTGATCCTCGAACGTCGTGCGGCTTGGCTTGGCGATCTCGGGTCGCTCTGGGGCGCCCCGTTGATGCTGGCGATCGCCGCGCCGTGGTACGTCGCCATCGGCATTTCGACCCACGGCGATTTCTTCCGCACCGCGCTTGGCTACAGCCTCATCGGCAAGCTCACGCAGGCGCACCAATCGCATGGCGGAATGCCTGGGTACCACTTGCTTCTTTCGCCGCTATTGCTTTGGCCCGGCAGCATCTTCGCAATATTGGCGGCGCCGTTCATCTGGTCGGAACGCAAGACCGCGGCGGTGCGGTTTTGCATCGCGTGGATCATCCCCGCTTGGCTGGTGTTCGAATTGTCCGGCACGAAACTCCCGCACTACACCTTGCCTTTGCTGCCGGCCGTCGCGTTGCTGGCGGCTGCGGGATTGGTGCACGCGGGCCAGCGGCGCTTCTTTGGCCGTCCGTGGATATTTGCGTTCGCTGCTCTGATTTGGCTCGTCGCCGGCGCCGCCGTCGCGCTCGGGCCTTTGGCTTTGATGATGCGCTTTCAAGGCGCGATCGCGCCGCTATCGATCGCCCTCGCGGGCATTGCCATTGTCTGCATGTTCGCAGTGCTCTGGCTCATCGCCACGGGCCGCCTGCGCACCGCTCTCGCGGTGGTGGCCGCGACGGCGGCAATCGTGGCCTTCAACAATTTTCAGCTCGTCATTCCCCGCCTCGACACGGTGTTCACCTCGCCGCGTTTGATATCAGCGCTGAACGCTGCTCAACTTTGCGAGCACACGCGCGTCGTGAGCTTCTCGTATCGCGAGCCCAGCCTAGTCTTCTTGTATGAGCGCGGTGATGTTTTCTATCCCGACACTTTGGAAGAAGCCGCGCAGAACGTATCCGCCGATCCAACGTGCTCGCTCATCCTTGCCGATGCGGGCGACGCAGCCTTCTTAAGCGCGGTTACTCCGCCTGGTGCAGCACTGGCGCCCATCACGTCTCTCGACGGGTTCAACCACAATACCGGCGATGACATGCATCTGACGATCTACCGGCTTCGGCAACCGGCGAGCTAAGGCACGGCTCCGTCGCGCTTCGGCCACGCCAGCGCTGCCCGCAACCCCGGCGCCGCATCCTCAAACACAAGCTCGGCACGATGCAAACGCGCGATCGCGGCGACAATGCTAAGTCCAAGCCCCGCGCCTGGCGCCGAGCGGCTTGGGTCCAGACGCACAAACGCTTCCACGGCGCGCGCGCGATCCTCAGCCGACATGCCGGCGCCGTTATCCTCGACCACGATGCGCACCGCATCGGCCGTATCGGTCAGTCGAACGATCACTCTGGCGCCCGCGCCCGCATAGCGATGCGCGTTCTCGATGAGGTTAGCCAACGCTTGCGCAATCAGATCCGCATCACCGTCGATGGCGGCAACCGGGCTCAGTTCGATTTGCAATGACTGGCTCGATGCCTCGACGTCTGGCCGGTAGGCGTCCGCCACGCGCTCGACTAGGGCCGCGAGATCGACACGGGCGAACCTGCTGCGCGCCGCGCCAGCGTCGATCTCCGCCAAGCGAAGCATCGCTGCGAATATGCGCAGAACATCGTCGATGCCCGCCTGCGCCTTGGCGATCGAATCATGCGTCGCAGCGATATCTTGGCTTGCGGCGCCGGTCTCGAGATTTTGGCGAACATGGGTAAGCGGCGTGCGCAGGTCGTGCGCGATATCGGTCGAGACGCGCCGTATGTTTGTCACCAGAAGATCGATGCGCGCGAGCATCTGGTTCACTGAGCGGCCGACGGCGTCGATGTCATCGCGCCCCGCGCCTTCCGGAACTCGCGCAGAGGTGTCCCCAGCGCCAACGCGCGCCAATGCATTGGAGAGCGCATCCATCCGAACTAGCGCGCCGCGCGCGGCTAAAAAGCCAGCGCCGAGCGCTAGCAGGAGGGCCATCGCGCCAACCCAGAAGATCGCCGACAGCATCGCGGTCCGCACGCGTTCGGCGTGGAGCAGATCGTCAGCGATCGCCATCAAACCACCGTTTGGCGTTGCCTGAGCGAAGACGAGCAAATCTTCTTCGTCTTCTTCCATCGTTGCCGAATCCGGCAGATCGACAAAGCTCCAGCCTGGTGAGGGGCGATCGATATAAAGGTTGCCGACAACAACGCTCCCGTTCTCGTCCCAGAGCACGTACTCCAGCGCACCAGGTGTCTCCATGCGAGCGCGGATCGCCGCCTCAGCCGCAGGCAGCCCTTCGAGTTGCATCTCCTGTTGCAATGCCGACATTTCCGATTGCACGCGCTCACGGATTTGCAGTTCGGCCGCCGATCGTGTTGCGAACCATGCCGCGGCGCCGGCCAACACGAACGCGGCCAGCATTAGCGCCGCGTAGGTCGCCGCGAGCCTGCCGCTCGTCGATGCAAAAACCCGATCAGGGCGCACGGATCACATAGCCCGCGCCGCGCACTGTATGAATGAGAGCAGGATCGCCACCCCGATCAATCTTAGCTCTGATGCGGCTGATGTGGGTCTCCACAATGTTTGTGCCTGGGTCAAAGTGAAAATCCCACACGCGCTCCAGCAGCATGGTGCGGGTTACGATCCGCCCAGCGTTCAGCATCAACTCTTCAAGCAATCTGAACTCACGCGGCTGCAGCTCGACACTGTGGTCGCCGCGCTTAACGACGCGGCGCAGGCGGTCAAGCGAAAGGTCAGCGATGACGAGTGCGGTCTCTTCTTCCCTGAGCGGCTGACGCCGGCCGAGCGCGTTCACGCGCGCATTGAGTTCAGCAAACGAGAACGGTTTCACGAGGTAATCGTCCGCGCCGCCTTCAAGCCCGGCCACGCGATCTTCAATTGCACCCATGGCGGTCAACATAAGCACGGGCGATGAAACGCCGGCTGCTCGCACCGCCTTCAGCAACGACAATCCATCGAGCCCAGGCAGCATGCGATCGAGTATGAGCAGATTGAAGTCCTCCCCCGCCGCGCGAAAGAGTCCTTCCTTGCCATCGCGCGCGCGCTCAACAACTTGCCCGGCTTCGCGCAAGCCTTTGATGACATACGCCGCCGTCTCATCATCGTCTTCCACGAGCAAGATACGCATCGCTAACCGGCTCAGCCCTTCGATCCCACCTATATAGAGCACGCTCGCAAAGCTGACGACATTGGTAATCGTCAATGTATTGTTGTAGCGCCGCCGCTTCCTGGCTCTCGCGACGCATCCTAGCGTTCTGCGGCAATGACAAGCCAAGACATCATCTACGCCTGCACCGCGCTCGCGGCTCTCGCGGTTGCAATCGCGACGCCTGCGCCGCCTGCCACGATCGACGCCGCCTTGGCTGAGAATGGCCCAAGCTTCTGCATTGCGGCTTATCGAGAAGCTAGGAGCGAGGCGCCGAACGCTGATTGGCGCTCCCAGCGTCTATTGCTCGCGCACCACCCAATCGCTCGAACCGGGCAACCACATCGGCTCACTTGCACCACAGATAGCGCCGCGCCGATCAGCATCACCTTCGATGTTGTTTGCCCGCGCGCGGACTCTTGGAGCTGTGTGCAAGTGCTCTCGGTTGTCAGCGAGAGCACTAGTGCACCGGCGGAAAGACGCGCCGGGCGGCACACGGCGATCTAAGTATGAGCAAGACCTCGTTACAATTGGCAGCGGCCGCCGCAACTTGCGCCGCGATTTGGGCAACACCGGCCCTCGCCGGCCCACCATTCTTGACCGACGATCCCGACACCACGCCACGCGGTCAATATGAACTCCTTCTGTTCGCCACGGGCAATACGACCGCCGATGGCAACGAGGGCGAATACGGTCTGGATTTCAACTATGGCGGCGGCGACGATCTCCAACTGACAGCTGCGTTCCCGATCAGCTACGAAAATCCGAACGGCGCAAGCCAGCAATTAGGTTTAGGCAACGTCGAACTCGCGGCGAAGATTCGTTTCCTGCACCAAGAGACTGCAGGCTGGGACGTCGCCGTCTTCCCGCGTCTATTTTTGCCAAGCGGCTCCGACCTCGGCGATCAGCATGCCTCTTTCCTTCTCCCAATCTGGATCGGACGTCACGGCGAAAACTGGTCCACGTTTGGCGGCGGCGGTTGCGCGATCAATCGCGGCGGTGACTCACAAGATTACTGCGTCGCCGGATGGGCCATAACGCAGCGCGTTTTGCCGAACCTGCAGCTCGGGGGCGAGCTCTTCCATCAAACCGCCGACACCAAGGATGGGTTTGCATCCACGACGCTCGGCTTTGGCGCCACCTACGACATCAACGAGCATGTTCATCTCCTCGGCTATGCCGGCACGGGCTTACAAAACCGCGACGAAACCGGGCGCACCTCTTGGTACGGCTCGATCCTCTTTACCTTCTAGACCATGATGCGAGACGCACACGTGAGCACGCAAACCGACCTGAACACGCAAGCCATTTTGAGCAAAGTCCCAGCGGTTACCCTCGGCTTCTGGATAATCAAGATCCTCGCCACGACGCTCGGCGAAACCGGCGGCGACACCGTCACCATGAGCTGGCTCGGCGAGACCACCGATAGCGCGCACCCTAACGGCTATCTCATCGGCACCGCAATCTTCTTCGGCATCCTCGTCGCGTTGGTGGCGGCGCAGACAGCGGCGAAGCGGTTTCACCCGTTCTTGTACTGGGCGACGATAATCGCATCGACGACGGCAGGCACGACGCTCGCCGACTATTGCACACGCTCCCTCGGCATTGGCTATATCGGCGGCTCGACCATCCTGCTCGCTTTGGTGCTGCTGTCGCTCTGGGTTTGGTACGCCTCCGAGCACAGTATCAATGTCGATACGGTGAACACGCCTAAGGTCGAGCTGTTCTATTGGATCACAATCACCTTCTCGCAAACGCTCGGCACCGCGCTCGGCGATTGGATGGCCGCGGGCCCCGCCGATCCAGCGGCGACAACGGGCTCACTCGGATTGGGCTATGTTGGAAGCGCGTTGGTGTTTGCGGCTGCGCTCGCGATCATCGCCGGGCTCTATTTTTGGACCCGCGTGTCTCGCGTGATCTTGTTCTGGCTCGCTTTCATCCTCACCCGGCCACTGGGCGCAACCGTCGGCGACTTCTTGGACAAACCGCTGGACCACGGCGGCCTGGCAATGAGCCGCCCCATCGCATCGCTTGTCCTTGCGGCTGCGATCCTGGCGCTCATCCTTCTGCTGCCACAACGCGCGGGCGAACATCCCGGTAAATCCGCGCAAGCTGCTTAGCAGCGAGCGCGTGAAGCCGTCGGCTCTTTGGAGCTAGTCTCGCCTTTGGGCGCGCACCAAAGAGCGAGGACGAAGAATGAGGTCTCTATTTGACTCGTGGCAGGCATGGGCGTTGCTCTCCGCAGCCTTCGCCGCGCTGACCGCCATCTTCGGCAAGGTCGGCATCGAGCGGATGGATCCTGACTTCGCCACTTTGATCCGCGTCGGCGTCATTCTCATCTTTATGGTCGCGCTCGTCTCAGTGCGCGAAGTGTTTGAGCCGTTGACGGAGGTGCCGGCAAAGACGCTGACCTTCCTTACCCTTTCCGGCCTCGCTACCGGCGCTTCCTGGCTTTGCTACTTCCGCGCCCTCAAGCTCGGCCCCGCCGCGCAAGTGGCGCCCATAGACAAGCTCAGCGTCGTATTCGTTGCCGTGCTGGGCGTCTTAATCTTGGGCGAGACCTTAAGCCTCAAAAATTGGCTGGGCGTTGGCTTGATCGCGGGTGGCGCGGTCCTGGTGGCCATGAAGGCGTGAAAGCACAAGCGTTCCAATTCACAACCGTTGGCTCGGTCAACGGTCCGCACGGCCACCTCGCGAGGATTACTGCGAAGCGTTTCGCAAGATCTGCTACCTCCCGAAGCAGTTAGAGTTCGGCTGTCAGAAAACATTCGAAGATAGGCACCGAGCGGCTGGAATGGGCCAACTCGGCTCTGAGCGCCACATCCTTACGATCGGCTTACTCGATCCAATCGTGTCGCAGGTAATGCTTCGGGCGCTTCGGCGCGAGATCGCCGAAGACCGCCAATCGGCGTTCGACCTAACAATCATTCTTGTGCCCTAGCCGCGGGCCGGTTCAGGCAATAGTACGCGCTGTCGACCCATTCTCCAGCAACGCTGAGCGAGCCTTGTGTGTGGCCTGTTCTTCTAAATCCGAGCTTTTCAAGCAGCGAGATAGAATCGGCGTTGCGTGGATCAACATCCGCGACAAGCGACTCGACCGCGCGCGTTTCGAAAATGTGCCGGGCCGCCGCGGATGCAGCTTCAAAGCCGAAACCACGCCGCCAATAGTTCGGATGCAATATGAAGCCGAAGTGCGGGAGCGGAAAAGCGCCGACTTCGCCGATCACCCGTCCTTCAAACTCAATCAAGAAATTCTCGCTGACCTCTTCGGCCGCGTCGATCATGGCTTGAAGCCACGATCTCGTTTGTTCGATATTCTTGTGTGGCGGCGTCGACCAGTATCGCATAGCCGCCGCGTGCCCCATGAACGCATTCACATCGGCAAGATCGCTCTGTCTCGCCCGGCGGAGGATCAGGCGATCAGTCCTAAGTTCCACGCACTTCTCCCCCAAGGCCAGCTCTGCGACCTACGACAGTCTTCTCAAGCGGTCGGCGCCCTGCGGTCAGGGCGGGCGGCGCTCCACCCGCTACAGCGGCGTGATGTCGCCGAAGGGCGCGTCATTCATAACGTTGTCGGCAGATTGAGTTTCGCGATTACGGGTTTGGCGCAGAGTCGCTGGCATTGGGTTGCGCCGGCTCGTTGGTGGCCGGCGGCACATCCTCGACATCACGGACTTCATGCATCACGCGAACGTCCATGTGCCCGCCCATGGGCATTCCAAATGGCCGCCCCCCAAACATTGGTGCGGTAGCGCAGGCAAGCACGACCAGGATGGCCAGAAGCAAGAGCCACGCACCGACGATATTGCCCAGCAATTTGACCATGCCCTGCGCCTTCTGCGCGGCGAACAACACGAAGAACGCCAAGACAGCGAACAGCGTGACGTGCAGCACAACGCCCACAACCATCATCGGATGCATGTTCAACACCACCTGCTTAAGACCACGCGCGACCGCCCGCGTTGGTCACCACTAGACCTCTGCCTACGATCCACAAGGCCGATAGCGCCGTTGGCGATGGGTGAGCGGATGAATCGGCCTGTTGCGGGTCGCTCACCGCTTGCATAGAGGTCGACCGCGCCACACCGGTAAGGCGCCCGGGGCGTTAGAATTGTCGCGAACACTACACGCTGGTCACGGATGCGCGCCTGGCCTAGCGTGCCTCTAAGGGGGACGCGATGGTTGACATCTTTGTCTCATATGCGCATTCGAACCGGGGGGTCGTCAGCAAAATTGCCGATGGCTTGAAGAACGCCGGCTTCAGTCTGTGGTGGGACGACCACTTGAGGGCGGGGCACGATTTCACGCTGGAAATCGAACGCGAACTTGATGCTTCAAAATGCGTCGTGGTGGCTTGGTCGGAGGCGGCGCGCAATTCGCTGTGGGTGCGCGCTGAAGCCACCGAAGCGCTCGACAACGGCAAGCTCGTGCAAATCCGCCTCGACGGCGCCAAGCCGCCATTGCCGTTCACGATTGTCGAAATGCTTGATTTCTCGCACTGGCGCAAAGCCGGCGACGCGCCCTGGCCGCAGCTGGAAACAGAAACGCGCGCGCGCACGGGTGGACGCCGGTCCGAGCCCGATCCGCAAACCTTCCGCGCCCCGGCGCTCCAGGATTTTGGCGGCACGGCAATGTTCGGCTGGTTGGCCCTAGCGATGATTGGGTTGATGGCCGTGCTCACGCTGCAGGTCGGCCAAGGCGGCATAATCGACGCCGAACTCTACGGCCACTTCGCCTGGGCGAGCTTCGGTGCTTCCTGCGTCTCGCTTCTCGTGACGCTCTCGCGCATCATCAGCACCGCCATGGCTTCGAGGCAGACATGAGCAAATCACACGCAAAGCGCTTCGTGCAAAGCGCCTGGACGCTGCTGAGCTTCCAGTTGATCGCCTCCTTCGGCGCCGTCGCCGTCACCGGACTTGCGGCGTTTCACGTTCAGCAACTGGCGGCGCGCCTCGAAGCCGACGCCCCTGAGGCGCCGGTTGAAGCCGCAATCGAAGTCGAAGGGCCACTCGATCCGGCAGTTGAAGCTGATCCTGGCGCGCGCGACGAGAGCACTGTCGCTGAAGTCGTCCGCACGCCGGAGGCAGCGGCGCCAACCATCGCGCCCTGTCAGCGTCAACAGAACGTCATCCGTGTGATGGCCAATGTCGAATGGTGCGACACTGGCATCCAAGTGCAGCGCGGCCAACGCCTCGTCTTCTCAGTGCGGGGCAATTGGAGCCATAGCGGCGAGCCTGTACTCGAGCCTGGCGGCGGCGACGTATCCGAACCCCGCGCTATCTATCGACGCGCCTCGCATGGCGCGCTCATTGGCCGTGCCGGCGAGACTACTTTTCTGATCGGCGCCGGCGGCGAGATTCAAGCGCCCGCCAACGGCCCGTTGCAATTCTCCATCAACGACATCCCCGGCCAGTTCAGAGACAATCCGGGTTACGTCGACATCTTCATGCAACCGGCGCAGGAGCCGCATCGAGCGCCAGCGAACTAGTCGGCCAAGCGGGCCTGTTCCGCGCCAATTGTTGTGCGACATGGACTTGCCCGAAGCGGCACGCACTTTAGGGCTTGGGGTTGCCTTGCTCCATTCCTGCCGACCAGACACGGGTGCAGCACCGTGGCCCCGCCCAGCATGGCGCGCGCGGGTGAGCAGAAGGCTGACAGCGATGACGATAGAACTGATATCCGAAACGCCCGTTCGCAGAACCGGGCGCCCTTGCCGCATTACTGGCGGCAAGCTGACCGGTCAAAAACCCGTGCTGAAAATGAAGGAGGTCTTGTTCATTTCCGCCAGATTGGAACTCAAGAAGCGCGTCCGCGATTTGGCGCTCTTCAATCTCGCGATCGATAGCAAACTTCGCGGTTGCGATCTGACTGCACTCAAGGTGGAGGATGTCATGGCCAGCGGCGAGGTGAAAACCCGCGAGATCATCGTTCAGAAGAAGACCGGGCGACCGGTGCAATTCGAGATCACCAAGCAAATGCGAACCGCCGTCTCGGCGCTGATAGCTCGCTACTATATCCCCTGCGGAGATTACTTGTTTCCCAGCCGCCTCGCGGGATCCCCTCACCTTTCGACGCGGCAGTACGCGCGGCTTGTGTTGGGTTGGGTTTATTTGATTGGTTTTAATTTTGTGATTTATGGCGCCCACTCGCTGCGCCGCACCAAGGCGGCGCTGATCTATCGCAAGACCGGCAATCTAAGCGCCGTGTAGCTGCTGCTCGGCCACTCCAAGCTCGAAAGCACGGTTCGATATTTGGGCGTCGAGGTCGACGACGCCCCGGCGATCTCCGAGCAGGTTGATCTTTGAGGCCCACGGAATGGCGGGTTTAGATCGGGCCTGCCATTCCCGCCCTCTCGGGCGATCTCACGTTCATCGCCGATAATGGTCAGTGCAAGCGGGACAACGCTGCGCGCAGGGTCGAGTAGTGTCCAAGCCCAGGACAAACGTTCAAAGACGCGAGATCCCCCAATTGAGCCTTGTATGCCGCGCCCATCCCGGGTGGCGTCCAGTCGTCATCAGCACCGCTCCAGATCTCGGTGTCGCACCGAACTTCGCGGATCACCTGAGCCCAAGGGCGAACGTAAGCCCGCAGCTCCTGACGATACGCGGCTTGGCGCGCCCCAAGACACGTGCGCAATCCAGCCGTCACTTGGTCAACGAAGCGCGGTGAAGCCAGCAAGCGCATCTCGGCATCCGGACTTCGACGAAACATTGCTTTGACCGCAAGCTTAGGGGCAAGCGCCACCAAGGCCGCTTGCGAGGCGGAGAAGACGCGCAGCGCCCAGTCTCCCGCTTGCGCCGCCTCGAACACCGGTCGTCCGGCCATGGCAGGGAGAAAATCGCCAAGCTGCAGCGGCGCCGCAGGCGAGATCAAGAGGAGCTTGCCGACCAGATCGGCTCGCTTTGCCGCGATGTGTACTGCTGACATGGCGCCGAGCGAAAAACCTGCAATCGTGACCGGCGCAACGACGCCCAACCTGTCAAAAGCCGCCAAGACGCTCTCTTCATAGCTTCCTTTGCAACGCCCGAGCCGTTCGAGCCCATGTACGTGCTGCAGCGGTATCTCAAACGCAGAGAGTTCTTCAGGCGAACCCGGCAAACCATGGCAATAAATCACACGGCGATTCATGCCTGCTTTTGTTCTTCGGCAGAGAACGCATGCAATGTGACCTGATCGCTCACCACGTTGTTGGAGCCTAGCGGAATGTGTGGCGCCGGAGCTTTTGAATGGGCACCCGCTCCACTTCAGTCTTTCGCAAGCTACTCTCCAATTCAGCAGACGATCGCCGATATTTGCGGTTAATCCGAACGGCGCAGAAGCGAATGCTCAGCGAAGCGGAGGATCACTTGCTGTTGCATGCACTCTGCGCTGGTCCGGTTGGCGTTCACTCGGCGGACTGAACAATCTGCGGTCTAGCGGGCGCGCCTGTTCAAAACCAGTACCGGCATCAACCACGTAAGACGCTTCTTGGTATTGCGTCCGCCTGCAGCGACGCTCGACCTGCGACAGTGTCAAGATTTGACCAGGGAAAATCAAATCGGGGTTCTCGATGCCGTTTAAGCGCGCAATGTCCATAGCGCGCATTCGGTCGCCATAGGCGCGTAACGCGATCGAACCCAGAGTATCGCCGCCTTGAACTGTCACCGATGCCAAGTCGCTGGCCAAAACCACGCGGACCCCTGAGCGACGTAGCACGAGGTTTGTGGCTCGGTACGCCGTTAGCCCCGCCTCATCATCGCGGCCCATGGCAAATGGAGGCGCGCCGTTTAGACTTACTGCAACGACATCGCGCCTCCCCGAATAGCTAACCCGAAGGCGCGAGCCATCGAGACAAATAAAATCCTCTGGCTCATTCGATATGGTCGGCAGTGGCCTTGGACGCTCAGAGGGAATTCGCGGCGGGCCGATCTCAATGGCGGCGGCGGGCGCTATCGCAGTATTAGATGCAGAAAGGCTGACTGGGTTTGCAAAGGCCGGTCTATCCCACCAAGCGCAACCTGAGCACAGGATCGCCAGACTGAGCCCCACTGCGCCGAGCGCCATTCGCGTCGTGATCTCGCCCATCATCTCCCACCTGTGCTCACCTACCGATAGCGCTGACGCGCAACGCAGCCCAGCCAAAACTGGCATTGGCCGTTTGCCCGCTCTTCGGCAGGGTTCGCCAGATCAACCTTTCGCGCTGCATGTTGCGGTGCGGCATGCTCCCCACCGACAGCGGAGTCTCTGCGCTCGCGAGCGTCTCTTCGCACAACGTCCGCTTGACGGTTGGCTTCACCGCGCCGCCTCGCCTATTGTGAGCGCCAGGGGGAAGACACATGAGCGATGCTACGACCAAGCCGATCGCGGTCATCACGGTGCATGGCACCAACGACACCGCAACTGAGCTGCACGGCGAAAAATGGTTTCAACAAGGCTCGCGCTTTTCAGAGGCGCTGACGAGCCGCTTGGCTGCGCGCGGCATAAAATCAGAAATCGTGCCGTTTCTCTGGTCGGGCGCCAATAGCGCGTCGGAGCGCGAGAAAGGCGCTGAGAAACTAGCAGCCACGATTAAGCGTATGGCGCCGCGCTATGCCGGCGTTCATGTGGTCGGTCACTCGCATGGCGGCAATGTCGCCAACGATGCCGCACTGCTGCTGCGTTGGGGACGCCGCAAGCAACGCGCGAAAGAAGCCATCGCCAGCCTGACCACCATCGGCACGCCGTTCTTGAACAGCAGTACAAGCGCGCTCCAGTCGCTGGGCGGCCTACTCTTTCTCGCTATCACCGTGATCAGCATTCCGCTCTATTTGATATCTAGCCTTCTGCTCTTGCTGTGGGTCAGCGGCCGGGACGAACTCTTCACGATGAACGAGGTGTTCGGGCCGCCGACCGAAGGCAGCTGGTTTGCGGTGTGGCTCTGCGTATTGGGCGTGGGCATACCACTTTGGCTGATGCTGCGGCTTGCGACGCGAGGCCTGCGGCGCATCATGCGCCCGCGCGGCTTGGATGATACGCGCGCGCGTGTCTTTTCCGTCTGGCACGGCAATGACGAGGCGATCTCGTTTCTGCAAAAGATAGAAGGCTTGCCGCTCGAGCCCTTCCCGAGCGGCTCGATGATGCGCGGTTCGCGCGCGGGTGCGATCAGCTTTGGCGTCATCGCGGTGATCCTGACATGCATCGCGCCCGCCGCGATCGTTTTTGCGCGCGCGTTCAATCTGATTGCTGCGCCTTGGGCAAATTCCGAATGGCTCTGGATGACGACGGTCGCACTACTCTTTTTTGCGCCGGTGATTTTCGCCATTGCTTATCTTTTATTTCGGCTTATCGCAGGCTTAGTGGCCGAGATGTTGGCGCGGCAGCGTCTAAACCGCTGGATCGCCGGCGTACTGCGCGGCGTCGCCTTTGGCCGCGACGGCGATCAAGCGATCGGGCAGGTCCGCACCACCTCGCACACCCATGCGACGCAGGAATTGTGCATCGAAGGCGCAGTGGCGGAACGCATGCAAGCAGGCGCGCAGACTGCGGCAGGGCAATTGATTGAAACCTATCGCTGGGCGCTCTTTACGGTCGGCTCGGATTCCAACAGTCCGTTGGCCAATCTTGCCAATGACGCAATGACCTGGAGCAGCCTAATTCACACGACCTATTTCGACCAACCGGAAGTGGTCGATCTCATCGCGGACTATATCGGCGACGAGGTAGACGGCGGCACGACACATGCAGCCGCGCGCGATCGGCTTCAGACGGCGCCAGCAGCGAAAGTGGAGTCGCCGCCTATCAGCGCTAGT
This sequence comes from Caulobacteraceae bacterium, assembly GCA_031431115.1. Lineage (GTDB taxonomy): Bacteria > Pseudomonadota > Alphaproteobacteria > Caulobacterales > Aquidulcibacteraceae > Vitreimonas. Next base: position 15,338 of record JANPCV010000176.1, read on the forward strand.
CAATAAGGAGGGTTCTGTGACTGAGGCGGAAGTTATCGAGCAATCTGTCGAATACATGGGCCTGCTTTTGCTCGGCGTGTCGCTCATTTTCTCAGTCGTCTCTGCGTACATCGTTGCACTCAACTATTTTGTTGGCGAGGCGATGTTCATGGCGCGACTGGGCGCATTCGCTTTTGTGTCACTCATTCTGGCGCTGCTCATGGTTGTTATGTTGGGCGCTCAAAATACCCATGCGGGACTTGTCCTCCAACTCGAGGCGCTCGCCGCTCAAGGCGATTTGACCCCCGCCGGACGCGCGGTGCTGCAGAATACCCAGGACGGGGTCGATGGCCTGGTGCGCACGCTACTCTGGATCGGGATGCTCACTGTGCTCGGCGCGCTCGGCTACATGACGTTTCTTCATCGCTGGAAGCCCGACATCGTCAACGTGGCTCTGCAAAGAATGGCCTAAAGGCGCCAAGCACGACGGCTTGGCTGGCCATTGCTAGGCCATGCGCGTGCTTAAGATTTTCACCGAATGGCTGACGCGCTCAAGACGCAACATTGATCACGTGCGCTGCAATGCGGCGCGCGCTCGCCGGTCATTCGCGGTGCTTGCGCTTGCACGCCGCCGCTCCGTTGCGAAGCGTCGAACGCTGTGACACTGCATGAGCTAGTGACAGAGCTTTATCGCAACACCCGAGCCTTGCGCGTCCGCTTCCTGCACGTGCTGTTGTGGGCGGCGACGCTGGGCTTCGTCGCGCTGGCGCTTTTCGGCTACTGGAACGGCCCCGAACCAAACTCTTGGGTCATCGGCGCCGTCCTGGCGCCAATTTTCGCGCTCTCCGCGCTCGGGATGGAATGGTATCTTCGCTGCTACGTCACCGCCCTCCAAGCGACGCAGGACGAACTCGTTTTGGAAACTCTTTCGACGTTCGGGCGCACGCACACCGCAGTTCTCTGGGCCGATGTCGAACTCACTGGAGCGCGGCAGGACTTGTCGGACAATGACGATGCGCCCATCGTCGGGAACACCGCCGCGTTGCTACGGGTGCGCGGGCGCGGTCTGCTCATCATCGATACCACCGAAGACCCGTTTGACAGCGTGAGCTTGCAGCGGCTGCTTCGCAGCGCACACCGAACTTGAAGCATCTTACCTAAGAAACGCAGGGCTACCGAGCGCTTGCTAGAGCGCGGCCCACAGATACGCGGCGACAGCGGCGCAGCCGAGCGCGGTACGAACCGCGTGGAGGCCACCCCATTTGACGATAAGGGTCCGCGAACTCGCATCCGCTTGCTCGCTGGGAATGGCTTCGAGCCGATGGTTTGTCGGCATGATGCCGAGCAGCGTATAGGGCCAGTTTGACAAGATGAGCACTGCCCCCAGCGCCCAGCGCCAATCTTGCGCTTGCCACGCCGCCCAGAAACCCAAGAGCGAAGATACCACTGCCAGCGATGCCTGCATCGCAAAGCCGCGCTTGTAGCTGGGCTTCCACTGAGTCAGGAGGCTTCGGTCATCCAGCAACAATCGCGCGGGTTGCTCGGCGACATTGATGTAAAATGCGGCCCCCGCAAACAAGGCCGCCGAAACCAATGCAAGCAGTTCGGCAATCATCTTGGGCCCCGTAAAAAATCTGGAGCGGCCTACCACGGGATTGCGATGGCGCGAAACACCGTACGACCGGCTGGACCGCTCCAATCGTGCCGTAGATCACGTTTGCCGCGCTAAAGCGTGATGTCGCCGAAGCGAAGCGTTCCGTCGCCGTCAACGCATCCCTCCCGCTCAAACGCACCTTTTGAGGCAGCTGGACGCTGGGGTCCTCGGAGCGCAGGGTGCGGCACAGAAGGTAATCCCAAGATGTCTTCGACCCCACCATCGCCAAGGGTGTCCGTTAGCTCTCGTCTCCGCGCTGGTTTCGCCAACGCATTCGGCTTGGCCCCTTCGCGGGGCCTTGCGTCGGTCTTGCCGGCGGTTTGGGGCGCGTTCGCAATTGTCTCACTCGTCGGGGCAATCTCGCTGGCCATGATCTACCGCAGCCAGTTGGATTGGATACGCCACACAGAGGAAGTCAGGGGTGGACTGGCGCGCACGTTCTCTGCCGTTCAGGACGCAGAATTGGGGTATCGCGGTTACCTGCTGACCCACGATCAAATCTACACCGAGCGCGCAGCAGATCAGTTCGCCGACATTGATCGGGAACTTGCCTCGCTCTCGGCGCTGACCGAGAACGATGTGGAGCAGCAGTCCTCGCTCAGAGAGCTGCGCGACTTGATCAGCGGTCATTTCGGCGCCAACTCTAACAACGTGCTGGGCGCCAGCGCTGGCGGGCCTATCTCCTCCGTTAGCCCGCTGACCGCTATTCGCGACAGTGTTCGCACGATGCAGCGCCGCGAAGACCATCTGCTGCGCCAGCGCACCGAGCTTTCGGCGAACACGCTCGTTTGGTTGTCATTGATCGCCGTTATTCCGATTGCGTTGGCGGCATGGGCGCTGTTGCTTTGGCGGCGCGACCGTCAGGCCGGGCTTGCAGATCGCGAGACCCACGCCTTTGACACAAGGGGGGCGCGCTTGTCTTTAGGAAGAGCGAATGACGCCACTGCTGTCGCAGGGGTTGCTCGTGACGCGGCCGAAGGACAAGTGCGGCAATTGCAGAAGATGGAAGCTGTCGGCCAACTGACTGGCGGCATCGCGCACGACTTCAACAACATGAACGCCGTCGTTATGTCGGCGATCTCGTTGTGCCGTAAACGATTGGCGAGAGGTGAAACCGACATCGCCAGCTTGCTCGATGCGGCCATGGACGCAGCCCAGCGTTCGGCGGCGCTGACTGCGCGCTTGCTGGCGTTCTCCCGCCAGCAACAGCTCCTGCCGGAAGTGCTTGACCCCAGCCAGTTCATCTCCGGCATGACTGAGCTTCTGCGCCGGACGCTCGGCGAAAACATAATTATAGAAACCGTTCTCGGAGGCGGACTTTGGCGAACCAATGCGGACCCGAGTCAACTTGAAAACGTCATTCTTAATCTTTGCGTCAACGCGCGCGACGCCATGCCCGAGGGCGGAAAACTTACCCTTGAAACGGCTAACGTCTCTCTCGACGAGGCTTACGCGCGAGCAAATATCGATGTCGCCGCCGGCCAGTATGTGATGATCGCGGTCACCGACAATGGCGAAGGCATGCCGCCAGAAGTGATCGGGCGCGCGTTCGAGCCATTCTACACAACAAAGCCGCTCGGCGAAGGCACAGGCTTGGGCCTCAGTCAGGTGTTCGGATTCGTCAAACAATCCGGCGGCAACGTCCAAATCTACTCCGAACCCGGCAAAGGAACGACGATCAAAATTTATCTGCCGCGCTATACGGGCGAGATCAAAGTGGCAGGCGCACCTGAACCTCATACGCTTATTCCGCGCGGCAACGTTGGTGAGATCGTCCTTGTGGTAGAAGACGAACGGAGCTTGCGGGAAGTGACGGTGGCCGGACTACGCGAGCTCGGCTATACGATCGTTCACGCTAACGACGGCGCCAATGCATTGTTCAAGCTCGACCAGCATCCTGAAATCAGTTGTCTGTTCACCGACATGATCATGCCGGGCATGAGCGGACGTCAGCTCGCCGACGAAGCAACGCGGCGCAGACCAGAGCTCAAAGTTCTATTCACCACCGGGTACGCGCGTGAATCAGTGATTCACAATCAGTCACTTGCCCAAGGCGTCAACTTTCTCCCCAAGCCGTACACACTTGACGATCTCGCACTCAAAATGCGCGCCGTGCTAGAGGGCCCGTTGTCCGCGCCAGCGGCATAACCCGAGCGATCAGAAGAAAAGGCGCCAAAGCCCGCTCTGCGCGCTTAGCGATGGTTGACACATCTGAGGCGAGTGTCGTGCGTCAACAAAGGGCCAGTTTTCATGGTTCGCTGCGGCGCAGCGAACCGGCAGGCGCCATCCAAATTAGCCATTCGCCCGCTCCAGCGCGGCTTCACGTTTCTCGCCGCTCATTGCTGGCCGCTAATGAATGTCGTTCGGAGTTTCCGCCGCCATATCGCGTGAGCGGCCGATGCACGCACTCCATACGCCAGCTTAATTGTCGTCGACGCTCGCTGCATTTAACTCTGCACGCAACGCCCCAAGCAAGGGCTTGATCCGACGTCTATTTGCCGCCCGCGGACGACACTGCGACGCCGCTTCCGTGATGTAGTTTTGCACCGGCGCATACACTCGCCGATTGATTTTGGTCGAGTGACCGGCGCTATCCAAGCACGACATTCATCAACTGGACGGGTTAGCGGCGCGCCGTCGCCCGACACCAGGCTGATGAAGGCGCGACCCCGCTTAAACGCGAGTGCTAGGATCTCGCCGATTCGGCGTGAGCTGATCGTCTCGCGGGGCCAAATAGCAGAGCGAGCCGCCTTGCCGCCCCCAAAGTCTCGATCAAGAGCGCGTCACCTTCAGCTTGGTCGAATGACCGATCGAGCGCGCTCGCCAGTGCGCGCAGCGGAACTTCAGCGCATACTAGGCCGGCGTCGGCGCATTCGGTGATGTAGGTCGCCAGAACGTCAGCAAGCGCACCCAAAGTCGGACGGCCTATGGAGCCCGCCATGCCTCTAACCTGGTGAGCGGCGCTGAAGAGCTCTTGCAACGATAGGTCAGGCAGGATCAACGCCGCTTGCAAAAAATGCCGCTGTTCATGAAGCGCTGCTTCGATCTTAGGTGTAACAGCGTCCAGATTGCGTCGCGCCGCCAGCAATATCGCCGCCTTGTCCAGTTGCGCGGCGGGACCGCCGATCTTCGCCTGGAGTTTAGACGGCTGGCTCATGCTCGTCTCACAGATAAATCGTCGAGGTCTAGAAAATCTTTGTCACCGCAGCGGCGATACGGCCCTTCGAACCGCGGATCGGCGCGCCGGCGCCGGTCTGGTCCGACATAGGTCTGGGCGCGCACGAGCGAGCGCGGCCGATCAATCACCGCAACCAGGCGGTCCAATAGCGATTGGATGGAGATTGGCTTGGCGAGAATCTCAGATGCGCCCGCGTCGCGGCTCGCCACTACTCGCGCTCGGTCAGAGAATGCGGTCATCAAGATAACTGCCATATCGTGCGCAGGTGAATCCGGGGCGCGCCGGATGCGCTCGATCAACACGGGTCCGGCGAGGCTGGGCATGTCGAAATCCACCAACACGATGTCAGGCTGATGCTGCCGAACGATGTCCCAGGCCGTTTCAACATTCCCCGCTTCACGCGCTTGACGGAAACCAATGCCACGCAAGAGCGAACACGCAAGCTCGCGCATATGGCGGTTGTCATCGACAACAAGCACCGTCAACGCCGCAAAACCACGCACCACTTGCTCCTCCTTGGAAAACCTAGCCCCGGAAAGTTGAGCTGGCCTTAACGAAGGTCGCGCGCTGCGGCGCTGCTGCCGAGAGACGTGCGATCGCGTCAAGCAAGCGCTCGACCTCGATTGGCTTGGTAATGCAGACATCGGCGCCAGCTTCGAGAAAGGCTGCAGCGGTCTCAGCACTGGTGTCAGCGGTGAGGGCGATGATCGGCGTCCGCGCAGCGCTCCCCTCTAAATGCCGGATCATGAAGGTTGCAGTGGCGCCGCTCACAATTGGCATGTGCGCATCCATGATGACGATGTCGTATTGCGTGCTCCGGAGCGCAGACAAACCACTCAAACCGTCGCACGCCACATCAACCTCGTGCCCAAATGGCGTAAGCAGCGCTACAAGCAGGTCTTGAATGGCCTTTTGATCTTCAATCACCAGAATGCTGCACGCGGGGCCCGGCACAGTAACGCCAGACCGAGCCGGAGGAAGACGGAGCTTGAACCAGAACTCCGATCCCCGCCCTTCGGCGCTCTCGGCCCCGATCGCACCACTCATCAGATCCACCAGTTTCTTGCTGATCGCGAGACCCAGGCCGACACCACCATGTTTGCGTCCGGCGCCTCCATCGGCTTGCACAAAACGCTGAAATAGGCGCGAGCGCTTGTCTGGATCGACACCAACGCCAGTATCGGTGACGCGAAACAACACCAACTCGCCTTCAGCTTCGACGACGACGCTAATCGATCCGGCCTCAGTAAATTTGACAGCGTTAGCGACAAGATTGAGTAACACTTGGCGTATCCGCGGGGCATCGCCGACAAGCTGGTCAGACAGCGATCTGTCAACGCGGAAATCGAGCGTCAACCCCTTCTCATCGGCGCGCTCCGCGACAAGATCGATGACGCCTCGCACACATTCGCGCAAGCCGAACGGGGCCATGCATAGATCGGGCGCCTGCGCGTCGAGTTGGGCCATGTCCAAGAGTTCGTTGACCATCACCAGAAGGGTTGCGCCCGCATCGCCAATCGTACGCGCATATTGAAGCGCGTCTCTGTCGATACCAAAACGCTGCTGAAGAACGCGAGCGAAACCGATGATGCTTGTTAGCGGCGTGCGCAATTCATGGCTGACATTGGCAAGAAACTCGGCTTTTGCGGCGACTGCGGCCTCAGCTGCGTCTCGCGCGCGCTCCAATTCATCTTCCATCTCACGCCGTGCGGTCACGTCACGAAACAATGTGATGAACTCGACCGGCACGCCTTCGCTGTCGCGCACAAGACTAGGATTGCCCTCCATCCAAATTTGCGAACCATCGCCGCGGACGACGCGATACTCGCGCCGCACTGCACGGTCGGGCTCTGCCCCGGAGAAGAGGTCGCTCATGATGCGGGCGGCGTAGGCGCGGTCTTCAGGCGCCACGAAATCTATGGTGGATCGTCCTAGCGCCTGCTCCGGTGTGACGCCCAGCATCGCACACGCCGGCGAAACATACCTGATTAGGCCATCAGGACCGGCGCGGACGATAATGTCGGGTGAATGGTCGGTGAGTAATCGATAGCGCGCTTCGCTGGCTTCGGCCTCGGCGCGGGCCAAGCGCGCCTCTTCTAACGCTGCTGCCGCGATATCTTCGGCAGCTTTCCGCCGGCTGACGTCGCGCACAACATCTGTGACGCCGATAATGTGGTTGGTGTCGGGATCGACGAGCAGCGAGGGCGCGTTTTCGAGCCACACGATATAGCCGTCTTTGTGAATGATGCGGCTCTGCAGTCGAGACATTGGCCCAGCGGCGCGAGATCTAAAAGCCGCTCGCACTGCCGCTTCTATCCGTGCGCGATCGTCTGGATGCACGAAACTCAATGTTGGGCGGCCGACCATTTCGTCCGCGGTGTATCCAGTCATTCGCACGACGGACGGCGACACATAAACGAGCATCCCCGACAAATCGGTCTGCATAGTCACGTCCGAGCCGTTCTCCGCCAACGCGCGAAACCGCGCTTCGCTCTTAAGCGCTTCAGTGCGCGCGAGCTCTGTTTCTTGCAACGCCGCGCTCAAGCGCTGGAGCTGTAGCTCGCGCTCGGTCACATCTTGGAACACACCAAACAGAGCGACGGGCGCGCCCCGCGCGTCCGTTTCGACCTCGGCCTTAGCGGTGACTATTCGCGTGGCGTCGTCTGATAGGCGCTGCAAGCGGAGCACAAATTCGTACCCCTCGCCCGACGTCTGGGCGCGACGGACAAACTCCTCGAGAATGGGCTGGTCATCAAGATGATAAGCACCCACGGCACGATCAAAGTTGGGATCGAATGTGTCCGGCGATACGCCGTGAATGCGATACACTTCCGGAGACCAAGTCACTTTGCCGTTGCTGAATTCGTAGCGCCAATGGCCGACCCCGGCCATCGCCTCAACCAAGGCGAGCTTGCGCTCTGATTCCGAAGCATCGCCGGGCGATCCGTCCATGGAACGACTCATGGGCATCACACTCTGGCCACAACCTTAACAGGCAACTGAGACCCCGTTGCGTACAAGCATCAAAAACGAGCGCATTCGCAGACGCGGTCGCGGATTGCAAACGGCAAGGAACCGAATTCCAGGTTGCAAATTGTCAGAAGAATGACTATATTTCTGACAAATCGGATCAATCCCATGCGTCCCGTCCATCAAAATATTGAAAAATATACAGAAAATATGCCAGAAGGCGCGTTGATCAGCGCCAAGGCCTTGTTGCATCTAGGCAGCCGGGCGGGGGTGGATCAAGCCCTCTCCCGAATGGTCCGGCAGGGTCGTCTCATCCGGGCGGCCCGGGGGGTCTATCTCCGCCCCGTCAAAGGCCGCTTCGGCGTGCGTCCACCCGCACCCGCCAAGGTGGTTGAAGGGTTCGCGGCGCTCAAAGGTGAGACCATCGCGTCGAGCGGGGCGGCGGCGGCCAACGCCTTGGGTCTCACCACCCAAGTGCCGGTGCGCGAAGTCTATTTGACCTCCGGCCCCAGCCGCGAACTCCGTCTCGGCGCCCAAGTGGTTGAACTTCAACATGCGCCGTCCTGGCAGCTGGCGCTGGCCGAACGACCTGCGGGCGCGGCATTGCGTGCGCTTGCGTGGGCAGGCCCAAAGCATGCCGGCGAGACCGTGCGCGAACTGAAGCGGCGGCTGCCGGAAAGCGAACGGCGCGCCCTCTCCGCAGTGAGCGGCAGACTTCCCACGTGGGCGGCAAAGCATGTGAGCGCTTGGGCGCGTGGCTGAAGCTTTCCTCTCGCTCACAGCCGACGAGCGGCGTGAGGCGCTTCAAGTCGCCGCGAGCCGTTCCGGGCGGCCCATACATCTTCTTGAAAAAGACGTGTGGGTCGTCTGGGCGCTTTCGGCGCTCTTTCAATCCGAACTCGGTGACCATCTCGTCTTCAAGGGCGCCACCTCGCTATCGAAGGCCTATCAGGCGATCGGCCGCTTCTCCGAAGACGTCGATCTCACATACGATATTCGTGCATTGGCGCCTGATCTTGTCGGCGAGGCGGAAGATGCGCTGCCAAGAAGCCGGGCCGAAGAACGGCGCTGGACCGATCAAATCCGTAAGCGCTTGCCGCTATGGGTGGCCGACACCGCTCTGCCGATCATCGTTGCGGCGCTGGCGCGAGACGCAATAGCCGCGCACGCCCGCGCTGAGCGCGATAAAATCTTCATCGTCTATGATCCGACGGCGCCCACTTCGACTTATGTTTCGCCGCAGGTGATGCTGGAGTTCGGCGCGCGATCGACCGGCGAGCCGCACATTTTGCGCGATGTTGTCTGCGACGCCGCAGCTTGGATCGAAGACGTTGAATTTCCAACAGCGCGTCCGCGCGTCATGCGCGCCGAGCGCACCTTTTGGGAAAAAGCCACGGCCATTCATGTCTTCTGCTTGCAGCGCCGCCTGCGCGGTGAGCGGTTCGCCCGGCACTGGCATGATCTGGCGCGCCTTGACGATGCTGGCATCGCCGCTGGCGCCCTTGCCGATGATGATGTGGCGGGGGCCGTGGCGCGCCACAAAACCATGTTCTTCGCCGAAAATAGCGCCGAGGGCGAACGCATCGACTACGAAGTCGCCATAAGAGGCGGCCTCCGGCTCGTGCCAGACGGCGCAGCCCTTGCTTCGCTGGAACGCGATTACGACGCCATGATCGCCGATGGCTTGCTATTGGAGACCGCTGAAACCTTCGAGACGCTGATGACCCATTGCAAGGCAATCGAAGAGCGCGCCAACGCGCACACCGGCCTTACATCGACATGACGACGACGCCATCCGCTCCAGATCCGTTCTTTCACCTGCCAGGCGCCAGCGAGTGGAATGCATGCATCGGTTCGCAGGGGCGCGAAGAGCACTATGTCGACGGCTATATCGAAGCCGCCATCGAACTCACCACAGCAATTCTCGCCAAACGGCTTTACGGACAGCGTGACACCTTGGTGTTGCCCATCCTCTATTCGGCGCGTCATGCGGTCGAACTCAATCTGAAGTTCGCCACGAGGGCGTCCAATCCCACTTCGCTGCGGACGATGTCGCAGGCGGCGGCGCCGATCAGAACATATTGATGCTCGGCGCCGGCGAAGTGGGCCCTGAACGTATCGAGACCCTTCACCAGCGCATCTCCTCAAGCAGGGATTCGAGCCCACGATTGACGCGCTCATCCTCATGTCCGCGCAGGCTGAGATAGAGCGACAGCCGGTCAACTAACGGGCCCTCAGTCAGCGCCTCCGGATCATAGGACCAGGTTTCAACAATCACGCCCGCCTCGTCCCATTGATCCGCAGGCACACCGAATCGAGCCGCAACACGCGGCCATGCGCTCGCCGCCACCGCGACCGTTGGCGCGCGCGGCTCGGCCAACGCAGTGTATTCGGCAAGCGCGCTCTCGCCGGCCGCAAGTCCAGGAAGCTTACCCGAGAGACGCTGCAAACGGCGGCTCTTGCGTACGGGGCTTCGAAGCGCCGGCAACGCCAGACGCCACAGACGTTCGCCATGCGCAACGAGGTGGAGGCGCCTTTCCTTTCCGGCGTCGCGTATTTCGGCAAGGCCGGCATGTTCGAGGTCGTCAAACGCTCGGCTCATGGTCATGACACTGTATTTAAGGCGCCGCGCCAGCAGCGAAGCCGAGACCTCTTCCACGCCTTTGCCGAGGAGCGCTGCCAGCACGACCTTCTGGGCGGCGGGGGCCAAATGTTCAGGTGCGCGGATTTCGCGCGCCGCTCTGAACGTCTCGCGTAAATCCACGGCAAGGCCCGGTAAGAAGAGCTGGTTTTCAGGCACGAGGAACGGCGTGCGCTGATCGATGAGGCGCTTCCTGTTAAAGGCGCTGACGGCCTCGGCGAGGTAGACCACCGGCTTGTCGGCGCGCCGATCGGCCTCGCGCCAAAGCCGGGCGACATTGGCCGGAGTCGCCCCTTTGCCGGGCGGTTGGGCCATGAACAGGAGCCGGGTATCGAGAAGCGTGCTTACGGCGGCCCACAGCTCCGGACCGATGCCTCCCGAGTCCGACAGGCTGGTGAAACGACGGTCGAGATCAACGTACTTCACGGGACATTCCAAACGCTGGGCGAACGCGATGTACGCTCACACCAGCAAGCTCACGTAATACGACTCGAACGAGGTCTGCTTCTCCTCGACTTCGAGCCGCTGCAGGCAATGCAGCTGCCAGATTTTTTCCCAAAGCGGATGGTCTTGCTCGATCAGCTCGACGTTGACGCCGATCCCGATCGCGTCAAGCGCGGTGATCTCCTGCGACTGCGGATCAGGCCGATGAGCTTGAGACCGTGGCCGATGTCGATGACAGCGCCATCTCCGACATCATTCGCGCGGCGATCAGCGAGCACATCGCCAGCCGCCGTCGCGATCCGAAATTCCAGGAGCGGCTGCGCAGCCGTATCGACCGGGTCAGCCATCTGCTCGACGACTAACGGCGGCGCTCTTTGCGGCAGAGCTTCGCGAGTTCTTTCCGGAGCGGGCCGAGGTCGCTGTGAAAGCTGGCGATCATCGCCGGCAAGAATGTCTTCCGCTTAACGCGCGCGAGCTGCATCGGATGGCAGGCGCGATCGGCAACCAGATGCAAGAATGTGAGCTGCGCCCGGCCATTGCCATCGCGAAAGCAGTGAATGGCGTTGAGTTCGCCGAGAAACTCACTTGCCGCGTCGATGAAGTTTGCGCGCTTGGCGCTGCCAGCGAAGACATCTTGATCGAGCGTGCGGAAAAGCTTCGCGGCGTTGGCATCAATGTGTTCAGCATAACAGAAGGCATTGCCGCCGCGCGACATGCGCACCGTGCGGTACTTCCCCGCCCAGGTGTAAACGTCCTGAAACAGAGGGTGGTGGATGGCGCGGTAGTGAGCGGGAATCCAAGGCTCCGGTCGGCAACGCCTCGCGCGAACGCAGGCTCGTCATTTCGAGTTCGAAGTCGCGTAGTAGATACTCGTCTCGTAGACCCTGCTTGTTCTTGAGGACGTCCGTGCCGCTATAGCAATACGGGTCCTGCTCGACCTCGTAGCGATCGTCAGCAACGATCATTTCTTCTTGGACATCGCCGAATAGGCGCGCACGACAGCGTCCCGTCGCTCCGCAGGGGTAAGGGTCTTGTCACGTTGCAGACGCTGCAGGCGTTGCTTGCTGGCTGCGCTGAGAGACAGGCCTTCGACGGCGGTGATCGCCTCAAACGCCCGCGCGCCGATCACCGTCGTCTTCTTGGTGCGGCCAGAGTTCGCGGAGGGCGTGGCCGGGCGTTTCATCGTCTCCGTAATATAGCGTGAAACCGCTAGAAAGCGATTAACAAACTGTTGTCTCGGTCCCCGTCCGGAACTGTCGCGAAGCAGCACGCCAGCCACCGCCGCGAAAGCGATCGAAGCCCGAAGCGCCGAGCCGCGCTAACCCTCACGAAACCGCGGCTCGATTCACGAGAGCGCATCCGCGCTTCGCGCGGTTCGCCCACGATTCAATCTTGCAGCAGCTTGGTTGGATGAACGCCCAGCTGGGCCGCAAGGCGCACCATGACCATCAAGCTTGGGTTTCGGCGACCGCGTTCGATGCCGCGGAGGTACGTCACATCGATCTCTGCGTCGACAGCGAGCTCTTCCTGACTCAGGCCACGGCGCTTTCTAAGCTTGAGGATGTTCGCGCCGACTATGGCTTGCCAGTCCATCGCGAGAATGGAGGGGACAATGACTATAGTCACCAGGGACTATAGTCCCTATAGTGAACTCTCGCGCTTTGGCCTGAGATCTTTTCCGTGTCGTTGTCAGAACGAACAGCCGAAATACGATACACTTTCACCAACTGTGGTCTGAAAGTGCTCGGCGCTGTTTGGGTGTCGACCCGGGCGATTGACTTCGCGCTGCGCGGCCCAAAAGACGAAGATAGCGTCGTGCGCTGCACGAATTCGCCGCAGCAAGTCGATATTCTCGAACTCGCAATGATGCTCGCCCAGGGCGACTTCACCCGCGCCGCCCTGGTCTACACCGCAGAAGACCAGCCTCACCTCACCGGCGAGATAGAGACTTACCCCCTCTCCCGCATAGACGAGCTCGCCGCTTCTCTCGCCAGGGAGAGCGCTAAATGACCAACACGCTCGACTGGACGCTTCTCTTCGAAGAAGAAGGCCCCCGTCTCCTGCGCTTTCTCCGCCGCTTCGGTCCCCGCGTATCGGCTGAGGACGTCCGCCAGGAGGCCTTCGCCAAGCTCGTCGCCGCCAAGCAGGATATCGCCTCCCCCCGGGCTTATCTCACCACCACCGCCCGCAACCTGGCTCTCAACGATCTACGCCGCCAGAAGAACGCAGCGACAGACGCTCACGCCGATATCGACACCATCGCCCCGGCCTACACCGCCGATCCCGAGAGCCAGCTGATTGCGGCCGAACAGGCGGCCGCCGCGACCGCCGCGCTTGCGGCACTTGCGCCCCACCTTCGCGAAGCCCTCCTCCTGCATCTGGCCGAAGGCCTGACCCAGCCCGAGGTCGCGGAGCGCCTGGGCTGTTCGCGCCGCACCGTCCAGCGCTACATCACACAAGCCCTGGCGCAGCTTCACCTTGCCCTAGCCGATCCCGACAGCGCTCTCTAAGAGCATGGCGATGTCCGGGCGGCGCACCCTCACTGAAGCCGAGCGCCAAGCGAGCGATTGGATCGTTCGCATGCGGGGCGGCCCCTCGGCCAAGGAACGCGAGCAATTTGAAACCTGGCTCACCGCCGACCCCGCCAACGCAAAGGCCTACGAAGCGCTCCAGCGCACTTGGGCCACCATCGCCAACAACCTCGCCCTCAAAGGCCGAGCCGCCGCCAACGACACCGCACCATCGCACAGCTCTTGGCTGCGCCCCGCCATCGCGATCGCCGTTTCAGCCCTCCTCGCGATCGGCGCGCTCTACTGGTTCTCAAGAACCCCAGACCCTGCGGGCCAGCACTACGCTACCGCTCCCGCCGAAATCCGCACCATCACGCTGGCCGATGGCTCTACGCTCACGCTCTCCGGCGCCGGCGAAGCCTCCGTATCGATCAAAGGCGATGAGCGCCGCGTGCGCCTCAATGCCGGCTACGCCCTCTTCGACGTCCAGCATGACGAGGCGCGGCCCTTCATCGTCGAAACCCCACAAGGCGACATCCGCGTGCTCGGGACGGAGTTCGTCGTGCGCATCGCCGGCGATGAAGTCCGCACCACCGTCCTTCGCGGATCTGTGTCGGGCATTGCCGATCGCCAAAGCGTGTTCGGCGGTCGAAGTGCCGAAGTTACGGCGCAAGTGAACGAAGAGATCGTGCTGTCGGCCGGCAACGCCGAGCTCATTGAGATCAGCGCCGAAGCCATCCCCCGCCGCCTCGCCTGGCGCGACAACATGCTGGCGTTTGACGGTGAGACCCTGAACCAAGCCATCGCCGAGGTCTCACAACAGACCGGCTGGCGCTTCGAACTCGCCGATCCCGCACTCGGCGATATGCGCGTCGGCGGCTGTGTTCACGCCGATCCGGAAGCGTTCATCGAGCTTCTCTCCACCAGTCTCGATCTTGAAGCCGAGCGGGCAGGGAGAGACCACGTCGTCATCCGGCGTCGCGCACCGACATAAATGGTCCAGACCTCCCGGCAGCAGGCGAGTAACCTCTCGTTCACCATTTCTGCACCGGGCTGAGGCAAGCTCTCGCCCACGCCAAATTGACCGGCCGATCATGTTCGGGAAGAAGCCATCAAACAACGCGCTCAACGATCGCGTGCGCGCCATCACCGAGCGGCAGGCCATTCAAGCCCCGCCGCCGCAGGCAAAGGCGCGCGCCGACCGCGATAGCGTTTTCAAGCAAGCGACAATCACGCTCGACAGCGGCGTGCGCCTATCAGTGGCGATCAAAGACATCAGCGCCGGCGGCGCGCGGATTGAGTTCTTCCAAGATGTCGCGCTCGAAGGCGACTTTACGATCAGCGAACCGATGACGCGCCTGCGCCGTCGCGCGCGCGTCGCGTGGCGCGCTCAAGGCGCCGCCGGACTTGTGTTCCTCGACTAGAGACGCGTCAGGGATCAAAGCCTGAAGGGCCGAGACGCTCATCACGGGATCACATTCTTTGCACCGTCGAGTCTTGCGTTTCGCTTCTTATTGTTATCAGCCTGCAGCGTGTTAGTGTCGCCGCCGAGGCGCGGAGGCTTGGGCATAATGCGAGCGATAATCGTGGCGCTCTCTATGTTGTTTTGGGCAGCGCCCGCGAACGCCGCCGAGTTCGCCCGATGCACCGTTGAGGGTTACCTCTTCCACTTCGACCGCCGTTTAGAAGCGCAACCGTGCGAAGAGATTACTAGCGCGACAATTCGGTGGCGCGGCGGCGAGGCGGTCCTGCGCGCCATCCGTCCGAGCAACGCGCCGGTCACGGACAACGCCGCGTTCGTTGCGCGCATCCATACGCTGGCCGAACGCATTGGCCCTGCGATGGACCGGATGGGCGGCGCGCTCGAGCTTGACGATGTGACCATTCTTTTTACCGACCAAGTCTCGCCGCGCCCAGACGATCCCGACAACACAATGGCACGCATCCCCTATACGGCCGGGACCTCTGATCTTTTCGAGAACGAATGCCCAATCGCTTACTACAAATTGGACCGCCCCTCTTTGGGCGACGAGTTTTCCTTCACCGCGGCGCATGAAATCTTTCACTGCATCCAATTCCAAACCTGGTCGGATTTGCCCGACCAAGCCTGGCTGAGCGAGGGCACAGCGGAATATTTCGCGTTTCTCGTACAGCCCGCCGCACATCCCCATGAAGCCTCCTTCATCGCCGCGTTCGATCGCGACATTCCGGTCTTGCCGTTGAGCGAACAGGACTATCAGGCGGTTGTGTACTTTCTCTGGCTGGGCGACGCCTACGGCCCTGAGCGTGTACGCGAATTTATTGGATCGTTCCGCCGCATCGAAACGGCGATTTCCGCCGATATGTGGCTCGCGTTCGCCCAGGCCTATTTCGACCAGAACATTCACCTGCCCGATGGGGCGGCGCTCTTACACGCGCCACAAGTCGGCGGCACGCGCGCCATCGCCGGCGACGACCGCATTATCATGCCTGATGCTACGCCATTTATTCTGAACAACGCCATCTTCGATTTCGACGAAGGCCGCGAGTACGATCTCACCCACGCTGAAAGCGCGCCGGACGCGCGTATAAGCTGGCGCAAGCTTGATGGCGCGGCTTGGGAGGCGCCGCTGAGCAGAGTTTCGGCCTGCGACGCCAATCAGCTCTACCGAGTGATCTGGATGACGACCTTCGGCGCCGATATAGGCGACAGCGAAGTGCGCGCCCGGCCGGACGCCAGCAGCGTCTGCACCTGTCCCGCCGGCGTTTGGCGGGAAACGCCGGATTCACTGCGCCGGATGATGGAGCAATCGGTCCTCGGACCCTCTCGCACCCGCTTCATTTCCGGTGCCCGCGTGCTGACGCTCAATGCCGATCACACTGGCTCGTTCACGTACCAAGACGTGGTCACCGAGACGCACAGCTCCGCCGACGTGTGGCTGCGACAAACCAAGAGCGGCGGCTCTCACTTCACCTGGACGATTGTCGATGGTGCGCTGCTGACGGTGCTCACGGACGGCGACAATCTTCTTCACCTTCACAATGAACAGCATTCGCCGGCGGGCTTGCGCGTCGTCGATCGCCGCGCCGGCGCTCAATCCATCGGGCACAACTTCCACTGCGATGGCGACGGGCGGCTGCAGCTGACCCAGCAAGGCGTCCCCGGCTTCAGTGTCGATATGGAGTTCACACGCATTGCTGACGCGCCAGCGCCCTAACCACCACATTCGCATGCTCGCGTCCCTGCCATTCCGCTCCCGGAGAACACGGACGACTTCGAACTTTATTCGCGCGTCAGCTTGGGTAATCCGTCCCCCAGCCAGGTCTGGCCGGAAGAGTAAGCTCACAGACCGAGCCTGCAAAAGGAGCGCGGCATGTCGGTGTTCGTTGGTCTGGACGTCGCTTTGAACTCAGTTTCGATTTGCATCGTC
>JANPCV010000177.1:0-16595 GCA_031431115.1 Caulobacteraceae bacterium
GAGGTGAGCCGCTGTATCTCGAAGTGTAGATGCGGCACTGGCGAATTGCCGCTCATGCCGACATACGCAATGACATCGCCCTGCTCGACGACATCGCCCTCCGCCAAGCCCGGCGCGCGCCGGCTGAGGTGGGCGTAGTAATAGACGAAGCGCTCGCTGGTATCGAACTGGTAGATGGTGACGCCGCCGCGCTCGCTATCGAAAAATTTCGTTATGCGGCCATCCGCGGCGGCGCGCACAGGTGCGCCCATCGGCGCCAAAATATCGATTCCTTCATGCGTGCGGCCGCCCGAGCGTGAAGCGCCCCAGGTGTCCGTCAGCATGGGCGCGGTAATGTCGACGACCGGAACGACCAAGCCCCGCTCGGTTATCACGGCGGCGCGACGGCGAAATTTTGCCTCTTCTTGGCGTTGTTCGACTTGCGGAGGCGCCGATGCCACGGGATCGGGAGTCAGCATAGTGTTCGCGAGCAATGCACTCGCCAGAAGCACCGCCCATGATGTCGTCTGCCACAGCTTCATTACCGCAAATGCATGCGCGTCAGCTGAAGTTCCCATTCTTCAACGCCATCCCGGCGCCTCATAATGGCCGCTACGTCACATTACATCCGCCGCGTGGAGCGATCGGGCATGAATCGTCGGAACTTCTTACAGGCAGCGGGCGGCGCAGCCTTCAACGCGGCGCTAGTTGGTGGTATCGGCGCGAGCATTTTGCTGCCCGCATACGCGACGCAGCCTAGCGCCGCGCCAACGCGGGCGCGTCAACTCTCGTTTGTCAATACGCACACAGGCGACACGTTCAGTGACGCCTATTGGGAAAGTGGAAATTACGTCCCGGACGCGATGTCTGCGATCAATCAAGTGATGCGTGACCACCGGTCAGGTGAGGTGCACGCCATTGATCCTCGCCTGCTTGACCAACTGCATGCGCTGAAGGGTGTGGTCGAGGCTTCGTCTCCGTTCCAGATCATTTCCGGTTACCGCTCACCGATGACCAACGCCGCGCTGCACGAACGCTCGACCGGCGTGGCGACGCGCAGCCTCCACATGGATGGCCGCGCGATCGACATTCGAGTGCGTGGTGTCGATCTCCCGCGGTTGCGCGACGCCGCGCTGGGCATGAGCGCAGGCGGTGTCGGGTATTATGAAGCCTCTGACTTCATCCACCTCGACACCGGCCGCGTTCGCCACTGGTAATTAGCCTCGGCCAGTCGCGCGCTGCGCGACGCTGCTTTCACGGATCGCAACAGCAACGCCCGGGCGTACCGCGCGGCCAAGCTCAACCGCATCCCAGTTCGTGAGGCGGATGCAGCCGTGTGACTGGGTCTTGCTGACTTGCGACGGGTTTGGCGCGCCGTGGATGCCGTAAGTGTCCGCACTGAGGGCGATCCAAGCCGCGCCTACCGGATTGTTCGGACCCGCTGCGATGTTGAGTGCGCCATGATCGCGCTGGCCAAAGGTTGGCAGACGGGCCGGGTCATAGCGATAGGTCGGGTCAAATGCGACGCCGCGCACGGTGTGATCGCCGATCGGCGCCGGCGCATCGCCGCTGCCAATGGTGGCCGGGTAGAAGGCAACCAGCTGGTTCGAAGCATCGAAAGCGCGCACGACGCCTGCCGCGATATCGACCTCAACAGAAGCGACTTGGGCGCTAAGTTCGCCGCCGCCATTGGCGACGACGAGTTCTGTGCCCGCACGCGTAAAGTCAGCACCCGGGTTCAGCGTCCGCAGCAGGTCTTCGTCCATGTGGAACTTCTCGGCGAGCGCTTCTTCGGCGGACTCGTAGCCCACCCGCTCAAGCTGTGACATTGCTTCAAGATCGCGCGGCACATCCACAAACGGACCGGCAACGTCTTCGGCGGTCAGCACGTAGGCAACGAGTGCGGGCGAGGACTCTGTCTGCGCCAGACGCGTCAGCAGCGCATCGTCCGCGACGCCATTCACCGGAATGTTGTTAGCTTCTTGGTACGCCGCGACCGCTTTGCGAACATTGCTGCCATCGTAGCCATCGATCACGCCGGGTGAGAAATGTGCGCGATCCAACAAAACTTGAATGCGAACCATGCCGGCATCGAAGCGCACGTCTTGCGGCGCGGTCGCTTCCGTTGGCGTTTGACCGGCAGGCGGCGGTTCTGGATTGAAGGCGGGATCCTCGTTGCTTGGCGCCCGTGTTGCGCCCGCAGGAACCGCGCTCGCAGGCACGGCGGGAACATCCGCCAAGCTTGCCGGCATCTGCATGGTAAAGCGTGCGGAGTTGATCTCGCCCATCTGGGTGCGGGCGGTCTCACTCATCTGGACGGGGGGTGTGGAACTTGGCGCTTCAGCTGCCGGCGAGCATGCCGCGAACAACAGAGCCGACGCCGCGGCCATCAACATCAATTTCATATGAGCAAACCCTGGGTGAACCTTCAGGTGCTCAATTGACGAACGCTGGCTTCGTTCCGCCGCGAGGTGCAGCGCTCATGGAACCTAGCTACTCGAACCGGCTTGGCTTCATGTCGCGCTTATAGCGTTGCCAGTTCTCCACGTAATGATGCGCGGAGAATTGAATGATCTGGCGCTGCTGTTCCTCAAGCTTGCGCGCGACGCGGGCGGGCGCGCCGGTGATGAGCGAGCCTTCTTCGTAGGTCTTGCGCTCGGTCACCAATGAATGCGCGCCGACAAGACAGAAGCTCGGAATGATCGCGTGGTTCAGCACCGTCGCCTTGATGCCGATGAGCGAAGTGTCGGCGATTGTGCAGCCGTGCAGCATGACCTGGTGACCGATGGTGACGTCTTTGCCGATGGTGAGCGGCGCGCCCATGTCGGTGTGCAGCACGCTGCCGTCCTGGACATTTGAGTTCTCGCCCACCGTGATCGGCTCGTTGTCGCCCCGCAGCACAGCGCCAAACCAAACGCTTGCGTTCCGCTTCAACACGATGCGCCCAACCAGCACAGCGCCCGGGGCAATCCAGTACGCATCCGGGTCTTCCACCTCCAGATCGGCATCCGCGAGAGAAAAGATCGGCATCGGTACGGCTCCAGGTTTGTGCGAATTTTTTGAGACGTTCCGGGTCTTCAATGCGTCGTTAACCGGTTCGGCGCTTCCTGTAACCATCGGATCGGAATGTTCCGGTCCACCCGTCTTCCAGAGCTTCGGCTCGATTGTGGGGGAGTACGTGGGCACACGGCGCAAGATCAGCGCACTACATATTCCGCCCAACGGCGCTAGCGCCGACGACTCCTCCGACTCCTCAGATTTCTTCCACTCCCCACCGCCCGCCGGCAGAAGCCGCGCGGGCTCTTTGCACTCCCGAAAGGAGCCCTTTATGGCGAAGCGCACTACCAAGCGTCGGCAAGCCACAGGCGTGCTTAACGTTCAGGAATTTCAGCGCGACGATCGTCGTCAGCGCAATCTGCAAGTGCTTGAGGGCGGTTATCAGCCGGCCAACGACGCCAATCGCGATCATAGCTTCGTCAAAAATGTCCGCCCGAAATCCAAAGGCCAAAGCGCGCTGATGGAGGCGATCGACTCGCACGCCATGGTGTTGGCGCTGGGCCCAGCAGGCACGGGGAAAACCTATCTCGCCATCACCAAAGCGGTTGAGGCGCTCGAAAGCGGCAAGGTGGGCCGCATCGTGCTCTCACGCCCGGCAGTGGAAGCGGGCGAATCTCTGGGCTTCTTGCCCGGCGCGATGGAAGACAAACTCGCGCCGTACTTGCGGCCACTCTACGACGCGCTGCAGGATCGCCTCTCACCGAAGCGTCTGAAAGCTTTGATGGCGGAAGGCCTCATCGAAATTGCGCCCGTCGGCTTCATGCGCGGCCGCACACTGAACAATGCGTTCGTGGTCATCGATGAAGCGCAGAACTGCACCTATGGTCAGATCAAGATGCTGCTGACGCGCTTGGGCTGGAACTCGACGATGGTTGTCACCGGCGACCCGGCGCAAACCGACTTGTTGCCGGAACTCTCCGGACTTCACACGGTTGCCGACAAGCTCGAAGGCGTGGCCAACATCGCTGTCTGCCGCCTCACCGATTCCGACATCGTCCGCCACCCGCTGGTCGCCTCGATGCTCGCGGTTTTGTAACGCGCGACGTCGTTTCTCAGTTTGGAACGTGTGTTGGATCAACACGAAAACTCAAAGCCCCGGCGCTGCCGGGGCTTTTTCTTTGCGAGCTTCTGAACTTTCAAAGTGCGTCACGCTGAGCTTGTCGAAGCGCGACGTCACCGCTCATGGCCCGCGCCGCCCTTCGACAGGCTCAGGGTGACGCTACTTTTATTCTTCGCCTTCGAGGTCGATCTCAAGAATGCTCATGGTGAGCACCGCGCCCTCATCTTCATCGGCTGAAACCGTGCCGACGAATTCATCGTGCACGTACACCTCCGCGGAATCAGTTTTGCGCGGACGCGCGCGGACATCGAGATCGGCGGCGTGAAGCACCTGGCGCAGCGCGACTTGCAAGCGCGCGCGCTCAGCTTCATCGATCGGTGCGTTTTTCTTGGCGCCCGGAGCTGACGGCACCGCGAGACTGATCGAGTACGAGAGTTCGCCCTCATCCTCGTCGCGCAGCAGTGCGGCGATGCGCTTGCCGTCGACAAGCACGTTCGCTTCCTCAGCCGACTTCGACACCACGGAGACCGTGGGCGAGCCCAGCAATTTTGAGAGATAAGCGCCGAGGCGCGTACATTCGGCTACGTTCAAGGGAAGCTCCGTTCTGGAGCCGGAAACTCGCCCCGCGACGCTCGAACGTCAAGCCACTTGGACCGCGGGTCGTCAGACCCGCAAAACAGATGACATCAACTACAGCTGCGGGTCTTCAGGCCCGCGATCCAAGCTACTCGAATTCCCAATGCGTGGCCTCTTTGCGCAGGTGGCGGCCATAGATGAAGGCAAAGAGCCCCAAGGCCGCAAAGAGCCCCATCACCGCAACATAATCGTACATGCCGTCATCGATCGCACCGCGCAGCGTGAACGGCGTGTAGAGCGCGACAGCGGCTAGAACGACCGCAACAGCAGCGCCGGTTTTGATCAGCACGTCGCCGAAGAAGTAGTTTCGGTCGATCTCGCTACGCGGACGGCGATGCGGCTTAGAGGATTTACGCTTGGCCATTTGGACAGCTTAGCGGGATTCGCGACCGGCCACTCGCTTTGCGGCGCCATTGCACCATCGCAACGATATGACGTTAACGCCTGTGGCTAGCCCCACTCGGCGTGCGCGATTGCTCCAGCTCATACGAGATCACGCACGATCGCGCCTCGTCGCGGGTTTCCTGGCTGCAATTGCTGCGCGCAAATGCGTCCGCGAGTTGCAGCGCCCGCTCCTTGTTCGGACCCCAACCATTCTGCGTGTCATAGAGCACCGCGAAGGCGCTCCACGGCATCATCGTTTGGCCCAGGGTCTTGCTCTCGAAGATGTGCTCGATCGTTGGTTGGAAGAAGCCGAGGCGCGCCGAGAGCGTGCCCGTGTCAGCGCCGTTGAGTTCGGCCAGGAACTCGCGCCAAGCTCGGTTTGCCTGCTGACACATTTCGATCAGCCGCACATCGCCGCGGCCCAGACGTTCGAGCAATTCGTGCATAAACAAGCTACCTTTCCGGGCGGCACCCGATCACGCCTTTACCACAGAAGCACCCCGGCTCGCCTTAAAGGCGGGGCTTAGAGCCACCACTTCGCGGCTTTGGCGCGGAAATTCGCCGCCCGCTCGAGTTCGGCGCTGACAGCGAACACGCTCTCTTCGTCAAGCGCCCTGCCGATCACTTGCAGCCCCAAGGGCAAACCTTGCGCATCCACCGCCGCTGGCAGCGCCAGCGCGGGAAGCCCGGCGAGGTTCGCGGTCACGGTGAAGATGTCGTTCAAATACATCGCCACCGGATCGCCGCTCTTTTCGCCGAGCGCAAACGAAGCTGACGGCGTTGCCGGCGTCAGGATCGCATCCACCTTCTCGAAGGCGTCGCGGAAATCTTGCGCGATGCGTTGGCGGACTTTTTGCGCGCGCAGATAGTAGGCGTCGTAATAGCCGGCGCTGAGCACGTAGGTGCCGATCAGAATGCGGCGTTGCACTTCTTTGCCGAAGCCCGAGGCGCGCGTGTTCTCGTAGGTGCCGTTCAGGTCTTTGCCCGCGACGCGCGCGCCGTAGCGCATGCCATCATAGCGCGCGAGGTTCGACGATGCTTCAGCGGGCGCGACGATGTAGTACGCCGGCAGCGCGTACTTCGTGTGCTTCAGCGAAATCGGAACGATGGTGGCGCCAGCCGCTTTGACCCATTCGATGCCTTGCTGCCAAAGCGCTTCGATCTCGGGCGGCATACCATCGACGCGATACTCTTCCGGCACGCCAATGCGCATGCCCTTAATCGAGCGCTTCGTCGCTGCGCGGAAGTCCGGCAACGCGTTGGTCAGCGATGTGGAATCCTTCGGATCGTGACCGGCCATCGATTGCAGCAACATCGCGCTATCTTCGACCGTCTTTGCGATCGGCCCGGCTTGATCAAGCGATGATGCGAACGCGACGATGCCCCAACGCGAGCAACGGCCGTATGTTGGCTTGATGCCGACTGTGCCGGTGAACGCCGCGGGTTGACGGATCGAACCGCCGGTATCGGTGGCGGTGGCGCCGAGGCAAAGATCGGCGGACACAGCGGTTGCCGAACCGCCCGATGAGCCGCCAGGCGTCAGCTTCGCGTCGTCATTGCCGCGCCGCCACGGACTGACGACAGGGCCGAAGTGCGAGGTCTCGTTCGACGAGCCCATCGCGAACTCGTCCATGTTGAGCTTGCCGAGCATCACGGCGCCATCGCGCAACAGATTGCCGCTGACCGTGCTCTCGTACGTCGGTGTGAACTCACCCAGCACGCCGGAGCACGCCGTGGTGCGCACGCCTTCGGTGCAGAAGAGATCCTTGATCCCAAGCGGCGCGCCCTCAAGCGCGCCCGCTTTGCCCTGCGCGCGGCGCGCGTC
This sequence comes from Caulobacteraceae bacterium, assembly GCA_031431115.1. GTDB lineage: Bacteria > Pseudomonadota > Alphaproteobacteria > Caulobacterales > Aquidulcibacteraceae > Vitreimonas. Next base: position 6,942 of record JANPCV010000177.1, read on the forward strand.
AGAGGCTTTGGCGCGATCGCGCGCGATCTCCGGCGTCGTCACCACGTAAGCGTTGAGGTGCGGATTGGCTTTATCGATCGCTTCGATGAACGCGTTGGTGATCTCGATCGAGGAGAATTGCTTCTTCTCCATGCCGTCGAGAGCTTCGGCCAATGTGAGGGTGGTTAGGTCGGTCATAAATGTCTCCGTCCCTTCTCCCCCGCGAGGGGGAGACGGTGGCGCGAAGCGCCGGATGAGGGGGCGAGCGTCGGCACAGAGAGCTGCATCGATGAAGCGCGCAGTTCTGCACCACGCCCCCTCACCCGCTCGCTCACGCGAGCGACCTCTCCCCCTCGCGGGGTAGAGGTGATGAACGACACTGCCACGCTCACGTTAGTGCCTTTGCGTAGAACGCCGTCCAGGCGCTCGACGGATAATCAAGGACGGGCTCGCACGTCGCGAAGCCGCCGCGTTCATAGACGCGCTTGGCGGCGTCGAAATTGGAACCGGTCTCCAGCACGACACGGCTCAAGCCTTCCTGTCGGGCGAGGTCCTCGATGCACTCTAGGATCGCGCCGCCAACGCCAAAACCGCGCGCCTCCGGCTTCACGAACATGCGCTTCACTTCGCCTTCGCCGCTCGCATGACGGCGCAACGCGCCCATGCCGAGCGTCGCGCCGTTAGCGTCACGCGCCACGAACAACGTCGTATGGGCTTGCGCCATCTGCTCGACCGTCATGTGATGGCGGTACTCGGCCGGCGTCAGCTCGAACGTATATTCGTTCAACTGCTTCACCAGTCCGCGTACGTCGTCAGAGAGCGGTGTTTCGGTGGTGATGGTGAAACTCATGAAGCGATCGCTTCTTCAAGGAGCCCAAACGCGCGTGCCGGAAATGGGTGGTGCCAACGTCTTTCGTATTCGTTCGCTTGGTTCTTCCAGCTTGAAAAGATATTTCGGACTTGGCGCGCAAAGTCCACGCCAGCACATTGTGCGGCAAAGACAGGCTCACTCAGCACCTTCGGCTGCGTCCGAACGCGAAAGCGGAACCAGTGGACGCTCACGCTGATCAGATCAGTCGCGCAAGGCTCCACGGCCAACCGATACTGGTGAGGCTCTCCTTCAAACCATACTTCCATCGGCGTCGATCTGCGGGCGCTAGTCGCCAAGTGCGCCAGGTCCTCGAGCGAATCGCGCCCGCCAACGAACGACGCCTGAATCTGACACAGGTTCTCGTGCGCCTCTAACTCAAGCACAGCCCAGCCAGCATCAAGACGTTCCAGGCGAACCTTCACGTCACTCACTCCACAACCTTCGGCACGACGAAGAATCCATCTTCCGATTTCGGCGCGTTCTTCAGCACCTTCTCCGGATCGCCTCCGGCGGTCACCACGTCGTCACGCATCGGTAGCGAGAGGCCTTCAACGGCGCTGGTCATCGGCTCGACGCCTTCGATATCGACCTCGTTCAGCTGCTCGATCCAGGCCATGATGCCGTTCAGCTCATCGGCCATCGGCTTCACGCGATCTTCTGGGAGCGCCAGGCGTGCGAGCTTCGCCACCTTGCGAACGGTTTTCTCATCGATTGACATGGGGGCGGGCTTATAGGCCTCGCCCTAGCCGTTCAAGACCCGGCGACGCTGCATTCGCCGGTCCATGTGCTTATGCCGCTGTCATTGGCCTCGCTGAGCGTAAACGTGCGCTGGTCGCGGGCAATTTCGAGCTGTGCGCTGTACTCTGTGCGGTCGTTGGTGCGCATGGTCGCCGCCCAACCAGCGGACGATACGCGCGGTTCAAAGGTTGCGTCTTCGCACCCGGTGGCGATGCAAAATCGTCCGGCGCCGCCGCGCGCCGGGACGCTGAGCGAGATATAAAGTGTGGACTGTTCGCCGGGCTCGACCGCGGTGCATCCGCCTGCGGGGCACTGGCGAACATCACCAGCATTGCAGTTGAGATCCGCGCTCAACGCGACCAGTGTTTGGGATTGGCCGCCAGTATCGGCAGCCGGTGAGGCGGCGCAGGCCGCGAGGCCCAGCGCGGCGGTCAAGATGAGGGTTCGCAGCATACGCGCATTGAAGACCTGTGCTTGACCTTCCGCAAGCACGCGCCGATGGGATGAACGCCATTCAATGCCCATCCTCGACCTCCCCGATTTCGCCGCAGCCCTGCCTGCGCGCGCTGCCATCATGGGCATTGATCCCGGTGAGAAGCGGATCGGTGTGGCCGTGAGCGACACAACGCTCTTGATTGCATCGTCACTCGATACGGTCGCGCGCGGAAAATTCGCTGACGATGCGGCGGCGATCTTCAAGCTCTTCGACGGACGCAAGTGCGCTGGATTTGTGATCGGCCTGCCGCTGAATATGGACGGCTCCACCGGCCCAGCCGCTCAAAGCGCACGCGCCTTCGCGCGCAATATGCTGGCCGTACGCGACGTGCCACTTCTGCTCTGGGACGAACGGCTCTCCACCGCCGCCGTGACGCGCACCTTGATCGAAGGCGATGCATCGCGCCGCCGGCGCGGCGAGGTCGTCGATAAAATGGCGGCCGCCTACATGCTCCAAGGCGCGCTCGACGCGATGCAGGAACGCCGCACCGATGGCTGAAGTCTTTGGGGCGCTTGTCCCCACCTTCATTCTGATCGCGCTTGGCTATCTCGTGCGCGCAGCGCGGATCGCCACCGCCGAGCAATTCGGAATGGTCAACCGCTTTGGCTATTTCGTGCTCTACCCGGCGTTTTTGTTCACCCTGGTGTCGGGCGCGAACTTCGCGGGTGAGGACGCACTGCCATTTCTCGGCGGGGTGATGGGCGGTTTTCTCGCGCTCGCGCTTGTTGCACTGGCGCTACGCCTCGTGTTTCGCGGCGATGGGCCGGCCTACACCAGCGTGTTTCAGGGCAGCGTTCGCTGGAATGGCTTTGCATTGTTGGCCGCCGCAGCGGCTTTGTTCGGGCCGCAAGGCCAAGAACTGATCGGTCTGGCGTTCGGCCCGCTGGTGCTGACGCTCAATATCATTTGCGTCATCGTGTTAGCGCGCTGGGGATCTGCGAAGGCAACGTCAATGCGTGCGGTGATGGATCAGATCATCGCCAACCCACTCATTCTTGCTTGCGCAACGGGCATCATAGTCAATCTGATCGGCGTGCGAGATCTCGGCTACGTCAGCGACGCGCTCCAACTCCTCGGACAAGCGGCGATGCCGGTCGCGCTCATGTGTGTCGGTGCGGGGCTCGACTTTGGCGCGCTGCGGACTTCGCTGCCAAAGGTGGCGACCGCTTCGGTGATGCGCCTCTTGCTCGCGCCAAGCCTGGTTTGGGGCGCCTGCATGCTTACGGGCGCAAGCCCACTCGCCACAGCCGTCGCTGTCGGCATCGGCTCAACGCCAACCGCCGCTGCAGGCTATACGCTAGCCCGCGAGATGGGCGGCGACCCCCAACTCATGGCCGCAATCATCACCGCGACCACGTTGCTCTCGTTCATTACGATGCCGATCGCGATCACACTCGCGCTGCGTTGAAGCAGGTTCAACCCTTGCCAAACGGCGCAACCGGGGTGCTCGGGCCAAGGATCATGTCAGGATCTTCCTCGAACCCAGGATGGTTGGTTGGATCGACCACGTAGGTCTTTTCGTTCGAGGCAGGCTCAAGCGGCGCATGGAGGCGCGGTTCAACCGCGACGGCCTTGCCTGCACTCAATCCCGCAACCACCGCCGCTAGCGCGATCCCCACCGGCCGCAACGTGGTTTCTTCCTTCTTTGGGTGCGATCGCAGCATCACGCCCTCCTACTTAGCCCTCAAACCCGCCGTCCCACGATTGGAACAAACCAAGTACAGCACCGAGTCTGGGTCAGCAAGATGGTTGAAACGTTTATCCCCGCCTTAGTGTCGCCGCGCTTGCGGCGAGTCAGACACAGGGCTTAACAAGCGGCATGGCTCAGCGACCGACTGGCGGACAGAAATCTGACGAGAGTGCGCGCGCCATCCGTTTCCGTCAGAAACACCTTCTGGCCATAGCGGACCTCGATCGTTTCGAAGCCGAGAACTTGCTCGACCGCGCCGAGAAATTCGCGCCGCTCCTCGATGAACGCGTGAAGAAGCTCGACACGCTGCGTGGACGCACGCTGATCAATCTTTTCTTCGAGAGTTCCACAAGAACGCAAAGCTCGTTTGAACTCGCCGGCAAGCGCATGGGCGCTGACGTCGTGAATATGAGCGTGAAGAGTTCCAGCGTCGCGAAAGGTGAAACGCTGATCGACACTGCTGCAACGCTGAACGCCATGCGGCCGGATCTGCTGGTGGTGCGCCACGGATCGTCCGGCGCGGCGGAGTTGCTTTCGCGCAAAGTCGATTGCGCCGTGATCAATGCCGGTGACGGCAAGCACGAACATCCCACACAGGCGCTGCTGGATGCCTTCACCATCCGCTCGCGTCTGGGCAACGTTGAGGGCCTTGTGATCGCGATTTGCGGCGACGTGCTGCACAGCCGCGTCGCGCGCTCCAACGTCGCGCTACTGACACTGCTCGGCGCGCAGGTGCGGTTGATCGGCCCGCCAACGCTGATGCCGGCCGGCGCCGAAAAATGGGGCGCTACGGTGTTCCACGATATGCGGGCAGGCCTGAAGGACGCCGATGTCGTCATGATGCTGCGCGTCCAACGCGAGCGCATGACGGGCGGCTTCTTCCCAAGTGCGCGCGAGTTCTTCTGGTTCTACGGTTTGGACGAAGACAAATTGCGCCACGCAAAGCCAGGCGCGCTGGTCATGCACCCCGGCCCAATGAACCGCGGCGTCGAGATCGATAGCGTCATTGCCGACAATCCGAGCGTGTCGCTGATCGAGACACAAGTGCGCATGGGCGTCGCGGTGCGCATGGCCGTGCTGGAAGCGCTCGCCGAAAGCGGCGCCAACGAGGAGCGCGGCTAATGTGGATGTTTCTCCTCTGGTGGCTGGTGGATGACCACCTCGCGGCAGCGCTCAACGCGCCTGGCCTTGGCACGTTGCCGATCTGGGTGCCGTTCATTATCGCGTTGGCCTTCTCCACCACGTTGAGCGTCGCGGTGAAGCGTCGATGAGCGATTGCTTGCCCGCCTTCTACTCGCTCAGGCCGACGATGGAGTTTGCACGCCGCCGGCCGGATTGGCGTCATGCTGAGCCTGTCGAAGCACGCCCCCGCGCACTGGACGCGGCCGAATGACCAAACCCACACTCATCAAAAACGCCAAGCTGATCGACCCTGCCAAGAACAAGGTCGAAACCGGCGCGATCCTGTTCACCGACAAAATCCTCGACATCGGCAATGTCAGCGGCGCGCCAGATGGCGCCGAGATCATCGACGCTGACGGCGCGCACGTCGCGCCAGGGCTCATCGATATGCGCGTGGTAATCGGCGAGCCAGGCGCCGAGCACAAGGAAACGTTCAAATCAGCAGGCCGCGCGGCGGCGGCGGGCGGCGTCACGACGCTCGTGATGATGCCGAACACAACACCTGTGTTGGACGATCAGAGCTTGATCGATTTCGTGCTTCGCCGCGGCATAGATCGCTCCGGCGGCGTGCGCATTCTGCCCGCAGCGGCGCTCACACAGCATCTCGACGGCGAACTGATGACGGAGATCGGCCTGATGGCCGAAGCCGGCGCGGTGCTGTTCACCAATGGCGACAAGCCGATCACTTCGAGCCGAACACTGCGCCGCGCGCTCTCTTACGCGACGACGTTCGACGCGCTGATCGCACACCGCCCCGAAGATCCCTTTCTCGCTGAAGGCGGCGTGATGCACGAGGGCGAGTTGGCGGCGCGGCTTGGCCTGCCGGGCATTCCCGCTGCCGCTGAAGTCATCATGGCTGAGCGCGATCTCTTGCTCGCCGAACTGACCGGCGGGCGCCTGCTGCTCGACATGATCTCATCGGCGCAAACGCTGCCCTCGGTGAAGCGCGCCAAGGGCCGCGGCGTAAAGGCATTCGCCAGCGTCAATGTTCACCACCTCGTGCTCAACGAGAATGACGTCGATGGCTATCGCACCTTCGCCAAACTCTCACCGCCGCTGCGCGGTGAGGATGATCGCGTCGCGCTCGTGCAGGCCGTGAACGATGGCCTGATCGATGTGATTGTCTCTGGCCATGACCCACGTCCGGCCGAGGACAAGCGCCTGCCATATGAAGAAGCCGCGTTCGGCGCTGTCGGCCTTGAGACGCTGCTGCCCGGCGCGCTGACGCTGCACCATAAGGGCGACGTGCCGATCAACACGCTCTTCCGCGCGATGACGCTGCGCCCGGCCGAATTGCTGAAGCTGCCCCAGGGCCGGCTCGCGAAAGACGCACCGGCCGACATCATTCTCGTCGATCTCGGCGCGCCCTTCAGGCTCGACAGCGACAAGCTCCGCTCCAAGTCCAACAATTCGCCGTTTGACGAAAAACTCCTGCAAGGAGCCGTGAAACGGACATTCATCGCGGGTAAGACCGTTTTCAACGGTTAATTTCAGGAGACACACGATGCGCAGACTTTTGCTTGGCGTTGCATTGCTCGCTCTCGCCTCGTGCGCATCCGCGGGCGGCGCCAATCCTGTGCCGCCGCCTTACGGTCCCGGCGATCCTGGCCCCGGCGAGGCGCCGCCGCCGATCCCGCTCGATGGGCCGATCATGTATAGTTGCAGCAACGGCCAGCAGATCGTCGTCGACATCGAAGGCGCGAGCGCGCGCGTTCAAATCATCGGCGGCACGTCCATGGTGCTGCCGAGCGCAGGCGATGGCTACTTCACCAACGGCCGCTACGGCTTCCGCGGCGGCGGCGCGAACGGCCAATGGGAAGTTGGCCGCGCAGCGGCGGCGACATGTACGGGCGGCTAGTCTGAACTAGATCGAGAATGGGGGGAGTGATGGCGGAGGAAGCAGAGAGCGAGCGGACGAATAATCTCGTCGCGCTGGCGATTGCCGTACTTGCGGCCTTCATTGCGATCGCTTCGATCAAGGCGAGCAACGTCGAACAAACCATGGCGCAGGCCCAAGCCGAGCGGAATAATAGCTGGGCCTGGTACCAAGCCGTGCGCGTGCGCGAAGACATGGCGACCTACCAGCTCGCGAACTTGCAGCGCGAGGCGCGGCGCAACAACGATGCAGCCCTTGAAGCCGATATCACCGAACAGACCGCCGAGGTCGAACGCGTTCGCGCCCGCAAGGACGAAGTGCAGGCGCGCGCACTCGCGGCTGAAGCCACGCACGCACGGCTCAGCACCTTCGATGACCAATACGACATCGCTGGCGCGCTCATTTCGATCGCCATGGCGATCCTGGCGGTCTGCCTGCTCATCCGCGCGCGCTGGCTATTCTGGTTCTCCTTAGCGCCGGGCTTACTGGGCATGGCGTTTGGCGCCGCCGCGATGCTGCAGGTCCCGATTAATGTCGGCCAGCTGATCGCCTGGTTGGGCTGAGCAAAACTCTCCTCTCCACAGGCGCGCACTTGCCTGTTAGAGAGCCCGGGTGTTGCCACTTTATTTCACGCTCGCCGCCGTCTTCGGATATCTCCTGGGCTCGATACCGTTTGGTCTCGTGATCACCAAAGCTGCGGGGCTCGGAGACATCCGCGCCATCGGCTCCGGCAATATCGGCGCGACCAACGTGCTGCGCACCGGGCGCAAGGATTTAGCGCTGGCAACATTGCTGCTGGACGCCGGCAAGGCCGGTATCGCTCTGCTGATCGCGCGGTGGTTGAGCGAAGGCCTCCCGCAACAGACCTTGATCGAACTTACAGCAGGCACCGCAGCGTTCGTAGGACACTGCTTTCCAATTTGGTTGAAGTTCAAAGGCGGCAAGGGCCTTGCGACTTTCTTCGGGCTGTTGTTCGCCGGATACTGGCCCTTGGCAATGCTTGCGGGCGCAACCTGGCTCGCGATCGCAACGATATTCCGCTACTCCTCGCTAGCGGGCCTGATCACCGCCGCCATTACTCCTATAGCGGCGCTTGTGGCGGGACTTCCCGAACACGCCGCATTCACCGCGCTCCTCGCCGCGCTGATCTTTTGGCGGCATCGCGGCAACATCGAGCGCCTTGTCGCCGGCGCGGAGCCGCGTATCGGCGACAAGAAGGCGGCAGCCGCCGAAGAGGCGCCGTCAGAGCCCGCAGCCACACCGGCGCCTGCCCCAGTGATCGTCGAACCCACCGCAGAGCCAGAACCCGTTGCTCCAACTTTGCCAGTGGCGGAGGCGGCGCCAGAGTTAGCGCCGGTGATCGAAGAAGTAGCGTCAGAGCCTGAGCCAATCGCGTTCGCTCCTCCCGAACCAGAACCCGCTCCGCCCGAACCAACGCCAGTTGATCCAACTCCGGCGGGGTCGCCAACAATGATCGAAGACGTAGCGCCGGAGCCCGAACCGATCGCGCACGCTGCTCCTGAGCCAGAGCCAGTTGCTCCCGCGCTGGCGGAAGCGACGCCCGAACCGGCGACACCAGCCGAACCTAAACCGGAAGCGTGATGCGCACCCTGTCGCGTCCCGAGCTCATCGCCTGGACGCGGCTGGCGCGCACGCAGCGCATTGGTCCACTCACATTTCATCGCTTGATCGCGCGCTTCCGCACGGCCGCCTCCGCGCTCGAGGCGCTACCGCGCGTGTCGAACCTCACAGCGTCGCCCGCGGATCGCGCGCATGCTGAGATCGAAGGCGTTGAAGCACTCGGCGCGCGATTGATCGCCTGTTGCGAGCCGGACTATCCGCCGCTTCTGGCGCAGCTTGATGCGCCGCCACCGCTGATCGCGATCCGCAGCGATCCAAATTGGCTGAGGAAGCCGACCATTGCCATCGTCGGTTCGCGTGAAGGCTCGGGCTCTGCGCTGATGTTTGCCGAACGGCTCGCACTCGATCTCGGCGCGGCGGGCTACACGGTCGTGTCCGGCCTCGCGCGCGGCGTCGATGCGGCGGCGCACCGGGGCGCGCTGCCAACCGGCACAGTCGGCGTACTCGCAGGCGGGCTGGATCATCCCTATCCGCCGCAGAACCAAAAGCTGCACGATTCGATGTGCGAACGCGGCGCGGTGATTACCGAAGCGCCGCTCGGAAGCGTGCCGCGGGCGCGAGATTTTCCAAGACGCAACTCGATCATCTCCGGCGTCTCTCGCGGTGTCGTTATCGTTGAGGCGGCGTTGCGCTCGGGATCGCTAATCACGGCGCGCGCCGCAGCTGACCAAGGGCGCGATGTGATGGCGGCGCCCGGCTCGCCGCTCGACCCACGCGCGCGCGGATCGAATGCGCTGATCAAACAAGGCGCGACTCTGATCGAAGACGCAAACGACGTCATCGCCGCGCTCGGCGAAGGGGCGGCGCCCTTGCGTCCACTCTCGGCCGGGCCGCTCTTTGCGGACATCGATGCATCGCCACCGCCGGCCGGGCTGCCGAAGAAAATCGCCGCGTTGCTTTCGCCGACGCCGATCCACGTTAACGATCTCGCGCGGCTGGTTGAAGCGCCGGCCGGCGCCGTAGCTGCAGCGTTGACGGAGCTGGAACTGGATGGCCGCGCCGCCTCGCTTCCCGGCGGCTACGCCGCGTCGTCCGGCGCAGCCTTCTCGAACTGAAAACCTCGAATATCGGCCAGCGCCGAAAATTGCGCGCGGATCAGAATTGCGGCCGTGCTGGCAAAACCCGCCCGCTGCGCCATCACCGCCAACTGCCCGGCCATTTCGGCCACATAGTCAGCTACC
>JANPCV010000178.1:0-2570 GCA_031431115.1 Caulobacteraceae bacterium
CCGCCCTCACGGACGCCGCGCTGACCCCGGAGCAGCGCGAAGCGCTTGCGCCTGTCACTGCGCCGAACCGGCCGGTGCTCAACATTTTCCGCACGCTCGCGCACGCGCCCGATGCGATGACGCGTTTCCTCGCCTGGGCGAGCTACATTTTGCGCAACAATTCGCTGCCGCCGCGCGAGCGCGAGATTGTCATTCTGCGCATCGGCTATCTCTGCCGCTCTGGTTATGAATGGACGCAACACCTCGAGATCGTGCGCCGCCGCGGCATGAGCGACGCCGAAATCGCCGCGATCAAAACCGGCGCCGATGCGCCCGATTGGAGCGCCGCCGATGCAGCGCTCATCGGCGCCTGCGACGATCTTCACGCGCGCCAATTCATCTCAGAGCCGGTGTGGTCGGCGCTCAAGGCGCACTTCAGCGAACGCCAGTGCATGGACGTCGTCTTCACGGCGGGTCAGTACACGCAAGTGTCGATGATGCTGAACACGTTCGGCGTTCAACTCGATGAAGGCCAGACGCTCGATCCAGATCTGGATATGCGCCCCTGACACCGCCCCTTTTCCTTCTACCCCGCGAGGAGGAGAAGGTGATCGCGGCTCGTCCGCCGTAGCTTCAGCGAAGGCGGAAGCGATCGGATGAGGGGGCGAGTTTGTGGAGGGGCGCTGCCAATAACAGCGCCTCGTTCTGAGCGACTCCCCCTCACCCGCTTCACGCGAGCGCGAAGCGACCTCTCCCCCTTATGCGGGCGAGGTGGGCGCCGGCGGCGGCAGTGCTACACTTCTGGTGCTGCGGATGAACGTCTCGATCCGCGACGCGTCATGCACCACGTCTGCTTCGCGATCGAGCACAGTCGCAGCCTGATCGATCAGCACGTCTTGCAGATTGTCCGGCAATTCATCCCACTGCAGCACAACAGCCTGGCCAAGCCGGCGCAGCAGATGCTCATCGGCATCCTTGTACTTCAGCGTCACCGCCATGGCTTTCGCAGGACGCGGCTCGGCGCCATTAATCATACGACACCGCTTCAAGACGCCCTTCTTCGATCACGCGTTCGAAGGTCTCGCCATCGGCGCGCACGCGATATTGCTGCGGGCCCGCCTCTTTCGGCAGCGCCTGCACGACGCTGACATCACCGGCTGGCGATCCGACGCCGCCCCGGGTCAAGCGCGCGCGAGCGCCCACGCTAAACTTGGTCTGCGACATAAAACTTCCTTCTCTTGGGTGCGGCGCGGGGGCAAGGGCGCCAGAGCGTCTCCCGTTTAAATGGGGCGCGGGGGTAGCTGAGGCAAGCCAAAGTTCCAGTTAGAAAGCGAAGATAGACGCCTATCTCTCCGGCTGAGGTCGCATTCGACCGCGCCGCGTGCGCAAACGCTAGCCCAGCAAATCGCAGCCATCGCCCACGAGGGGCTTCGCGAGACGCACCGGCAACTGCTCTGCGCGCGCCGTCGCCCATGCCCGCCCGGCTTCCAGTTCTGGCGCCAAATCTTCTTTCAGCTTCGCCCGCCGCGCCACGCGCTGTGCATTGTCAAATTTATGTCGCGGGTCTTTCGAATAGCGCGTGAACAAATCGCTGGAGACAATCGCGTCAATCGCCGCCTCAGACTGGGGCTGTCCAAACAAAGCAAACGCCGCATCGAGCACGGCTTTGGGCGTTTCAAACAAATCTTCCGCGCTCAGGCTCCTGCTGTTCGGAAACTCCGCTAGCGCCCGGTCAAACTGAAGAATTTGCGCCAACCACAAGCGCGCCGCCGAAACTGCAACACTTTCATCTGCCGCCCGTGCGCCGGTGAGCTTCTCAATCCCAGGCTTCAATTCATTGGAAACATGCAAAACCCAGTCGCGATGCATCTGTGAACGCAAGATCGCGAGCAAATAATCGTCCAACGCATAGTGCAAAAAGATCGCCGCCTGCTCAGCCTGCGACCGCATCAAATTGGGGATCATGAAATTGACCGGCACGTTCGCTTTCACGATCACCGGCCCGCTCGAATTGTAACGCCGCCCCAACAGCACCCGCATCATGCGAACCGTCGCTTCGTCCTCAATTCCGGCAGCCGCCTCCACGCCAAGCTGCCGCAACGTATAAGGCTCGCGCAAAACCAGGTTCTGCCCGGGCAAATCCAGCGCCCGCGCCAGCAGCGTCGAGCCGCAATGCGCGATATGAAAGATGTAATTTATAGGCTCGGCCGCCGCGTCCTTTGTTGCAGCCAAAACGTCCGAGCGCCGAACCCGCGTGTGCTCCATAATCTTCGCGGCAATGCGCCGATCGAGGAAAATCGAGCGCTGATACGCGTCCCGATCCATCTCAAAAACGATGGCCTCGTCGCGGTCGAAGGACTGGACATACAGATCAGGGCTATTGAGGATTGACTGCAAGTTCATGCTGCTACCTTAGGTCACCAGCGACGAAAGATGGTAGCTGTAGTAAGAGCAAAATTCGCATGGCCGCTCTCATCCCACCAAATCCGGCGACGCCCTACGCCACTTTCTCCGCCGCTGGCGGGTCGCTCGATGCGATCCCCGAAAGCGAATTGATCGACGCCTATAAACGCTTCGGCGCGATCCTGCTG
>JANPCV010000179.1:0-5364 GCA_031431115.1 Caulobacteraceae bacterium
ATTGGGCGCGTTCCGGTGTGGGTTCTTTTTTTATAATTGGGCCCCGCGGGGGTCCCCCCGCCCCCCCCCCCCACCCGCCGGCGAGCGCCCGGCGGTCCATATTGTTCTGCGCGAATTCTCTGTAATTAACCTCGGATTCACCAAAACATCCCGCGGCGCTAACACCTCCGCAATCGTTACGGCGCATACCGGGGGCATGACAGGCGCAAACGTCGCCATTAACGATCAGCCGTTGCCGCGCACACGCGCGGCGCCGGTCTATGCGATCGCCTCTGGGAAGGGCGGCGTCGGCAAGACGTGGCTTTCCACGATGCTGTCGATCGCATTCGGCCGCGCTGGTCAGCGCACGCTGCTGGTCGATTGCGACCTCGGCCTCGCCAATATCGACGTGCAGCTCGGCGTGCGCCCCATAGCGGACGTCCACTCCGTTGTCCGCGGCTTCCTCGAATTAGAATCCGCGGTAACGCCTGTTATGGGTGGCCCAGGGCGCAATGGCGGCTTCGACCTCATCGCCGGCCACTCAGGCTCGGGCGCGCTTGGCGCGGTGAAGCTGGAAGAAGTGGCGCGCATCGCCAACGGCCTTACGCGCCTCACGCCGCATTATGATCGCGTCATCCTCGATCTCGCCGCCGGCATCGATCCAACCGTGCTGCGCTTTGCGCGCGCCGCCGATCGCTTGATCCTCGTCACCACCGAAGAACCCACCGCCCTCACCGACGCCTACGCCATGGTGAAGCTCTTGCGCCTGCAAGGCTCGCAAGTGACGCCATGGGTGATCGTCAACATGGCCGAGAGCCGCGTCAAAGGCCGCAAGGTCTTCGATCAATTCTCGCTCGCCTGTAACGAATACCTCGGCTTCAAGCCGAAATTTGCCGGCGCCATCACCCGCGACCCGCGCGTGCCGGATTCCATCCGCGCACAAACACCCCTGCCGACGCGCCACCCACAAAGCCAAGCCTACGAAGACGTCATCCGCATCGTCGAGACGCTGAACGCCGGCTGACCAATCTGCGGATTGCGCCGTGTGTATCCACGCGCGCCCGCGTCAAAACCCTTGATTTTCCTACAATCTAAGAAAATCAATCCGACCGGCTTGGCAATGCGCGCACAATCGCGCCTATGCGCAAACCGCAACCCATCACCGATCATCGCCTCGCCAGACTAACACTCCGGGCGTTGGCGATTCTCGTTTGGGCTGCGGGGGCCCTCTTCGGTAACGCCCGAGCCAACCGCCGCCATATTCGCCAGCGCTACGGCGCACTCTCGCTTGGCAAACTCACGCACATGGTGCGCGATCTGCTTTTGATCCGCGCCGCGCGCTTCCAACGCGCTCCATTGGTGCTGAAGCACTGGCGCATCTACGCGCAGCCGGGCCTTCATCGCCGCAAAGCGCCGCGCAACAAGCTGCGCTCAATCGCTGGCGGACGTCTACGCCGCTTCATGAATCATGGCAGCCTCACGCAGCGCCTGGCGCGCCTCATTCAGATCGTCCGCAATCTTGATATCTACGCCCGGCGCTTCATGCTCCGGCGCGTCCGCAACGGCGTAACGCGTCTGCTGGCGATCGGGCTCACGCATCCGTCGCAAGAAATTCTGCGCGACATGCGCGCGCCCAAGCCGCTGCCAGCCGACAGCTCCTAAGCACGCGTCTCTACTCATTTCGATAAATCAGCACGTCGCCGCGCCAGCGCAGCGACGCCAAACGCGCTGCCTGCAAAGTCGTTCGTCAGCGCTGAAGAGTGCGACCCGCGCGTAGCGTGGTCATTTCGTCCAGTTCGTCATTTTCACGCTTCTCGGTCGCCGCTTTGCGGCGTTGCTCATCAAGCTCAATCAACCGCTCAAACTTGCGCACTTCGGTATGTGCTTCAGCAATCAACGTGCGAAGGCGTTCGATCTCTTGGTTGATCAGAACACGCTCAGCTTCCAGCGCTTTGCGGATCGACATCGCGGCCACTGCATAGCCGCCATAAGCACGGGCAGATTCATAATCGCGCTGCGCCAGCATCTGCTCGTTCCGCACCGTCTGCTCGTGACCGTGAATGCGCTGAACGACGTTAGCTTCCTTGGTGATTTGATCGGCCAGCGCACGGCGCACCGTTTCAAGATCTCGCGCAGCAACCTTTAGGAGCGTACGAAATGCCTTCACTGCAGAGCCTCAGCCAGCATCGCGAAGCCCTCTTCAATGCTCGATTGTTCATCGCGAATTTGCGTCAACACGCGCTCAACAGCCGGGCGCACACGGATGGCTTCGTCCACCTGCGGATCTGCGCCGGCCTTGTAAGCGCCGATGCGAATAAGCTCTTCCATCTCGCCATAAAGGCTCAGCGCTTCGCGTGCGCGCGCAACGAGCTTGTTCTCTTCAGCCGTGTGGCACATCGGCATAAGACGCGAGATCGACTTCAGCACGTTGATCGCCGGATAGCGTCCGCGCTCCGCGATCGAACGCTCCATCACGATGTGACCATCCAAGATGCCGCGCACCGCATCAGCAATCGGTTCGTTGTGATCGTCGCCATCGACCAGCACGGTGAAGAGCGCGGTGATCGAGCCCAACTCGCCTTCGCGTCCGGGGCCCGCACGTTCCAGCAGCTTCGGCAATTCCGCAAACACCGACGGCGTGTAGCCCTTTGTCGTCGGCGGCTCACCAACACTCAGTCCAATCTCGCGCTGCGCCACCGCAAAACGCGTGACCGAGTCGATCAGCAGCAGAACATCAAGGCCTTCATCGCGAAAATGCTCCGCAACCGCGCTCGCCATGTGCGGCGCAAGCCGCCGGCGGGCGGCGCTTTCATCGGAGGTCGCGACCACCACCACCGAGCGACGGCGGCCTTCTTCGCCCAGTGTATCTTCGATGAATTCTTTGACTTCGCGGCCACGTTCGCCAACCAGGCCAATAACGATCACATCGGCTTTGGCGCCTCGCGCAAGCATCGACATCAAAACCGATTTGCCGACACCGGAACCGGCGAACACGCCCATGCGCTGACCACGACAGAGCGCGGCAAAAATATTGAGCGCGCGCACACCGACATCGAGGCGTCCGCCAACGCGCGAGCGATCATGCGCGGATGGCGGCGGCGCGCGAACAGGCGTCGGCTTCATGCCTTGCGGCAACGGCCCCTCGCCGTCCACAGGATTGCCGAAACAATCGATCACTCGGCCAAGCCACGTGTGCGACGGACGCGCCATCGGCGATGCGCCTTCGAGCACCACACGCGATCCCGGACGGATCGACTCGATCGAATCGTATGGCGCGATCAAGGCACGATCGCCGCGGAACCCGACGATCTCACCGCGCGCGATGGTGTGACCGTAAATCGTCACGCGCGCGCCGAGCGCGAGCGCGTCAACAGGACCGGTCACCTCAACAAGCGCGCCCGACAAACCGGTAACGCGACCTTCGAAGCGACGCGGATCGAGCGCGTGAATCTCTTCAGCAAGTTTGGAAAGGAGTGAGGGCATTACGTGTGCGAGTTTCCCCACACCTGTTTCAGCCGTTATGGTGAATCAAAACCTAACGCGCTGCGCTTGGTTTAAACGGCTCATCCTGTTGCCGATTCAAAATCAACCGCTTGTGCTCGAATTTTCTTCAGCATCTAGCGCTTGCAGCATGAGTCGAATGCTGATTCACACGTCTTAACGGAGCTGATGAGGGCGGGTCGAGGCAACTAACGGCGGGATAACGATAACCAATTCGTTGCGCCGTTAATACTTCTTACAGAGTTGATAGCGATTCTGTGGATTAACGTTGCCGAGACCTTGCGCCGGCGGGGAGCAGTACATGCGAGTCTTGTTGATCGAAGACGATAGCGCAACAGCGCAGGGTATCGAACTGATGTTGAAGTCAGAGGGCTTCAATATCTACTCGACCGATCTGGGCGAGGAAGGCATCGATCTCGGCAAGCTCTACGATTACGACATCATCGTACTCGACCTGACGCTGCCCGATATGCACGGCTATGACGTGCTGAAGCAGCTCCGGGTGGCGCGGGTGAACACCCCCATCCTGATCCTTTCAGGCACCGCCGATACCGACACGAAGGTCCGCGGCCTCGGCTACGGCGCCGACGACTACATGACCAAGCCCTTCAACAAGGACGAACTGATCGCGCGGATCAACGCGATCGTCCGCCGCTCGAAGGGTCACGCTCATTCTGTTATCAGAACAGGCGACATCGTCGTCAATTTGGATGCGAAGACGACCGAAGCAAACGGCCAACGCATCCACCTTACGGGCAAAGAATACCAAATGCTGGAGCTGCTCTCGCTCCGCAAAGGCACGACGCTGACGAAAGAGATGTTCCTGAACCATCTCTATGGCGGCATGGACGAGCCGGAATTGAAGATCATCGACGTGTTCATCTGCAAGCTGCGCAAGAAGCTGGCGGCGGCCACGGGTGGCGAACACTATATCGAGACGGTCTGGGGCCGCGGCTACGTGCTGCGCGATCCGCAAGAAGCCGGCGCGACCGCGACGGTTACTTCGGGCGTCGCAGCGGCCTAAGCCGACAGCTACAATCGAATATCTACCGTTAACCCCGCGCAGTGCGCGGGGTTAGCTTTTTGCGTATGCTCGTTTCGGTATGCGCATTAACTCTATCAATCGCCGTTCGTTGCTGCTTGCCGGCGCCGCTTCAGTGGCGGGTTGCGCGAGCGCGCCTGCCTCTCCTGCGGAGCCCGATCCTGCTGCAGATGACGAGTTTCGCGCGTTTGTCGATCGGCTCAACGATCGCTCGCGCAGCACGCGCGCGTTCTTGCTGCGCCGCTACGATGCATCGCGGCTGACGCCGCGCGGACGCATTCTCTACGATGCAATCGCGCCGGGGATTGAAGCAGACGCAGCGCTCGCGCGGATGAACTGGGGCTCTGCAGGCTATCCCTACCCTGTCACGCACCGCACCGGCTCGTGGCGGCGTGCGTCGGAGATGCGTGCGGACGACACGCCGCGTTACTGGATGCGCGAAGTCGAGCGCGACACCAACCGCATGCTGGGCCACGCCTCACGCGGCGTGATCGCGCCGGATTTCGCGCTGGACGCGGCCGCGGGGCAATTACAGCAAGCAATCGCCCGCGTGACGCCACGCGCCGAAGGCGACGCTCGCGAAATTCATGCTGCACTGGTGCGCCAACTCGAAACTGTGCGCGAACTCCGGCCGCGAGCGGGCGACGAGCCAGGCATGTGGCGCTTGCCGAATGGTGAGGAATACTACGCCACCGTGCTGCAGTTTCAGCTCGGCGCGCCTGTCGATCCGCGCGAAGCGCATGCGCGCGCGCTCGATCGTTGCCGGACGTTGCAAAGCGAGGCCGATACGCTGCTGCGCGCGAGTGGGCTGACACAAGGCGACGTCGCCGAGCGCCTGCGCG
>JANPCV010000180.1:0-1674 GCA_031431115.1 Caulobacteraceae bacterium
GCGCTGCGAAATACGCTTCGACCGCTTGCCCGCCGCGCCCGCCGCGCGTATGTGACCGCCCTTCGGTGGCGTAGCTCATCTGGTTAGAGCGTGGGATTCATAACCCCAAGGTAGGTGGTTCAAGTCCACCCGCCACCACCAAGATTTCACGAGTTTCGCTGTCTCCCGCCTGGAAGCCCAAAATGTCCCGCCAATTCCGGGGCCTTGGCTTTCAAAGCCAAGGTAGAGAGACGCCGGCCATCGCAAATTGGCGCGCAAATCGCGGCTTATCTCTCAGCGCCGATTTCAAACCTTGGACTTTTTCGCCAGAGACCGGTTGGCCGCGCCTGCCGGGCCACCGATATGGCTATGCAAACCGGGCAAAGAGCGCGCGCTGCTCGTCCCAGCGCATGGGCAGGGTCGCATTGATCAGGCTGATCAGAGATAGCCGCGCAGGCTGACGTCCGTCGATAATCGCCTCAATGAGGTCCGGCGCCAGAAATGCCAGCGGAAGCAATTGGCCAGTGTAGATCGGACAAACCTGCTCGCGCTGCGCAAGATGCTGGATCGATGCCGCGTCACCTGATGCGAGCATCGATTGCCAACGACGCGCCTGCACAATTGCGCGCACCAAGGCCCGGTCGACCCGCGGTTCGTTCGCGCGTTCGGTAGAGAGAAGCCGCCGCGCTGTGCTTGGCCGCGCGAGATGATGGGCGCGTTCAATGCGAACATATTCGGCGTCATCATCTACGCCATCGAAGTGCGTGCGCGAAATGCGAGACGTTGAGAGCTCGATTCGGATCCAGTCTCGCCCGAGTTCGATGCGGCGGATCGCGGTCGAGGCCGGCGATTCAGAGCTAAAGGCGAAATGCGGATTAAGCAGCGGCGCGACGATCTCGGTGACGAGTTGTTCAAGCCGTGGCGCGGACACGCGGTGAAGTGTCCCCGCCGGCTTCCGTTGAGTGTGAGCCGTCGACACATAATAGAGGTAGCGGCGCTGTCCTCTGTTGGCGTGGGCGCTCGTCATTGGACTGCCGCTGTCGTCGAACAGTTTTCCGAGCAGCGTCGCTATGTGGCCTCGGCTTGCAATCCCCGGCAGCGGGACTTGAACTCCGGCCCTGAGCTTTTGCTGAACCGCTTCGAATATCTCGGGCGAGATGATCGCGGCGTGCAGCCCAGGATGGCTACGCTCTCGATGCACGATCTCGCCGACATAAACCCGGTTGGCCAGGATGTGGTAGAGCGCCCCGTGGGTGAAAGGCTGGCCACCGTGCTCTTTGCCGGTGCTTGAGGTCCAGGCTTTCGAGCGGACGCCTTCATCGTTGAGTGCATCGCGCAGCTCATAGACGCTTCTGGATTTCAAATAGCGATCGAAGATCAAGCGGACCGTTTCGGCTTCCGCGCCATTGATGTGGAGGGCGCGATCGCGAACGTCATATCCAAGCGGGGGGTGCCCGCCCATCCACATGCCGCGTGCTTTCGATTGTGCAATCTTGTCGCGAATGCGCTCGCCGGTCACTTCGCGTTCGAATTGAGCGAACGATAGCAGCACGTTGAGAGTGAGCCGCCCCATCGATGTTGTTGTGTTGAAGGCTTGGGTCACGGAGACAAACGAAGCCCCAGCTTGGTCCAAAACTTCGACAATGCGCGCGAAGTCGGCCAATGAGCGCGTGAGCCGATCGACTTTGTAGACGA
>JANPCV010000181.1:0-2181 GCA_031431115.1 Caulobacteraceae bacterium
GCGACAACCTTGGCGCGCGGCTTCAAGCCGTGGGTGCGTGCGTAGTTCGGCGAAGCAAGAAGGACAGCAGCCGCACCATCAACGACGCCGGATGAATTGCCGGCATGGTGCACATGCGTGAACTGCAAATCCGGGAACTCGCGCTGAATCAATCCGCGATACGTCGTTTGCTCATCATCCAGCGGCACGTCCGCCAGCTGCGCGAATGATGGCTTGAGCGCCGACAACTTCTCCAGAGTCGTCTCGGGACGCGGAAATTCTTCTCGATCAAGAACCGGCGCCCCGCTCGCATCAATCACCGGCACAAGACTCTTCTGGAAGTATCCAGCTTCAATCGCCCGCGCCGCACGCCGTTGGCTTTCCAAGGCTAGTGCGTCCACCGCATCTCGGCTTATGCCTTCGAGAGATGCAATGGCGTCCGCACACACACCCTGGTGCGATTGCGGGTGGCGGGCGCGCAGTCGCACATTGCCCGCGTCCAATAAGCCCGCGCCGTCATTGTTGAGCGAGTTCGTGTAGGACATCATTTCAGTTCCGCCGGCGACAATGGCGTCTTCCATACCGGACATGATCGATGCCGCGGCGAGGCTCACGCTGGTAATACCGCCACCGCAGAATCGGCTGAGCGTTACACCGCTGCTCTTTGCGTCGTAGCCTGCATCCAACGCCGCCATACGTCCGAGATCGGACCCCTGTTTGTCGACTTGGCGGCTGGTGCTCCAGATCACATCGTCCACCGTCGACGTGTCGAGCGCATTGCGCTCGGCGATCGCCTTTAGGACTGTCGCGCCAAGATGCTGCGGATGCATATGCGCCAGCGCGCCTTTGCCGATCTTACCGATGCCGCGCGGTGTCCGGCACGCGTCAATGATGAATGCTTCTGCCATGTCCCATTCCTGGTTCAACTGAGGCGCTTAGCGCCCCTTCCATTGCGCCGCACGTTTTTCGGCAAAGGCCGACGCGCCCTCGCGTGCATCTTCACTCTCGAATACGGGAGTCACTACCTTCCAGATATGATCCCAATCGCCGAGACCGACTTCTTCGCGCATCAATTGTTTGGTCGCTGCAAGCGCGAGCGGGCCGTTCTGGGCGATCCGGCCCGCGAGCGCCAATGCCTCTTCCATCACCCGCTCTTTCGCAACGACGCGGTTTATGAGACCGAGCTCAAAGGCGCGCCGAGCATCGATCAGATCGCCGGTCAGCCCCATTTCCAAAGCGACAGCCAATGGAATGCGGCGCGGTAAACGCGTCCCGCCCCCAGCGGCGACCAGGCCGCGCTTGACCTCCGCAATCCCAAACATCGCGTGATCACTGGCGACGACCAGATCGCACGCCATCATCAACTCGAACCCGCCCGCGACGGCCGTGCCGTTCGCAGCGGCGATAATCGGCTTCGGATAAATGCGGCGCGTGAACACATCGGTGCTCGGTCGAGTAGGGTCGCGCCGCGCCTTGCCAGCCGCGAATGCCTTCAGATCCATGCCAGCGCAGAAAGCTTTTTCGCCGGCGCCCGTCAGCACCAGGACACGAACAGCGTCATCCGTCTCCGCAGCCGAAAACGCCTCGCCGATGCCGGCAATCGTGTCAGCATCGAGCGCATTGCGTTGGTCTGGCCGATTGATGGTCACGACGAGCACAGCGCCGTGGCGTTCTTGAAGGACGCTCATCACGATCTCCTAGCGAGGGCCAAAGCGCGTTGCGCCGTCGATGCGAATGACTGTCCCGTTCAGCATCGGATTTTCGACGATGCTCTTGGCGAGGTGTGCAAATTCGGCAGGCGTTCCCAAGCGTTTCGGAAACGGCTGTTGCCCAAGCAGCGCCTCAAGCATCTCCGGTGCGACGCCAGCCATCGGCGGCGTGTCGAACGGGCCCGGCGCAATCGTGTTGCAGCGAATACCTTTATCGCCAAGATCGCGCGCGACCACGAGGGTCATGCCCACAATGCCAGCTTTGGCTGTTGCGTACGCAACCTGGCCCATCTGCCCTTCGAACGCCGCGATCGATGCCGTGCAAACGATCGCGCCGCGCTCGCCATTTTCAAGCGGCTCGGTCGCTGCGCATCGTGCGGCGAATTTGGTTATGCAATTGAAAGTGCCGATAATGTTCATGTCGATGGTCTTCTTGAACAAGTCCATCGGATAAGGCGCGCCCTTCGCCACGGTTTTCGACCGTCCTGCGGAG
>JANPCV010000182.1:0-29073 GCA_031431115.1 Caulobacteraceae bacterium
GGTCACCAAGTATGGCCGCGACGAGTTAGTCGTGCTTTCGGCCGCGGAGTACGGGCGCCTCCGGGCCTCATTCCGGCAAGTTGTGGTGCTCAACGAGACGACGTCTGACGAGGCAGCCGAACTATTCCAGGCGCTCGCCAATGCGCCTCGTACGCGGGAGGCCGTCGCGCTCGACCACTTGATGGATGACGACGCCCGACCGGGCGCGTGACGATCCCCCGCAGATGATCCCGACAGCGCCGCAAGCCGGCATGGTCTTGCACTATAGCTTCCTCTGGAAGCATGAGGCCGAGCGCGGCCAGGAAGAAGGCGTGAAGGACCGCCCTGTCGTCGTGCTGGTGCTGCTGTCCGAGGGCGAAGAGGTTCTTGTCGCGCCCATCACCACCAAGCCCGCGGACGCCGGTGCTGCAGCGATCGAAGTGCCTCAGCGTGTGCGCGATCATCTGGGACTCGACGCCGCGCAAAGCTGGATCAGCATCGACACACTCAATCGCTTCGTTTGGCCTGGTCCCGATCTTCGGCCAGTGCCCGGGAGCAATCCGAGCGACGCGCTTTACGGCTTCATTCCGCAGAAGCTGCTCGACGCCGCCAGGCAGAGCGCGATGGCCGAACTTGCGAAGCGCGTACCGGGCCTAGTCGTGCGCCGCACTGAAGAATGAAACCGAGCGGGTCGAGGCCTTCGATGTCTCCACCGCGGTGCGTAAGCGAATTTGGACCGCTAGCATCAGATGTAAGCGTGGTTCGACGAACGTAAGCGGATTTCGACGCCGCCGCGTCCGCGCTGCTGCCCTCTTGTTCGTTGGGCGGGCGGGCGGGCGTTGCGACAGGGATGGAAGCCCAAAGGGCCGAGACCGCGAAGCGGGCTCGGTGCGTGAGCCACGACAGCCCGGCCGCCGGCCTGGCCGGCGGGTCGTCCAAAACATCCACAAACAGGTTCAACATCCGCGCAAAAGCGAAGCTCGGGCCGGGTGGGCGGGAACGGCCCTCAACTTTTCGATCGGAGCGTGATGGTCCGCTCGTTCCTGAAAATAAGCTTGTCGTCTTCAAGTGTTCGCAAAGCGCGATAAAGCGCCTCTGGCGAGAGCCCAATCGAGCTCGCCACCCGCGACCACGCATCTGGCGCCTCCACCACTGGCGGGTTTCCGCTTGCCCGCCAGCGCAGCCAAGCGAGAAGCCGATCAGGCGCGCGTTTGATGCGCTGGATCTCGATCAGAGCGCGTAACAACCGCACCTGTGCGGCGAACGCTTCGGCGATGTCGATAGCCAAGTTCGGCTCGCTCTCGAGGCGCGCCTTGATGGCGCTGACCGGCGCTGCGGCGATAACGCTTCTCGCGCGCGCGACAGCATCGCAATGGTATCGGTCAGAAAACAACGCCGCCTCGGCGAACGTCTCGCCCCCGCCCGCAGTCGCGATCGTGAGCATGGCGCCGTCACTTAGGTGACGCACCATCGCCACCGCGCCCTCGCGCACCTGGAAGATGGCGCGCACCGGATCGCCTTGGCGAAAAACCGGCTCGTCAGCTTCAAAGTGCGAGACGGTCACGCCCGGAATGTCGACGAATAAGCGATCGAACATGATCGAGATCATAGGGGTGAGCTCTGGGCGCGGGCAATCTGTGCGCTGGAGGTCACTCATGAAGCGCGTTCTCATTGCAGGCGTGTTGCTGGCGAGCTTTGCCGCAACGGCTCTAGCCCAAGATCACAGCACGATGGATCATGCCGCGATGGCGCGGGAATCGAGCCTGTCGCAACCCGGACAAAGCGCGTTCGCCGCGATCCAAGAAGTGACCGAGCGGCTCAGCGCCGATCCCGATACAGACTGGTCTAGGATCAATATCGACGCGCTGCGCGAGCATCTGATCGACATGGATGAAGTCACGCTCCGCGCCGATATCCGCGCCGAACCCATCAATGGCGGCGCGCGCTACATCGTCACCGGCGAAGGCCGCACGCGCGAAGCCATTCAGCGCATGGTGTTGGGCCATGCGAGCAGCATGGGCGACGCCGAACACTGGACCATGACCGCTGAGCGCTTGGACAACGGCGCAGTGGTGATAGCGATGGCAAAACAAGCATCAGATTTGCCACGCATTCGCGCGCTCGGCTTACTCGGCATGATGTCGCAAGGCGCCCACCATCAGCCTCACCATTGGACGCTGGCGACCGGGAGACAGCCGTAGTGAGCTCGTCCACCGCCGCCCGCGAGGCTGGGGGCATGATGCGGCGCGGCGGCGGACGCGAGACGCGGGCTAAGCTGACGAACCCTCACCTCGCGAGGAGCTTAGCTCAAGGAGCCGCGCGCGACCAAGCGCGACACTTGGAAAATTCGCCAACGACGATGCATTTGAGGGATCGCGCGCACGCGTGCGTAAACACTAAATGCGCTGCACTCATCGAGCGCGCCGCGCGCGCATTTATTTGCTCTGAGTCGTATCCCGACGCGGTTTTCGGGCGTTAGCTCCCCATAGTTTGGGGACGCTCCGATGAAAAGTTCACTCTTCTGCGCTGTAGCGCTTGCAGCATTGCTCGTCGCATCAAACGCCGCGGCGCAACACACCGGCCACCCGATGCCGACCACACCGCCAGCCACGCAAGCGGCACCTCCCCCGCCGCCACCGCCGCCACGCCGCGCACCGCCACGGCCAGCGCCCCGGCCCGCGCCAGCCGAGCAGCCCGCCACACCGGCGCCCGAGCCGATGCAGCATCCAATGCCTGAGCCGGCCCCGGCGCCCGAAGCCATGGCGACGCCCTCGACGGCGCCGATGACAACGCCAATGCCGTCAATGGGCGCGATGGATCACACCATGCACGACATGGCAGGCGCGCTTGGGCCCTATGCGATGAGCCGCGAAGCCTCAGGCACAAGTTGGCAGCCGGATGTGACAGAGCACACGATGGTGCAAACCACACGCGGTCCTTGGATGCTCATGGGCCACGTCGTGCTGAACGGTGTGTACTCATGGCAGGACGGACCACGCGGCGACGAGAAAGCGTTTCTCGCCGGCATGATCATGGGCGTGGCGCGGCGCGATCTCGCCAATGGCGATACCATCCAGTTTCGCGGCATGCTGAGTCCCGATCCTTTCATGGGGCGCGGCGGTTATCCGCTTCTGCTCGCCTCCGGGGAAACCGCAGACGGCGTCACGCCGCTCGTCGATCGCCAACACCCGCATGAACTGGTGATGGAATTATCAGGATCGTACAGCCACCGTCTGTCGCCGAGCGACAGCGTCTTTGTCTATCTGGGTTATCCGGGCGAGCCGGCGTTTGGACCACCGGCTTTCATGCATCGCACTTCGGCGATGGACAGTCCTGAAGCGCCGATCACGCACCACTGGTTTGATTCCACGCACATCACGTTTGGTGTCCTCACCGCGGGCTACGTGCGTGACGATTGGAAGATCGAAGTCTCGCAATTTACCGGACGTGAACCAGATGAAGACCGTTACGATTTTGACGAGCCGACCTTTGACTCAACATCAGTGCGTCTGAGTTGGAATCCAACCGAACGCTGGGCTTTGCAAGCATCGTGGGCCGATCTCGAAAGCCCCGAACAGCTTGAACCCGACGTCGACGAGACGCGCTGGTCAGTGAGCGCCGCCTATACGATGCCGCTTGGCGAAGAGAGCTACTGGTCGACTACCTTCATCTACGGCGAAAAGGACCCGAGCGACGAAGAGAGTCTCGCAGGACTTGCGATCGAAACGGCCTACCGGCCCAATCCCAATTGGACATTCTTCGCGCGCGGCGAACAGGTCGATAGCCACGACCTTGCGCCCGATGTCGAGACTGTCGCCAAGGTCTCGGTCGGCGCCATTCGCGATTTCCGCCTGCGTGAGAATGTGACCTTCGGCGTCGGCGCGCTTTACTCGCGAAACTTTGTGCCAGGCGATCTTGAGCCCTCTTATGGCGGCGATCCCGACGGCGCGATGGCGTTTGTGCGGCTGCGGATTGGTTGAGAACAGGAGCAGAAAAATGCGATCGCTGTTGATGGGTGTTGGCCTCTTGTTTCTGGCCGCATGCGCCTCGATGCCTGCGACCGGCGCGGGGTACGACGCAGCGGCGCGCGAGGTGCTGGCAGCCTACCAGCGCGCCATCGTTGCGCGCGATCTGACTGGGACCGAGGACTTGTTCGCAACCAGCGCGGTGATCGTCGAGCAAGGTCATAACGAAGGCGATTACGCTACATATCGCGCTCATCACCTTGGACCGGAGCTTGCCGAATTCCGCGAGTTCCGGTTCGACAATTATGAAGTGCGTGTCGCGGTTCAGGGCGATGTGGCGCAGGCGCTTGAAACTTACACCTATCATATCGTGGCGAATGACGGGCGCGCTGTGGATCGCCAGGGCGCGGCCACCTCTTCGCTTATGCGCGGCGCCGATGGGCGCTGGCGGATAACGCAATATCACTCGTCGTCGCGCGCGATCACGCCAAACCCGTAAGCGCGTATGCGATCCAAGCTCCAAACGCGAACATCTGCGTGCAGTGGAGGCCGCCCAGGTTATTCGAGCACCCGGCGTTCGCATACGATTGCGCTGCTCTGCCGCTGAGCCAAAGTTCCCACATCCTGAAAGCAAGGCGTGCGTCGCGAACACCGACAAGCGCCGTTGACGCACAGGCGCAATTTTGCGCGACACGTAAAGAATGCCGTTCTCGACACCGTGCGGGCTTCGTCAACGTCGTGCGTAAGAATAAGATAGACGCGACGTTTGCGGCGTTGGAGTCGAATGATGAAGCTTCAACACGCAAGGCATCGCCCATTGCAGAAGGCTGTCCTGGGCGCGATCGTTGCGGCTGCGGCGGCCTTCGTCTGGCTCTACTGGGCGGGCCCGTATCGCGCGGTCGTGCTCGACCGGGCCGCGCTCGCCGCCGCCGCGCCGAATGCGCTCGATGACGCCTCCGGCGAGCGCATCGCCACACCCAGCGCCTGGCAAGCGAGGCGGCCGGAAATCGTGGAAAGCCTTCAAACGGAGATCTATGGGCGCATCCCTGCTGGTGCGCGCGCGCGTATTGTGGCGCGCACTTTGGTCGCTGCTTCGGATGCTGGTGGCATTGCCGGTGTCGAACAGATCGAGATCGAGGCCGGCGAGGGCGTCCGCTTCAATCTTGTTCTGGTCATGCCAAGGGGCGCCGCGCCGGCGCCGGTGATCGTGATGCAGAATTTCTGCGGCAATCAGGCGGCGTTTGCCGGACGCCCGCGCGCGATCGCGCCGCCTCGCAACGCTTATCCGATCCCATGTCAAAGCGGCTTCTTCGACCCGCTGCATCGAGCGGTGTTTGGCGAGTGGATGCTAGGCCCGCCATTTGAGCGCATCATCGCGCGCGGCTATGCGCTGGCGATATTCTATGGCGGCGATGTCGTCCCAGACCATGCGCCGGACGCACCGGACGCGTTGGCGGCCTTGCATGCTGAAGGCGCAATCGCTGCCTGGGCGTGGACGCATGCGCGCGTCATCGATGTATTGTCGGTCGATCCGCGTATCGACCAGGATCGCATCGTCGCCTGGGGCCAATCGCGCTTCGGCAAGGTTGCGCTGCTCGCGAGCGCGCTCGATCCGCGCATTGACGCCGTCGTCGCGCTGCAATCGGGCCGAGGCGGCGATGCGCTGACAGCCCATCGCGCAGGTGAAAGCGTGTCGGCGATCACGCGCACGTATCCGCATTGGTTTTCGCCGCGATATCGCCAATACGCTCTGCGCGATCCGCCGGTCGATCAACATGAATTGCTGGCGCTGATCGCGCCGCGCCCTTTGCTTGTCGTTCAAGGCTCGCGCGACAGCTGGGCCGATCCGGCGGGCGCCTATCGAGCGGTGGTGGGCGCGCGTCCTGTATTCGACCTCTTGGGCGGGCCTCCACCGCGCTTTGCTTTGCGCGCTGGAACTCACTCCATCACCGATGAGGACTGGCGCCTCACGCTCGACTTTCTGGACGCCAGGTTGCGTTGATCTGACGGCGTGGAGGCCGCCCAGGTGATTCGAACACCCGACCTTCGCATGACGATTGCGTTGCTCTACCGAGGAGCCAGGGCGGCGCTACGCCTGCAACATGGATGGCGCCGCCCGCTAGAGTAGACTTGCGTGACCTCCTCTTTGATAGCGAGGGCCAAGGCTGATCGCGACTGGGCCTTCATCCAGAAAGGGCGAGTGAATTCGGGCGCGAACTATAGCGGCGGTCGTGTGGCGGCGTGGCGTCCGTCGCGACGACCCATCCCGTTCGACCGCTTCCGACCAAGAGTGAGGATGGACCGATGGATTGGAGGGAAAGCATGTTTCGCAAGCGGGTGTGGACGCATCGCAAGTCCCGTCGCGCGGGCTATAGTAAGCGGGCATGAGCGGCGGTGATCCGATATTCGAGGCGAGAGACCTGTCGATGCAGGCTCATGCTGTGAACGGTGCGCTCGCTATCGGCATAGCACAATTGCTCAAGCTGCCGTTTCAGGCGGCGTCCCTGCTTGTGCTGCCGCGTCTGCTGCAGCCCATCGATTACGGCGTTTACGCCATGATCGATCCGCTCATCTCGATCTCAGCTCTCATGCTCAATTTTGGCATCGGTCAAGCATTGATCCAAGCGCCGGCGCTTCGGCGAGACGAGGTCAGCGGCCTCTTCTGGATCACAGTGATCGCCGGTTTTGTGGCGGCGGGGCTCATGCTTGCCGGGATCGCCGCTCGTCTCTGACTTCTACAAAGATCCGCGCGCCGGGGCTGTCGCTGCGGTCTCATCGATCTTCCTCATCACGACCGGCCTCACCAACGTCCATGAATCATTGCTCAACCGGCAAATGAAGTTTGGCTGGGTAGCCATGATCGGTGCGATCGGCATGGCGCTCGGTTTCATCGCCAGCTTGATCGCCGCCTTACTTGGCGCGGGCTATTGGTCGCTTGTCCTCGGCTTCGGCGTGCAGCAGCTGGTCAGCTTGCTCGGCGTTTGGCTCGGCGTCGGCTGGCTTCCACGCGAGAGGCCCTCGTTCAAGGGCTTGCTGCACTTTTACAAGTTTGGCGCTGCAATCATGTTGGCTGAGGGCGCCATTGTCGTTGCACGCGAAGCCGATAGCGTTCTGCTCGGCCGCTATGTCGGGGGCGTGCCGCTCGGCTACTACGATCGCGGCAACAAGCTTGCCATCATCCCCATCCAGCGCGTCAACACGCTGCTCCAGCAAGTGTTGCTGCCCATCTTCTCGCGGTTGACCGAGGAGACCGAACGTTACCGCAACGCCTACCTGCGCGTCATCTGACAGATCATGTTGTTCATGACACCGGGTGTTGTCGCCGTTGGAGTGACTGCGCCAGTGCTGGCGCCGTTTGTGCTAGGCGACCAATGGGCGCCGACGGCGCCAATTTTTGCTTGGCTCACACTCGCGGCGCTGCATCGGCCTGTGAGCATGTCGATGGACTTGCTGTTCATCAGCCAAGCCCGCATGCGCGATTATTTGAGCTGGAGCGCCTTCAGCACGGTGACGAGCATTGCCGCTTTCATCATCGGCCTGCGCTGGGGCGCCGTTGGCGTCGCCGCGGCCTTCGCGCTCAGCGATCTGCTCTTACGCATGCCTGTTCTCTGGTGGTGGGTGACGCGCCGTGGCCCGATCCAGTTGAGCGACCTCTATTTGAACGCCGCGCCCTTCGCCGCAGGCAGTGTGAGCGCGTTTCTTGTTGTCAGTTTCGTTCAGCGCCTGCCGTTCCCGAACGATTTTCTACACCTCGCCGCCAGCGCCTTCATTGCGTACGCAACGACGTGGAGCACAGTTGTGCTGTTCGAACGCGGCCGCGCCGCGATGGCTGACAGTATTCGCTTGATGCGCACCGAGGCGCCGCGACTCCTGCGCCGCCATCGCTCGCCATACCCTAAGACACCGCCCGCCTGATCTACACCTTCAACTTGCGCGACCATCACCGGCATCGAGCCCAAGTGCGTGGGCCGCCCTTCATGCTGACACAAAGGGCGCCGAGGGCGAAAAAACGTGGAGGCCGCCCAGGTGAGTCGAACACCCGACCTTCGCATTACGATTGCGCTGCTCTACCACTGAGCTAGGGCGGCCCCATGACTATGATCGCGTCTGATCCTCCGCTGCTTCAAAACCAGGCGCGAATGCCGATGACAAAGCGCGTGTCGCTGGCGTCGCCGCCGGCCGCTTCGGTAAAGTCTAGGGTGTCGCCCAATTGGCTTTCGTAAGAGACGCCGATGTAGGGCGCGAACTCGCGGCGGATTTCGTAACGCAGCCGGAGGCCCAGTTCGATGTCGGTGACGCCAGCGCCGACGCCCAATTCAGGAATGTCCTCGGCCGCGAGATTGATCTCGGCTCTCGGCTGCAGAATCAGGCGCTGCGTCAGGCGCGCATCGTAAGATCCCTCAAAC
Organism: Caulobacteraceae bacterium; assembly: GCA_031431115.1. Taxonomy (GTDB): domain Bacteria; phylum Pseudomonadota; class Alphaproteobacteria; order Caulobacterales; family Aquidulcibacteraceae; genus Vitreimonas. Next base: position 8,351 of record JANPCV010000182.1, read on the forward strand.
CGAGCGCGCACTTCGCCCTCATTCGAGACAAAGACGGCGCCGGAAGTTTCGAACCAGTAGGGCGCGACGCCTTCAAAACCTAAGACCGCATAGGTGCGGTTGGGACTGGGCTCGATGTCATAGCGAATGCCCGCCTGCACATCGAAATACGGACTGACGGCGCGCGAATAAAGCGCCTGCACTTCGGCGGTTTCGATATCGCCGTCACTCGCCTCGCCTTCGCTCTTCAGTACGAAGCGGTTGATGTCGCCGCCGATCCAGCCCTCGCCTTCCCAGCGAAAGAGCGGCTCGCCTTCGCCGAAGCCGACTTCGCCAAGATTGAGCACGACCCTGGAGACGATCGTGCCGCCGTGCTCGCGGCGCAATTGCGCGCGCGACGCCGCCATAAGATCGCGGTCATAAAACTGATCGGCCGCATGATCGGTGGGCGGTGCGGGCGCCGGCTCATTGCCGACTTCCATGTCCGTCGCCGCCGCGCCATGGCCCATGGCGCTATGATCCATGCCTTGCATCGAAGGCATTGGCGCCGCCTCCGGTGATTGTTGCGCCGCCGGCGGCGGCGGCTCCATCGCCATGGCGCCGTGATCCATCGTGCTGTGATCGACAGTGTCCGCAGCGTCAGTTTCCGTCGTCGCAGGCGGCGTGGTCGTCGGCCAGGTCATCTGCATCGCGGGGGGATCGGTTTGCGCGAGAGCCGGCGCCGCCAACACGATGGGCGCAGCCGCCGCCAAGAAGAGCGTCCATCTCATGATGGCGCACCTTCAAGGGGACGAACGCTCACGACGCGAAACATGCCAGCGTGCATGTGATAGAGCAGATGGCAATGAAACGCCCAGTCGCCGGGCGCGTCGGCGGTCACGTCGAAGGTGACCTTGCCGCCCGGCAGCACGTTCACGGTGTGCTTGCGCGGGCGTTTGCCGTCGGGCCCGGTCAAGAGTTCAAAGAAATGGCCGTGCAGATGGATCGGGTGCGCCATCATCGAGTCGTTCACGAGCGTGACGCGGACGCGCTCATCGCGCCGGAATGGTATCGGCGCTGTCACTTCGCTGAAGCGCTCACCGTCGAACGACCACATGAAGCGCTCCATGTTGCCGGTCAGATGCAGTTCGAGCGCGCGTGTCGGCGTCCGCGTATCCGGATTGGCCTCTAGAGCTTCGAGATCGGTGTAGACGAGGACGCGGTGGCCAACGTCTTCGAGGCCCTGTCCAGGTTCGCCCATACGGTCGACTGGCATCGGTGCAATCGATTGGACGCCAGGCCCCATCGCAACTTGCGGCGCGTTGTCGCCATTGCGCATCGACATATCCATGCCGCCCATGTCCATGCCCGCCATGGCGCCGCTCGATGATGGCTCAGCCCCCGGCCAGGCCATGGTCATGCTGGACATATCCATGCCCATGTCGCGCATCGATGTACGCGGACGTGCACGCAACGGCGGGACTTCCGCATTCATGCCTTGGCGCGGCGCCAAGGTTGCGCGGCCCATGCCGGAGCGATCGACCGCTTCGGCGACCAAGGTGAACGCGCGATCCTCGCGCGGCTCGACGATCACGTCATAGGTCTCGGCGACCGAGATCTGGATTTCCTCAACTGCGACCGGCTTCACGTTCTGTCCGTCGGCGGCGACGACAATGAGCGGCAAGCCTGGAATGCGGACGTTGAAGATGGTCATCGCGGCAGCGTTGATGAAACGCAGCCGCACCCGCTCGCCCGGTTGGAAAAGCCCGGTCCAATTGTCGCCGGGCCCGTGGCCGTTTATCAGAAACGTGTAGATCGAGCCCGTGACATCGGAAATGTCGGTCGGGTCCATACGCATCGCCGCCCATTCCATCTGGTCGGCGAGCGGGGGATCGCGTCCGGTGAGCGCGCCGGCGATAGTCTCGCGCTGCATGTTGAAATGCCCAGGCTCCTGCTTCAAGCGCGCGAAGATTGTGTGCGGATGCATGAAGCTGAAATCGGAGAGCACGATGACGTGCTCGCGGTCATAGGCGACCGGATCGGCGCCGGCCGGATCAATGATGATCGGGCCGTAATGGCCTTCCTGCTCCTGCAGTCCCGAATGGCTATGATACCAATAGGTCCCCGACTGCCGGACCGGGAATTCGTAGGTGAAGCTTTGCCCGGCGCGAATGCCGGGGAAACTGACGCCGGGCACGCCGTCCATCTGAAACGGCACGATGAGGCCGTGCCAGTGTATGGATGTGTCCTCGTCGAGTTGGTTGTTCACGGTGAGCCGCGCCCGTTGGCCCTCGCGCAAACGGATAAGCGGCCCCGGGACTGTGCCGTTGATGCCGATGGCGTGGCCGTCACGGCCTTCGACGTTCAAGTGCGTGCGCGCCACTGTCAGTGCGAGATCGGGCCCCGTAAGCGTCGGCAGCGCCGGCGCAAGGCCATGAGCGTGGGTCTGCGCCCACGCGGGCAAGGCGTGCGCAAGCACGAGCCCGCCGCCAAGCACGCTCGCTCCATTCAAAAAAGTACGTCGTGAAAATCTTGTCATGCCGTCCAATCAAAAAGCCATGTGTTCCGCCCCATGCGTGACCTCCGCCCCAAAGTAGGCCTGCACGAGCACGGCGATGACGGCGACCACGAGCACAATTTCGAAAGCCGGACGCGGCAGGCGCTGAACCGCCTCTTCGGCCTTTGGTTTCAGCCACCAGAGCAGCAGCATCAGGAACGGAAAGACCGAGCCAAGCCAGCGGTGTATCGTGAGCGCGGACTCATCGTCTGCGGCGGGCAATCCAGCATTGAGCCACCCGAGCGGCGCCGCGGCGAAGGCGCCGAGCGTACCGATTGCGAGCAGTAATTTGTTGCTGGCTGTGTAGATCGGTTTGCGGCGCACCAGCGCCATGAATTCAAGAAACGCGACCGTCAACAAGAGCCCGATTGGGAAATGGACGACCGCCGGGTGCCAGCCGCCGAGCCAGCGCATGAGGCGCCCCTCGAACGTTGTCGGACGCGCGCGATGATCCATCATCATGCCGCCGCTGCTGACTTCGGTCGGCCACGGCATTGTCATAACGACTTCGCCATCTGTCGTCGCGGCTTCGCCCGTGGACGGTGTCGTCTGCTCTTCCCGCGCCGCAGGCGGATGGTTCTCGCCTTGATGCGCAAAGACGGGTGTAACGAGAAGCGACGCCAAGAGCGCCGCGAGCACGCCCGCGCGTCGCAGCGATGTGATGTTCTGGCTCATGCCCCCTCCAACGCGTCGCAGCCGGCGGCGCAAAGATGCGCCCAACGCCGCCGGTCCACATTCAATCGATCGATCACTGCAGAACGTGCAGCTCTGAAACCATCGGCTGGCCGTTGTCGTTCATCAGCTCGAAATGAACGCGCGCGCCAACGGCGACGCCGTTCAGAATCTCGGGCGAGTGTACGCGGAAAGCCATTGTCATCGCCGGCCAGCCGAGCGCTGCAATCGGACCGTGCGCAATCGTGACGGTGTTGGCGCGCGCGTCGATGCTACGCACCACGCCCTCACCCTCTGCGGTTTGCGGCGCCTGGGCGTGGGTCTCGCCCTGATGCGCGAACGCGGGGGCGGCAAAGCCGGCGCTGGCGAGCGCGGCGGCCAGTGCGCCGATGATCAAAGTCTTCTTCATCGTAATCTCCTGAGCGCCGCGAGGACCGGCTTTACTGATACTTACGCGGTCGTGGACCGAATCCCGCAACGCACCAACATAGGCTGGGCATACGCGCTGCCAATTTGACCCGGGTACGAGACGATGCGCCGCAGTGTCACGCGTGCTTTTGGGCCAAGCACATCAATGTCCACCCGAGCCCCATCCGCTCCTTCAAATGCTCGAAGCGCTCGCCGACGAGAGCGCGCATGAATTTTCGGACCGGGCGCGCATTGACAAGCCGAAGCGGTCCTTGGGACGCACGTGGTGTTTTGGTGAAAAGCTCCCGGACTTCAAAGTGGGTCTCGATCAGCGCGCGCAATTCGCTTGCATCCGTCCAGCGCCGGAGCTGACCGGGTGCAGGCGGCTCGATGGAGTTGATATTGTGCCGTTCGAGAATGGGACGGTTCTGCGTCGCCAACATTATGAGCCCGCCGGGACGTAAGAGCCGGCTAATCTTAGCAATGAACGCGCCCTGATCAGCGACGTGCGCCAGCACTTCCAGCGTGACGACGACATCAAACGAGGCGTCTTCAAAAGGGAGCGCCATGAAGTCGCCGGGGATGAACCGAACGTGCGGTACGCGCGCGCCGACACGGCCCAATACGTCGGCCGACAAATCCGTCGCCGTCACGGTCCCGAATTGCTTCAGCGAAGGCTCCATCCATCCCGCGCCGCATCCAACGTCGATGATATCGAGATCGGTGCGGCCGATAGCCTCCAGCCAACCCAGCACAGAATTCTTTTGATCGCGCGACACCTCGCCGATCTCAGTCTCGCGCCCCCGCGCGTTCCAGCTGTCCCAATAGGCCTGCTGGAGCGCAATCGGCGCGTCAGGCGCCGAACGGCTACGCTGGTCCGGCATCGTGCCCTCTCAATCCGGGCGCAACGCCCGCTCAAGTAAGCTACGCAGCCATCCCCGCAATCCCTCGTGGGTTCATCGCTCGGCGAGCATTTCTTTCATCTGTGCGATTTCCGCCCGTTGCGAGGCGACGATCCCCTCACAAAGCGCGCGGATGTCGGCATCGGTCGCGGGCGAGCGTTGGCACATCAGGATGGCGCCTGCGTGGTGGGGCACCATTGAGCGCAGGAATTCGTCATGGCTAATGGCGACCTGGTAGCGGATGCCAAAGAAGGCGCCGGCCAAAACCAGAAGACTGACACCGCCGATCGCAAGGTTCACACGCCCGTTTGGATACATATGACGCATTAAAACGAGTTCGATGACGATCATCGGGGCGGCCATGACCGCCGCCATGTAGAATTGGTTGAGATTCGGCAGCACATTTTCGAAGCGGTCGACCATCGCGTACATGAGAACGTACATCGCCGCGAACGACACGGCGGCCATGAGCGCCAACATCCGGTAGGGCTTCATTTCTTTTCCTGACTGATGCCCGGCATGCTCTAAAGGATCTTCCATGGCGGCCTCGCGCGGTTGTGGGATTGCGGCTAGAACCCGATCATCCCGCGCCTGTTCCGGCTTGCCGCACAGGGCAAATATTTTGCGGTGAGGCTGAGGGATTTGCCTTGCGCGTGCGTAGTGTCATTACGCGTCCGCGCGGAGTCTGGGGGAACGACACGTGCGCATTGCTTGGCTAGCGTCATTTTTGCATAAATGGCTGGCGCTCATTATCGGCGTCCAGATCTTCGTTTGGATCGCAACCGGCCTCTTTTTCACGATCGTGCCGATCGAGCAGATCCGGAGCGAGCATCGCGTCCGCGAACTGGCCCCGCTCACGCTGACGCTCCAGGACGTTGCTGCAACATCGGCGGCGATCGACGGCGGCGCGACCGCGCCGATTAGGCTCACGCTTGAAAATCGTCCGGAGGGCGCGCGCATCGTCGCCGACTATGCCGATGGAAGTGCGGCCTTGTTCGACGCACGCTCGGGCGCGCGTCTGTCACCGCTCACGGCCGAAACTGCGCTTGGCGTCGCCCGCGCGCGCATCAACACGAGCGCGCCTGTCGCCTCCTCGGCGCTCATCACAACCGAGAGCCCGGAATACCGCGCCGCCTTGCCGGCATGGCGGATCGAGTTCAACGAGCCAGAAAAGTTAGCCGTCTATGTCGCGGCCAATACCGGCCAAGTGACGGCGCGCCGCTCCGAACTTTGGCGCGTCTATGACTTCCTCTGGGCGCTTCACATCATGGATTACCAGGGCCACGAGAACTTCAATCACGCGCCGATCATAATCGTCTCGCTCTTGGCGCTTTTGTCGACGCTCGCCGGCATCGCGCTCATCCCCTACCGCTTTCGTTGGCGCAAACGCAAAACGCCCGCCTAAGGCGCGCCCTTGCGCGCGAAATAGATCGAGATCGAACCGGTCGGCGTGGGCACGACCAAGCGTTCCTCTACGTCGGCGAAACCGGCTTGCTGAAGCAATGTCGGCAAGACGCCCCGCGCATTGGGTTCTGTGTTCAAAAAGCCATCGAGCTGTTGCACCTGCTTGAACAGCGTCCGCATCAAAGCCGTCCGCTGCAGGCCATAATCGCACAAATGGAATGCGCCGCCGGGCTTTAAAGCCGCAAAGATCGCCTCAAAGCCCGCGCGCTTCTCGGCCATCGGCACTTGGTGAAAGACAAGGCTCGAAAAGACCTTGTCGCAGTCAGGCGCCATGCGCGCGGCGTCGCGGGCGAAGCCGACATGAAGGGCTATGCCGTCAATGCGCCCGCGCATCTTCTGTTCGGCCCGCGCCAATACGGCGGGGTCTGGATCTATACCGACCAGAAGTGAGCCCGGTGAGCGCGCCTTCAGCGCCAGCAGCATCGTGCCGGTGCCGCAGCCGACATCGACAATAAGTTCGCCCGATTGCGGCGCGATCTCATCCAAGAGCGCGCGCCGCCAACGGCCTTCGCGCGTGGCGATGGCGATATCGTAGAATCCGGTCCATTCGGGACGGCCAAGCGCCGGCGTGAAGGCATCATTGTTGGTCATCTCGCCACCTCAGAGTTTCACGCGCCCGAGACGGAGCGCGTTGAGGATCACACTGACCGATGAAAGCGCCATCGCCGCGCTCGCCAAAGCAGGCGACAACGTCCAGCCTAACGCCGGATACAAAACCCCGGCTGCGATCGGCACGCCGGCAATATTGTAGACAAACGAGAGCGCAAGGTTCTGGCGGATATTGCGCATCGTCGCCCGCGAGAGGCGCAGGGCTCGCGCGACGCCGGTCAGATCGCCTTTAACCAAAGTGATGCCGGCGCTTTCCATGGCGACATCGGCGCCTGTGCCCATCGCAATCCCTACATCGGCGGTCGCAAGTGCGGGCGCATCGTTGACGCCGTCCCCCGCCATCGCGACACGCCGCCCCTCGGCTTTGAGTTGTGTGACGAGGGCTGCCTTGTCTTCAGGTTTGACGTTGGCGCGGATGTCCGCAGGCGCGAACCCGAGCGTTGCGCCCACGGCGGCGGCGGCGCCGGGCGCATCGCCTGTCGCCATGATCACCCGAACGCCGGCCAGCCGGAGGCCGTCGAGCGCGTCTTTGGCCGACGCTTTGATCGGATCGGCGACCACGACGTAACCCAAGAGCTCTCGTTGCTTGGCGAGAAACATCACCGTCGCGCCTTCGCGCGTTCGCAGCGCCTCGGCGGCCTCGCGCACATCGCCGATCTCGACGCCGCGTTCGGTCATCAGGTCTTCGTTGCCCAGCGCGTAGCGCTCGCCATCGATATCACCCTCGATGCCGAGGCCACTGATGGCGTCAAAGCCACTGACCGAACGTATCGCGACGCCGCTCTTCTTCGCGCCCTCCAGAATGGCGGCGGCGAGCGGATGCTCGCTGCCGGCCTCCAGGCTCGCGGCGATTGCGAGCACGTTCTGCCAATCACCAGCCACGCTGGTGGCGCGGATGAAGACGGGGCGCCCTTCTGTCAGCGTGCCGGTCTTGTCAACGATGAGCGCGTCGATCTTCTCCAGCGATTCCAAAGCGGCGGCGTCGCGCACCAAGACCCCGGCTTGGGCGGCGCGGCCAACACCGACCATGATCGACATCGGCGTCGCCAAACCCAACGCACAGGGACACGCGATGATGAGGACGCCGACAGCGGTCAGCAACGCATAAGCGAGGCGGGGCTCTGGCCCAACCGCGCCCCACACCAGCGCCGCCAGAAACGCGATGGCGATGACGGCGGGCACGAACCAGGCCGAGACCTGGTCGGCCAAACGCTGGATCGGCGCGCGCGAGCGCTGCGCCTGCGCGACCATGGCGACGATGCGCGCGAGCAGCGTTTCGCTGCCGACGCGTTCGGCCCGCATGATGAAGGAGCCGCGGCCATTCAAAGTCCCGCCCGCGACCTTTGCGCCGGCGCCCTTCTCGACCGGGATCGGTTCGCCGGTCAGCATGGATTCGTCGACCGCACTTGCGCCTTCGACCACGACACCGTCAACCGGGACGGCTTCGCCCGGACGCACGCGGAGCCGGTCGCCCGCGCGCACGACATCCAATAGGACATCTTCTTCTTGGCCGTCCTCGCCGACGCGGCGCGCCGTGTCGGGGGCGAGTTTCAAAAGCGCACGGATTGCGTGCGAGGTCCTAGAGCGGGCGCGCAGTTCGAGCACCTGGCCCAGCAATACCAAAGTGGTGATGATTGCCGCCGGCTCGAAATAGACCGGGGCTCCGGCCTCGGTGCGAAATCCGGCCGGCACGAGGCCCGGCGCCAATACAGCCACCACCGAATAAGCAAACGCAACGCCGACACCCAGGGCTATCAGCGTGAACATGTTGAGATTGCCAGTGCGCACAGACGAGTAGCCGCGCTCGAAGAACGGCCACCCGGCCCAGAGCACGACGGGCGCCGCGAGCGCAAACTGCAGCCAATGATTGATGGCGCCGTGGAGAAACGCCGGCAGTACGCCCCCGTGCGCGCCCATTTCGAGCACAAGCAATGGCAGGCTGAGGACCGCGCTGATCCAGAAGCGCCGCGTCATGTCGGCGAGTTCGGGGTTAGCAACATCGTCGGCGCTCGGCGTCATCGGCTCTAGCGCCATGCCGCAAATCGGGCACGAGCCGGGGCCATCGCGCACGATCTCGGGATGCATCGGACACGTCCACTCCGCACCAGCGGGCACAGTAGAGGGATCGACGCCAGGCGCGCCATGCGGCGCCTGACCGTGATCATGGGCGCTGCAAGTACCGGCCGCGGCGGCCTTCATGTACTTCGCGGGATCGGCCGCGAACTTGGCCTTGCAGCCGGCGCTGCAGAACAAGACCTCCTCGCCTTCATGTGTGAGGCGATGGGGCGTGTCGGCTTTGACGGTCATGCCGCACACCGGGTCGATCAATTTCGGCGCGGCGGCGTCATGACGATGATGGGCGTGGTCGTGTTCGGTGTGGCCGGACATGTAGTTTCTCGCACGTGTGCGTGCGCCTCTTTGCTGATCTTGATGGTCAGCCTAAACCTTCCCATAATGGGAAGGTCAACAGGCCATTATTCGGAGCAATAGCAGCGAGATGAATATCGGCGACGCGGCGGAGCGCTCTGGCGTGTCCGCGAAAATGATCCGCTATTACGAGGAGATCGCACTTTTGAAGCCGGCGCGGCGCGACAACGGTTATCGCGACTATGACGAGGCCAACGTGAGTGTTTTGCAATTCATCGGCCGCACCCGCGATCTGGGGTTCTCGCTCGGGGAAGTCGCAAACCTGCTGGCGCTCTGGCGCGACCGCAAACGTCCCTCGCGCGAGGTCAAAAGGTTGGCCGCAAAGCACATCACCGACTTGGAACGCCGCATCAGTGAGATGCGCGCTGTCGTCCGTACGTTGAAGCGGCTGGCCGACCATTGTCATGGCGACGAGCGTTCGGAGTGTCCGATCCTCGACGACTTCGCCGCCCCGGCCGGGACGCGTAAAGTTGGGTCGGCCAAGCGGCGAGGCGTCAAGCGGTCGTGAGCCCTGAGCGTCAGCGCGGCGACGGCGCCAAGGCCGCGCACCCCGCATCAAGTCGCCGGATGATGTGTGAACACGTGTCGTCCACCGCCAGCGTCGAACGCGATCACGTCATAAGCTTCGTTGCCGCCGCCCGGTTGCTCCATGCCCGGCGATCCCATCGGCATGGCGCCGACCGCGATGCCAAGAATTGCCGGCCGCTCATCGAGCAAGCGCAACACATCCGCGAGCGGCACGTGTCCTTCGACAACGTAATCGCCAACCAATGCGGTGTGGCAGGAGAAGAGATCAGCGGGCACGCCGCGCGCTTGCTTGAACGCGTTCAAGTCCGGGTCGTCTTGGGTCGTCACAATAAAGCGCCCGCTCGCCTCCATCTGCCGCCTCCATGCCTCGCAGCAGCCGCAGCCCGGATTGCGCCGGACCGCCATAGGCAGCGGCTCCGCCGCGGCGTTGCCGCACCCGGCCAGAGCGCCAACCATCAGGGTTGCCGCCCCCAGACCAGCAATGGTGAGAAGGCGGCGCCGGGAAGTGTGCAATCGGGATTTCGGCATGGTCGAACGCGCCTTGGGTTTATTGGTAATATACGCACGCGCGCCGGCTTTCCCGCACGGGCTTGCGCCATGTGAGGGGTTTGGGTTCCCTCTGCGTATGCTTGATGACGGAAGGTAGGCGACATGCGCGACATAGACACCTCTTTGCGGGAGCTGGGCGACCAACCAGCAGATCGCTCCTTGTTCGGCCTCGAAACCCGGGTCTGGGCGCGCATCGGCGCGCGTCAGCGCGCGCCCTCGCCTGCTGCGTTGTGGGGCTGGCGCAGCGCGACCGCTGCGTTGTTGCTGACGGTTGGCCTCTTGACCCAGGGCGCGGCCGCCCAAGCGCCCTCCGAGTTTGAGTTGTTTTCTCCGCGCACAGCGCTTGCCCCCTCGACATTGCTTGGAGACAGCCAGTGACGCCGGCGCGGCGCGCCATCATCGTCAGTATTGTCATTGCGTTTCTTGCCGGCCTCGGCGGCGTTGGTCTGGGCCAACTTATCTTCGCGCCGAAGCATTCGCCCAGCCTGCACGAACTCCTGCATCACGACCTCGACCTCACCGCTGATCAAACACAGCGGATCGACGTGTTGGAGCGCGACTTCGCCGCGCGCCGGCAAGCGCTAGAGTTGGAAATGCGCGCGGCCAATGGGGAACTCGCCGCAGCCATGCGAGAGGAGCATATCTATGGGCCGCGGGTCACAGCGGCGGTCGAGCGCTTCCATCACGCGATGGGCGAGTTGCAAAGCGAAACCATGCAACACGTCTTTGCGATGCGCGAAGTGTTGACGCCGGCGCAACGTACGCGCTTCGACGACATTGTCGGCTCTGCCTTGACCGCAGAGCAGCGATGAATGCCGGAAACGACAACACTGACGACGCAACGCTGACGGCTGCCGCGCTCAAAGGCGACAACGCGGCCTTCTCCGAACTCATGGGCCGGCACAAGGACGCGCTCTACCGGTTCGTGCGCCGCTATGTCGGCGACGCCGACGAAGCCTTCGATCTGGTGCAAGACACCTTCATTGCATGCTGGAGCGCGCTCGACACTTACGACCGGGCCCGCCCTTTTAGTGTCTGGCTGCGGCGCATAGCCTTGAACAAATGCCGCGATTGGAGCCGCCGGCGCCAAGTGCGCCGCTTCTTCTTCGGCGCAGCGCCGCTGGAAGCCGCCGACGCTGCGCCCGTCAACCCAGCTCACGATGACGAGGCATTGAAGCAAGCGCGCCTTGACGCTCTCGACGCGGCGATTGCGGCACTTCCCGCGGGCTTGAAGGAGCCGTTGCTGCTGACTGTTTACGAGCGGCTATCGCACATGGAAGCTGCGGCTATTCTTGGCCTCAGCGCAAAGGCGATCGAGACCCGCATCCATCGCGCCAAGCAAAGGCTGCGCGATATTCTGCGCGCGCAAGACGAAGAGGCATGAGCTTTCCAACGTTTGGTCGATGCTCAGCAGATGAATGAATGCAGTCTGAGAACGCTCTTAAGCGCTGCTCTATAGGCGCTGTGCTTTGATCTTTGATGCGGAGGTACACAAACGACTGAATTTTTTGGGAGCTCACTATGAAACGACATTTGGCGAAACGACATTTGGCAGCCCTTTTTGCCGCAAGCGCACTTGTGATTGCGGTTCCCACTGCCGCGAGCGCGCAAGAACGCGGTTATTTCGGCCAGGGGCAGTATTATGGGGGCCAATACAGCGGCAACGAATGGAACCGCAATAACCGCGGTTACGACACTCTCCGCAGCCAGTTCCAGCACGCCTATGAGGGTATTCAGCATGGCCAGCGTGACGGCGCGTTCACCCGCCGCGAGGCTCGCTCTTTCTATCAGGTGATAGGCGATCTGCGTCAACGCTTGGACTTCTATCGCGACAATGACGGCTATCTCGACCGCCGCGAAGCCCGCGATCTCGACCGCAGGCTAGGCCGTCTACACGCCGCCATGCACGACGCGCACGAGAGCGGTCACGAAGAGCAGGATTACGGCTACGGCGGCCGCGGCGACCATGGTGACCGGGACTACGACCGCGATCGCGGCGATCGCGACGACCACAATCACGACCGTGATGATCGCCGGTAATTGCTGTTAAAGCCAACTCTGGGCGCCGCGTTTACGCGGCGCCCAGTCCGGCCGTTCGCCTGCGCGACATGGCGCACACAGGTGTCCCGCGCCCCTTGTTCACGACCCTCGTCTCAGCGAACCCAGGACGAACGCCTTGACGGACGCGCCCTGGGTCAAACGCCCTCGCCTTTTACTGCTTGTGGATCATGGTGACGACTGAGGTTTCGGTCGCGCTCTTCAGTTGGAACAGCACCCGGTCGCCGACCGCGATGCCCTGCAGGATCGTGGGATCCTCGGCCGTGAATTGCATCGTCATGGCCGGCCAGCTGACCGCCGGGATCGCCTGGTGGTCGAGCGAGATGGTGCCCGCCGCCGCATCGATTGCGGTCACGACGCCGGTGCTTTCAATGGCGCCGGCCGCCGCTGGCGCGGTGTTTTCCAGGGCGCTCATATCCGTGGCGGTTTCCTCCGCGCCCGGCTGGGCCGGCGGCGAACAAGCCGCCCCTGAGAGCAAGGTCGCGAAAAGTGCTGCGACAAAAATCGTCTTCATGTCTCTTCTCCAAGGTTTGGGCCAATCCGTTCGAAGTCTTCTGTGCGCTTACGCGCGAGTTCGCGGCGCCGGATCATCAGATAAGCCGCGGGTATGACAAACAAAGAGAGCAGCGGCGCAGACACCATGCCGCCCACCAAAGGCGCCGCGATCCGGCGCATGACCTCCGCGCCCGCGCCGCCCGTCCAGAGGATAGGCAGCAGACCGGCCAAGATGACGGCGACAGTCATCGCCTTCGGCCGCAAGCGCAGCAGCGCGCCTTCGCGAACGGCTTCGGCGACGACCGCGGGCGTAATCTCCTCGCCCCGATCGATCCGCTCTTTGAGCGCGTTCTTCAGATAGATCAGCATCACCACGCCGAATTCGGCGGCAAGCCCCGCAAGCGCGATGAAACCGACGGCGACCGCAACCGAGAAGTCGTAGCCTAAGAGATAGACGAGCCAGACGCCGCCGGTGAGCGCAAACGGCAGGCTCGCCATCACGATCGCCGCTTCGTCGAAGCGCCGGAAGGTTGCGTAGAGCAAGAGGAAGATGATGAGGAGTGTCGCCGGCCCGACAATAGAAAGCCGCTCCGCCGCGCGTGTCAGATACTCGAACTGTCCCGAATAGGCGACACTGACGCCTGCCGGCAGTTCAAGTTGCGCCACCGCGCGCTGCAGATCGCCCACCACCGAAGCCAGATCGCGGCCGCGCACATCGACATAGACGAAGGCTGAAAGCCGCCCGTTTTCGCTGCGGATCATCGAGGGGCCATCGGCGATCTCGACGCGCGCCACTTCGCCCAGCGTCAGGCGCAAGCCCTCATTGGTGACAATCGGCAGCGCGATCAGGCGGTCGAGTGAGTCACGCACCTCGCGCGGATAGCGCAGATTGATCGGATAGCGCGCGCGGCCGTCGATGACCTCGCTGATATTTTCGCCGCCAATCGCGCCGGAGACGACGGCCTGCACGTCTTCTACGTTGAGCCCATAGCGCGCAGCGGCGAAGCGGTCGATATCGACATTGACATAGCGCCCGCCGGTAACGCGCTCAGCCACAGCTGAGGATACGCCCCGCACATCGCGCGCCGCCGTTTCGATGGCGCGTGCGGCCGCATCGATGGAGGCGAGATCGGGTCCGCTCACCTTGACGCCAATTGGGCTTTTCACCCCGGTCGCCAGCATATCGATGCGGTTGCGGATCGGCGGCACCCAGACGTTGGTGAGGCCAGGCACTTGCACGACGCGGTCGAGCTCTTCGATGAGCCGCTCCGGCGTCATGCCGGGGCGCCATTCCGAGCGCGGGCGCAATTGGATCGTCGTCTCGAACATTTCGAGCGGCGCCGGATCGGTCGCGGTCTCGGCCCTGCCCGCTTTGCCGAATACGCTCATCACTTCGGGCACGGTGGCGATCAGACGATCGGTCTGCTGGAGCAGCTCAGATGCTTCCGCGGCCGATAAGCCGGGCAGCGCCGTCGGCATGTAGAGGAGATCGCCTTCATCCATCATCGGCATGAACTCAGCCCCGAGGCGCGAGAGCGGCCAGGCGGTCGTCGCGAAGGCGACAAGTGCGACCAGAAGAATGAGCCGCGGATTGATGAGGGTGAACTCGATCGCCGGCCGATAGAGGCCGGCTAGGAAACGATTGACCGGGTTGGCGTCCTCGCGCGGAATGCGCCCTCTGATCCAATACCCCATCAGCACCGGCGTCAGCGTCACCGCGAGCGCAGCCGACGCCGCCATCGCGTAAGTCTTGGTGAAAGCGAGCGGCGCAAACAATCGTCCTTCCTGCGCCTGCAATGTAAACACTGGCAGGAATGAGAGGGTGATGATCAGCAAGCTGAAGAAGAGCGCCGGCCCGACTTCGATCGCCGCGTCAGTGATGACGCGCCAGTGATCGGCCCCTTGCGGCATCTCGCCGTCGTGGCCATCGCGCCAACGTTCGAGTTTCTTGTGGGCGTTCTCGACCATGACGATGGCGCCATCGACCATGGCGCCGACGGCGATGGCGATGCCTGAGAGCGACATGATGTTGGCATCGACGCCTTGGAGACGCATCACCAGGAAGGCGGTTGCGACGCCGAGCGGGAGCGTGACGATGGCGACCATCGCCGAGCGGATGTGAAAGAGGAAAAGCGCGCACACCAAAGCGACGACGATGAATTCCTCCAAAAGCTTGCCGGTCAGATTCTCAATCGCCCGGTCGATCAGCGAAGAGCGGTCATAGGTGGTGACGACCTCGACGCCCTCGGGCAAGCTGCGTTCGAGCTCCGTCAGCCGCGTCCGCACCGCTTCGATCACCTCGCGTGCATTCTCGCCGGCGCGAATGATGACGACGCCGCCCGCGACCTCACCCTCCCCGTTCAGCTCAGCGATGCCGCGGCGCATTTCCGGCCCGAGCTGCACCCAGGCGACGTCGCTCAATCGAACGGGGACGCCGCTTGCGCCGAGACCGATCGGAATGGCGTTGAAGTCTTCGAGCGTGCGCAGATAGCCCGAGGTGCGCACCATGTGTTCGGCTTCGCCCATTTCGACGACGGCCCCGCCGGTTTCACCATTGGCGGCGCGCACGGCTTCGGCAATGCGCTGTTGGCTTACGCCATAAGCGGCCATGCGCTCTGGATCCAAGACGATCTGGTACTGGCGCACCATGCCGCCGATCGAGGCCACCTCAGCGACGCCCGGCACACTCTTCAGTTCGAAGCGTAAGAGCCAATCCTGCAGACCGCGCAATTGGCTGAGATCGTGCTGGCCGGTGCGATCGATCAAAGCGTATTGAAACACCCAACCGACACCGGTCGCGTCAGGCCCCAATGAGGCGCGCGCCGTAGGCGGCAGCCGGGTTTGCACCTGGCTCAAATATTCGAGCACGCGGGAGCGGGCCCAATAGAGATCGGTCCCGTCCTCGAAGATCACATAGACGAAGCTGTCGCCGAAGAAAGAATAGCCGCGCACGGTGCGCGCGCCAGGCACAGACAGCATCGTCGTGGTCAGCGGATAAGTGACTTGATCTTCGACGATCTGCGGCGCCTGCCCGGGATAAGTGGTGCGGATGACGACCTGCACGTCCGAGAGATCAGGCAGCGCATCGACCGGCGTCGTGCGCACGGCGATCGCCCCGGCGATAGCCAGAGCGAGCGCCGCCACCACCACCAACAACCGATTGGCGACAGACCAGCGGATGATCGCCGCGATCATGGCGCGCGCCCCGTCTCGCGAATGTCCTCGATCACATAAGCGCCGCTCGCCTCACGAAAGCGGAATGCTACAGCGTCGCCAACGGCCAGGCCTCGCGCCTGTTCGGCGCGCGCCAAGCGAAACTGCATGGTCATCGCCGGCCAATTCAGACTGGCGATGGGGCCATGCGCGATGGTCACCTGTCCGCCGCCGATTGCGGCGATGCGTCCGGACGCCTCGTGCACCGCATTGGCGCCCGGCTCTGGCGCAGCGCGCGAGGCGTTGAGCCGCGCCACCGCGCCCGAGAGATTGGCTTCAGAATCGATCAGGAACTGACCTGAAGCGACGACGCGCTGGCCTTCGCTTAAGCCAGATGCGATGGCGATGGCGTCGCCTTGGCTCCGGCCAAGCGTCACTTCGACGGGCGCATAACTTCCGTCCTCTTGCACCACGATCACGATCGAACGCGCCCCGGTGCGGATGACGGCCTCGGTCGGGATGACGAGCGCGGACTCTGCCCGCTCTTCCAAGCGCGCCTCTGCTGTCATTCCCGGCCGCAACCTCCGTCCAGGATTGGCGAGCGCGATGCGCACCTCGATGGAGCGCGTGGCCGTGTTCGCCGAGGGCAGCACGCTTTCTATGCGGCCAGAAAACGTTTCACCGGGGTAACCGGGCAATGTCGCGCTGACGCGCGCGCCAGGCCGTGCAAGGCCAGCATCGGTTTGCGACAGCGAAGCGATCAGCCAGACCGGCGACAGCCCGTTGATGGTGGCAAGCGAAGCGCCCGGCATGATGGTCATGCCTTGGCGAATATCGAGCGCGGTGATGGCGCCGCTCACCGGCGCAGTGACCGTAAACACGGGCCGCGGCGCGCCCTCTCTCTCGACGCGATCGATCAACGAAGCCGGCATGCCGAGCATGGCGAGGCGCCGGCGCGCGGCAAGCGCCAGATCGCCGCCCGCATTGCGCAGCGCAAGATACTCCGCTTGCGCCGCCGTCCATTCCGGCACGCGGATGTCTACGATCGGCGCGCCAGCGCTGACGACATCGCCAACGGCGCGTCCGTGTGCGCGTTCGACGAACCCGCCTGCGCGCGCCTGCACTACTGCGAGGCTGCGCTCGCTAAACGCAATGACCCCGGCTGCGAGCACCGAGCGCCCAACACTGGAGCGCTCGACGCTTGCGAGGCGCACACCCAAATTCTGCGCCACACCCGGATTGATGCGCACGCCGGTTTCGCCCTCGCCCTCGTCGGCGTAACGCGGCACGAGCGCCATATCCATGAACGGCGATTGGCCCGGTTCGTTGAAATGGACCTCCGGGCGCATCGGATCGTACCAATAGAGCACCTGGCGATCAGCATCGGTTGCGGTCGGTGCGCCGCGATTTGCGCCCAGCCAATAGCCGCCGGCGCCGACAAGACCGAGCACCAAGGCGCCGACAATTATAAAAGGCGCGAACCGCCGCAACCCCGCGTGCTGCATCTCGGTCATTGATCGCTCTCCGCGTATTGCAGCGTAAGCGCCGCACCCGTCATGGCGAGCCGTTCTTCCAGCGCGACCAGATCCAATTCCGCCTCGAGCGCATCGCGGCGCGCGCCGATCAACGCGCTGGCGCTAGAACTTCCCGCAGCGAAAGCGCCGGATGCGGCTTCCGCGCGCTGACGCGACAGCGGCAGCCTGACATCGCGCGCGCGCGCCACACTTGCCGCCAGCGCCGCGTGCTGCGCCAAACCCGCCTCAAGCATGGCTTCGTGCTCGCGCAATGTGGCGTCCCGCTCAGCGCCGACGCGCGCGACATCGGCGCGCCGCGCATCGATCAAGGGGCCCTGCCGCCAGGCTTGAAAGAGCGGCAGTCCGACCCTGACTTCGACGGAAGCCATGTCCTCAAGCGCCGGATCACGGCGCCCATACGAAACTTCCCACGACCAGTCCGGCCAACGTTCGGCGCGGGCCATCCGAAGGCCAGCTTGCGCGACGTCGGATTCGGCTTCGTAGGCTGCAAGCGCTGGATGGCGGCGCAGATGGTGGCGCAACATCTCGTCATCGATGACAAATGACGGTGCTTCATCGGCAAGCGGCGCGTTGGCCGCGTCGCCGATCCAGCGCCGCAATTCGGCGCGCATCGCGACAACATAGGCCGCAGCTTCCGCACCGCGATCTTCAAACCGCGCAGCTTCAACCTCGGCCGCGATAGCTTCATCGACGCTGCCCGCGCCAGCGCCAAGCCGCGCGCGCGCCGCATCAGCGGACGCATGCGCCTCGCGCGCGAGGCGTTCGAGCAGAGCAACGCGGCGCTCTGCGTAGTAGAGACCGATCCAGGCTTGCGCAGCGCCCAGCCGCGCTTCGAGGCGCCCGAGTTCAAGGCCTGCGCCCGCGCGCTCAGCTTCGGCGCGCGCCATGGCGCGCCGGGCGTTAAGTTCACCGAAGCTCGGCATCTCCTGCATGATGCCGACGCGCTGCATCGTCATCTCGTCGCGGTCGAGCCGATAGCGGTCAGCCCCGGTCACCGGGACATTTTCGATCGCGAGCACAAGCTCAGGATCGGGGAGCGCGCCTGCGGGACCAATGCCGCGCGTGGCCGCTTCAAGCGCAGCGCTCCGCGCCACAATGGTCGGCCCATCGGTCGCGGCGCGCAGAAGTGCGTCGGAGAAGCTCAAATCTTGTGCGTGTGCGGCCGGCGCCAAGCCAACGGCGCAGGCCAATAACCATGCTTTGCGCATGTCTGACTCCAAAGAAATGGGAAGCCCGAAGCGGCCCATGCGCGCGCGACGCGCGCAGGCGCTCAATTTCCGGTGTCAGATGGTTCGTGGCGGGCGGAAGAGTTGCTGGAGCGGTCCGCTCGCCCTCGCAGGCTCGCTCAGGACCGGCTGCGACATAAGGATGGTCGCATTCGAGAGAGCGATAGGCGCGAGCGTCGGGGCCACCGCCGACGCGGTGCGGCACGACATGCCCATCATGCAGCCGTCCATGTCGTGCTGCTGTTGGGGTTGGTCCTTATCGGCGCCGCCCTCGTCCGGACAGCAATCATGTGCTGACGCCGCGGCCTCAACCGCCATCGGACACGCGAACGCACTGGCCGAAGCCAGCCCGCTCGCCGCCATGGCGAAAGCTGTAAGCAGCGTTAATAGAGTGTGACGCACGACCCCAGGATACTCCGCCCGCCTCACCATTCCGTCAATTCTCGACACCAATTGATACGCAGGCGCCGGCGGGCTGGTGACGCCCATCGCTCTATATACGCAGCGCCAGGGCCGTTCCCTGGCTGGGGATTAGCTTTTTTGTTGCTTGAGAGCGAAATGTAGCCGCGCCCTGGAGCGCGGCTTCATGCGAGGTTAAGCTGCTTCAGCTTGCTGAGCGTCCACGGCCACGCCTTTGGAGCGGACGGCGCCCTCGCCCGGATCGATGGCGATGAACACTTTGCCGGTCCAGCGATTGGTCGCTTTGTAATCCCATCCAGCGGTCGAGACGGAGTTGCCGGTGACTTCGACCAGCCTGCTTTGCTGCAAGCGCGGTCTTCGAACCCGAAGCTGAAACCGCTCACCCTCTTCTAAACGAAGGACGCCGACTTGCCTGAGTTCTTGCCGCGCGCTGCCTTGACCAGAGCGGCAAATTTCTTGAGACGGTCCAGCACCTCGAGCTTCTGGGCAACAGTCATCTGCGCCAGAACGCGACGCCCCTCTGCGCGCTTTGCGAAGAGGTCAGACAGATCGCGATAGCGAGACCTGATCATCCCATTGGCGCGTCCCAAGGATTGATGAGCGAAACGCCTGTAGTCTGAAAGTCGGCGACGTTGCGGGTGACGACCGTCATGCCGTGCACGAGCGCCGTTGCGGCGATAAGCGCGTCACGTTCAGGGCGCGGGTTGGGGACGTGCAGGGCGGCGCAACGGCGCGCTATCGCGACATCAATCGGCAGGATGCGCTGTGCGAAGGGTTGAATGATGTGGGATTCTAACCAAGCGCGCAATCTTGCCCCTTGCACTGAATCGCGCCTTTCCATCGCCACGACGCCGCGTTCGAGTTCAAGCACACTCACAACGGATAGATGGAGCTCCACTTCTCGCGTATTGGCCGACCAAGAGACAACATTAGCATGGGCTCGCCCGCGATTGCGCAGCTCCGACAACACATTGGTGTCGACTAGGAACATCACTCAAAATCCACAGGGCGCGAGATGTCGTCGCCCATTCGCGGTGGGTCGAAATCGATGTCGTCATCCTCGTCCTGCGCGACGATATCGAGCAAGCTGCGGTCTTGTCCCGACAATGCCTTGTAGGCCTCGTAGGTCAAAAGCACGTGCGCTGGACGCCCCCGGTCCGTAATGAACACAGGCCCTTCCGCAGCCGCTCGCTTGGCCCCGGAAGCGTCCTGATTGAACTCGCGACTGGAAACGGTGGTGATAGTCACGTGAACCTCCTTTTGTAGATACATTACTACAACTTGGATCGAGGTTCAATGCCTAAGTAGGCACTTATCTACATTATGAAAATGCCGCCAGTGGGAGCCCGCCGGCGGCGGCTATCGCCGGCGGCCTCATGCGGTCAAGCCACTTCCATGCCTTGGGCACCGAGCCCCATGCCCTTGGAGCGGAGGCTCCGTTCGCCAGGATCAATCGCGATGAACACCTTGCCGGTCCAGCGATTGGTCGCCTTGTCCTTCCAGCGGTCGTGACGAAGCTTGCCGGCGCCTTCGACGATGACCTCGAATGTTGTGAGGCAGGCTGGCCGAAGCACGCGGCGCTATTCTTGTTGTTTTCGAGCGTGCGTTTGATTGCGCTTGCGGATGTCTTTGAACTCGTCGGCGCCCGCCCTCAGCTTGTCCATGACCTTTAGCTTCTCAGACATGCTCATCTTGGCGCGGCGCGCCTGGGGCCCACTTCCCGTTTGGCGAACAGTTCGGTGAGATCGGGATAGTGCTTAGG
>JANPCV010000183.1:0-23324 GCA_031431115.1 Caulobacteraceae bacterium
GACAACGATCCGTCACGCGAAGCCGCGGTAGAAGATCGAACCGCGGGAGATACGGGGCTCAGGCAAAGCCCGCACGCCGACGGGGACCTATCCAAGAGAGTGAAACACCTCCCGGAGCCGGCCCGCTGGAAAACAATCGCATAGGGCGCGTGGCGACACGCGGCGTTGGTCGAGCAATCGGCCGGCGCACACCAGGCACTACCCCAGCGCGTCCCACGCGCCCTGCTCCCATCTTCTCGGTGCTCCAATCAAGCGGAGCGCACGGCGCCGACGCACGCCAGTAGCTGCGAAAATATGGACCGCCGGCGTCTCGCCGGCATGCGGCGGCGTTGGCCGGCGAGACGCCGGCGGTCCATAAAGCGCCTCTGGTCTTTGATTCTACCGCCGAGATAAGAATACCCATGACTGACATTCTCCCGATCAAGCGCGCGCTCATTTCGGTCTCCGACAAAACCGGCCTCGTCGATCACGCCAAGGCGCTTTCAAGCCTCGGCGCAAAGCTCGTCTCCACCGGCGGCACGCACAAGGCGATCTCTGACGCGGGGCTAAAGGTCGATGACGTCAGCGCTGTTACCGGCTTTCCTGAAATGATGGATGGCCGCGTGAAGACGCTGCACCCGAAAGTGCACGGCGGGCTTCTGGCCCTGCGCGATAACGCTGAGCACACAGCAGCGATGAAGGAGCACGGCATCGAGGGCTTCGATGTTCTCTACGTGAACCTCTATCCGTTCGAAGCCACCGTCGCACGCGGCGCCGATTTCGAAACCTGCATCGAGAACATCGATATCGGCGGCCCGGCGATGATCCGCGCCGCCGCGAAGAATTACGGCTTCATCGCCGTCGCCACCGACGCCGACGACATGGCCGCGATCTTGGAAGAAGCCAAAACGCACGGCGGCACAACTTTGGCGCTGCGCAAGAAGCTCTCCGCCAAAGCCTTCGCGCGCACCGGCGCGTATGATGCCGCGATCTCGGCTTGGTACGCGGAGCAACTCGAAGAAAAAGCGCCCGCCTATCGCAGCCTCGGCGGCAAGTTGAAGCAATCGCTGCGCTATGGCGAGAACCCGCACCAAAACGCGGCGTTTTACGTCACCGGAGAAAAGCGTTTCGGCGTCGCGACCGCAACGCAGCTCCAAGGCAAGGAGCTGAGCTACAACAACTTGAACGACACCGACGCCGCCTTCGAACTCGTCGCCGAATTCGATCCTAAGAACGGCCCCGCTGTCGCAATCATCAAGCACGCCAATCCGTGCGGTGTAGCGCTCGGCGGTTCGCTCGTCGAAGCTTACAAGCGCGCACTTGAGTGCGATCCGGTGTCAGCGTTCGGCGGCATCGTTGCGCTCAACCAGCGCCTAGACAAAGCCGCCGCCGAAGCGATCGCGGAAATCTTCACCGAAGTCGTGATCGCGCCGGAAGCGGACGATGATGCGGTTGCGGTGTTTGCAAAGAAGAAAAATCTGCGCCTACTCGTCACCGGCGGCCTGCCCGATCCGGGTACAGCGGGCCTTTCGTTCAAGACCATCGCCGGCGGATTCCTCGTTCAAAACCGCGATATAGGCCACATCACGCGCGCCGATCTGAAGATCGTCACCAAGACGCAACCGACGGACGCGCAGATCAACGACATGCTGTTTGCATTCACGGTCTGCAAACACGTGAAGTCGAACGCCATCATTTTCGCGAAGAACGGCCAAACCGCCGGCATCGGCGCGGGCCAAATGAACCGCCGCGACTCTGCGCGCATCGCTGCGCTCCGCGCTGGTGAAGCAGCAGAAACCGCAAAGCTCCCAGCATCGCTCGCAAAAGGCTCAGCCTGCGCCTCCGACGCGTTCTTCCCGTTTCCAGATGGATTGCTGCAAGCCGTCGAAGCCGGCGCAACCAGCGTCATACAACCCGGCGGCTCGATCCGCGACGACGAAGTCATCAAAGCCGCCGACGAAGCCGGCGTCGCCATGGCCTTGACCGGCATGCGCCACTTCCGGCACTAAGATTGAGCCGCTTCCGCCTTCGACAAGCTCAGGCTGACGCGGTTTCAGAAACCGGTGCAAAAATTGGCGTCACCCTGAGCCTGTCGAAGGGCGACGCCACGCTCGGACTAACGCAGCGACGATGTCGCCGGAGCAGTCGTGTTCTGCACTGCAAGCGCAGCCGTGATCGCTGCGCGCACTTCTTCCGACGTTGGCTCAGCGCGCGTGTCGAAGGCGCGGATAACGCGGCCGTCGCGGCCGATGAGAATTTTATGGAAATTCCACTGCGGCACGGCGCTCTCGCCAATCTGCTGCTCGGCCCACGCAAAGAAAGGATGACGCTCAGCGCCAACCACTTCCGTCTTCGCCGCCATCGGGAAGGTCACGCCGTAGTTCAGCGTGCAAAATTCCTGGATCTCTTCAGTCGACCCTGGCTCTTGGCCCATGAAATTGTTTGCAGGCACGCCGACAATCTCAAAGCCTTGGCCGTGATACTCGTCATAGATCGACTGCAGACCCTCATATTGCGGCGTGAACCCGCACCGCGAGGCCGTGTTCACCACCATCACAACTTCGCCCTCAAACGCCGTCATGGGCACTTGGTCGGACCACAAACCTGGAAATGAGAACTGATATGCCGTCGCATGATCAGCCGCCGCAGGATCTGGAGCAGCTGCAAACCGCACACGCTGCGCCTCGACGGCAGCGGTCACGGCAGCCGTGCGCTCGGCAGAAATCTCCGGCGCAGGCGCCTCAGCCGCAGGGCTGCATGCGGCTAGCGCTAAAACTGCGGCGACGACTATGATGCGGCGTGTCATGGGCATGTTCGTGAACTCCTTCCGTAATCTGACGCAACCGCGCCTGCAGCGCCAGCCTTGCGCGAGACGGAACGCCGCCCCCATCTTGGCTTTGGCCTTTATTGCCCTGGGATTGCTCATGCCGGTTCAGGCGTTCGCGGAAACTGTCGAACAGCGCATCGCGCGGCTCGAACCCTATTACGACATAAGGCGCCCTACCGGATCAGTCGCGCGCACGCCCGTTGTCATCATGCTCCACGGCTGCGGCGGCCCGCGCCCGTTTATCGAAGAAATGGGCGACGCCGCGGCCGAAGCTGGCGCAACCGCCATCCTCGTCGACTCCTTCGCGCCGCGCCGCATCAGCCGCGTCGCCGCCTTCGCCACCGTATGCACTGGCGCACGCCTCCAAGGCCGAGAGCGCGCCGGCGATCTCTTCGCCACGGTCGCCTGGGCGCGGCAGCAAACTTGGGCGGATACTAGACGCATCAGCGTCATCGGATGGAGTCACGGCGCCTGGACGATCATGGATGCGCTCGCGCTGCGCAGCGGCGAAGAAATGCGCCGCGCTACCGGACTCGAAGATTTGGAGGGCGAGCCTCTCGACGGCCTGACTGCGACGATGCTCGTCTATCCCTACACCGGCGTCGGCACCTTCACCGGCCACCGCGAGTGGCGCCTCTCCCCCCGCAGCACCGCCATCATCGCCGAACGCGACTACATCGTCGGCTCATCCCGCGCGGCGTTGGAGCGTCAGCGCGCGCGTGGCACGCCGATGGAAATCCATCTTTTCGAAAACGCAACTCATGCGTTCGAGGATCAAGACGCTGAAGACCCGCGCGTGCGCTACAATCCCGCCGCCACCACGCGCGAGCATCAAATGCTGCGCGAAATGATCGCCGGCCTTTAGCGTACGGCTGCCACGAGCGCGTTGAACTCGGCCGAGATCAACATCAGCTTGGCGAACGTCCACGGCCCCTGCGCGTCGAGCTCCGAGAACGCCGAACGCGCCCGGTTGACCGGCTGCCCGAGCGAGGTCAGCCATTGCCGCGCCGACTCCGTCACCCACGCCACATCCGCATCCTTTGGCGGTGCGCCAATAGCCCGCGCCGCCGCCGCCGCCAATTTCAACTGCGCCTCGCCAAAATCACCCGCCGTGCGCCGCACGACGAGACGATCCCAGTGCTGCTCAAGCTTCATGTTAGTGGCGGAATCGCGCAGCGCGTCGAGACCAAGCTCCGCACCGATGACGCAGTGAAGCGTCGACGCAGTGTGCAGTGACCAGCTTGTGTCGCGTGCGAGATCGGCCACGTCGAGCGACAGCGTCAGCGGCGAAAGCAACGCCGCCTCGTGGGCGAGATTGTCGGGCGCACCAAGTTCGAGCAGCGCCGCACGACGAACGTCAACACGCTCTTTTTCGATCTTGCTAAGATCATCCATGATCGTCGCGCGCTGCTCACGGACTGGTTCAAAATAGCGGGCGACGACATCGAGCACCGTCGGCGGCTTCTCGTTCTCAAAGCCGGCATTGCGCGCCAGATACGTGACCGCGCGACGCAACGCGCCGCCGACACGCTGGTGCAACGCGATTTGAGCCGCGGCCGGCGCCTTATTGTCGAGCGCGTTGATGCGGTCGACCAGGTCTTCTAGCTGGAAGATCCGTTGCGCCGCCTCGAAGGAGAGCGCGACCGTCACAGTACGCGCACGCGAAATTTCTTTGATGCGATCTACAAAAGACGGACCGCAGCGGTTGACGAGATCATCCGCCAGTTGCGTCGCGATGATTTCGCGACGGAGACGGTGACGCTGCATCTGGGGTTCGAATTTCCGCAGCTCACGCGGGAAATACTCGATAAGCGGCTCGGCGAACGCTGGGTCGTCCGGCGCCGACGAGGCCACGATCGCGTCGAACAGATTGATCTTCGAATAGGCGACGAGCTTTGCCAGCTCCGGCCGCGTGAGCCCAAGCTTGGCCGTGCGTAGCGCGGCAAACTCACCCGTAAGCGGCAGGCCCTCAACCCGGCGCGAGAGCTTTCCCTCGGATTCGAGGCGTTGAATGAAGCGTTCGTGGCTGTCGAGATCAATCACCGCACTCGCCTGCGCGATCGAGATTGCACCGGTCTGATCGTAATTGTTCATCAAGACGAGGGCGCCGACTTCGTCGGTCATCGATTCCAGCAGCTTGTCGCGCTTATCTTCCTTCAATGCGCCACTGCGAATGGCGTCGGCCAACAGTATCTTGATGTTGACCTCATGGTCGGACGTATCAACGCCAGCCGAGTTGTCGATGGCGTCAGTGTTGATGCGCCCGCCATTGCGCGCGAACGCGATGCGGCCCTTCTGCGTGACGCCAAGGTTTGCGCCCTCGCCCACGACTTGCGCGCGCACATCTTCTGCATCGACGCGAATGCCATCATTGGCTTTGTCGCCAACGTCGGCATTGGGCTCGGAACGAGCCTTCAGATAGTTTCCGATGCCGCCAAACCAGAGCAGTTCGCACTGGCTTTTCAGCAGCGCGCTCATCAGTTCCACGGGCGTCACCGATGGCCGATCGAGGCCCGTGAGTGCGGCGATTTCTGGCGACACGTCAATCGACTTCGAGCTGCGCGAAAATACGCCGCCGCCCTTGGAGATCAGCGCCTTATCGTAGTCTTGCCAGCTCGTGCGCGGCGTATCGAACAAACGTTGGCGCTCAACGACGCTCCTTTCGCAATCAGCCGGGTTGGGATCGATGAAGATGTCGCGGTGATCGAACGCGGCGAACAATCTGATTTTGCGTGATAGCAACATGCCGTTGCCAAATACATCGCCCGACATGTCGCCGACGCCGATGACGGTGAACTCTTCCTCTTGGATGTTCTTGCCGATCTCGCGGAAGTGGCGTTTTACCGCTTCCCACGCGCCTTTGGCCGTGATGCCCATGGCCTTGTGGTCGTAACCGACCGAACCGCCCGACGCGAAGGCATCGCCTAGCCAGTGGCCGTACTCAGCGCTGATGCCGTTCGCGATATCGGAGAATGTCGCCGTGCCCTTATCTGCAGCAACGACGAGGTAGGGATCGTTGTCGTCCCAACGCTCGACATCGAGCGGCGCCACGATGTCGTCGCCCTTGATGTTGTCGGTGATGTCCAGCAGGCCGCGTAGGAAGGTCTTATACGCCTCGACGCCAGCTTCTTGGAAACCAGGCGCGCCACGCGCGGGCAAACGCTTCGCGAAGAAACCGCCCTTCGCGCCGACCGGCACGATGATAGCGTTCTTAACCTGCTGTGCTTTTACGAGATCGAGCACTTCGGTGCGGAAATCATCGCGCCGGTCTGACCAGCGAAGGCCGCCGCGCGCAACAGCGCCGAAGCGCAAGTGCACGCCTTCCACTTGCGGGCTGGCCACCCAGATTTCGCGATACGGCTTTGGCGCCGGCAATTCCGCCACCGCATGCGAGTCGATCTTGAACGACATGTAGGGCTTCGGTTGTTCGTCAGGACCGATTTGATAGTAATTCGTGCGCAAAATTGCCCTCACGAGCTGCGCGATGCGGCGTAGCGCGCGATCTTCATCAAGGCTCACGACTTCCGTGAGTTTGGCCTCGATCATGAATTCGAGCTTTGAAGACCGCGCCACGCGCGTCTCGTGGCTCTCCGGCAAATTCGGATCAAAGCGCGCCTTGAAGAACGCCAGGATCAACGCGGCAAGGCGCGTATTGTTGGCCAGCGCCTGCTCTTGCATCGCCTGCGTCGGATCAAGTCCGGTTTGCTGGCGATAGCGTGCCAGTGCGCGGATGAGCGCCGCCTCCCGCCAGGAACATGGCAGCGCCAAAATGAGCTTATTGAAGCCGTCGCTCTCGGCCTTGCCGGTCCACACTGCGGTGAACGCCAATTCGAACAGCGGCCCTGCCCGCTCAAGATCGATCGGCTTGCCGTCAGCAGAGCGGCACTCGATGTCGTGAACATGGATGCGCTGGGCGGTGTGGAACGAGTCTGCCTGCAGTTGCAGTTCGAAATTCACCTCGGAATCGACGAACAGACCCATGTTCTCAAGAATCGGCACGGTGGCCGAGAGCGCCAACACATCGCCGCGCGCGTAAAACTTACAGCGCATAATGTTCGTAACGTCGCCTGGGCGGCGATAGGCGCGCGCGCGGATCGTCTCGTCGTCATGCGCGCTCATGATTTCGGCTGTGTCGGTCAGCGCTTCACTAACAGAATAGCGCTCGCGATATGCTGCGGTGAACGCGCCGCCGAAACGGTTCGACGCCTCTTCGCGCGCGCCAAGATCGAAGCGCTCTGAGCGCAACAACGATCGCGTATATTCATCGTCCCAAGTGCGTGTCAGCGCCGCGATGTCAGCGTCCAGCTGGCGCTCATCCGGATTGGGGCGGGTTTTGTCGATGTCGCTGATGACGAACAGCACGCGCGCAAGTTGGCCTTCGCCCAATTGCGGCTGAAAGCTCTCGACCTCGCCGCCATAAGCATGCGCGATCACCTG
This sequence comes from Caulobacteraceae bacterium, assembly GCA_031431115.1. Classification (GTDB taxonomy): domain Bacteria; phylum Pseudomonadota; class Alphaproteobacteria; order Caulobacterales; family Aquidulcibacteraceae; genus Vitreimonas. Next base: position 7,244 of record JANPCV010000183.1, read on the forward strand.
CCCTGCACCAACGCGCACGTCGGTGTCGTAGCGATCCTTCGGGATATAAACGAGCGCAGTTGCGAAGCGGTTGAAGCGATCGCGGCGCAGGAACACGCGCGCACGCGGGCGATCCAGCAGGTGCAGCACACCGCGCGCTATCTCCGAAAGCTCCTCGCGCGAAATCTGCCAGAGCTCTTCGCGCGGGTAATATTCGATGATCTTACGCAGAGTTTTGGCGTTGTGGCCGCCCGGCGCAAAGCCTGCCTGATCCATCACCCACTGCACTTTGCGGCGCAACACCGGAATGTTGCGCGTCGGTTCGGTGAAGCTCTCGCTGGTGAACAGACCCACGAAGCGGACCTCGCCAATCGCCTCGCCTTGATCGTTGTAGCGCTTCACGCCGACATAATCCGCTGTGGCGCGGCGGTGCACACGCGCGCGCAGCGTCGACTTCGCGACGATGAGCGGCGCCGGCTCAGCGACGAGACGCTTCAATTCCGGCGTCAGCACCATCGGCTCAGCCGAGGTGCGCAGCACGTAGCGATCCATATCGCGCAACACACCAAGGCATGTGCCTTCGATAATGTCTGGCTCGTGCGGGGTCAGGCCGCCCTGGGCGTCGCGCACATATTGATAGTCGCGCGCACCAAGGAAAGTGAACTTGTCGGCCGCGAGCCAGCGCAGCAGCGCGACGCCTTCAGCAACATCGCTGGGCGCGGCGTTCGACTTCGCCTTCTCAAGCTCATCAGCACAATCGAGCATGCGCTTGCGCATCTTTTGAAAGTCGCCAACCGAGTCACGCACATCTGCGAGCGAGGCGCGCACGCCGTCCAGAAGTTCCTTGCTCCGCTGCGCCGAAAGCGTCGGCATGTGGATTTGAATGAGCGAGTCGCGCCCCGTCCCCTTCGCCGAAGGCGCCAGCGGGTGGAACATCGCTAAGGACGGAATACCTTGATCCGCCAACTCGCCCATCACCGAGTCCACCAGGAACGGCATATCGGGGCCGGCAATCTCCAAAATGTCGCGATCGAGCTGCTTCCCGCTCAAGCCGGCGCCGTGTCGGACGCGGATGCATTGCTCGTCGCACTCGCGCTCAGCCCGCCAAATCCAGAAATCGTGCGCAAGCGCCGCGAAGTCCTCGACTGAAAGATCGCCGAGTTCGTCGTCCGACGCGTCCTCGTAGAGACCCCGGAGGAAGGCCTCAGCAGCCGCGTCGATCGCGCCATTTGCGCGGAAGGCTGGCCAAGGCCCCTTTACGGCCTGATCAACGAATTGGTCAGCGGTTTTCGGGAGTTCCTGGCGCGCGGTAGCAGCGTCCATGAGGCGTTTCCTTATTTTGGCGCGAACCTACTCGCCCCCGCGTCAACTGCAACCGCCGGAACACCGCGATTCTGCTTCAGGAGCGGGTCCGAGCTGTGCACGAGCGGATAGCCTGGAACGCAAGTGCAGGTCGTGACGTTTTCCCAACGATGTTTGCTCGCGAATACCTTTTCATCGTCACACGTTGGGCTCGCGACCGGTTGCGCGATGAGGTCCAGACGTCCGCGAACCGGCGTCATCTGCGGCAACTTATTGAGGCGGCCGAGGCGCTCCATTTGGAGCTGCCGGCGGCGAGCGAGATGCCCGCAAACGTGGTTCGCCTGCGAGATCGGACCGACACGTTAGCTGGTCGCGAGGACGCACGTGCGCAGAAGCTCAAGAGCTTCTTGGACAGCTAATTTCGCTAGCGGAAAATTAGCGGCGCCGTCGAACGGGGACAAGCTGTCCGACGGCGCCTGCAGGCCTCGCAGCAGGCTGGGTGGGGGACGCACGCGGAGGCCTGGTCTTTGGAGATGCGCCGTTCCGCTTAATGAAGCCCCCCAATGAGCCCACGTGTGCGAATCGACACATCAGAAACTGACGTGAGCGCGCCGAGACAGGTGCGAAACTAGAGTTGCGTTTTGCAAAACGCCCCTAGCCCCGGCGACGTTCTTCACATCAGCGATACATGTTCGTCGACGATTCGCAACATCAATTTGGTCCGGAGTCGGACTTACTCACGCGCTTCGTTTCGGGTGTGGGCTTGCCGTCGGCGGAGAGCAGAACCGCGATCCATCGCGTTGATGGAAATTGCGCCAATACAATCATGATCATGACTGTCATCGGCGCAGCGAGAAACGCACCGACAATGCCCCACACCAAGCCCCAAATCGACAATGCAAGCAGCACAACGACTGCTGAAAGGTTCAGTGACTCCCCTGTCATGCGCGGCTGCACGAAATTTCCAATCGCGAATTGCCAGAATCCAACACCGGAAAACACGGCTATCACCGGCCCAAGCGTTGGAAATTGCACAAGCGCAACGGCTGTCGTGAGCACCGTCGCCGCGATCGAGCCGATCGTGGGGATGTAGTTGAGAAAGAAAATCAGGAACGACCAGAACAACGCGTTCTCAAGGCCGATTATGCTCAAGGTCGCGTAAGTGAGCGCGGTGATGATCAGGCTCATCACGGTCTGCACCCACAAATAGCGCTCCATCGACTCGCGGATGCGCGCGAGCACGTCGTGAGCCGCTTCGCGCTGACCCTTGCCGCGGAAGATGAGGTCGAGCTTGTCCTTCATCACCGCCGAGGCCGGAAACAAGAAAGCCAAATAGATCAAGGTGAAAGTGGCGGCGGAGGCAAAGTTCTGCAGGCTGCCGCCGATCTCGACCGTGAGCCGGTTATTAGGGTTGGCTTGCGCAACAAGATCGCGAACCGTCGGCGGAATACCGGGCGCGCCGAGCGCTTGATGTGCCTGGGCGATCACCTGATTTAGCCGGAACTCGTAGCGGCTAAGGTCAGTCAGGATGTGTGCGATGTTGTCGATCACGACAAAACCGATCAGCGCGATGAGGCTCAAAACCAAAACGAGGGCAACGGGCAGCGAGAGCCAGCGCGGCATGAACGGGACGCGCGTATTCAAGGTGTCCGTGAGGCCGTCGATAGCGAGCCAGAGGATCATCGCCATAGCGAACTGAGTAAACGGCTCACGGAGGAAATAGAGCCCGGCGGCGATGACGCCGGTAGCAACGATCCAGAGAGCGCCGCGTTGCGAGATTTCCAGAGTGGCCATGCGTCCTATTGCTTCGGGCGCCGCCGCGGCGCAAGGCCCGGCTTGGCCGGAAAGGCCCAATGCGCCAAGCTGTTGGCGGAAGCAGGAGTCGCAAGAATGGCGGAAAGTATCGAGATCGGCCTGGCGCCAGAAGGCGTTCAAGGCCTGGCGCTGAAACGCGCTAACCGCCACGGACTGATCGCGGGCGCCACGGGAACCGGCAAGACGGTGACCTTGCAGGTGCTGGCCGAAGCGTTTGCACGCGAAGGCGTCAACGTGTTCGCCGCCGACATCAAAGGCGACCTCTCGGGTTGTGCCGCCGTTAGCGATCCGCCGCCCGCTTGGGCGAGCGCGCGCGCGACCGAAATCAACATGCCGCTGACGCCGGAAGCTCAGCCGGTTGTGTTCTGGGATGTGTACGGCGAACTCGGCCACCCGGTGCGCACCACGATTACCGAAATGGGTCCGGTTCTCATGGGCCGCGTATTGGAAGCAACCGACGCTCAAGAAGGCGCGCTCACCATCGCGTTCCGCCTCGCCGATGATTGGCTGAACGAGGGCAAGAACGAAGGTCTGCTGCTCGATCTCAACGATCTACGCGCGCTGCTGACCTACCTCTCCGACAATTCGGAAGACATCGGCAAAAAATACGGCCTGGTCACGCCGCAATCGATCGCGGCGCTTCAACGCAAAGTGCTCCAGCTTGAAATGGACGGCGCCGACCGCTTCTTCGGCGAACCCGCGTTCAAGCTCGAAGAACTCACGCGCACGCGTCCAGACGGCAAAGGCACGATCAACGTGCTGGCGTCCGAACGGCTCGTGCAAAGCCCGCGCCTCTATTCAGCGTTCCTGCTCTGGCTGATGAGTGAGCTCTGGGAAGAACTCCCGGAAGTCGGCGACCTCGACAAGCCGAAGCTCGTCTTCTTCTTCGACGAGGCGCACCTCCTCTTCCGCGATGCGTCGAAGGAGTTGGTCAACAAGGTCGAGCAAGTTGTGCGACTGATCCGCTCCAAGGGCGTCGGCATCTATTTCGTCACGCAATCTCCGTCCGACATTCCCGAAACCGTGCTGGCGCAGCTTGGCAACCGTTTCCAACATGCCTTGCGCGCCTACACGCCGACCGACCAGAAGGCCGTGCGCGCCGCGGCTCAATCCTTCCGCGCCAACGCAAACGTCGATGTGGCCAAGGAAATTCAGGAACTAAACGTCGGCGAAGCGCTCGTCTCGACGCTCGACGCCAAGGGCGCGCCGACGCCAGTTGCGCGCACGAAAGTGCGGCCGCCGAACAGCCAGGTCGGGCCGATCCTGCCGGCGCAGCGCGAGGCGCTGATGAAGGCAAACACGGCCGGTCGCGTCTATGAGAAAGCTGTCGATCGCGTCAGCGCCCACGAAATCCTGAGCAAACGCGCAGATCAGCTCGCGGAGGCGGAAGCGCGCGACGAAGACCGCGCAGCGCGGGACAAGGAAGCGGCAAAGTCCACCCGCTCACGTTCCACCGGCGGCGGGGCGACGCGTTCGCGGTCGACACGCAGCAGCGGCTCGCGCACAACGCCACTCGAACGCCAAGGCGGCCGCGTCGCTAGCGGCGTGTTCAACACAATCGTCCGCGAATTGATGCGCGGCATTCTTGGGACGCCATCGCGGCGGCGCAGGTAAGGTCATCGACAGGGGTCTCTATGGAACTGAGCCTGAGCAATCCGCTGTTTGCGGTCTATACAATCGCAGCATCGCTGATGATCTTGAAGGCGATCGGGATGTCATGGCTGACCGTGCAGCGCATGATGCGCGCCAACGGCGGCTTCCGCGCGCCGGAAGATCTGCGCAAGACGCCGCTCAATCCTAGTCCGGATCCCTCGCAGCTTGCGCCGAACGAGAGTGTCGAACGCATCCGGCGCATTCAGCAAAACGATCTAGAGAACCTGCCGTTCTTTCTGGCGGCAGGGTTTCTCTTTGTCGCGACAGCCCCGCCGCTCGCGCTCGCCCAATGGCTGCTCTACGGCTACGTCGTTTCGCGCTTTCTGCACTTCATCGCTTATCTCACTGCGCAAACTCACGATACGCGCGCCATGCTTTGGACGATCGGATCGCTTATTTTGATCTTCATGACAGGCTGGGCGCTCTGGGCGGCGCTCAACGCCTAATCAACGATCCCGCTCTTCCATTCCGCATCGCGGCGCGGGAGCGCGAGATAGGCTTCGCTGCGCATTTCCACCAGTCGCGAGGCGGTGCGTTCGAACTCGAAGCTCTGGTCGCCGGCTGGGTACAAGTCTTGCGGCTGCGCCTCGGCGGACGCCACCAGCTTCACCTTAGCTTCGTAGAGCGCGTCTATGAGCGTGCGAAAGCGCGCCGCCTCTTCGCGCATGGCGGGCGAAAGACGCGGGATATTCTCTAGCAGCACTGTGTGGAATCGCTCGGCGATCTCGAGATAGTCGGCCGCGCCCAGCGCGCGCGCACAGAGCTCGTTGAACTCAAAGCGGGCGACGCCCGCCGCCTGTCGCTCGACCCGCAGTTCCCGCCCGCCGACATCAAGCGCAACGGAGTGCGGCGCCGCGCCGGCCGTGAGCCGCTTCCACGTGCGATCCATCGCCTCCTCTGCGGCAGGCCCGAGCGGCGCGTAGAAAACCGGCGCCGACATAAGCTGGCGCAAGCGAAAATCCTGAGGTCCCGCGATCTGCACGACGTCCAGTTGCTGCTTCAAGAGCTCAATGAACGGCAGGAAGAGCTGGCGATTGATGCCATTCTTGTAGAGCTCGTCCGGCGGCCGGTTCGACGTCGCGACGATCACCACATCTTCTTCAAATAGGCGCTCGAAAAGCCGTCCCAAGATCATTGCGTCGGCAATGTCGCTGACCTGAATTTCATCGAAACACAAAAGCGGCGCCTCGGCCGCGATCGCCTTCGCAGCATCGGCAATCAAGCGATCTTGCCCAGCGCCGCGCTCCCGCGCCTGACGCAGAAACGCGTGCTGCTGCAACATGAATTCATGGAAGTGGACGCGGCGCTTTTTCTTCACCGAGGCGGTGTCGAAGAATAAGTCGAGCAGCATCGACTTGCCGCGCCCGACCGGTCCCCAAATGTAGATGCCGCGCGGCGGCTTGCTTTTGAACGGCCACCCGCCCGGCGACCATCCGGACAGCGCTTTCGTCAGCGTTTCCAAGCGCTCAGCGGCCCGCGCCTGATCGGCGTCAGGCGCAAGCTCGCCTTCGGCCAGGCGCTGGCGGTACGCGGCCAGAAGCGAAGTCATTACATCTCCAGAGGAATCGCGCCGCAAAAAAGCCCGTCGGGCGGGGTGAAGGCAAGCATATAACGCGCCTGTAAACGCCCCTTTGCCGAACTCCCCTGCGGCATGCTTCAATGCTACACGGCTTCGACTCGCGAGATCCCTGGATGCCATGACGGACGCCGTCGCCACGCACAACAAGAGCCAGCCGCTAACGCGGCCCAAGCATGTCGTCGATGTGCTGATCGAGGAGCGCGCGCCGAAGCTCTCGGCCAGCCCGTGGTGGCCGCTGCTGCGCCCGCTGCTCTACACGGTGCTCAACTACGACAAAGCCGTGCGCATGGCCGACATGATCGCCCCGATGAGCGGCCGCGATGCGCTGGAAGCGATCTCAAACTTACTGTCGGTAAAGCTCGACATCACCGGCCTCGATCGCCTGCCCGCGGACGGCGCCTTTATCATTCTCGGCAACCACCCAACCGGCATCACCGACGGCATCGCGCTCTATGACGCGGTAAAGCACAAACGGCCGGATGTGCTCTTTTATGCCAACTCGGACGCCGAGCGAGTTTGTACCCGGTTCGGCGAAACCTTGATCCCAGTGGAATGGGTGCAAGCCAAGCGCACCCGCGAACGCACGCGCGTCACGCTGAAAATGACGGACGAAGCATTTGAAGCAAACCGTCCGCTTGGCGTTTTTCCTGCCGGCCGCCTAGCGCGCATGCGTGATGGCATGCTGCTCGATCCCGAATGGATGCCGACCGCCGCGTCACTCGCACGCAAGTACGAGCTGCCGATCCTGCCCGTACATATGAGCGGCCCCTACTCAATCTGGTTTCACTCATTCTCGAAGATCTCAGCTGAGCTGCGCGACATCACGCTCTTCCACGAACTGCTCAACAAGCAGGGCAAGACGTACACGTTAACGTTCGGCCCGCTCATTCCGGCAGCGCAGCTGGGGCGCGACGCCACCGGCGACATCCGCAAGCTCAAATATTATATCGAGCGCGTGCTGCCGCGTGCGCCGGACGCGCCGTTCGATCCAAACGGCCCTGAGTGCGACTGGCGCGATCCGCCCAAGCCGCAACCCTAAAATCTCTTGATTGTGAAAATATCTCCATAGACGAAGCATCCGACGCAGCGCAGGATGCTTGGTGAGGGGCCGGTTTGGGAGAAGAGGACTTCCATGCGCGCCCATTTATTGGCGTTTGCGATTTGGACCGCTGCAGCCAGCGCGTTCGCAATCCCGTACATCGCACCCCCGCAGCCGGTTTATGACGCGCCGATCGATCGCGCGCTCGCAAACGTGCAGGCGATGGAAGGGCTGGAGCCAACACAGCGCGAGCTGCTGCTTGGCCGCTTAAATCTGCTGGCATACGCGCGCAATGACGGCGCGTTCTCGTACCTCGCGGAAGATAACGCGTTCGCCGAAGCCGGCAGCGTGCCATGCACAGAAGTACATCCAACGCGCTACGGGCCACCCGAAACGCCCGTGACCTTCGGTCCGAACGATCGGTGCGCCGCGTTCCATTTTCAGCTCGGGCCGCGCATTGAAACGCCGAACGCTGCGCCTGAAGCTCCCACTCCCGCCGCGCTGCAGCGCCTGAACGCAGCGCGCGATCATTACGCACGCGCGCTCGAGACCGAGCCTAGCAATTTGCGCGCGCGCCTTGGCTACGCCTACGTGCTGGATCGTCTTGGCCGTACGGCGCAGGCGCGCCGCGAACTTCGCACCATCATCAAGCGCGGTCTGCCGCGTCTCGCTGGCCCGCAATCCGAGTGGGAAGAGCACGCAGTCCTCACGGAAACGGCGGAGCATCTCAGCCATCTCGCGACGTCGCGCACCGATCTTGCGCGCGTCCAGCGCCTGCGTGATCGCCTCCAAGCGAGCCGGCCGATCGTCTATGTAACGCCGATCGTCGTCCCCATGCGCGACGCTGCTTTCTCGCAACTGATCGACGAAGGCTCCCGTGTCGAATTTGATTTCGCCGGCACCGGCGATCGCCGTGCGCAGGGCTGGCTGACGCCAGATGCGGCTTGGCTGGTCTGGGACCCAGAATGGCGCGGCGACATCCGCTCAGGCTTCGACTTGATCGGCCAGCGCACCTGGAGCGTGTTCTGGAGCGATGGCTTCGAAGCGCTGCGAGCGCTCGATGACAATCGCGACGGTGAACTCACCGGCGGCGAACTCGGCGGTCTGGCGCTCTGGCGCGACGAAAACCGCAACGGCGTCAGCGACCCCGGCGAGGTCATCCCGGCCAATGTGCATGGCATCGCAGCGCTGGCCGTTCGCGGCAGCGCCACGCGCCCAGGCCTCATCACTGCGCCGAACGGCGTGCGCTTCGATGATGGACGCACGCGCCCGCTTTATGATTGGACGCCAGGCCTTGGCCGCACACCAGTTAGCTGAAGCGGTAACATGGCTGTGACTTGCAGCCGCGAGCCCAGCGCCACAGCTCATGGCTACAGACCGGCGCAGACTTCAGGCGTCACCTAGGGGATATTCATGTTTCAGAACCGCCGTTCGTTCGCCGCCGCCATTATTGGCGCCGCGCTCGCCTTCACAGCTGCGCCAGCGCTGGCGCAGACCACCGACATCACACAGGCGCCCGCAGGCACATACGCGCTCGACATCAACCACACGGCGGTCGTTGCACGCGTGCCTCATGCGGGTTTTTCTTATGAAATTTTCCGCTTTACCCCGACTGCGGGCGAATTGATCTGGGACCCGGCTTCGCCGGCATCCAACCGCGTCAATGTCACGGTGAGCACGACTTCGATCCAAACACCGGTCGAAGGCTTCTCGGCCGAGTTGCAGGGCGAGCGCTTCTTGAACGCACAAACGTTCCCGACGGCCACGTTCGTCTCAACCGCCTTCCGCCAGACCGATGCGACGCACGGCCAGGTCGACGGAAACTTCACGTTCAAAGGCGTGACCAAACAGATCACATTTGACGTCGAGTTGATCGGCGCTGGCCGCATGCGCGGCGCTTCGGTCATCGGCTTCCACGCGACCGCAACCATCAACAACGCCGACTATAGCTTCCCTGGCTTCATCACCGGTCAAACCCAAATCGTCATCGACGCTGAATTCCAGAAGCGCTGATCCCTACCGATCTTTAACGCCCACTGCGGCGCCGGCCGAGAAAACTTGGTCGGCGGCGCCTTTGTTTGCCGACAAGCTATTCGCGCGTGCGATTTCGCCGATCATCACGGCTGAGGGTTTAATCGCCCGCGCCATAGTGCGGCGATCAACGCCGACAAGGCCGAATGTCGGCGCGTAGCCGCTCATCCACTCAAAATTGTCGAGCAGCGTCCAGTAGACGTAGCCCCGAATATCGACGCCATCAGCCATTGCGGCGCTGACGCTTTCCAGCGCGCTGCGAATGAACGCGCAGCGGCGGCTGTCATTCTGCGTGGCGATGCCGCTTTCGGTGACCAGGATTGGGATCTGGGTTGCGGCCCAGGCATCGCGGCACGCAGCGCCAAGCGCTTGTGGGCGATACTCGTAGCCCATTTGCGTGAGTTCGACGTCGGCGGGCGGGCGGCGCGTCGCGTTGCCGTCAGCGCCGAACCGCATGCGCGTGTAAGTTTGCACACCAAGAAAATCGTCGCGCTTCGCGGCTTCATAGTAGGGCGCATAAACGCGTTGCTTGTATGCCGTGACTGCCTCAGCCGCCGCGCCGCCCTCTTCTGCTTCGCATTCTTGGATCGACATCGTCATGCCAACTGGCACGTGTGGCGCAGCGGCCTTGATTGCGTCGCGGGCCAGTTCATGCGCGCGGAGCGCGCGCGCCGTGTAGCCTTCGACGCCGGCGAACAGGAAGAAGGACTCGATCGGCGCCCCTAGCGCGGCTTCACCAGCGGCGACGCGATCTGGATATTTCGCCTTCACGCGCTGCATCAGTTCGGTGAGCGCGTCGGGCAAGTTGATCTCGTTGATGGTGCACGCGTAGGCAAGCTGATCGCCAAACGACGACGCCGCGACTTCGCAATAACGGCCGAAGCGTTCGGCGATGCGATCGTCAGCCCAACCGCCGTCGCGCGCGACCCAGCGCGGATTGGTGAAGTGGTGGAACGTGGCGACAGGCTGGATATTGCGCGCCCAGCAGGCATCAATCACGCGCGTGTAGTGATCGAGCGTCGCTTGCGAAAACGCGCCCTCTTCCGGCTCGACACGCGCCCACTCGATTGAAAAGCGATACGCGTTAAGGCCGAGCCCAGCGAGAATTGCGAGGTCGTCCTGGTAGCGCGCGGAATGATCGCACGCATCGGCGGACGGTTCCGCGAAGAAAGATGGTTTGGCGTATTCGAGCGCCCAGCAATCGCTATTTGAATTTCCGCCTTCGACTTGATGCGCGGCCGTAGCTGCGCCCCATACGAAGTCGGACGGAAAAGTCATAGCTTCCGCTCGACCATCGCTTTCTTGATCTCGGCGATAGCCTTGGCGGGGTTCAGACCCTTCGGGCAAACCTGCGCGCAATTCATGATCGTGTGGCAGCGATAAAGCTTGAATGGGTCTTCGAGCGCATTGAGCCGCTCACCCTGCATCTCGTCGCGGCTGTCATTGATCCAGCGATAGGCTTGCAGCAGCGCGGCCGGACCCATGAAGCGATCGGCGTTCCACCAATAGGACGGGCACGAGGTCGAGCAGCAGGCGCAAAGAATGCACTCGTACAATCCGTCGAGCTTTGCGCGCTCTTCCGGGCTCTGGCGCCATTCGCCATCGGGCTCAGGCGTGACGGTCTGCAGGTACGGCTGGATCGCGGCGTACTGCGCGTTGAAGTTGGTGAGGTCAGGCACCAAATCTTTCAACACCGGCTGGTGCGGCAGCGGCGAGATCGTGATCGCGCCGGCCGGCAGCTCATCGATCCCCTTAGTGCAAGCAAGTGTGTTGCGCCCACCGATGTTCATCGCGCACGAACCACAAACGCCCTCGCGACACGAACGGCGGAATGTGAGCGTCGAGTCGATGTCATTCTTGATCGCGATGAGCGCGTCGAGGACCATCGGGCCACAGGTCGACAGATCGACTTCGTAGGTGTCCCAGGAGGGGTTCGCGCCACTCTCCGGATCGTAGCGGTACACCTTGAACTCGCGCACCTTCTTGGCGCCGGCGCGCGCCTTATGGCGCTTTCCGCCCTTGACCTTGGAGTTCTTGGGTAGCGTGAGTTCGACCATGGCCCGCATACCTGACGAGCGCCGCAGCGCCCGTCAAGCACGCGAATTGTCTTAGCTTTGTCCGTTCGACGCTGGGGTCGTACCGCGGCCGTACCAGTCAATCTTCCGGGTGGCGATCATGGTCGCGGCGATCACAACGAAGGCGACCACGGAGCCGGCGAGCATGGCAAAGTCCTCCAGCGTCATCAGCACGTACATGGCGCCGTAAAGGACAGCCAAACCGGCCAGCGCCCGCGCACCAATCGCGCCCGATTGGAACGAGGCGCCCGCATAATAGCCAAGCAGCGCGACCGTCGCCGCCGCTGCGATCACAAAAGCGGTGGTGAAGCCGATAATCTCGGTGAGCGAGAGCAGCAACAGATAGAAGACGCACTGCGCCAGGCCGACCAAGATGTACTGCGCCGGGTGCGCTTTACGGCCACTTATCGCCTCAAAAATCAGCGTCGCCAGGAAGACGATGCCGATGAACATGATGCCGTAGGCCACGGCGCGGGCGACGCCCCGATAGACATCGTCAGACGAGACGAAGCTCACTGCCATGTCACGGCCGGTGATGAGGCCGAGATTAAACGAGGAAAGATCAGCCGCCTCCTCCGCACCGCGCGCTACGAGCGGCACGCGCCAGGCGATCTCAAAGCCCTCGTCAGTCGTTTGCAACGGATTTGGCGATTGGAAATAGCCCTCAGCACGGACGTCGCGGCGGTCACCGCGGATGGTGACAGCCGTATCCTGAGCAAACGCCGCAACCGAGAAACGCTGAGCGCCGGAAAGCTCGAGCCGTGTCTCGACGGTGAAATCTTGCGGCGCGCCATTGAGACGGGCTGGCGCCGCAAATGCTTGCAGCGTTGTTGGCAACGGCGCCGATGGGGCCGAGAAAATGCCCGGCCGCGAATAGGTCTCGACGCCGCCGGCGGGCACGAGGCTTAAATCGGAGATCGGCTCCATCGTGGCGGTTGTGCCGTCAGCAAAGCGTAGCTCCGCCGCGTTGCGAATGGCGCGGCTATCGCTGACGAACATCACGATCCGCGCTTGGCTCCAATCGAAGCGGTACGACGGATCGACGCCCGTCACCGCTTCAGCGGGCGTGAACGCCGCCTCGAAGTCGGTCTCTGCGATGTAGCTCGCGGCGCGATAAATGCCGCGGCGGCGGTTCTGAACGGTCAGTGTGGTGTCGGCTGTCCCAGTTTCGGCGAACACGACATACGTGCCCCGATCGAGCCTGCGTTGCGTGCGGCCTTGATCGTCAGTGATCTCCACGGCGCGCGTGAAGGGCACGATCAGCATCGGCCCGCCCAAGACTTGTGAGCCACCTGACTCCGCGCCGAGTTCGGCGGTCACCTGCCGCGCTCTGCCTTGCCTCTCAGCGACCAGCCCGCCGACAACAAGCAACGGCACGCCCATCACCAGCACAAGCAAGCAAATAAGCAAAAGCTTCAGGCCAAGAGATCCACGCGGGATCAGGCCCGATATCGGATTGGTCGCCACGAGAGTCCCTCCCTGCGCACCCGGCGGAGCATGGCGCGCGTGTAACCATATTCGCCGCGATCAGGGCGATATCTCGACTGAGACAGCGCTTTCTGGCGGCGACCACTCCTCAATCTGCGGGGGTGGCGGTTCGGACGTCAGCGCAATAACGAACGCCGCGCCGCCCGCGAGAGCGCAGGCGAACGAAAACAGTCGCGCCGTCCAATCGTGTTTGGCCACCAGCGCCTCAGCATCGCCGCCGCGCGCAGCGCCTGCCTGCCGGCGCCAATCGATCAGCAAATAGCCGACCACGAACACAACCGGCGCGGCAAAGCCCCAGGGCGCCACATCGATCATCCAGGGACGAAGAAAGAGCCCCAGCGAGCCCAACACCAGGCCGGCAAGGATCGCGAAACTCGCCAGCGCCTGGCCGCGATCTCCTAGCGACTTACGCAAGCGGCGGCGACGGTCGCCTAGTTCATCGAACAGGTTTGTGAAGAATCCAGCCATTGCCAGTGGGATAGCCTAGCGAGCCGTGTTCCGCAAAGCCGCCTAGCGGCTCGATTTTGCCCTGCTTCGGCCCTAGGTTTCCTCCGAAGGGGTTACGCGATGAAGCTCAACTGGAAATGGATCGGCATTGGCGTCGGCGGATTTGTCGGCGTTCTCGTGCTGGCAGTGGTGCTGTTCATCGCATTCTTCCCCAAGGAGCTGGCCGCGCGCGAGGCGGAGCGGCGGATCGAAGAGGCAACCGGGCGCGATCTGGTGCTCGGCAACAATATCGAAGTTTCGTTCTGGCCGGCGCTTGGCTTCTCGGTCGACAACGCTTCGCTTTCGAACCCGACGGATTTCGACAATCCCGCGCGACGCGGCGGCGTTGATGCGGCGGAAGCGCCGTTCATCTCAGCCGACAGAATCGTGTTCGCGGTGAAGGTCATGCCGCTGTTGCGCGGCGCGATCGAGGTCAAAGAACTCATCTTCGAAGGCGCGGAAGTGAACATGGTCGCCCGTGAAGATGGCGACAACAATTGGACCTTCCCCACCGAAGAAACGGCAGAGAACGAAACCACGCTTGAGGATCTCCGCCTTGATGACGTTCGACTGACGGACGGCACGATTTCGTTTCAAGGCGCGGACGGCGAACCGCCGCTGGTGCTTGAAGATGTCGACGCCAGCCTCGCACTGGAATCGCTCGACACGCCGGCGCAACTCCAAGCGGCGCTCGATTATCGCGGCGAGCGGATGAACATCGACGCCGAGATTGGCCTTCCGCGCGCCGTTCTCGAAAATGGTCAAACACCGATCACCGCGCGCGTGAACGCAGCGCCGCTCGAAGCTTCGTTCGACGGCACGTTCAACAGCGCAACCGGCGCGCTGCAGGGTGCGCTGGAAGCGAACGGTTCGAGCTTGCGGCAATTGCTTGCCTGGATGGGTTCACCCATGAGCGCGGGCGGCGGTTTTGCCAATTACAGCCTCAACGCGCAGATGGCGCGCGAGGGTGAAACGACCGCGCTGACGGATGCGACGATCCGTTTGGACAACATCAACGCAAACGGCAATCTCACGCTGATCAACCAAGAAAGCGGCAGGCTGCGCGTGACTGGCGCATTGAGTGCGCCAGCCGTTGATCTCAACACGTACCTTCCGCCACCAGCGCAACAAGGCGCTGAAGGCGTCGAGGTTGATACCGCCTGGAGCAACGATCCGCTCGATCTCTCCGGCCTCCGGGCGCTCGATGCCGATCTGAACCTCGCGCTTGGCACGCTGCAATTTCAGCGCATGAGCTTCTCCAACGTCGCGCTGGGACTACGCGTTGCGAACGGCGCGGCTGACGCAAGGCTGACGCGGATTTCGCTTTACGATGGCGCAGGCACAGCGCGTCTGATCGCCGATGGCTCCGGCGCGGTGCCGCGCATCGCGGTCGAACTCAATGCGCAAAACATTCAGGCCGAAACTTTGCTACGCGACGCGATTGGCTTTGATCGCATCGCAGGGCGCGGACGTCTGACGGCTTCGTTGGTCGGACAAGGCGCATCGCAAGCGGCGATCATGCGGAGCTTGCGCGGCAACGCCTCGTTCAATTTCAGCGATGGTGAGCTGAAAGGCGTGAACCTCGCGCAAGTTGCGCGCACGGTGCAGGCTGCGCTTGCGGGCCAAGCCGTTGGCACAGCTGCATCGACCGACTTCGCAGAACTTTCCTCGACCTTCACTGTCGCGGATGGCGTGATGGCGACGGATAATCTGCGTTTGCTCAATCCGTTCGTGCGGCTGGATGGCCAAGGCCTCGTCAACGTTGGCGGCCAAACAATCGACATGCGCATCGCACCGCGCGCCGTGAACAATGCGCAAGGTCAGGGCGGCGACGCGGCGATTGCTGGCCTAGGCATTCCGTTCCGCATTTCGGGACCTTGGTCACGCGTCAGCTTCCGGCCCGCTGTTGAAGAGATCGTGCAGAACCAGTTGCGCGATATTCTGAGTCAGCAGGAAGAAGGCAGCCCGCTCGCTCGGTTAGGCGAGACTCTGTTCGGCCGCACGCCAGCCGCAACAACCACGCCAGCGGAAGGCGAAACACCGGCGGAGCAGCCCGCCGAAGGCGAAGCGCAGACTGAAACGCCTGCAACGCAGCCGACACGGCCACGCAATCCGCTGGAGGATATTTTCAACAACGCCATCCGCGGCGCGCAAAAGCAGGAAGAAAAAGAAGAGCCCGCGCCTACGCCATAGGCCCCCACCTCTCCTCCGCGAGGGGGAGAGGTCGCGCGAAGCGCGGGCGAGGGGGCGAGCTTGAAGGCGAGCCCAACCCGCAAACGCCCACCCTCATCCGGTGGCTTCGCCACCACCTTGTATCTGGAAAACGCGTTTGCCGGTGTAAGCTTGCAGCGGCGGCGGCGGACGGGAGCGCGGCGCCACCTTGGGACTTCAAGCCCGTGGAGAAGCGTGTCGCCCCGTCCGCATCGTTTCAAAGCCCGGACAGTCGCTTGGGCCGCCGCAAGACGAGCCCGAATGCGCAAGGACGGGACATGAGCGAAGTGTTTATTGGCGTCGATGTGTCGAAAGACCGGCTCGACGTGCACGTGCTGCCGGAAGGCGCGGCGTTCGCCGTCGCGCGTACGCCAGCTGGCTTGAGCGAATTGATCGAGCAGATCAAACCGCGTGCGCCGTATC
>JANPCV010000184.1:0-2116 GCA_031431115.1 Caulobacteraceae bacterium
TATCGGGCGCCCTGTGTTGGGATCGACAGCTCATGAAGTGCGCGCGCTGTCCCGCTAAAGCTGCGCGTCAAAATCGCGGTCGCAAGATCGCGACGTTCAAACGCATGCTGATGGCGCGTTCGAAGTGGGGATTGGCGTGCCGCGCACCGGCGCACGCGGTCTTCTCGACGCTCGCGCCGACTTTTAGCGCACAACGGCCGCGCTTCGCGCCGCCGTATCGCCCAGCGCCGTCTTCGCCGACCTCGATCGCAGCGCCCAATTCCCCATAGCGCGGACGTCATCCCGCGTTTCGTACACTCGACGTTCTCAGACGCCGGCCTCGGCGTTTCATCGCTGGCGTCGCGCTGCGGCCGGCGTCCAAGAACGCTTAAGACAACGCGCCATTGCTGCGTGCGCTAAGTCACTGTCTGCAATCGAGCGAGTAGGCCGGTCGAGAGATTCGCGGCTGTGTCGTACGATGGCCCGTTGCAGCCGTTCAACTCAAAGCTCACCGCAACCACTGATAGCGCGGGCGCTTGTCGAGTTAGTTCGCGGGCGCTGGTTGCGGCTGCTGCGCGAGTTGCAGGAAGATGTCGACATAGCCCGGATTGTCTCTGAACTGGCCGGGGATGTCATTGATGGAGAATTGTAGGGCGCCGTTGGCGGGCGCTTGAATCTCGCCGCCGGCGCCGATCAGAAAAGTAGTCTCGCCGGCACGGCCAATCAGAGCGCCATGCGAGGCGCGTCGATAGACAGCGCGGGGTTCGGATACGTCGCTGCCGCCGGGATCGAGTACAGGCTCGCCGCTATGACTCCAGTTGCCTCGCGCGGTGAAGACGAGGCGTTGGCCGCGCTGCACTTGGATGCCAGCGTCGCACCACTCGACGTTGGCCATCACGCGGATGAAGTTCTGTTGTCGCCCCCGCTGACAGGGCGCGACGGTCAGCGCCGCTGCTGCGGGCGCGTCTTCCGCGATGGCGCGCTCGGCGGCGGCGGGATCAGCCGCAACGGGATCAGTTGCGATTGCCGGGTCGAGCGGTCCTCCGCCTTCGGTGGCGGCTTCAACCGCTGCCTCAGGAGCGCTGACTTCGAGGCGCGCTGCGAGTTGCTGAACGTGAAACGCGGCGAGCCCAGTGACGGCGACCGCGGCGACGGATGCGATGAATTGGAAGCTGAGCAGCGTCCAGGCGCTTTGCACAAAGCGTTTTGCGTGTGACTTGCTCATGTCTACCTCGTGGCCATGGCGGTGTTGATGATGCGCGAGAGCGTCATCAGAAGTGAGACGCACGAGGCGCCGAAGCTCGCCCAGGCGAAGCGGCCGTAGAGTTCTGCGTCGACTATGCCGCCTTGACCGAGCTGCAGCGTGAGTCCGGCCATCAGCCCGATCATCGCCAGCGCCAACCAGCCGAACATGGCCGTTGCGCCAAAATCCTGCAGTGCCGGAGCGCGGAAGGTTTGCGGATCGGGTCCGGGCCGACGCCCGCCCGCGCGCGTGCGCGTTTCTGTTTCCAACTGTGGCCAGGGCGTATCGCCGACTTTACGCCAGCGCGAGAAATCAAGCATTTCAACGATCGTGAACGGCAATGGCGGCTTGGCGCCGTCGAGACGGATTTGCACAAGCTTGCCACTGTCGAGCGCTTCGGTGGCTTCGGCGCGCACCCACAGTGAATTGCGCGCCGCCTCTGACCACGCCACCACGACGCAGTTAGAGGCATCGAGTTCGCGTTCGATTTCCAGCGTGAAATCGTGTCCTGCCCGCAAGTGGTCGTCCCACCACAGAGTGAAACCAGCGTTCTTCAGACCGTCGACGATCTTGCTAACGTGCTCGCGGTTCGAATGGGCATATGAGACAAAGATGTCAGCCATCGCGTCCCCTTCGGTGGGCACGCTAAGCTAGGCGCGCATCCATGGCCAGCGTGGAATATCTGCGACAGAAGATCGACGACGCCCGGCGTCGCGCGCCCTGATTAGCCTTAGTGGTCGAACGGCGCGAATAGATGGCGGTCTCAATCGGTGAGCGCAACACGTACCTTAGTTTGAGGTCGTGGAGCGATGCCAATGAGGAAGCCTTATCAGCGCGTCGGATTTACCGCGGCGCAAAGCGCCGAGCTTTGGGAGCGTTGGAAGACGGGGGCGG
>JANPCV010000185.1:0-3927 GCA_031431115.1 Caulobacteraceae bacterium
GCGTAGGGTGATGACTTCAGCTTCAGCGTCGCCAGCCGTAGCTGAGATCGGATCGGTACGATCCGCTTCGGTGGTGGCGTAGTTCAGCACGAAGCGGACGTGATCGACCGGAACCCAGTTCAGGCCGACAGCCCAAGCGGATTGTTCGCCGCGCGACGTGCCGCCATTGTCGTCGCTCACGTCGATGAAGTCGTAGCGCGCGATCAGACCCCAGTGGCCCCAGCCGCCGTCGGCGACCGAAGAACGCGGAATCACCGGGCCGAACGAGCCTTGGTTGCCGCGATAAGCGCGCGGCTCACCGGTGAGCGACCAGGTGAGATCGACATAGTAGCCGTCTGACTCAAGCTCGACGCCGGCCGGCGTTTCGCCGCTGATCGTGATGTATTCAGCCGTGAAGCCGAACGCATTCCACTGACCGGCCGCTTCGAAGCCGTATGCGGTGTCGTCTTGCAGTGCGCTGCCTGAAGAGGTTTCGACCCAACGCGAGCCACGGCCGTTCAGCGGACGCGGGCGATAGCGGAAGAGCGCGTCGTCGCCGTTGTAACGCTGCCGCGCCGAGAAGCCGAGATGGAGCAGCGTGTAGCTGTCCGGCGAGGTTTCGAAGATCGGCGCCCAGGTGAAGCGGCCGCTGATCGAGGTTTGCTCGCTGGTGGCGAAGCTCGAGTCCGAGTTGTTGAGCGAGTCGCCATAGACGCCGACGGCGGCCATCCAGTTGGCGCCGGTCATCAGGCCGGCAACACCCGCCGCGCGGCCGTAGCCGTAGGCGTTGATGATGCTGGAGCGCTCGATCATCGGGATGTCGAGCGAAGACGTGCGGTCTTCCAGCGGCGAGGTGATGTTGTTTTCACCGATCACGACCGAGAAGAAGTCGCCAGCATATTCCAGATAAGCGTCGTCGACGGCGACGGCGTTGTCGCCGGTGGTGGCGTCATCGACGCTCGCGCCCGGGTTCAGGACGAAGTCGACCTTATAGCGCCAGTTGTCAGTGAAGCGGCCTGACACGCCGAGAAAGGCGCGGCGGATATACGACCGCGAACCATCTTCGTTGTTGATCGACACAGAGTCGGTCGGATCGTCCAAATCCCAAGAGTTCGAGTAGACGTCATACTGGAAACGGCCGCGCATGCGGAAACGCTGCTCGCCTTCGCGAATTTCTGGTGCGCCGCTAACCGGCGAGTTGATCGTGGCTTGAGCGTGAGCGGCTTGCGGCGCGGCGACGCCGGCAGCGGTGGTGACCAGCGCAGCAAGCGCGGCCTTGGAAAGTACGTTCTTCATGGAGACCCCCTGGTGATCCGAGCCCAAACGCAGCGAAGTGGACTCGCTTACGTCCCTCGGGCGAGGCGGGGAGTACTGAGGGCGAATGTCACGAACGCTACAGTTCGATGAACTATTTGTGTCGCTCGACCACGGAGCCGTGAGCGTGCCGTTAAGGACGCGCTAACGGTCCAAAGAAAGCCTGTTCATCAATTCGCGGAAGCTCACGAACCATTCCTGCTTGACCTCGTTAGACCAGTCTGGGTCGAACTCGGGGAATTTTTCCACCAGGGCTTCGAACGCGGGCGCTAGCGGCGCTGTATCGTCGTCAGCTGATTCGCGCACCGTGCGCCGCCGTTTCGGCGGGCTCACCCTGCGCTCCGGACCTCCGCCGCGAATACGGCTGTTCTCGAACAGATAATTGGAGAGTTCGAGCTTGGCGCCACGCGCGGCACTGACGAAGAAGAAGACCGTCTTGCGCGCGCCCTCGCCTCTCACGCCATACGCAGTGGCGAATTGCTCGTTCAATTGGTGCAGCGTCGCGGTGGCGAGATCGATCTCAAAAATCGGCGCATAGGCGCTTCGCAAGACGGGCGCAAAGGCGACGGGCCAGTCCTGTTCGTCAAGCGCGGCGACCAACTTGCTCGCGGTTTCACCGGTCCCACCTTTTGCGTCGGCAAGTCCGAGAAACTGAAACGCCGCGATTACCCCGCACGCCTTTTGACCAAATCGGGGCGAGAGCACGCTGCGATCGACGCGCGCGGGCAAGCCGCCCTGCTTGAACAAGCGGAGCGCGCGCGTGAAGGCTTCGAACGTGACGGCCGGCGGCTCGATCTGGGCCGGGCTTTGCTTAAGCAATATGGGCTCCGGGCGGAAACGATCGCCGAATTCTATCCGCAATCGGCGCCCGAGCATAAGCTGAATCGCTGACCCGGCTGCTAGCGAGCCTGCCAAACAACCCGCGACGTAGCGACGATTTCGGCGAGTGATTGGTCGCTCCAATCCTATCGACCGCGCGCTACGGTGCGGGTGGCGGCACCAGTGGACCACTTCGGAGGCAAAGCACGTTGACGGCCTTTATGGTTCGATGGTAGTCGAATTATCGAATGGAAACGAAGGTGACAATTTCGGCGCTTTCAGCGCTCGCCCATGAGCACAGGTTGGCGATCTATCGCCTTCTGGTGCAAACGGGACCCGAAGGCTTGGCCGCAGGCGAAATTTCAGAAGCGATGGGCATAGCGCCCTCGTCGCTCTCGTTTCATCTCGCCCTTCTCAACCGAGCTGGACTCATCGCGCAGCGCCGCGAGAGCCGCTCGCTGATTTACTCCGCCGATTTCGCTCAAATGAACGCGCTCATTGGCTTCCTGACCGAGAATTGCTGCGGCGGACGCAATTGTTCGCCGGCCGCCAACCCAGCTCAAGCCAAAAGGAAAAAAGCATGAAGCGCTTGCATGTGCATGTCGGTGTCACCGACCTCGACCGGTCGGTCGGCTTTTATTCCACTCTGTTCGCCGCCGAGCCCACCGTTCGTAAGGCTGACTATGCGAAATGGATGCTTGAAGATCCGCGCGTGAATTTTGCGATCTCGACCCGCTCCGACGGCGGCGGCGTGCGCCATCTTGGTATTCAGGTCGAAAACAACGAAGAGCTCCAAGATGTCTACGGGCGGCTCAAGGCCGCCGATGCGCCGGTGCTCGAAGAGGGCGCGACGACCTGCTGTTATGCAAAATCAGAGAAGTCGTGGATCGCCGATCCGCAGGGCGTCGTCTGGGAGACCTTCCATACGACCGGCGAGGCGACGACCTATGGCGGCAATCCAGCGCTGGAGAGCCTAGCGCCGACCGCCTCCAAAAACGAAGCGCGGTGCTGCGAACCAGCCAATGTTTGATGCGCAAGCAATAAGTGGGAGAGTGGATCATGGTGGATAAGAACACGCGAAGCGATCCGTACAACGTGCTGTTT
This sequence comes from Caulobacteraceae bacterium, assembly GCA_031431115.1. Lineage (GTDB taxonomy): Bacteria > Pseudomonadota > Alphaproteobacteria > Caulobacterales > Aquidulcibacteraceae > Vitreimonas. The sequence continues at coordinate 3,217 of JANPCV010000185.1, forward strand.
CTGTGCACGGGCAATTCTGCGCGCTCAATCATGGCTGAGGCGATCCTCACGCGTTTTGGAGCGGGCAAATTCAGGGCTTTCAGCGCGGGCTCGTTTCCGAAAGGTGAAGTCCACCCGCGCGTAGTGCAAATATTGAAGAACTTGAATTATAAGCCCGAGCTGTTCCGGTCGAAGAGTTGGGAAGAGTTTTCCCGCCCCGACGCGCCAAAGCTCGATTTCGTATTCACGGTCTGCGACAACGCGGCGAACGAAGTTTGCCCGGTCTGGCCTGGACAACCCATGAGTGCCCATTGGGGCTTGCCGGACCCGGCGGCCGCCACCGGAAGCGAGACCGAGCTTGCCCTGGCGTTTGGCGATGCATGGCGAATGCTGCAAAATCGCATCACCATCTTCACGGCGTTGCCGATCGCCGGTCTCGATCGATTGTCGCTCCAGACCCAGCTCGATGCGATCGGAAAAACTATCGAGCCAACATCGCAAGCCCGCGCTGAATGAAGGCTGTCGAGGTCGGGCGGCGTCTTTTCGCCGAAGCGCTGGGTTCGATGCTTCTGGCCGGCGTCGTCGTTGGCTCGGGCATCCTGGCAAGCCGCTTAGCGCAGGGAAACGACGGCGTCGCCTTGCTCGCAAACACAGCGGCGACCGCCGCGATCCTCTTCGTCTTGATCACGGCGCTTGCGCCGATCTCGGGCGCGCATTTCAACCCAGCCGTCA
>JANPCV010000186.1:0-4938 GCA_031431115.1 Caulobacteraceae bacterium
CTGGAAGGGGATGTCGAGGTAGGGAAGGATTTTGCCTTCCGCCATCAGGCCGACGACTTCATCGACGTGCGGGTACGGATAGACGTAGTGCAAGCGTACCCAAGCGCCGAGATCGCCGAGCTCTTTGCAGAGATCGTAGAATTTGGCGCGGACCATGCGGTCCTTCCATTTGCTCTCGGCGTATTTGACGTCGACGCCGTAAGCCGAGGTGTCTTGGCTGATGACGAGCAATTCTTTGACGCCGGCTTTCACCAGCGACTCCGCTTCTTTCAGCACGGCGTTGGCGGGGCGCGAGACGAGGTCGCCGCGAATGCTAGGGATGATGCAGAAGCTGCAGCGATTGTTGCAGCCTTCGGAAATCTTCAGATACGCGTAGTGGCGCGGCGTGAGGCGGAAGCCGCCTTCGGGCACCAGATCGATTTTAGGATCGTGTAGTTGCGGCAGGTGCGTGTGAACGGCGCCAACGACGGCTTCGTATTGGTGCGGGCCGGTGATCTCGAGCACCTTTGGGTGCGCCGCGCGGATGAGGTTCTCTTCCTTGCCGAGACAGCCGGTGACGATGACTTTGCCGTTCTCGGCGATGGCTTCGCCGATGGCGTCGAGGCTTTCGGCCTTGGCGCTATCGAGGAAGCCGCACGTGTTCACGACGACAAGGTCGGCGCCTTCGTAAGAGGCGCTGAGCTGATAGCCTTCGGAGCGCAGGCGCGTGATGATGCGCTCGCTGTCGACGAGGGCTTTGGGGCAGCCGAGTGAGACGACGCCGATGGTGGGGGCTTTTGCGGACATTGAGCCGGGGCTCATAGCGCAGAGCGCTAGGTTTCCCAAGCGGCGGCGCTGAAGAATAGTGGCGGTTTGGGCGCGGCGGGCTACGGTAGGATGCGGCGGCGAGGGGAAATTACATGGCAAGCGAAAGAGATCGGCCCTGCCGGGGCCGCGCTGCGATTGGCGCGGGCAGCCAATGATCCTTCGCCGCATCGCTGCACATTTGCGCAAGCAGGAATGGACTGCGATCGGGATCGATTTTCTGATTGTGGTGCTTGGCGTGTTTGTCGCCACGCAGGTGACGAACTGGAACGAGGCGCGCGAGGTGAGGGCGAGAGCCGAAATCTATAGCGCGCGCCTCGCCGATGATCTCCGCTACGAGGCGTGGCAAACCGAATATCTCATCGCCTACTACAAGGACGTGCTCGCCAATGCCGAGCGCGCGGTCGGCGCGCTGACCGACGGGCCGGCGCTCTCCGACGAGCAGCTCCTGATCAGCGCGTATCGCGCCAGCCAATACCTCTATTACGGCGCAAGGCGCGCGACTTACGATGAAATGGTCGCCACTGGCGACATCGGATTGATCGCTGACCGGCGCCTGCGCGAGACCGCGCTCACCCTCTATGGCGATCCCACCATCGGCATCGTTACAGAGGAAGCCAGGAATTCGGAGTATCGCAGAGTTTTCCGTCGCGCCGCGCCCGCCGACGTGCAACGCGCGCTGCTCGACGATTGCGGCGACCGCATCGTCCAACCCGGTGATTTTGAAGGCATCATTGGGTCCATCAACTACGCGTGCGACCTTGACCTGTCGGCGGCAAAGATCGCCGCCGCCGCCGCCCGGTTGCGCGGCGACCCTGTTCTCGTGTCGGCGCTGCAGCTTCGCTTCGCCGACATTGAGACCGCCATCCTCAATCTTGAGCAGGGAACGCCTGGCCTGCTCGACAATTTGCGCGCGATCAGCGGCAGGAGCGCCCCATGATCCTCCGCCGCATCATCGCGCATGTGCGCAAGCAGGAATGGACGGCGATCGGGATCGATTTCTTAATCGTGGTGGTTGGTGTATTCGTCGGTATGCAGGTGTCCAACTGGAACGCTGACGCAGCCGATCGGCGGCGCGGCGTGGAATATGTTGAGCGGCTGAGCCAGGATTTGGAGAGCGATCTCGCCACCCGGCGGGCGGATGTTGCATACTACGCAGCGGTGCTCGATAGCCTCGTGCGGACGAACGAGTTGCTGAATGATCCTGCGCCGGATGCCGAAGATCTGGTTGTCTCGGCTTATCGCGCGTCGGAATTGCTCTATTCGCCGCCAACGCGATCGACGTGGGATGAGATCGTGTCGTCCGGCGACATTGGTTTGTTGCCGCGCGGCGCCGTCGATGCCGGCATCGCGGATTACTTCGCGACTGACACTGGGCAGGCCACACTCGATTCATTGATGGATTCAAACTATCGGCGCGCGGTTCGCGAAACCATTCCGTTGGATATTCAGATCGCACTGCGTGAGGGATGCAGCGATCAGCGCGATGAACGAGAGCGAATTGTCGGCTTCGTGGAGCAATGCGCGCTCAACGCAGATCGTGCGGCGATTCAAAGGGCGGCAGACGCGATCCGCGCCAGCGGCCAGTTGCGCGCCACGTTGCGCTATCAGTATTCCAATGTTTTTGCTGCGCGCGCGAACCTAACCGCGGACGTCCTCGCGATTGAGCACGGATTGGCTGGACTTGCTGGCCGTTGAACCAAGGGCCGCGTTGTAAAAATGAAGCGGTCCGAAAATGGCCAGACTTTGGTGTCCGTTTCTGGCGATATGCCGCACGAAGCATGCCGGCTGGAAGCCGGCAGTCCGATGGAGATGGCTTATGGCGACGGTCAGGAAAGAGTTTCGCAGCGCGCGGTCGGCGGATGAGGTTTGGGCGGTGCTGCGCCGGTTCGATGCGGTGCATGAAATGGCGCCTGGGTTCGTGACGGCGACCAAGATCGAGCCGAGCGGCGCGCGGGTGGTGACGTTCATCAATGGCGTTGAAATGCGCGAGTGGCCGGTATCGTCCGACGATGCGGCGCGGCGCCTGGTTTACGCCATCAACGACAGCCCGCGTTTCACGCACTACAGCGCGGCAGCCCAGGTGGTCGAAGACGGAACGGGCAGCCGGTTCGTGTGGACCGTGGACTTTTTGCCGGACGACATGGCGGCGGCGCAAAGCGGCGCGATGGACGCCGGGATCGCGGCTATGGCCAAGGCGCTTGATTGAGCGGCGCTGCTGACGCTACGCGCGCTTTTCAATCAGGATGACGCGCGGCAGGTCTTTGAAATGCGTGTCGCAGGTTAGGAGGTCGGCGTCGTGCGCAAGCGCGGTTGCGTACACTATGGCATCCGCGGTCGCGAGCTTGTGCGCGCGGCAGAGAGCTGCTGCGGCGAGGGCTATGTCGGTGTTGAGGTCGATCACGACGCACTTTTGCGAGAACGCAATCGCGTCATCCGCTCTTTCGGTATCAGTTTCGCGCCTCACCCATTTCGCCAATTCCAGTTGAACGACGGTGGGGACGAGCCACTGCGCTCGCTGGGGCAACGCCGCCGCAATCGCATCAGCGGTCGGCGTATCCATCAACCACTCGATCCAAGCCGAAGTATCAACGACGCGCGTCAATACCGGTCTCGCCGGTCCCGGTAGCCAGTAGGATCAGCGCCCTTGGCGATGCCGCGTAAGTCCTCCAGCGTTGGCACTGGCACGAGGAGCACTCCCGCGCCTTTAGGAATGAAGACGAACTCCTGGCCCGCTTTCCAGCCTTGGGCCTCGCGGACGGCTTTCGGGATCGAAATCTGGAATTTTGAGGAGAGGGTCGCTGAATCTGACATTTCTTACCAATATCAGATCGATGCATAATTAGCAAGAATTTGGTGGCGTCTGGAGAGGCTTTCGCCTTCCGCCTTCGCACTTTGAGCTTCGGCGGACAGGTTGCTGCGAATGACTTGCAGGAGCGCTCGCGACAGGATAGGTTTCTTTGCGCCTGACTCTCAGTCGCCGGAAATGCTTTTGCTTTCAGAGAAGTGGCCGATGTACGTCTGCAATTGTAACGGCGTGACTCGCAGCGAGGTCGATGAGGCCATCGTTGCAGGCGCGCAGGGTCCGGAAGCGGTGCTCGCCCATCATGGGTGCGAGCCGTGCTGTGGGCGCTGCCTGCCAGAGATCGCCGATGGCATTTTTAGCGGCGGAATGGCTTGCGGTAAGCGGAGCCTCGTCGCAGCGGAGTAACGCGCGATGAAGGGTGATGCGGACGTCATCAAGAAGCTCAACGTCATCCTCACGAATGAGCTGACCTCGATAAACCAGTATTTCCTGCATGCGCGGATGTATCAGTCCGATGGCTACGGGAAGCTTGGCAAAAAGACCTACGAAGAATCCATCGAAGAGATGAAGCACGCGGACCGCATTATAAAGCGGCTGCTGCTGATCGAAGGATTTCCGAACCTCCAGAACCTCAACAAGTTACAGATCGGCGAAGCTGTGCCGGAACGGCTGCAAGCGGATTTGAACGCCGAGAAGACGGGGCACGCGGCGATCAAAGAGGGCATCGCGCTGTGTGAGACGAAGCAAGATTACGTCACGCGCGATCTGCTGACCGAAATCTTGGACGACACCGAAGAACACATCGACTTTTTGGAAACGCAACTCGCGAATGTCGATCAGATGGGCCTGCAGAACTATCTGCAGAGCCAGTACGATCTGGAGAGCGACGCGGGATAAGCTTGTCTCTGCGCCGGTAAACCTCACCCGTCTGTTCGCTTCCGCCTTCGCTAAAGCTACGGCGGACAAGTCGCTCACTGACACCCTCTCCCTAACCGGGAGTGGGAACGCGGCGTCCCGCGCGCAGTGCCGCCTTGGGCGGAACTGAGCTAGCGCGACATGCTGGGGGCAGGCGTTTCGAAGCGCGTGATTTCTTTGAAGGCTTCGCCGGATTTCAGGATCGCGATGTTGGCGGCGCTGAGCAGCATCCATTCGCCTGCAGCTTCGAACGTGTCGAACTGGCGGACTTCGGCCGAGGCTGTGTGAAAACGCCGAAGCAGTCCAAGCTTTCGACCGATGCGCGGGAGCTTGTGATGAAGCGGTTCGTTGAGGGAGTGGGGCGCGATCAGGGTGGCTTGTTTCCATCGCACCTTGAGGACTTCGTCGGTGAA
>JANPCV010000187.1:0-21344 GCA_031431115.1 Caulobacteraceae bacterium
TTCACCGACGAAGTCCTCAAGGTGCGATGGAAACAAGCCACCCTGATCGCGCCCCACTCCCTCAACGAACCGCTTCATCACAAGCTCCCGCGCATCGGTCGAAAGCTTGGACTGCTTCGGCGTTTTCACACAGCCTCGGCCCGGAGCGGACATTCAGGCGTTGCCTCGAATGTGGGGCCAAGGCATTGCTCAGTGGATGAAAGTTGTCGGCATCTTCCGCGAACTACGAAGCGACCTAAGCCAGTCGCTCCCGTCTATCCACGAAGAAGCTGGCAGGCTCGATGTGGTCGCAGCCGAGCGTATAAAGACGCACTTGAATATTGGCATCGGCGTCTTTGACGTCATGGAGGCGGTTCGAGACCCCTTCGACAACGCTCGGTATATCCCCGGCGGTTCGAGCTTGATTAGCGATGGCGAGTGGGTCTGGCGCCAGGATCTCGCGTCCTTCGTCGAAAGATATCGAGTTGGTCTGCCCAACGAATTTGTGCGGCATGTACTCGCCAGTGGCGTGGCGCCTGACGCGGCGTTGGTGATGGCGAAAGCTAACGAAATTTGGCTCGCCTACGGAAAGGCGGAACGAGGAGGCTGACGCCCGCCTTCGACAAGCTCAGGCCGACGCTACTTTTGCAATGACGTTAGGAACGGCGTCATGCTGAGCCTGTCGAAGCACGACGCCGCGCACCGGCTCTAATGCTTTCCCTTATAGCGCGCGTGGGTTTCGTGCGCCTTCTCTTCCAACCAATCCATGCCGGCGATGCAGACGCCGGAGAAAATGAAGACGACGTGGATGATCGTGTACCACTTCAGCTGCGTCTCGGTGTAGTTGGAGAGATTCATGAAAATCTTCAGCAAGTGAATGCCGCTGATCGCGACGATCGAGGCGATCAGCTTGATCTTGAGGCCGCTGAAGTCGATCGTGCCCATCCATTCCGGCCGGTCACGATCCTTGTGCGCCATCTCCATCTTCGAGACGAAGTTCTCGTAGCCCGAGAACAGGATGATCAGCACCAGATTGCCCGCGAGCGAAAGATCCACCAACGTCAGCACGAGCAGGATGATGTCCGTCTCATCCATCGTCAGCACTTGCGGGACTTGCAGATAAAGTTCGCGGAAGAACGTGATGATCAGAATGCCGAGCGCCACGATCAGGCCGAGATAGACCGGCGCCATCAACCAGCGGCTCGTATAAATGAGCCACTCGATAATCGCCTCCAAGAAGTTGGTGCGGTGTCTCGGTTGTTCGTCCTGGTTCATTCTGTCCCCTCGTAAATGCGGCGCGAAACTAGGGGCGTGCGCGGCGCGCGCCAAGCCCGCTCTCGTCAGGGGAGGGTTGCAGCGCGTGGGAACCGGGCGGATGATCGCGCCAAGGGGAGGAAAATATGTACGAACACGGAATGATTGCGCCGGTCGTTGCGCTGGTGATCTGGTCGCTCATCATGCTGATCTGGCTTTACGCGACGCGTATCCCGGCCATGTCGAAGGCGAAAGTGAAGCCGGGTGAGGCGACAAAGTCTCAGATGGAGGCGCTGCCGAGCGCCAACGTCGCCAACAACTACAATCACCTGATGGAGCAACCGACGCTATTTTATGCGCTGGCGTTCTCGCTTCAGCTTCTGGGCCAAGGCGATCACCCGATCAATATCGGCCTCGCTTGGCTTTATGTCGTGCTCCGCGTCGTCCACTCGCTCGTGCAGGCGACGGCGAACGTCATCATGATCCGCTGGCTGATCTTCATGGCTGCGTCCCTGGTGCTCATGGCGCTCGCATTCCACGCCGCGATCGCTGTCGGGATGGTCAACACGAGCTGGCTGCACCAGTAAATCTACGCCGACGCCAGCTTGCGCTGAATTTGGCGCCAGCTGGCGAAGGCGAGGTAAATCGGCGCCAAGCCCATAGCGACGATGCCTAATAGCACCAGAATCTTCTGATCGCCGAGTTCTCCGTTCAGGAAAGCGTAAATCACAACGCCGCCAAGCAGCACAAAGAACGCTAGAGAAACGCACGTGATCACCGAGAAGATCACACCGATCGGATGCATTTTTATTTGGCGCCGAAAGCTCTCATCAGGAGCGAGCCATCTCTTGGCACGCGCGACGTCCGCCAGATGCGCAATAGTGATCTCCCGTTCCGCAGAGCGCGATGCCTGCCAGCGCACGGCGAACGTTCGGCTCAACACCGAGGCTGCAAGAACCAGTGCGGGTTCCAGCATGTCGGCAATGCCGCCCTCGTCGTCGAAAAAGTTGCCCCAGACAATAGTGCTGAGATCGACGTCGTATTTTTCAGCAAAGGTATTCAAGAATTCGAGCGCGTCATCGCCATCCATCCCGAGATCGGCATAGAGCCGCGTTTCCGCCGTGACCGCCTTCGCCCCAGTTTGCTGCATCACCAGCTCCACGATCTCCGCCAGCAGAGTATCCGGCTCGCTCACTCCCGCACGCGGCCTTCGGCATCCATACGTCCGATCCATTCGTCGATCAGCGCCGCGCCGCGTTCATCGACCAGTTGGCGGCCAATCTCAGGCATCATCGCACCGGGATCGGTCGAACGCAGGCGATGCAGTAGGATCGAGCGCTCGGGATGGCCAGGATCAATCGCAAACTCAAAGCCAGCCGAACCCCGTCCAGCCGCGACGGGCCGCTTATTCACGCCCCAGCTGATCGGCTCGTGCTGGCTCCAGCGCAAATCGAGCCCCGACGTATGCGCCGGACCTTGCGGGTTGTGACAATGCGCGCAATTCACATCGAGATAGGCGCGGGCGCGGAGTTCGAGTGAGCCGCTGTTGATCTCGAAAGCGGCGGGCAGGCTAGGCGCATCTCTGCCCTGAGGCGCGCCCGCGAGGATGCCGTTGTGGGCCCATGCATCAATTTGATTGATCGAGATCGGATCTGAACGCGGGATCAGCGCTCCGTCGTCGTCGCCGCCATTCCATGGCGAGAAGGCCTCGCCGTCGCTGCTGCGATTCAAATTCCGCGCGCTCGGCCCAATCGGCGTCAGTTCGCCCGCGAGATCGTGACACGCCTTGCACTGATTGCGGTTCGGCACCGCCCAATCGAGCGCAATGGCTTGGCCTTCTTCGTTGGTAAAGCTCACCGGCACGTTGGCGCCGATCACCGAAAGCCGCGCTTCGGTCTGCGCTTCATTCCAAACGTAGGGATACGCGGCCCAGCCTTCAGCGCGGCGGATCAGCAGCCGTGTTTCCAGGAAGCGCACATCCTCCGTCGGCCGCCGCATATCGGCGGCAAACGCGAACGTCTTGATCAGCACCGTGCCAACCGGAAACTCGAACACGCCCTCATCGCGATACTGCGCCTGCGTTCCCGGTGGCACATAGACGTAGCGAAACTTCAGCGCCCCATCAGAATAGAGCGCCGTGTTGAGATCGTACGGCGTCACCCGCTCATTCGGCGCCCGCGCGCCCGCGTCACGGAAGAAGCGATACGCCGAGAGCAGCTCAGGCGGGCGTTCAGCTGCGATCGCCGCGGCATTCACCGGTGTGGGCGCCTGCGCGGTAGCCGTGGTGATGCAGACAAGTGAGAGCAATGCCAGCAGGGCAAAGCGCGAATATGGAGCGCCGGCGTCCTCGCCGGCATGTACCGGCGTTGGCCGGCGAGGAAGCCGGCGCTCCATAGGCGCATCGCTTGTCATCAATTTCTAATCCGCACGCGCTCCGGCTCGGCGATTTCCACCAGCGGCGGCGGCGCCGGATCGGGCGCAGCTTCCGTGATCGGCGAGCCGGCGACAGGCATACCCAGCGAAAGAAAGCTGCCTGCGCCGGTACGGGTCGATGTGTTGTCGTTGACAACGATGCGGACTTGCTCCGTCCGCGGCGTGCCGCCGCGCGAGAACACCGTCGCGCCATCCCACAGCACATCCGGGGTCGGTACCCCGAGTTGGCTCAGCGCCGCGAGATCGCCGGCGGGCGCGTAGCCGGTATTGCCGAACGTGTTGTCGCGAATGACGATGTCGCGCGCGAGCGGGTTGTAGTTTGCGTCCTGGAAGGTCTCGCGATAGGCGCTGATCAGCACATTAATCGTGCCGTTGTCGCCGATCTCGTTGTCGAACACGTGGACATTGGAATTGGCCATGATCAGCACGCCAGTCCCCGTCGGTACGCTGGCGACGATATTGCCCGCCGGTGCGAAGTTCGGCGTGTTGTTGTCACGGATATCGTTGTTGAACACGCGGACCGAGTGACCGCCTTGCTGGGGCAGGCCCGGGAGGTCGAACACCAGGATTCCACCGGTGTTGCGGGTTGCGACATTCTCGAACACATCGGCGTTGTAGCTGTTCTCGATCTCGATCCCGGCGACGTTCAGCTCTGCCAGGTTCTCGCGCACGATGATGTTGCGCGATTGGCCGACATAAATGCCAGCGTCAGACGCGCCGCGCGCGATCGAGCGCTCGATCAGCACGTTGTCGCAATTGACCGGGTAGAGGCCGTAGGCGCCGTTCTCGGGGTTCGGCCCGCGCGTCCACTCGACCCGGACTTCGCGGATGGTGATGCCATCGCAATCGCGCGCCTTGATCGCGTCGCCGCGGGCGTTCTCCACGGCAAAACCGCGCAGCGTCACTCCATCAGAGGTGATGAGCAGGCCCTCAGCGCCGCGGCGCTGATTGTTGAAGGAGAGAATAGAGCGCTCGTGGCCATCGCCGCGAATGGTGACGCGGTCCACGTCCAGCGAAAGGCCGCCGGAGAGTTCGAAGCGGCCGCGCCCGAGTTGAACCGTATCGCCCGGCCGCGCTTCGATCAGCGCCGTCTGCAATTGTTGTTCGGCCTCGGCGCCCGGACGGATCCGCCACGTCTTTGCTTCCGCCGTACCTGTGATGACAATCGCCGCAATCGCGGCGGCCGCTATGAGCCGCATGTTCACTCCCGCATATTTCGCGGGAGCTTCGCCGCCCGAACGGGCGGTGTAAAGGCGAGGGGGCGCCGCAGCGCCCTAACGCAACGTCTAGGCTGTGGGATTACTGGCGGCCGAACCGGGCGACGATGTGGATGACATCGCGCACCAAAGTCGGATGACGGGCCGCTAAAAGGCCGCCTATCGCCGTGACTGCAAGCGCGACCATCGGCCGGTCGCGGGCGATGTCCCCCAGGCCGAGCGGCAGATCATTCATCAACTGAGCCTGCGCTATGGCGGCTTCACGCTCGTGCTTGCGCTTCCGCAGTGCCGTGACGAGCGCAAAGATCGCGACCACAAGCGCAGCGGCGAGCGCGACGATTGCCGCCGCCGCCGCCGGGCCGATGTTTGGTTCAATGAGCGCGTAGAGGGCAAAGCCCAGCGCAAAGACGACCATCACCACCGCCGCCGCAGCGGCCGCAGTCGCGACAACGGCCGCCATGGCGCGATCGAACATTACCGGCGGCTCGCCAGCAGTAGGCCCACCAGCAGGCCAACACCCAAAGCGGTCCCGGCGACGGCGAGCGGCCGGTCCTTCCACTGACGGCGCATATAGCGGTGCGCATCGTCGAGGCCGTCCTCGATCGCGGCATGCGCCGCTTCGTAGGCCTCTTCCGCGCGATCGCGTGCTTCTTCAGCAAGCTCGGCGGCTCGGGTCATTCTGTCCTTAGCCATGAAGATACACTCCTTGCTCTTCTATATCGGAGATCGGTTAAATTCGCGCGCACACAAGCCCTTGCGGCGAACCGCACCCAGGTTACGAAAGCGAATGAGCGAGCCAAAAGTTCCCTTCGACCGTCGAAAGGCCTGGCCGCTCATCGTGGTTATCGGCCTTAACCTTATTCCGGTCGCGGGGGTTCTCTTTTGGGGATGGAGCGCGTTCGCGCTCATCGTTCTCTATTGGCTCGAGAACCTCGTCGTCGGCGTTCGCACCTTACTGAGCATGGTGGCCAACGCGGCCGTCACTGGCGGCGCGAATTGGTTCGCGGCGCTCTTCCTCGGCGCCTTTTTCACCTTTCACTATGGGCTGTTTTGCTTCGGTCACGGCGTCTTCGTCATGGCCATGTTCGGCGGCAACCTGAACGGCGACACCATTCTCGACTTGGGCGCAGGAGTGAGCGCGCTTTTTGCGGCGCAGACCAATTTGCTGATCGGCTTTGCGTCCATCGTCGCCTGGCAGCTTGTTCAGTTCATTCTCTTCATCACGCGCGGCGAGGTAAGGCGCACGACCGTGTTCGATCTCATGGGCGCGCCGTACCCGCGCATCATCGCCCTGCACGCGACGATTATCTTCGGCGGATTTATCCTGCTGCTGCTGAACCAACCGGTCGGCGGCATCCTCGTGCTGGCGCTGGTGAAGATGGCCTACGACGTCGCCGGCGTGCTGCGAGCCCCCAAATCCAAAGAGCCTGCGCCCGGGACCGCCGTCAGCGCATAAGCGCCCGCGCTGTCTCGATCACACGCAGCGTCTCGCTCCACATGCCGAGCCCCGGCAGTTTGGCGGCCGCCACGAACCGCGCCTCGCGGGCATCGTCGCCGGGCTTCGGCTCGCCGGAAGTCCAACGGACCGCGTAGTCGATCAAGACGTAGTGGCGATCGCCGATCAGCCCATCGACCACATCGACGAGCCCGACGATCTCGCCCTCGCAACCGGTCTCTTCACGTAGCTCACGCAATGCGGCGTCCGCCGCGCGCTCGCCCCACTCGATGCGGCCGCCGGGCAGTGACCACTCACCCTCGCGCGGCGGCGTACCCCGGCGGATGAGCAGCACCTCGTCGCCGCGAAAGCAGACAACGCCCGCTGCGGGGACTGGTCTTCTGTCTTGCGCGTCGCTCATGGCGTCCTCCGGACCGAGTTTGATCTAGTCCGATGCTGCCGGGGGCGTCGATGCAGCGCGGTTTTGTCTCTCTTTGTCCCGCAATTGTTTCGGCGGTGATTATTCGGCCGCGCGCGGGAGCGAAAAACTGCTTCAAGCATCATGCGGCAGGGCGAAATTGTCGGCTGGATGCGTTCAGCGCTGCGCGGCGTCAGTGAATACGGGCATTGCACGACGCTCACGCACGTCTTGGCGCAGATTCCTGAAACAAAATGGAAAATTGGAACAATGTGGCGCGATGCGGGCGCCCACAACGAAGAAGCGCGCCGCTTTCGCGACGCGCTTCCCTTGGACATTCGTCCTTAGCTCTGTTGAGCGTCTCAACCGTGGAGACACTCAGGCGTGGCCTACCGGCGCTTCGCCTTCTTTGCTGCCTTCTTCTTGGCAGTCTTGCGTGGCGCCTTCGCCTTTTTCACTGTCGTCTTCTTCACAGCGGCCTTCTTGGCTTTCGCTTTCTTCGCGACCTTCTTGGTCGCTTTCTTTGCTTTCTTGGCCATGCCCTGGCTCCTTCATTAGTTACGGCAACGCAGCCGCAGTACGTCGTGAATTAATCTGTTGCAAGCACATTCGCCAGTGAAAAAATTCTGCGCGCTGAATCTGCAACATCAACACGCGCGTGATTCGCACTCGATGATCATGTTCGACACGCATCGTTTCGATGCGTGCATCATTCAAACAATGTGCGCGGGTTCATCACGTTCATCGGATCAATCGCGTGCTTCAAGGTGCGCATCAGCGCCAACGATTCGCGATCTTTGAAGCGTGCGAGGTCGCTGCGGCGTGTGATTCCAATGCCGTGTTCGGCGGAGATCGAACCGCCGAGCGAAGTGGCGACCTCATAGACGATCTCGGTCAGCGCAGCGCCGGGGAACGACGCCGGATCGGCGCCGAGGGGCTGCATCGCGGTGTAATGGAAGTTGCCGTCGCCCATGTGACCGAAGGCGACGATGCGCACGCCGTGGCATCGCGCGTCCACCGCCGCGTTGGCCTTCGCCAGGTAGTCCGGCGTCTTCGAAACCGGCACGCTGATATCGTGGCTGACTTGCGCGCCTTCGGGCTTGTGACCGGCTGAAATGCTCTCGCGCAAAGCCCAGAAATCCCGCGCCTGGCTTGAGTTTTCTGCAATTAGAGCCGTTTGCGCTTCGCCCGACTCAAGTGCCGCGCCAAGTGCGGTTTCGATCGCTTCTCGGAGCCCTTCAGCGTGCGCGGCTTCAAACTCGATGAGCACTGCGAGAGCCCCGGCCCCCTGCAGCGGGTCACGCACGCTCGGCACGTTCTTGACTGTGACCTCGACACTCAGCCGGTTCATCACCTCGAACGCCGAGACGGCGCCGGTCGCCGCCTTCATCCGGTGGAGCAGAGCCAGCGCGTGCGCCGCGGACGGGACCGCGAGCAGCGCCACCTCACGCGCCGCCGGCTGTGGGTAAAGTTTCAGACAGGCGGCGGTGACGACGCCAAGCGTGCCCTCGGCGCCGATGAAAAGCTGCTTCAGGTCGTAGCCGGTGTTGTCCTTCCGCAGCCCCTTGAGCCCGGAGAAGATGCGGCCATCAGGCAGCACCGCTTCGATGCCGAGCACGAGGTCGCGCATCATGCCGTATCGCAACACATGCACGCCGCCGGCGTTGGTTGAAATGAGTCCGCCGATGGTGGCGCTGTGCTCCGCAGCGAGGCTGAGCGGGAACAGGCGATTCGATTCGGCCGCCGCGCTCTGCACGTTGGCGAGCACGACGCCGGCCTCTGCCGTGAGTGAGTCGTTGTCGGCATCGATCTCACGGATGCGGCTCATGCGCTTGAGCGAGACCAGGACCTCGCCGTCCGGAATTTGACCGCCGACAAGCCCGGTATTGCCGCCTTGTGTCGTGATCTTCGCGCCTGCAGCGGCGCAAAGCTTTACCACGTCGGCCACCTCATCTGTTGTGGCTGGAAAAGCGGCGAAGGGCGTCCTGCCACTATATCTGCCACGCCACTCATTGAGGTGCGGCGTCAGCTGATCAGCGTCGCTGACGACATTTTTGGCCCCGATACGGGCGGCGATCTGGTTTGCAAGTTCGGACATAACGCCGAACCTATCGCGGTGCGGCCGCTCGGGCGAGACGGTCGCGTATAGCTTCGGCCAGTCCGCCGCCCGGAATGGGCGCGACGGCAATGATCTCGACCCCGGTGGCGTCGAGTGCGCGCAAATGCGCGTAGAGGTTGGCCGCCGCCTCGGTGAGATCGCCGCTGGCTGAGAGAGTGAGGCCCCCAGACGGCGCTGCGCTCCCGAATGCGAGATAGGCGGCGCCCGCCGGCGGCGTCGCGGCATCGAGGATGATGCGTGCGCGCGGCGCGTAGTGGCTCTCCATCATCCCAGGCGCGGCAATGGCGCCAGAGGCCGGCGCCGCGAGCCCGCCCGTGATCGCGTCTAGCGCCGCGCGGCCAATGGCGCCGGGACGCAGCAAAGTGGCGCGCCCGTCGGCATCGATGGCGACGATTGTGGACTCGAGCCCCACCTCGGATGACCCGCCGTCGAGAATGAGATCAACCGCGCCGGCGAGATCGGCAGCCGCATGCGCGGCGGTGGTCGCACTCACATGCCCAGAACGATTAGCGCTCGGCGCCACAACCGGCCCGCCGAACGCCGCCAGCAGTTCACGCGCCAGCGGATGTGACGGCGAACGCAGCGCAATGGTCGCCAGGCCAGCGCAGGCAAGCTCAGCCACAAGGCTATCGCTCCGGCGCGGCACAACGATCGTCAGCGGTCCCGGCCAGAATTTTTCCGCCAAAGCGCGCGCGACCGGATGCAGCGCGCCGTGCCGCTCCGCGTCAGCGAGGTCCAGCACGTGGCTGATCAATGGATTGAATTGCGGACGGCCCTTGGCGGCGAAGATACGCGCCACCGCATGCGGGTTGGTCGCGTCCGCGCCGACGCCATAGACAGTCTCGGTGGGGAAAACCACCAGCCCGCCCGCGCGCAGAACTTCGGCTCCCCGCGCTACGCTCATGGCGCGCGCGTCGCCTGGACGCGGATGGTGACATCGACAGTGCGCGAGATCATGTCGCCGCCCTCGACGTCCTTGCCGAGGTCAAAGTCCTCGCGGTCGATTGCCAACGTGGCGTTCATCACAGCCGTATTGCCATCAATGATGAGCGTGAAGGGCAGCGTCACGTTGCGTTCGCGGTCTTTGATGGTGAGTGCGCCGCGCGCCTCGTAGCCGTCGCCGCGGCGGCGGAAGTCGGTGGCGCGGAAGCTGGCGGTGGGGTGCGCGTCAGTATCGAACCAGCCAGCGTCGCGCATGTAAGCATCGTGTGAGGCGATGCCGTCGCTGGCCGAGCCGGTTTCGATCGTCACCGCGACAGCCGAGTTTTCCAGATTGTTCGGATCGAAGCGGATATCGGCATGCCAGCGCGCAAAGCGGCCGTCGATGCGCGAGCTGTTGCCCGATCCATCATCCATCGCAAATGCAAAGCCAATCGAGCTGCGCGCGGCGTCAACGCGCCAGGCGGAGGCTTGGCCTTGCGCCACCGGCGGCGCGACCGGCGCTTCAACGGTCGTCACCGGTGCTGTCTCGCTCGTCTGACCCTCAACGACCTCGAACGAGGAGTTTGCCTGCGGCGAGGTCGCGGCCGAACCACCGCTGAGCAGCGCAAAGCTCGCGGCCGAGAGTCCGACCAAAATAATCGCCAGCCCGGCGCCAAGCATAGCCAGCCGTGCCGGGTTCTTCGGCGGCGGCACTTTCTCGAACGGCGCGCGCAAGCCAGGGATCATGTGCGCGAGCACTTCGTCCTTGTCGAAGACATGATGCTTTAGCGCCGCCAACACATGGAGCACTGCCAGCCCGATCGCCGAGTAAGCCAGAAGATAGTGCACCGTGAAGGCACTCTCGGCGGCAGCTTCGCGCACCTCGATCGCGGCCTGGTTCAAACCAAGCAGAGCCGGCACTTGGAAGAACCCGAAATAATGCGTCGCCACTGGCAGCGGCGCTTCATCGTGGATTGACCAGCCGGTGGACACATAAAGCCAACCCGAAAGCGGCAAGCAGATCATCAAGCCATAGAACGCCCAGTGCGTGGCCTTGGCGACGAAGCGCTCCCAGCCCGGCATGTGCTCGGGCAATGGCGGAGGCGGATTGAGCAGACGCCAACCCAAACGCACCAGGCTGAGCCACAGCACGGTCAGCCCAATCGATTTATGCAATTGGTAGGCGCGGAAGACTTCGGCGCTTACGTCGCCATCTTCCGCGCGCCCGTGCATCCAGAAGCCCAGCGGGATAAGGAACAAAATAGCCGCCGCGATCGCCCAATGCAGGACGATCGCGAAGGCTGTGTACCGTTGGGCCGAGATGGCCATTAATTTACCGGCTCACGCGTGCTGTTACCCGGCACCGGCGCGCTTTCAATCGGGCGCTGGAATTCGGCTTCGACAATGATCTCGACTTGATCGCTCACGCCGTCATTGGCGCCGGGAGCGGAGGGAAGCAGTTCACCAATGCCGTATTGCGAGCGCTGGATTGTCGTGCGGGCCGAGAAGCCGATCGATGAAATCTGCATGCCCATCGGGTGCGGCGAGTAGCTGCCATCATAGGTGACATCGAATGTCGCCGGATGGGTTTGCCCACGGATGGTGAGATCACCGGTTACTCGCGCCGTGTTCGGACCGGTCGATTCTGCGGACGTGGACGTAAACGTCGCGGTCGCAAAGCCAGTTGCATCGAGCCACGATGAGTTTTGCAGTTCGGCATCAAAGTCGCGGTTGCCGCTATATGGCGTGTCGAGCGAAGTGATGTCCACCGCCGCGGTGATGGTCGATTGCGCCGGCGTCTCGGCGTTGAAGTTCAGCGTGCCCGAGACGCTGTTGAAGCGCAGCGTGTAGTGCGCGAGCCCAAAGTGTTGGGCGCGGATCGTCACCGTCGTGTGATGCGGATCAATGGCGTACTCGCCGGACGGCGCGTTCACTTCCACCGCGGGCGCCTCGGTGGTCGCTGGCGTTTCGGCGGGTTGGTTGCAGGCGGCCAGAGTCAAAGCGGCTGCGGCGGCGATCAAAAGTTTCATTACAGGGTTCTCCCTCGCTGGAACCGCCTATGTAGGGCGGCCAGCACCTCTGGCTACAGGGCACACGGCGGTAACCTAGCAAGTCATGCCCGTGTAACAAGCGGAGCTGCGACTACGTCCGCACCAGTTCCGCTTCAATCACGATCTGGACTTCATCGCCGGTGAAGGCGCGCCACTCGGTGACGCCCCATTCGCTGCGATTGATCGTACCGTGCGCGGAAAAGCCGAGCACGGTCGCGCCGCGGCGCAGTGGATCGACAGCGCTACCGTCGAACGTAGCGTCGAGTGTCATCGGGTGGGATTGACCATTCATGGTGAGATTGCCGGTGATGCGGCCCGTGTGTTCGCCGGTGCGCTCGATCGAGGTCGAGATAAATGTGATCGCAGTCGATGCGTCTGCGCCGAGCGCGCGGGCGATGCTCCGATCGAAGGCGCGTTCGCCTTGCGCGTTGAGCACGCCAGTATTGACGCTCGACGCATCAATGCTCGCGCGTAATTGCGAGCGCGTTGGATCTGCGGGGTCGAGCATAAGGCTCGCTTCTTTTGTGTCGAACCGCGCCGTGAACCGGGCGAGGCCTTCATGCCGGATACGAAAAATCACGCTCGCGTGACGCGGGTCGAGTTGGTACGCGCCCGCCGGCAAATCCACCGCGATTGGGTAGGCCGCCGCCGTGGGTGTGACCTGCTGCGCCGCAGCCGTGAACGGCGGCGGCCGGTTGCCGGCGCCGGAGGTGCTGGCGCACGCCGCCAGTGCGAGAGCAGTTGTCAGAACAAGCACGCGCATACGCGATCCTCCACTTCACCCGTCAATCTAGTACGCGCCGCGACCACAAGAAGCCTCGCGCGACGAACAAGTACGGCTATTGTGCCCGTCTAGGGAGCTTTTGCATGCCGTACACCGCACCAATCGCCGACATGCGCTTCGCACTCGAAGCGTGCGCCGGCTTCTGGTCGCTGCGGGCGCGCTATCAGGATCTCGACGAAGACACATTGGCCGCGATCCTCGAAGGCGCGGGGTCGCTCGCCGAAGAAACTTTAGCGCCGCTCAACCGGAGCGGCGATCAGGCGGGCGTTTCCCTAAAGGATGGCGTCGTCACCGCAGCGCCGGGCTTTCAGGAAGCTTACAACGCGTTCAAGCAAGGCGGCTGGCAGGGTCTCGCGGCCGATCCGGCCTATGGCGGCCAAGGTTTGCCCCGCGCGCTCGCGCTTGCCGTTATGGAAACTGTCCACAGCGCCAATATGAGCTTCGGCCTGCTGCCGATGCTGACACTCGGCGCCATCGAAGCCATCGAACAGCACGGCGCAGTCGACCAGAAGTTGCTCTACCTAGAGAAGCTGATCTCCGGCGAATGGTCCGGCACCATGAACCTTACTGAGCCGCAAGCCGGCTCCGATCTGGGCGTACTCACCACCAAAGCCGTGCCGCAAACCGATGGCTCCTACGCCATCACCGGCCAGAAGATTTTCATCACCTGGGGCGAGCACGAGCTCGTACCGAACATCATCCACCTCGTGCTGGCGCGCATCGATGGCGCGCCTGCGGGCTCGAAGGGCATCTCGCTCTTCATCGTGCCCAAGTTTCGCGACGCTGATGGATCGCGCAACGCGGTCCGCTGTATCGGCATCGAAGAAAAGATGGGCATCCACGCCTCGCCGACCTGCACGTTGGCCTATGAAGGCGCGAGCGGCTGGCTCATCGGCTCCGAGAACCGTGGACTCGCGGCGATGTTCACGATGATGAACGCCGCGCGGCTCAATGTCGGCATGGAGGGCGTCGCGGTTGCGGAGGCCGCATACCAGAAGGCGCTGGCCTACGCGAAGGATCGCAAACAAGGCGGCGCGCTCATCATCGAACACCCAGACGTGCGCCGCATGCTGATGACGATGAAGTCCAAAATCCAGGCGGGCCGCGCCGTCTGCTACGCCACAGCCGTCGCCGCCGACGCTGGCGATAAGGCCGTCGAAGATTTGCTGACACCGATCGCGAAAGCGTGGTGCACCGATCTTGGCGTTGAAGCCGCCAGCCTCGGCGTGCAGGTGCATGGCGGCATGGGCTACGTCGAAGAGGGCGGCGCCGCGCAATTCTACCGCGACGCCCGCATCGCCCCCATTTACGAAGGCACGAACGGTATCCAAGCCATCGATCTTTACGGCCGTAAATTGCTGGGCGATCGCGGCGAGGCGATGGGTCACTTTATTGCCGAAGCGCACAAGCACGGCGGCGCCTTCGCCAAGCCCGCCGAAGCGCTAAAGGACGCTACTCACCACATGCTCTCCGCCGCGCGCGACGACGCGCTTGCGGGCGCGACGGCATACCTAGCGCTCGCCGGCGATGTGATCGGCGGCCTCTTGCTCTCCCGCGGCCTGCATCGCGCATACGACGCCGAACAAAAAGCGCTCTTCGACTTCTACGCCGCCACCGTCCTCGCCCGTGCGCCATCGCGGTTGGCTGAGGTGAAGGTGGGGGCTGCAGCGCTGCTTAGTTTCGCGTCCTAGCTCCCACTCATTCCCGGATTGGCGCGAAGCGCCAAGTCCGGGATCCATAAACGCGCATGGGTCCCGGGCTCTCGCTGCGCGAGCCCCGGGAATGGGTGGTTACCCGGCTTCGTCTCCGCTAAACTCCCCCCATGTCCATGGATGGCCTTGAAGATGATGTTGCGCCGGCGCGGGTGAAGCCGCTTTTGGTTTACCCGCTGGGTGAGCCACCGGTGGCGGGCGTCGCCCGCGAGATCGCGTCCGGCGTGCACTGGATACGCATGCCGCTGCCGTTTGCGCTGCAATGGATCAATCTGTGGCTGCTCGAAGATGGCGATGGCTGGACCATCATCGACACCGGCGTCGCTCTCGAAGAGACGCGCGAGCATTGGCGCTCGATCTTCGAAGCGAAGCTCGGCGGCAAGCCGGTCAAGCGCGTGATCTGCACGCACATGCATCCCGACCACATGGGCCTCGCCGGTTGGATCTGCCGTAAGTTCAACGCGCCGCTCTGGATGAGCCGCCTCGAATACATCACCGGCCGCATGCTGGTAGCCGATACTGGCCGCGAAGCGCCGGAAGAGGGCGTCGCCTTCTACCGCGCCGCCGGTTGGGACGAGAACGCGCTCGATAGTTACAAAGTGCGCTTTGGCGGCTTTGGTAAAGCCGTCTCCAAAATGCCGGATGCCTATCGCCGCATGGAAGATGGCGAGACCATCGACATTAACGGCCGCCCGTGGCGCGTCATCACCGGCACTGGCCATTGCCCCGAGCACGTCTGCTTGTGGCAGGAAGAGCTGAAGCTCTTCATCTCCGGTGACCAAGTGCTGCCGCGCATCAGTTCGAACGTGTCGGTGTTTCCGACAGAACCGGATGGCGATCCGCTGGCCGACTGGATCAATAGCTGCAAGAAGCTGCTCGAAGTCACGCCGAACGACGTGCTGGTGCTGCCCTCGCACAACGAACCGTTCCACGGCCTGCACGAGCGCTTGCAAAACTTGATCGACGGCCACGAGAAGGCGCTCACACGCGTGCTTGACCGCCTCAACAAAGAGCCGCGCCGTGCGATCGATCTTTTTGGTGCGCTCTTTGCGCGCAAAATCGGCCCCGACCTCATGGGCATGGCGACGGGCGAAGCCATCGCGCACCTCAACTGCCTGATCGGGCGCGGCCTTGCGCGCCGCGTCGTCGATAGCGAAGGTATCGCCCGCTATGAGCCCGCCTGAAGTCCGCAACCCTGAGCATCGCTCGTCGAGTTCGATGATCTTGTTCTGCACTGGCGCAGGGCTCTGCGCGCTTGCGTATTTTCTGGGGGTGGGCGCCGTGATTGGTGCGCTATTTACTGGAGGCGACCCGGCGCTGGTTGTCGGCGGCTTACTCGCTGCCATCGCACTTGGCCTTGCGACTGCCGTTGGTTTGCTCTTGATGCTGATCGGCGGCATCTGGATGGTTGGCCAAGTCATCGCAGATCAAAGCGGTGGCGCCGACGAGAAGCGCTATCGCGATATTGAACGCTAAGGGATCCAACGCATGATCATCTCAACCACCTTCGACGTCACCGGTCGCAACATCACGCAGCATTTGGGCCTCGTGCGCGGCAACGTCGTGCGGTCGCGCTTTATCGGTCGCGATATCGTGGCTGGCCTGCGCATGATCGTCGGCGGTGAGATTCATGAATACACCAAGCTCTTGGCCGAAAGCCGCGAGCAGGCGCTCGATCGCATGGTGCAGCACGCGCAATCGCTCGGCGCAGATGCAATCGTCGGCGTGCGCTTGGAAACCACCGACGCCGGGCAAGGCCAAGCGACTGAAGTGTTGGCTTACGGAACGGCTGTAAAGCTAGGTTAGCGGCTTGGACCGCGCGTCTTCAGACGCGCACTTTGCCGCTGCTCACTGCGGGTCTGAAGACCCGCGATCCAAGGACATCCGCAGCGGGGCGGCGTGCGCGAGGCGCCACGCTATCAGCATCACAACACCGGCGGAAACGTCGATCATCAGGCCAAACGCCGCCACGAACACAATGTGGTGCGTCAGCAAATGTGCGGCTGGCGCGATGGCGAGTTCGCCCAAGCGCCAATCGGCGGCGCGTTGCAGGCCCCAATCGAAAATAGCGCCCACGGCCAGCACGCCAATTCCGATCACCAGCCAAACCGGCACGTGCGGCAGGTCGAGCGGCAAGCCCGCAATCATGTGCGGCGCGGTGTAAGCGACCAGCATCACGCCGTAGAGCGGCGTCATCCAGGCATGCGCCAGCGCTTTCAGAGTCGTTTCGGCGGGGCGGCCAGCGGCAGCAGCCAGCCGAGTCGCTTCACCCACGCTCCAGCGTGTGTCGGCAATCAAGCGCCACACGAACAAGGCGCCAATCGCGCCCGGCAAGCCAACGAACACGCCAACGACAAATGCCGCGAGTGCAGGTCCGACCAGCGCGAACCAATCGATGCGGACGGCTTCGCCGCTCAGCAGCACGCGCGCCGCAAGCAGCGCCAGGCCCAAGATCGCGAGCGGCGGTGAGAAGAGTGAAGCTGCGCCCAGCGCGAAAGCTGTAAGCGCGGCGACGAGGCCGCGATCGGCGCTGAAACGACTTGCAGCGCCCGTAGAGGGCGCTGCAAGGGTTCGGTGGATTTGTCCGTCCATGGCTCAATGGTTTGAGCCATCGTCGTGAATTGCGCGTAAACGCGAGGATAACCAAGCGTTTACGTAAGTGGCCGGGACGTTAATCCCGGCGCGACGGATCGCGGTTGCGACGGCGCCGGCCTTCTTCCTCAGGTTGAGCCGCCTCGGTGGTGGCTTCTTGCGCCGGCGTCGCCGCTGGCGTCGCGGCTGCGCGCGCCGCGCGGCTCGCACCGGCTGCTTCGGCCGCTTGTTGCCAAGCCGCATCGTTCGGGTGGCCTAGGCTCGAAAAAACTGAGTCGTAGGCAGCAGGCGAACTCGCACCGGCGCAGAATGCACGGATCTCCACACCCGGACGGGTGAGAATCGCCGCGTACACGGTCTTGCTCGGGCCGCGCAGTTCAGCGCGCTGCACCGGCCAGAAGCCGCTCGTATCCACGCTTTGCGTGACCAGAGTTGGCGGCCCGCCTTCGAAGAAGTCGCGCACCGGCGTGCCAGCCGTTACCCACGCGTCCGGCGTGAGCGCGGTTTGTGTGTTGTGAACGGCTTCCGGCGAAGAGGTGGCCGTGTTGGGGTTCGGCACGCCAAAGAAGTAGCAGTCGTTCGCCGCGTTAAACGCGAGAACCACAGATTGACCCGTGGCGTTGCGTGGCTGAACCCGCCAGCCTGCCGGCGTGTTGACGGTGAACCGTCCAGCCGGGTCGTTATATGGGTCCGCTGCGGCGACGCCGCCCGCCAGAAGTCCGACGCCACAAATGGCGGCAAGCGCGATCGTGCGCATCCGGTAGATCCTCCAAACCTTGCCCTCAAGTTTGGAATTTCTCCTTCTCTGCCTCCCAGTCAAGAGCGCAGTTGGGCGCCTCACGTTTGATTGCTCCGGGGAAGCGCCTATTGTGGCCGAAACGAGGTATCTTCATGAGCTTGCGCGGCAAAACTCTCTTCATTACCGGCGCCAGCCGGGGTATCGGTCTCGCCATCGGCCTCCGGGCGGCCCGCGACGGCGCGAACATTGTGATCGCAGCCAAAACCGCCGAGCCGCACAAAAAGCTGCCGGGCACGATCTATTCGGCGGCGGAAGAGGTTGAGCAGGCTGGCGGCCAGGCGTTGCCGATCGTCGTCGACGTGCGCGAGCCTGACAGTGTGCAAGCGGCGGTGGACGCAGCGGTCGCGCGTTTCGGCGGCATCGATATTTGCGTGAACAACGCCAGCGCCATCCAACTCACCGGCACATTGCAAACCGACGTCCGCCGCTTCGACCTTATGAACCAAGTCAACGCGCGCGGCACCTTCATCACCTCGCGCACCTGCTTGCCGCATCTAAAACAAGCGTCGAACCCGCACGTGCTGATGTTGTCGCCGCCGCTCGACATGAGCCCGCGCTGGTTCGGCAATCACGTCGCCTACACAATGGCGAAGTTCGGCATGAGCATGTGCGTTCTCGGCATGGCGGAGGAGTTCAAGGACGACGGCGTCGCTTTCAACGCGCTCTGGCCGCGCACCGGCATCGCCACCGCCGCCATCGAGTTCGCGCTCGCCGGCGAAGAGGGCATGCGCCACTGCCGCAGCGTCGACATCATGGCCGACGCCGCCTACGCCATCTTCAACAAGCCCTCGCGCGAATGCACCGGCAACTTCTTCATCGACGACGTGCTGCTCTACGCCGAAGGCGAACGAGACTTCGATAAATACCGCGTCGATCCGACCAAGCCGCTAATGCCGGACTTCTTCGTGCCTGAAAACACGCCGCTGCCGCCCGGCGTCAGCATGGGTCCGAAGGCTTGAGCGGCACGCGCGCGCAATTTCAGCACGCGCTCGCTTCGATCGAGGCCGACCGCGCCGTTGATATCGCGCAGACCTACGCGACAATTCTCGCCGCCGCCGAGGCCGGCGATCCGCACGCGATGCTGCTCACCGCCTATGCTAACGGCATCGGCTATGGCTGCCCGACTGACCTCGAAGCCGCGATCGAATGGCTGCATATCGCCGACGAAGCAGGCGTGCCGGGCGCGACTGAGCAAGTTGAACTGCTCGCGCAAGGCGGCGACCTCGCAACGTGGATTGCGCCGCGTGCTACCGAGGACGTCCACGACAACCCGCGTATTGGCGTCTCTAAAGCCTTCATCGATGCAGGCCTCTGCGCTTGGCTGATCGATCGCGCGCGATCGCTTCAAGAAGCCTCGTTCATCTACGACCCCACAACCGGGCGCCCCGTCCGCGGCGATGCCCGCACCAACACCGCAGGCACGTTCAAGCTCTCCGACCTAAACCTGCCGCTCATCCTCATCCGCCACCGCATCGCCAACACAACGGCGATGGCGCAAGAGAATTTCGAGCGCACCTCGATCTTCCGCTACGAAGTCGGCCAAACATTCGCTGATCATGCCGACTATATCAGCACAGATTTCAGCGCCGAGATCCGCCAGCGCGGCCAGCGTCCGCTTACCTTCCTGATCTATCTCAACGATGCATTCGAAGGCGGGGAGACGAACTTCCTTGCGATCGGCAAGAAATTCCGCGGCGGCGTTGGCGACGCGTTATGCTGGCGCAACGTCGATGAGAACGGAACGCCGGATCTGCTAACGCAACACGCCGGCGATCCGCCCACCTCAGGCCAAAAATGGCTGCTCTCGCAATTCATCCGCGACAAACCGCAGATGCCAGGGTGAGCTAACTCTCGCCCCGCAGCTGCGCACTGAGGCGTGCTGCCGGTCCATCGCGGCCATCGAGCCAGATGCCAAAAAAGTTGCGGCGAAAGCCCGGCCAGTCGATCTCGCAACTTTGTGCGCCGTTGTGATAGAAGCGGGCTGTGCTGGCGCCGGTGCTCACGCCGGTGATCCGGTCGCCCTGCGCGATATTCGGGAAGCACTCTGCAAGCTGACTGCGTAGAGGCGCGAGCGACGCTGCCGTCACGCCGCCGCGCTGGCTCATCTCGCGCACCGTGCGGTTTAAAAGCACGCGTTGCGGTGCGTCCCGCTCATAGTTCAGCGTCAGCGCAAACGGACGCTCCCAAGAGAAATTGCCCGTAGCTGTGAACAGCTCCGCCCGGAAGAGTGAAATCGCCAACATCGTATAGCGCGCTTCGCCAACCTTCTGCGCGCCCGGTAGCGCGCGGCCGACCTCCGCCGGGTTCGCAAACACAGGCGTGGCGGCGAGCATCGTGATGGCGGCGAGGGCGGCAAGAAAGCGGCGCATGAAGGGCTCCGAAACTCCCAACGTCGGATACGTGCAAAGGGCGCCAATGGATTGGCGCCAACGCGGGGAAACGGAGGTCGCCTGTAGGATTTGTGCGGGCTGCATCGTCTTTCAAAAAAATGGGGCTTGTTGCGGCGCATTTCCGCAATCGCTCTGCGGAATATCGAACGCCACTAGCCCAATCCGCTTCGCACCCCTATGTGGGCGCCTCCCGAGCCCCAGAATCTCGAATCGAACCCCGAGTCGTTCCCTTTGCAGCCCATCATCACCATCAAAGACGTCAGCAAGACGTATAAGTCCGGCGTCGAGGCGTTGAAGCCATTGTCGCTCGACATCATGAAGGGCGAAATTTTCGCGCTTCTCGGTCCCAACGGCGCCGGCAAAACCACGCTTATCAATATGATCTGCGGGATTGTGAACCTTTCAACCGGCACGATCGTCGCCGACGGCCACGACATCATTCGCGATTACAAAGAAGCGCGAAAGAAGATCGGCCTCGTCCCGCAAGAATTGCACACCGATGCGTTCGAGCGCGTGATCGACACGGTGACCTTCAGCCGTGGTCTCTTCGGCTTCGAAGCCAACCCGACCTACATCGAGAAAGTCCTCCGCGATCTTTCGCTCTGGGACAAACGCAACGCCAAGATCATGGAACTCTCGGGCGGCATGAAGCGCCGGGTGATGATCGCCAAGGCGCTCAGCCACGAACCCAAAATCCTCTTCCTCGATGAGCCCAGCGCCGGCGTCGACGTCGAGCTGCGCCGGGACATGTGGGAGATGGTCCGCAACCTCCGCAAAAACGGCGTCACCATCATTCTCACCACGCACTACATCGAAGAAGCCGAAGAAATGGCTGATCGGGTCGGCGTCATCACCAATGGCGAACTCATCCTGGTGGAGGAGAAGGCGACCCTGATGCGCAAGCTCGGCAAGAAGCAGCTGGTGCTCGATCTCGCCGCCGCGATCACGGAAGTGCCGGCAGGCCTCGGCGATTACCGCGTCGAACTCGCCAACGAAGGCCGTCAGATCGTTTACAGTTTCGACGCACAGGCGAACGACACCGGCATCCCGATGTTTCTGAAGCGGCTCACCGAACTCGGCATCGACTTCAAAGACCTCCACACCGAACAATCCTCACTTGAGGACATCTTCGTTTCCCTGGTGCACTCCAAATGAACGCCCACGGCATCCAAGCCATCTACAAATTCGAAATGGCGCGCTGGCTTCGCACCATTGGCCAGAGCTTGTTCTCGCCGGTGCT
>JANPCV010000188.1:0-47315 GCA_031431115.1 Caulobacteraceae bacterium
AAGAGCTCCGAAACTTTGGAATGTGCGGCAAACGATTGGTGTGGTGAGCGAAGAAAGCGAAAGCCGAACTTGCTCTGAAAATCTGCTCGCTGGGGATGCAAACCGCGAGGTCCAGGATGGGTCGGACTGTCCTGCACATAGCACCGGTAATGCAGGATGGACCTAAGCGTCCGGCGAGGACCAGCTAATTGCGTGGCGACACGCGAGGACTGCACGCGATCGGGGGCACAGGGCGGCGCGGTTTCGACTGCCGCCGTACCAAGGAAAAAGTCCTGTTCACCTGCATCCGGGAAAAACAATCGCTGTAACGGGGCGCGCGAAGCGTGCAGCGTTGATTGGAGACAATCAACGCAACCTACAAGAGACTACTCAGCGCGGATCGCGCGCCCCGGCTCCCATTTTTGGAGCAAAAATGTCCCGCCGAACCCCGGACCTGATCCGGGAAGGTGGACACGAGCGCACTACAAAGCAAAACCGCGCACGATCACGTGCGCGGCTGATAGGGCTGCCTTGTTTATTGGCTCACTTCTTCCGAAACGCGTCCAAGCTCACGACAGAATTGTCGCTCGCGACCGATGGCGGCGCATCTGCAGCCGCCGTGTTGTCGCGCGGGGCCGGGTGGCCAGCGTCGTCGCCAGAAGCCATGCGCGCTTCCTCGTTCACGTGCTGCTCGAACTGGAGGCCGAACTTTACGCTCGGATCGAAGAAGCGCGTGATCGCGTTCAGCGGAATGGTGATCGGCTGCGGTTGACCCGAGAACTTCAGGATCACGCGGAAGCGATCGGTGTAAACTTCGAGATCCCAAAACTGGTGCTCGAGCACGATCGTCATTTCATCCGGATAGCGCGCTTTCAACTGATCCGGGATGATGACACCCGGCGCATGCGTGCGAAACGTGATGTAGAAATGATGTTTGCCCGGCAGGCCGCGTGGGCTTGCTGCTTCTTGCAATGCTGCGCGAACTACGCTGCGCAGCGCGTCTTGCATGAGCTGTTCGTATCCGATCATGTCGTCGGCCACAGCCGCCCCTCCTTGGCTCCCAGCAGAACCCTTACCGGCTCATTTCGGGCAGTCAATTGTTCATCCACAGGGCGCGAAAACACCAACGTTTCCAACGTCGGCTGGCGAAACGTTTGCGACGAACTGTGGTTCGCATCCGCACTGCAATAATGACGCCGGATGAAATGTGCGTTCGCGCGCAACGCGAACGATGCTGTTCATAACTCTCCAACCGTTTGCGCGATAAAGGAAAAACACAGAGTAACTCACCGCACGCGCGCAAAGCGCGACACATGCGCGTACGCGGCAGAGCCGGGCGGGACGGTAGTGGGGGGATAAGTCCCCGGCTTCTGTTGCCGGGCGCCGGGGGGCCCCGCCTTACGATGCTACTCGTAAGGGCTTAGGTTCGGAAAACTCCGCACTGCTTACGCAGCGAGGGCGAATTCCTCAGCGTTGTTGTCATTTGCAACTATGCTGGTTGGCCTGTGACGGGACCACCCGAGCAAAAGCAACAGCATTCAACGTCCGTCGATCCTATTTCGGCCCCTCAACACGAGCCCAAATGAAGCCCGCCCTCCGCTAAACTGCGAAGGCTGGTGGAGCCGCCGGGCATCGCACCCGGGTCCGATCCGCCTATCTCTGCGCGTTTATCGCCATAGTCCGGTTGCCCGGACGAGTCGGAATATAGGCGCCCCGCGTGCCACATGGAAGTCGTTGTGGACGAACGCTACATTTAGGGCCTGAAAGACGGACTGATGACCAAGGAAAGCGACGAAGACCTGCGCGGAGACATTGCGGCCCTGTTGACCGCGATGGTGCGCGGCGCGTTCCAGCCCCGTGACCAGATTTGGCTCGCCGTCGACGATATCTGCGAGGAGGGCGCCGATCCCGACGCCTTGCGCGCCTATGCCTCAACGGAACTCGATCGTCTCTGGAGCGAGCAACGCACCGTCGAGGCGTCCTGGATCGATCGCACCGATTGCGACCGGCTCGATCAGGCCTTCGAAGAACTAGAGACCGGCGGCATCGTCTGCCGTCAGGATTTCACCTGCTGCGGCACGTGCGGCTCGGCCGAGATCGGCGCCGAACTTGATGAAGTCGAGGAGCGCGGCGCAAAGGTTCGCGGTTACGCATTCTATCACCAGCAGGACACCGAAGGCGCGGTTGAAGGCTTTGGTCTCTATCTAAGCTACGGCGCCGAAGAAGATGGCGAGGCCGCAGCGCTCATCATCGCGCGCGAGATCGTCGCCGTGCTGCAGAGCCACGGTTTGCAACCGAAGTGGAACGGCGCCTGGAGCCAGCGCGTCCACGTGCCGCTCGTGTGGCGCCGGCGCTTGGTGTGTTTCTAGTCAGCTCGCTTCCGAACCATCCTTCCTGAACTCAGCGGACCTCAAATGCGACTCGCCCTAAAGCTGTGCGGCAGTGGAGGGTGGCATGACCAAAAAGCTCGCAGCGGAATTTATCGGCACGTTCACATTGGTATTGCTCGGCTGCGGCTCGGCTGTGCTGGCGGGCTTTGGAATTATCGGCCAAGACGGCATCGCCTGGGCCTTCGGCCTTGCCATCGTCGCGATGGCCTATGGCATCGGCCCAGTGAGCGGCTGCCACGTCAATCCGGCCGTCAGCTTTGGCGCTTGGACGGCCGGACGCATGCCGACAGGTGAAATGCTCGGCTATTGGGGCGCGCAATGTCTCGGCGCTGTCGTCGGCGCTGGCGTGCTGTTGCTGATCGCGTCGGGTGCGCCAGATTATTCGTTGGTGGAGAACGGTCTTGGCCAAAACGGCTACGGCGTCCGCGATGCCGTCACCAACCAGGGCTCGCCGGGCGATTATAGCTTGGTGTCTGGCGCAGTCTTTGAAGTGGTGGCGACCTTCATCTTCGTCGTCGTCATTCTTGGCGTCACTCAGCGCAATGCCGCGCCGCAATTTGCCGGGCTCGCCATCGGCCTGACGCTCGTCGCCATCCACATTGTTGGCATCCAGGTCACCGGCGTTTCCGTGAACCCTGCACGTTCGCTCGGACCTGCTGTATGGGTGTTGGGTGACGCGCTGATGCAGCTCTGGCTGTTCATCGTTGCGCCATTGATAGGGGCGGGGCTGGCTGGATGGGCGTTCCGGGTGAGACTACTGACGGCGGACGAAGCCTAAGCGCGCTCAGTCGCCGCCCATTGGCGGCGACGCTCACGCTTCTGGCTGTCAGCATTTTCGCGTACCTCTACGCACCAATCCCCGCGCCGAACGTGCCGGCGGCGAGCGCTGGCGATTGCGTCGAGTTGCATCTTTATTCGAACGGCTATCACAGCGACATCGGCGCGCCGGCGAGCATTTTTCCGGAAGATCATCCGCTGCGGCGTCTCTACCCCGACGCCGAAAGTTTCCTCATCGGTTGGGGCGATCAATCGTTTTACTTGTCCGACGGCACGGACCTCATGCTCGGCCTCGATGCGCTTATTCCGCCAAGCGCCAGCGTCTTTCACATCGCCTACAACGCCGCGCCATCCAGCGCGTATCTCGGCCCAAATGACGACACCTCGATCGCCGTGTCATACGAAGGCGCGGCGCGTTTCGTCGCCTTCATCGATCGCTTCCTGGTGCTCGACAGCGCCGGCAATCCGGTCCGCACCAGCGACGGCAAAGTCGTTGGCCGTTCCGCGTTCCTGCGCTCGCGCGGCTCGTTCCATGTGCTCCAAGTCTGCAACCAGTGGATGGCCCGCGCCCTCCGCGCCGCAGGCGTAAACGTCAACGCCCGCGCCGCCTGGCTGGCCGGGCCGCTGATCCGGCAGGTGCGCAAGGTGGGGCAGACGAGCTGCTCTAGTTTGTCCACCCATCCCCGGAACGATGCGTAGCGGCGGGTCCGGGGCCTATAAACACAACTAGCGGCGTTTATGGGCCCCGGACTTGGCCTTGCGGCCAATCCAGGGATGGGTGTGAGAAGCGAGTCGGCCCATATTGTCCCTATGAGCGCAGAAGCCGCCCCCAAAATTGAACCCGCGAACCCGTCCCAAACCGACATCGCTTATCTCGGCCTGCTGGACGACATCCTGCAAAACGGCGTCGATCGCGGCGACCGCACCGGCACCGGCACGCGCGGCGTCTTCGGCCGCCAGCTGCGTTTCGATCTCAGCGCCGGCTTCCCGCTGCTGACGACGAAGAAGGTGCACCTCAAAAGCATCGTCCTCGAACTGCTCTGGTTCCTGCGCGGCGATAGCAACGTGCGCTGGCTGCAAGAGCAGGGCGTCACGATCTGGGATGAGTGGGCCAACGAAGAGGGCGAGCTCGGCCCCGTCTACGGCAAGCAATGGCGTTCGTGGGAAAGCAAGGACGGGCTCGTCATCGATCAGATCGCCAACGTCGTCGCCGCGATTAAAACCAACCCGAACTCACGCCGCCACATCGTGAGCGCCTGGAATCCCGCCGAAGTGGATCAGATGGCGCTGCCGCCGTGCCACTGCCTGTTCCAGTTCTTCGTCGCGGACGGAAAACTGAGCTGCCAACTCTACCAGCGCAGCGCCGACGTCTTCCTCGGCGTGCCGTTCAATATCGCCAGCTACGCGCTCTTGACGCAAATGATGGCGCAAGTGACGGGGCTCCAGCTCGGCGAATTCATCCACACCTTCGGCGACGCGCACCTCTACCACAACCACTTCGACCAAGCCCGCACGCAACTCGCGCGCACGCCGTATGCGCCGCCGACAATGCTGATCAATCCGGAGCGCAAGGATATCTTCGCGTTCGAGTACAGCGACTTCAAACTCGAAGGCTACACTGCGCACCCGGGCATCAAGGCGCCGATCGCGGTTTAGGTGTAATCATTCGCGATCGGGCAGGACTTCGGTCGCGAAAATAAAGAGCGCTGTGAATACGTCCCGTGCCTCGGAAGGCGCTTCATTGAAGAATGCGCGTAGCGCGTCATCGTGCTGGAGAACCGCGCTCTGTACGTGCAATGCGATCGTCCGAGGGGCGCGCTTATGCAAGTCCCATCGATATCCGTCGTCAGAAACTCCAAAAACTTGCGCGTATGGAATAAGAGGATGAAGCTCCGTCGGCACTTCATCGACTGCGAAGAGGGAATAGTTTTCCGGTACGGATGCGTCCCAGCCCCGAACCAGTTCGTCGTAAGTCATCATCTGCACGACTAGCACCTCGCCAGATCATTACGGCACATAAGATCGAATGAATCAAAGTCGTCATTCCGGGGCTCGCGGCTTGCCCGCCGTAGCTTTAGCGAAGGCGGGAGCGAGAACCCGGAACCCAGGGGCCGCCGCTCCGTCGTTTGCCCCTCGGTTCCGGATCGCGCCTGCGGTGACGCGAAGGGCCTTGCGCTCTAAGGAGGGGCTATGAAACCCCGCGAACTCCTGGCCACAGCGCAAGTCCCCGGCGGAGCGGAGCTTCGTCTTTTTCGCCACGACCGCGACTTCACGATCATGCTGGGCGGCAACGATCTGATGAACAGCCGCATGAGCAGCTCCGAAGAAGCGCTCGCGACCATGACGTGTGAGCGGCTTCGTGATCGCCCAGCGCCGCATCTTCTCATTGGCGGCTACGGCATGGGCTTTACGTTGCGCGCAGCTCTGGCCGCGCTTCCGCAAAGCGCGCGCATCAGCGTGGCCGAACTCGTCCCGGAAATCATTGACTGGGCGCGTGGTCCGATGGCGAGCTTAACCACTGGCTGCCTCGACGATCCACGCGTCGATCTCATCGCCGGTGATGTCGTCGAAGCGATCGCCGCCGCGAGCCGCCGCTACGATGCAATTTTACTCGATGTCGACAACGGCCCAGATGGCCTCACGCACCCGGGCAACGACCAGATATATTCGATCAAGGGTCTCGCGTCGGCGAAGGCGGCACTGAAGCCTGGCGGCGTGCTCGCGATCTGGTCCGCCGCGCCGGATGCTGCATTCGCGCGCCGCTTGAAAGACGTGGGTTTCAAGGTCGAGGAAGTCTCAGTACGCGCGCGGAGCAACGGCAAGGGCCCGCGTCACGTGATCTGGTTCGCGCGCTAAATCTCGGCCACGTCCGGCACGACCATGCGGGTAATTTTCTGCACATCGGCGCGGCCCGCATCCAGAGCGATCGGCGTGTACTTGATGGTGACGCCAATCATTTGCGGCTCGACTTCGCACTTGCAGATATAAACGTCGCCTGCACTGGCGATGAGTTCGATGCCTTCGCCGGGTGCGGGCGCTTTATTGGTTCCGGTATAGCCGGCGAGACGATGCGCGCCGGGCGTTAGCAAGACCCGCGTGAATCGAGGGCTTTTCAGTTGCGCCACTTCGCGTCCGTCGATCAGCACGTTCACGCCAACCGCGCGCCCGACAAACTGATTGCGGAAAATAACGAGCGAGGCCTTGCCGGCCGTCGGCGCGAAAGCCACCGCCTCTGCCCGCTGTTCGGCCGTCGCTAGCATGACTTTGCGGTTGGTCCGCAGGTTGCGGAAAACCACGACCGCAGCGACGACAAGCGCAATGAAACCGACGATCGTCATGATCTCGCCGCCCAGCAGCGAACGGAGCACGAAATACCCAATAAGACCGGCGATGGCGGCAAGGCCGTAGACGACAAGATTACGTGGCATGGACCCTCCTTACGGATGACGCGCGCAAACGCCAAGGCTAGAAGAGCCCCGTGAAACCGAAACTAACACTTGTCGTCGCGGTTGCGAAAAATGGCGTCATCGGGCGCGACGGCGATTTGCCATGGCGTTTGAGTTCCGATCTGAAGCGCTTCAAAGCCGCAACGCTGGGCAAGCCGGTGCTTATGGGCCGCAAGACCTGGGACTCGCTGCCGCGCAAACCGCTGCCCGGCCGCCAGAACCTCATCCTCACCCGCGACACCGATTTCAAAGCCGATGGCGCCTGGGTCTATACCGACCTCCACGTGATGCTCGCCGCCGCGCGCGCCATGGCTGAAGCGGCAGGTGCGGAGGAGGCGTGCGTCATCGGCGGCGCGCAACTTTACAATGCAGTGCTGCCGCAAGCCGACCGCATCATCCTCACCGAAGTGAATCTAGAGCCAGAGGGCGACGCGCACCTCGCGCTCGATCTCTCACGCTGGCGCGAAGTCAGCCGTGAAGCCGTAACGGCAGGCCCAAACGACGATGCGGATTTCGTCGTCAAGGTGCTTGAACGCTAACAGGTTGGAGCGCGCGCCTCCTGGCGCGCAAATTCTTTGCCGCCGCGCCAATGCGGGCCTGGAGGCCCGCGCTCCAACCTACTACTGTCTGCCCATGTCAGATTTCGAAGTCATCGCCACCGGCCTTCAATTTCCCGAAGGTCCCATCGTCATGCCGGACGGCAGCGTCATCCTCGTTGAGATCAAGCGCAAAACGCTGACGCGCGTGTGGAAGGGCAGGCAGGAAGTCATCGCCAATATAGGCGGCGGCCCCAATGGCGCTGCGATCGGTCCCGATGGCGCTTGCTACATCACCAACAATGGCGGCTTCGAATATCACGACATGGGCGGGCTCACGATCCCGGGAAACGCCTCGCATGATTACATCACCGGCCGCATTGAACGCGTCGATCTCAACACCGGCAAAATCGAGCGGCTGTATGATAAGGTCGGCGACAATAAACTTTCAGGTCCGAACGATCTCGTTTTCGACAAAGCCGGCAACATCTGGTTCACCGACCTTGGCAAAGTCTATGCGCGCACGCTCGATCGGGGCGGTGTCTATTTCGCCAAGACCGATGGCTCGCTGATCAAGGAAGCCGCATACGGCGGCACTGGCCTCAATGGCATCGGCCTCTCGCCCGATGAAAAGACCATCTACGCGGCAGAGACAGACACAGGAAAGCTATGGGCGTTCGACATCACGGGCGAAGGTGAAGTTGCGCCAGGTCCACTTGGGGCCATCGGCCGCTGTGTCGCCGTGCAGCCGTATCACTGCTTCTTCGATAGCCTGGCGGTGCAGGCCAATGGCGATGTTTGCATCGCCACGATCCTGAACGGCGGCATCACCACGATCACGCCCGCCGGCGTCTCGACGCACACTGCGTTCCCAGATCCGATCGTCACCAACATCGCTTTCGGCGGCGCCGACATGCGCGACGCCTACATTACGCTCTCGGCTACCGGACAATTGATCAAAGCCCGCTGGCCGGAACCCGGTCTCAAGCTAAATTTCGCACCTTACTAAGGAAACGCACTCATGAGCCTTATCGTCCATCACCTCGAAGAGAGCCGTTCGCAGCGCATATTGTGGCTGCTGGAAGAACTGGGCGCGGATTACGAAGTGAAGCGCTACGAGCGCAATCCGCAGACACGTCTCGCGCCGCCGGAGCTGAAGGCAATTCATCCGCTCGGCAAATCGCCGGTGATCGAAGCCAATGGCAAAGTGCTCGCCGAGTCCGCCGCCATCATCGAATACCTGGCGGAGAACGAAGCTTTCGGCGCGCTCGCCGTTGCGGCTAGCGATCCGGCGCGGTTCGCCTATCTCTATTGGCTGCACTTCGCCGAAGGTTCAGCGATGCTGCCGCTCTTGCTGAAGCTCTACGTGAGCTTGCTCGGAGAAAACGGCGCGCCGCTCATGCAAGGCCGCATCGAGCCTGAGATCGACAATCACTTCTCCTTCGTCAACGCGCACCTCGAAGGCAAAGACTATTTCGCCGCCGATCGCTTTACCGCCGCTGACGTTCAGATGTCCTTCGTCCTCGACGCCGGAAACAATCGCGGTGGCCTCGATCGCTACCCGAACATGGTCCGCGTCAGAAAACTCCAACAAGCCCGCCCGGCCTATCAACGCGCGCTGGAGAAGGGCGGGACTTACAAGATGGGTGCGTAATATGGACCGCCGGCGTCTCGCCGGCATGTGCCGGAGCTGGCCGGCGAGACGCCGGCGGTCCATGAGACGCTTGCCTTTCCTCGCAACGCACTGAATGTCTCGCTCGAACGGAGACAGCATGCGCGCACGCGATTGTAAGATTGTAGCCACGATGGGCCCGGCCAGCGATGCGCCGGAGCGCCTCGCGATG
Organism: Caulobacteraceae bacterium; assembly: GCA_031431115.1. Taxonomy (GTDB): domain Bacteria; phylum Pseudomonadota; class Alphaproteobacteria; order Caulobacterales; family Aquidulcibacteraceae; genus Vitreimonas. Next base: position 8,973 of record JANPCV010000188.1, read on the forward strand.
CTCATTCAGGCTGGCGTCGATTGTTTCCGGCTGAATTTCAGCCACGGCGCGCGCGAAGATCATGCCCGCCGCATGGACGCGATCCGCGCCGCCGAAGCCCAGTCAGGCACGCCCGTCGGTGTCTTCGCTGATTTGCAGGGCCCGAAAATTCGCGTCGGCATGTTCGAGAACGGCGAGATCAAGCTCAGGTTCAACGACATCGTGACGCTCGAAGCCTCAAGCGAACCTGGCGCCGATGGCCTCATTCGTTTGCCGCACCCCGAGCTCGTCAACGCGCTCGAAGCTGGCGACATCTTGAAGCTCGATGACGGCAAGCTTCAGATCACGGTCACTGAGCGCGGGCGCACGCAGCTGAAAGCGCGCGTCGATTTCGGCGGCACATTGAAGAACCAAAAGGGCGTCAACGTCCCGACGCGCCGCATTCCGATCTCGGCGCTCACCGAGAAGGATCGGGAAGACCTTGCATACGCGCTCGAGCTCGGCGTCGACTATATCGCGCTCTCCTTCGTCCAGCACGCGGAAGACGTGCACGAAGCTCGCGCCTTGATCGGCGATCGCGCCGGCATCATCGCCAAAATCGAAAAGCCCTCGGCGCTGACGGAGATCGAGGCCATCGTTGAAGCCGCTGACGCTGTCATGGTCGCGCGCGGCGATCTCGGTGTCGAGTTGCCGCCTGAGCAAGTGCCAATCGCGCAACGTAAGATCATCCGCACGGCGCGCGCTGCGGGCAAGCCGGTGATCGTCGCCACGCATATGCTTGAGAGCATGGTCGAGGCCGCAACGCCAACGCGCGCCGAAGCCTCGGACGTCGCCACCGCTGTCTATCAAGGCGCCGACGCCGTGATGCTCAGCGCTGAAAGCGCCGTAGGCCGGCATCCGCAAAGCGCCGTCGCCATCATGGATCGCATCATCCGCGCCGTTGAGGACGACGAAGAATATTGGTCGTCGCTCCCGCGCGACATGACGCCGCCGCAAGCCACCACAGCTGACGCGATCGCGCTCTCGGCGCGCCACATCGCTGACGTCATCGGCTGCAAGACGATCGTCGCCTACACCGCAACAGGGTCATCAGCCATCCGTGTCGCGCGCGAGCGCCCGCGTTGCGGTGTCATCGGACTTACCCCGTTCCTTGAAACCGCGCGCAAGCTGGCGCTGGTTTGGGGCGTACGCTCGGTCGTCACCGAAGACGTGCACAACGTCGAAGAAATGGTCGAGAAGGCCGACGCCGCCGTCCGCAAACTCGGCATCGCCGAGATCGGCGACCGCGTCGCCATCATCGCCGGCATCCCGTTTGGCCGCGCCGGGAAAACGAACACTATCCGCGTTTTGAGGTTGGAGTAGGGCGGGCGATGGATGGCGTTACAATCCGCAATGTAAAGGCGGACGGACTTGAGAAGCTATTGCGCTCTTCCCCTTGGAAGTCGCTGCAGCGCTACCGAACGTTGACGCTGGTGCTGATAGCCGCCGCGCCGATAGCCCCCATTGTGTTTCTTTCCGAGCAACTAGATCCGGGCCTGTCGCAGGTGATGATCTCGTCACTGCTAATGCTCGCGCCGCTCCTCTTGTTGATTTGGTCGCAGAACGCCGCTTGGCGAACCTATTTGAAGGAGACGGCGAAGACGCCGAGCGGCGCAGAAGCGGACGATTGGTTCATCGACGCCAAAGGCGTCCGAACCGAGGCGCCGTCGCTGACCTGGTCATCGCCGTGGAGCGGACTCGCTGATGTGCGAGAGACGCCAACTGTCATCCACTTCATTCTCACGCCTTCACTCGTCATGGCACTTCCAAAGCGCTGCCTATCTGACGACCAATTGACCGTAGTTCGAGCGCACGTTGACGCTGCCCGCCAGCGTGGTGACATCAAAGGCTTGCCGCAATGATCCTTCGCCGCATCACCGAGCATGTGAAAGCGCAGAACTGGGTCGCTATTGGCATCGATTTCGTAATCGTCGTGCTCGGCGTGTTCGTCGCCACCCAGGTCAGCAACTTGAACGACGCGAACCGTGATCGCCAGCGCGGTGCGAGCTATCTCGCAAGCATCCACGGTGAATTGCTGACAGACGCCGCTGCCATCGAACGCCGCGTCGTCTTCTGGCGGCAAGTCGCTGGCTATGGCGAAGACGCGCTGGCCTACGCAGAGCAGGGCACGCTGAAAGACGGCTCCGCTTGGCAAACGCTGCTCGCATTTTTCCAAGCGAGCCAGATTTGGCCCTACACCGCGACCGACACGACGTATCGTGAACTCACCGGCGCCGGCGAACTTGATCTCATCCGCGACCGAAGCATGCGCTCGGCTTTGGCGGATTATTATGTCGTGCGCAAAAGTCGCCTCGATCCGATGTTCGCGGCGCTGCCACAATATCGCGAAGACGTACGCGGCCTCACGCCCATGCATGTGCAAAACTACATCTGGGCCAATTGCCATCGCTCTATCGCGGATGGCTCAGAAGAAATGCAGGAACTCATTCCATGCGATGCGCCGATCGGCGAGTCCGAGGCGCGTGAGATTTTACGCAGTTACGTTGCTGCCCCCGAAATCGTCCGCGGCCTTCGCTTTTGGATGAGCACGATCCGTGTCTCTACGGATTTATCCAGCCATGACCGTGAGACTGCGCTGCAACTTGCGGAGCGTATCACCGCCGAATCCGAGTGAACTTATGCGCTTTTCTGTTTGAGCCAATTCGGCAGCAGCGAACCGTAATCCACTTTCGCGTCGGCATCGAAGGAAACCATCGCCGCGCGCAGCTTTTCCTGCAGCATGCCGCCGCGCACTGCATCAAATGTCTCCGTCGTGCCGCCGATCAACTCGCCGCCAATGAACACTTGAGGGATCGTCGGCATGCCAACTCGCGCACCGACGGCGCGCCGCACGCGGCCACCCCAATCGTCGGCCTGATACGCAACCGAATCCAAATCGATCGCTCGGTACGGAATGTTGTGCGCTTTGAACAGTTTTCTCGCCGCCCAGCAGAACTCGCACCATTCCAGCGCGAACATCAGCACAGGCTCTTCAGCGATCATTTTTTCGACAAACGCCGCTGCTTTTTCGTCCACCGCCACAGTGGGGGCTTGAGCTGCGGCCGCAGCCGGGGCGGGCCTGATGTCGAAGCGGCAAAGCGGCGAGGATTTCGAAATCGCTTCTTCGTCCAGCGTCATATCGACAGCCACATCATCGAACAGTGGCGTCGAGAGGTAGCGCTCGCCTGTGTCCGGCAACATGGCGAGTATCGTTGAGCCTTTTGCAGCCGTTTTTGCGACCTTCAGCGCCGCCGCCACCGCCGCGCCCGCTGAGATACCTGCAAAAATCCCCTCACGCGTCGCGAGATCGCGCGCGAGCTTCAATGCGTCACCGCCATTCACCGGTACGATTTCATCAATCCAACCTGATGCTTTCGCATCCCCCGCCAACTTCGGAATGAAGTCGGGCGAGGTGCCTTGTACTGGGTGCGGTCTGAACCGATCCGGTAGACCAGTGCCGAGCACTTGCGAGTTGTCCGGCTCGGTCACGATGACCTTGGTTTCCGGTCGTGCCGACTTCAATGCTCGTGCAACGCCCTTCACGGTGCCGCCGGTGCCATAACCGCTGACCCAATAATCCAAACGTTCGCCCTCGAAATCGCGCAAAATTTCCTGCGCCGTCGTCGCGCTGTGAATGTCCGCATTCGCTTCATTTTCGAATTGGCGTGTCAGGAACCAACCATGCGTCTCCGCAAGTTCAATCGCTTTCGCCAGCATGCCACTGCCTTTGTCTGCGGCCGGCGTCAGCACCACCTTAGCGCCAAGGAAGCGCATCAAACGCCGTCGCTCGATCGAGAAATTCTCGGCCATGACGATGACGAGCGGATAACCCTTCTTCGCGCACACCATGGCAAGGCCGATGCCGGTGTTGCCGCTCGTGGCTTCAACCACGGTTTGACCTGGCTTCAAAGCGCCGCGCCGTTCAGCGTCCTCGATGACCGCAAGCGCAAGGCGATCCTTTATCGATCCCATTGGATTGAACGCTTCGATCTTGACGTAAATCGCGACATCCTGCGGCGCGAGCGCCCCCAATTTCACCACCGGCGTATTGCCGACTGTGTGTAAGATGCTGTCGTACCTCATGTGTCGTATGTACCACCGACAACAACCGCCTCGAAGTGGCAAATCTGCCAAACTTAAGGGTCTAAAGCGCCATGATATGATGGCGCGACGAGCCGAACACCCGTCACAATGGTGGTTAGATTTTTGCCCGGAGCCTTGGATGAATTTTGCCGCACCTATTGGCGCTGCCGTCGCCGCACTTCTCATGGCAGCCTGCGCCACCGTTCCCGCGGCGCGGCCGCTGCCGGCCTCCGATGCCATTGACGCGGAAGTGCAGCGCCTAATGGCCAGTGAGAACGTCGTCGGCATGGCCGTGGCCGTTATCGACAATGGCCAAGTCGTCCATGTCAATTCGTACGGCTACGCCAATCGCGAAGAGCAGCGGCCGCTCGGCCACGACACGATCATGTACGGCGCCTCGCTCACCAAAGCTGCGTTCGCCTACATGATCTTGCAACTCGTGGACGAAGGCCGCATCGATCTCGATCGGCCGATGCATGAATACCTGCCGCGTCCGTTGATCGAGTACGAAGACTACACCGATCTCGTTGGCGACGATCGCTGGCGCGTGCTCACCGCGCGCATGGTGCTCAATCACACTACCGGCTTCCTCAATTTTCGTTGGATCGATGACGACCAGAAGCTGCGCTTCCATCGCGATCCGGGCTCTTGGTACGGATACTCCGCCGAAGGCTTCTACATTCTGCAGATGGTGCTGGAAGAGGGGCTTGGCCTTGACGTCAAAGCCGAGATGCAGCGCCGTGTGTACGATCGCTTCGGCATGACACGCACGTCGATGCAATGGCGTCCCGATTTTCGGCCCGATCTCGCCGATGGCTATGGCCTCGACGGCACATATGAACCGCACGACGAACGCTCAAGCGTGAGCGCCGCAGGCTCGATGGACACAACGATCGCGGATCAGGCACGGCTCTGGGCCGGCGTGATGCGCGGTGAGGGGCTCAGCGCCGCCGCGCGCGCCGAACTCGTGCGCCCGCAATTTCCGATCATAGGCGCGCATCAATTTCCGACCTTGGTCCCAGCGGGCGACCCGCGCGGCCCAGCGATCAATCTTTCCGCAGGCCTTGGCGTCGTTACCTTCACTGACGCCTCCGGGGCGATGTGGTTCAAAGGCGGCCACAACGATTTCACCGGCAACATGGTGATCTGCCAGGAGGCGCGCCGCCGCTGCGTCGTGTTCCTCGCCAATAGCGTACGCGCCGAATTGATCTATCCCGAGCTCGCGCGTTTCATCCTCGGCGAAACCGCAATGCCGTGGTGGTGGGAATATAACCCCTAACGCAGCGGCGCCGAGTTGCCCGCGCGCCAACTATGAGCGCACAGTGCGGGCAAAATTCGGGAGACATACATGCAAGCGACACGAATTCCGGACGACATCGCCCGATTGCTCGTGTCGCCTTCGGCCTACGCGACGGATGCGTTGCACGACGCCTATCGTTGGCTCCGCGCCAATAATCCGCTCGGCATCGCCGAAGTGGAGGGTTTCGACCCGTTCTGGGTGGTGACAAAACACGCGGATATCCTTGAGATCAGCCGCAACAACGCGCGCTTCCCGTCAGCCATCCGCGGCACGACGCTGATGAGCCAAGCCGGTGAAGCCCGCGCCCGCGCCATCACCGGCACGCCGCACCTCGTGCGCTCGCTTGTGCAGATGGATGAGCCCGACCACATGAAATACCGGCTGCTGACGCAAGCCTGGTTCATGCCAGCCAACGTGAAAAAGCGGGAGGGCGATATCCGCGCGCTCGCCAAGCAAGCTGCCGAGAGTTTCGCCGCGCTGCCTGGTCAATGCGATTTCGTCAGAGACGTTGCGATGCACTATCCGCTGCGGGTGGTGATGAACATTCTGGGCGTGCCGGAAGAAGATTTCGGCCGGATGCTGCGGCTGACGCAGGAATTGTTCGGCGCCTCCGACCCCGATACGGAACGTTTCAAAGCCGCGCTCAGCGATGAGCAATTCGCGCAATTGCTCATCGGCGTGGTGCAGGACTTCACCGACTATTTCGAAACCATCACCGCCGACCGCCGCGCCAATCCGCGCGACGATCTGGCGACGCTCCTCGCCAACGCCGAGATCAATGGCGCGCCGCTGCCGCCATTCGAACGCACCGGCTATTACACAATCATTGCCACAGCCGGGCACGACACCACCTCATCGTCCACCGCCGGCGCGATGTGGGCGCTCGCGACGCGGCCAGAGCTGTTCGAACGCGTCAAAGCTGATCCGTCTCTCATTCCGGCTCTGATCGAAGAGGCGATCCGCTGGACCACGCCGGTCAAAACCTTCATGCGCTCCGCCGCCGAGGACACTGAGGTGGGCGGGCGGCAGATGAAGCAGAACGACTGGATGATGCTCTGCTACGCGTCCGGAAATCGCGACGAAGATGTGTTCCCGAATGCCGACACCTTCGACATCAGCCGCGCGCCAAATCGCCAACTCGCCTTCGGCAACGGCGCGCACCTCTGCCTCGGCCAACACCTCGCCCGCCTTGAGATGCGCATCCTGTTCGAGGAGCTGCTGCCGCGTCTGAAAAGCGTCCGCCTCAACGGTGAGCCGCGCTACAGCGAAAGCTTCTTCGTAAGCGGCCTCAAAGCGCTGCCGATCAAGTTTGAGTTGGCGTAGTTCGCGGTCCTCGCGGCCTTCGACAGGCTCAGGTTGACGCGAGTGGTGTCAGCGGAATTGGCGTCATGCTGAGCCTGTCGAAGCACGACGCGCGCTCAAAGCACAGTCCGATTGTGCACCGTTTGCTTCGTCGCGAGCGAGAAGCGCGCGTCAGGCGCCGTGCCGTTCGCTACTAACTCCGCCATCATGCGCCCGACCTCCGGCCCATGCTTGAAGCCGTGCCCCGAACCGCCGCCAAGCAAGTACACGCCGTCAAGCGTCGGATGGCGATCAATCAGGAAATCGCCGTTGGACGAGTTCTCATACTGGCAGACGCGGAACTCAGTGAACGGGCGCCCAGCCAAGGCAGGGAAGCGCCGTTCGGCGAACGTGCGCAGCAAGGCCGCGCCGTCTTCGCTCATGCGCCGGTCGCCGATGTCGGGATCGAAATGCGCGCCGTGCGTGTCGCGCGCGATTTTGAAGCCGCGGCCTTCGAGATTCGGGAAGCCGTAATAGAGATCGCCGCCGTTGAAATCGGCCCAGCCGGGGAGGCGCGACGCTTCGAATGAATCGTCGCCATCTGGCGGCGCGATGAACGCCACTTCTTGTCGCGTCACAAAGATGCGGTCGCTGAGTAGATCGGGAAACACCTTCGGCAGCCACGGCCCGCATGCGAACACGATCGCCGCTGCGTATATGCGCTCGCCGTTCACGATCACTTCGTTGGGGCGCTCGCCTGGCGTCGCGTGACCGATTATGAGTTCAACGCCAGAGTGGGCGACCAGTTCTTCGACGGCCCGCCGCGCCATCAGCGCGCCAAATTCCGGCTCGAACAGTCCGAACTCAATGCCGTCGAAGTTCATTTGCGGCCAGCGCTGGCGCAACGACGCGTTGTCCAGTTGCTCCAGCGGCAATCTCAGCCGCTCATGCACGGCGATCGACTCGCGTGCGTAGTCGATCATCTCCTGAAAGCAGAAGAGCACGCCGGCCCGATGAAACAGCGGCAGCTCCGAGCGGCGTGACAGCCGCTTCCACTCTTCCAACGAGTCCAGCGCCATCCGCGTGTAGATTTCGTCCCGCCCATAGGTGCCGCGCGTCATCCGGCTCTCGCCGCCGCTGGACGCACGCGCATTCGCCGGACCCATCTGGTCAATGAGCAGGACGCGTTTGCCCATCCGGCTGAGATGCGCCGCCGTCCAAGCGCCGAACACGCCAGCGCCAACCACCACGATCGGCGCTTCTTGCCTGCACGCGATCAACGGCAGCGCCGCCGCCGCGCCGAGAAGTGTTCTGCGTGTCGTGCCCATATTCGCCCCCGCGCTTTTATGGACCACCGGCGTCTCGCCGGGATGCGCTAGTGTCGGCCGGCGAGACGCCGACGGTCCATATTACTTCACCCTGATCCCCGGCGCCGGCTTATTCATCCGCGCCACGTTGCCGAGCGCTGCCGCAGCAATTTCCCGGAAACGCTTCGACACGCCATGCTCCGGTTGCGCCACCACGAGTGGCGCGCCGGCATCGCAGCTTTCGCGCAGCGCCACATCAATCGGTATTTCACCCAAAAACGGCGCGCCGACATCAGCCGCCACGCGCTTCGCGCCGCCTTGGCCGAAGATATGCGTGCGTGCGCCGTCCGGCGTTTCGAAGTACGCCATGTTCTCGATCACGCCCAGCACCGGCGCGTGCGTTTTCTCAAACATCGCCAGCCCGCGCCGCACATCCGCCAACGCCATCTCCTGCGGCGTTGAGACGATCACCGCGCCCGCCAGCGGCACGCGCTGCACCAATGTCACCTGCACATCGCCAGTGCCCGGCGGCAAATCCAAGAGCAGCACATCAAGATCGCCCCAGACGATTTCATCGATCATCTGACGCACAGCGCTGGTCGCCATCGCGCCGCGCCAAATCATCGGTGAGGCCGGATCGACCAAATAGCCGATCGACATCGTCTTCAGCCCGTGCGCCTCCAGAGGCTCCAGCAATTTGTCGTCGCGCATGCGCGGCTTCTTGGCGCCAGTGCCGAGCAGGGTGGGGGCGGAAGGCCCGTAAACATCGAGATCGAGCAGCCCGGTCTTCATCCCCAACGAGGCGAACGCACAGGCGAGATTGACCGCGACCGTGGATTTGCCGACGCCGCCTTTTGCACTCGCCACCGCGATGATGTGCTTCACGCCGCCAACGCCGCCAGCGGCCTTGGCCGGTGCTGCGGACTCCGCCGTCAAAACAGCGGTAACGCTCTTCACGCCCTCGACTGCGCGCGCTTCCGCTTCAGCGCGATCACGCACTGGGACATAAAGTTCCGCGACGCCCGCAGGCGCCTCTATCGTAAACGAGACCTTGCCATCGCGCGCTTCAAGGCCGGTCACGCGGCCGGACGTGAACAAACCCTTTCCGCTAATCGGGTCTTTTATCGCATCGAGGCGCGCTTTGACGCGTTCAGCGACGTCCGCCAACTGGTTGTTCATGCTTGATCCTTTAGCACAGGGGCCACATATCGGCGCGCATGGGAGCGCTGCAAGTTCCCATCTCGGCCGCCAAGAACAGGCGCGCGCGAATTCCACCAGAAGGTCGGGGAAGCAATTAATGCCTTGGAATGACCAATCAGGCGGTCCTCCGCGCAGCGGCGGCCAAGGTCCCTGGGGCGGCGGGCCGCGCAAGCCGTGGGGCCAGCAGCAGCCACCGCGTTCGCCGCAACAGCCTTCAGGCCCTGATCTTGATGACCTGTTTCGCCAATTGCGCGACCGCATGTTTGGTGGTGGTGGTTCAGGCGGCGGCGGTAGCCCTCCCGGGCGCCGCGGTTTGCAATGGCCGCTGATCGCCGGGCTTCTCGTTGTGGGCTGGCTCGCCACCGGCATCTATACGGTCGATGAAGGCGAGCAGGCCGTCATCACGCAAGTTGGCAAATACAATCGCACCACCGGTCCAGGCATCCACTTCCATCTCCCGACGCCGATCGAGACGCGCCAAATCGTCAACGTCACCGGGCAGCGCACGGCCGAGATCGGCTTTGATTCGCCGCGCACCAACGTTCTCACCGACAAGCCGGAAGAGAGCTTGATGATCACCGGCGATCGCAACATCGCCGAAATCCACTTTCGCGTTGTTTATAACGTGAAGGACGTCAGCGCCTTCGTGTTCAACGTGCGTGACCCGGACGAAGCTGTTGAGCAGGTCGGTGAAAGCGCGATGCGCGAAGTCATCGGTCAGCGGCAGCTTGAGCCGATCATCACCACCGAGCGCGGTCAGGTCGAAGAGGCCGTCGAGGCGCTGATGCAATCGACGCTCGATGACTACCAAGCCGGCGTGCAAATTCTGCAAGTCCAGCTGCTGCGTGCTGCCGCGCCATCGGCCGTGATCGAAGCCTTCAACGATGTCGTCAACGCCGGCCAAGACGCTGAGACGCTGCTCAACAACGCCAATCGCGACACCTCGCGCATCGTCAACGAAGCTCAGGGTTACCGTGAGCGCGTTGTCCGGGAAGCGACCGGTGAAGCCGATCGCTTCGTCGCGGTCCACACCGAATATCGCGCCGCACCGCAAGTGACGCGTGATCGCCTTTATCTCGAAACCATGGAGCGCGTATACCAGCGCGGCAATCTGATCATTCTCGATCAACGTAGCGGCGCAGTTCCGTACCTGCCGCTTGACGGAATGATCCGCCGTAACGCCCCGGCCACGACCCAGCCAGGAGCCGGCCAATGACGCGCAATATGCCCGTTCTCATCGGCGGCGTTCTCGCGCTGCTCGTAATCATTCTGAACTCGGTCTTCGTGGTACGTCAGGATCATCAGGCCATCGTGCTGCGCTTCGGCGAGTACGTGCGCGTCATCAACGCGCCGGGTACCGATCAGCCTGGCCTCTATTTCAAGATGCCGTTCGTTGAGAGCGTGGTCGATTACGACCGCCGCAATATGGGCCTCACGCTTGAAGGCCAGCCGATCGTCGCCTCCGATCAGGAGCGCCTCATCGTGGACGCGGTTGTGCGTTGGCAGATCATCGATCCGCGCCGTTTCTACCAAAGCGTGCTCACCGAACTCGCCGGCGCGTCGCGCCTCGAAACCTTCACCGAAGCCGCAATGCGCCGCGTCCTCGGCGGCGCTGGCTCTGACGACATCATCTCTGGCCGCCGCTCTGAACTGATGCAGGCGATCGAAAACGATCTCAACGCCGCTGCCGCCGCTGAACTCGGCGTCCGCGTTGTGGACGTGCGCATTCGCCAAGCCGATCTGCCGCCGGAAACCCAAGAGCGTGTGTACGAGCGCATGCGGTCAGAGCGCCAGCAGGTCGCCGGCCGCATCCGTGCGGAAGGTGAGCGCGACGCCGCTATCATCCGCGCCACGGCGCAAGAAGAGTCCGAACGCACCCGCGGTCAGGGTGAAGCCGAACGCGCCCGCATCTTCGCACGCGCCTACGGCCGCGATCCGGAGTTCGCCGCGTTCTATCGCTCGATGCGCGCCTACGACTTCTCGCTCGAAGCCGGCACGCCGATCGTGGTCCCACCGGACAGCGACTTCTTCCGCTACATGCAGCGCCGGAGAGGCGGAAACTAAGCACGGCAGTCGGCAATTGGCAGTCGGCAATCGTGGGCTGAGCGCAGCTTCGCCTACGATTTGCGCATTCCCGACTGCCTACTGCCGATTGCCGACTGCCTAACTAGGCCGCTACGCTCCGACTCATGCGCGCCATTCTCTCCGCCATTGCCATTTTCGCTCTCGCAGCTCCGGCGCTGGCGCAATCGCGCCTGCCGGCGGAGGGCTTCGCTGATCTGAACGACCGGCTTTCGCCCGCCGTGGTGAACATTGCCACCAGCCAGCGCGTGCGCGGCGTCGACGATCTCCCGCGCTTTCCGCCGGGTTCGCCGATGGAGCGCCTGAACGAAGGCCTGGGTGAGGGCGGCGCACAGATTACGTCGCTTGGCTCCGGCTTCATCATTTCGCCGGATGGCGTTGTCGTCACCAACAATCACGTCATCGAATCCGCCGACGCGATCGAAGTCATTCTACAAAACGGCCAACGCCTGGAAGCGACCGTCGTCGGCCGCGACCCGGCAACAGACATCGCCGTGCTGCGTGTCCACGCCCGCGCGCCGCTGCCGTACGTAGAGATGGGCGATAGCGACACCGCGCGTGTTGGCGATATCGTTCTCGCCATCGGCAATCCGTTTGGCCTTGGCGGTTCGCTGAGCGTCGGCGTTGTCAGCGCGCGCAATCGCAACATCGATGCAGGCCGCTACGACGACTTCATCCAGACCGACGCCGCCATCAATCGCGGCAATTCGGGCGGGCCGCTCTTCAACACCGACGGCGAAGTCATCGGCGTCAACACCGCTATCGTCTCACCGACAGGTGCGAGCGTCGGTGTCGGTTTTGCAACGCCGACCTCGATCGTGCGTCCCGTCGTCGATCAAATTACACGCTACGGCGAGACCCGCCGCGGCTGGCTCGGCGTCCGCTTGGCCAACCTCACGCGCGCCGCCGCCGACCGCGCAGGCTATGACGGCGCAAACGGCGCCGTCGTCACGCGCATCACTGCCAACGGCCCGGCCGCCGACGCTGGCTTGCGTCCGGGCGATATCGTGGTGCGCTTCAACGGTCATGACGTAGCTGACAGCCGCGCTCTGACCCGCATGGTCGGCGAAGCGCAAGTCGGCACGACTGTGACAGTCGATCTTGTCCGCGATGGCGGCCGCATGCAGGTCACCGCCAATATCGAGCGGCTCGAAGAAACCCAAGGCGGCGCGCGCGTCGCGGGCGGCGGAGAGGGTGGCGCCACGACGCCGCGCAGCGATGGCGGCCCGCGCGGCGGGCGCATTTTCGGCATCGCTCTCTCAGAACTCGACGCCAGCCTTCGCGAAGAGTTTCAGATCGAACCCAACGTTCAGGGGCTCGTCGTGCTCGATGTTGATGTCGGCGCGGAGAATGAGGGTGTGCTGCGGGCAGGCGATGTGATCGAAGCCATCGGCGCGCAAGCCACCGACACGATCTCTGCTGCCCGCGCCATCGCTGGCCGCGCGGCCATCGGTGAGCACGCCATCGTCGCACGCATCAATCGCGACGGCGGCGTGACCTATCGCAGGCTGCAGGCGCGGAGCTAAAGTAGCGCGCGAATGTCGTTGAGCGAAGTTAGCACCAGCGCCAGTTCGCGCATCTCATCTGTGGCCGCAAGCAAGTCCGGCACCATTACCGTCATGCAGCCCGCCGCGTGCGCCGACGTAACGCCAGCGTAGGAATCCTCCAGCGCCAGCACATCCTCTGGCGCGGCACCCAATAGCTTTGAAGCGTGCAGATACGGTTCCGGGTGCGGCTTGCCTTCAAGCAAATCCTGCCTTGTCACCACCGCGCGAAAGCGCGGCGTCAGAGCATGCGCCGCAAAATGCCGCTCCACCCAAGGCCGGCGCGAAGACGTCGCTAACCCGAAGGGCAGGGCAAGCGCATCGAGCGCATCCATCAGCTCCAGCGCGCCAGGCTTCAGCGGCGCGACGCGATCGCCAACGTGCGCGCGCGTCAGTCCGATGAATGTCTCCAGCGGGAAGTCGTCGCCGTAATAGCCCTTCAATTGGAGATCATTCGCTTCGCGGTGCATGCCGACAAGCGAGAGAAATTGCGCATCGGTCATCGCCACGCCGAGCTCGGCGCACGCGGCGAAATGCGCGTCTTTCACCAGCGCTTCTGAATCGATCAGCGTGCCGTCGAGATCGAACACGACGGCGCGCGGCTTGCGGGGCAGCTTCAATTACGGCTCCAGAAAGTCGCTGCACGCAGGCGGTTCGTTTTCATACCCGTAGCCTTCACCGTTGAAGGTCAGCACGCTGCGGTAGGAGCAGTCGGCGTCACGCACGGTGACGATATCGATCGCCTGCAGCGGCGGGCGTTCGGCGGAGTCTTCAGTTATTGTCAGATCGCCGGGGAACGTCGTCGCGAGCGTCGTCAGCACGAGGCGCGGCGGGCCGTTGGCATTTTCTGTGTCGAGCGAGAGCTGGCCGGTGAAGGCGTATTCGTCGTGGCACGCGTCGCGTCGTGCGCGCTGATCCGCTTCACTAAAGCAAGCGCGGATCATCTTTCCGGCTGAGATCGGCCAGGTCAGCACTTCCGGGATCAACCCGGAGCCCTGCGTGATGCGATAGAGCGTAACGCGCGTGGCCTGTCCGCCACCGCCAGAATACATCTGATCCTGCTGCCACGCGAGGCCGAGCTGAACGTTTTGATCGTCGCGGCCTTCACGAATGATCACGGGCCACACGCTTGGCGCGCTAGCTATCGCTGTATCGAGCTCCATGAGTTGCGTGTCTTGCCCGCCATGGGTGACCGTAACGGCAGCTGGTCCCACCGCGATGCACCAAGCGCCATCGCCGCTGCAGAACTTGCCGTCCTGCTCGATTAGCGCTTCCATGCGGTTTCCCGCCGCATCCGCTATCGGGAAAGTCTGCGGCGCCAGCTCTGTCGCCGCGGTCGGTTCGGTCGTTGGCGCGCACGCGCAAGCCAGCAACGCGGCCAAAATCATCAAGCGCTTCATTGAACAAACTCCGCCCGGCGATAGCCTTGGAAAAACAACGCCGCTTCCAAATTCATATAATCGATCTTCGCGTCCGCTTCCGCCGCCACCAGCGGTTTGGCGCGATACGCAACGCCAAGTCCCGCCGTCTTGATCATATCGAGATCATTGGCGCCGTCGCCAATGGCGAGCGCGTCTTTGTCGTTCAGGCCCAGCGCGGCAGCTTCCGTGCGCATCGCCTCAAGCTTGGCCTTGCGCCCGAGGATTGGCTCTTGCACGACGCCAGTCAGCGCCGCGCCATCATCGAGCAGGACATTCGCGCGGTTCGCGTGAAAGCCGGCAGCCTCCGCAACGCGCGATGTGAAAAACGTGAAACCGCCAGACACCAGCACGCAGCGCGCGCCATGCGCGGCCATGGTTTTCACCAACGTCGCCGCACCGGGATTTAGCCGCACGCGCTTGTCATAGGTTTTCTGCAGCGCATCGACCGCCAAGCCTTTCAGCTTACCGACGCGCTCGCGCAACGCCGGCTCGAACTCCAACTCGCCGCGCATGGCGCGTTCGGTGATGGCTGCGATCTCCGCCTTGATGCCGGCGAAGTCCGCCAACTCGTCCAGGCATTCTACATTGATGATTGTCGAATCCATGTCGGCGATGAGGAGCTTCTTGCGCCGCCCTTCGACTGGCGCCAGCGCCCAATCGACCGGCATCCCCGCTACTGCCGCGGCCGCTTCCTGTCGCAACTCGCTATCGACACTCTCATAAATCCACTGCGCGCTTTCCCATCCGGAGAGCACCTCCGGCGGCGGCAACTTGCGGTTCAACGCCACCCGCCCAAGCATCAGCAAAGCCTCGCGATAAGCGGCCTTATCCTCAGGCGAGGCGACGAAAACGAGAGCGTGAGCGGTCATTGTTTGTACCCTCTAGGGCAGCGCCCGCGCATGCGCTACTGCACCCGGCATGAAGCCTCCCTTCCTCATCATGGGCCCGACCGCCAGCGGCAAGTCCGCCCTGGCGCTCGCGCTGGCGGAGCGTATCGACGGCGAAATCATCAACGCCGACAGCATGCAGGTCTATCGCGACTTCCGCATTCTCACGGCGCGGCCGTCACCGGCGGAGGAGGCAGCGGCCCCGCATCATCTCTACGGCCACATCGACGCCGCCGAGCGCTACTCGACCGGCCGGTGGCTTACCGATGCACTCGCGAAGATCGCCGACATCCGCGCCCGCAACCGAACACCGATCCTGGCCGGCGGCACCGGGCTCTATTTCAAAGCACTGACGCAAGGCTTGGCCGAAATGCCAAACATCGATCCGGAGCTGCGCGCGGCGCTCGCTGATGGCGTCGCCAAAGAGGGCGCAGCCGCACTCCACGCCAAACTCGCGGGCCTCGATCCGCTCGTCGCAGCCCGCCTCGAACCCAATGACGCGCCGCGCATTATCCGCGCGCTGGAAGTCTTCGAAACCACCGGCGAGAGCATTGCGTCCTTCCAAGCCAATACCAAACCCGCACTTGAGCCCGACGAGTGGCGCGGTCTCGTGCTCATGCCCGACCGCGAAACGCTTTACGCCTCCATCAACGCGCGCTTCGAACACATGCTAGAGCAGGGCGCTCTCGACGAAGTCCGCGCCTTTGCCGCGCGTAACCTCGATTCAACGCTGCCCGCCATCAAAGCCCACGGCGCGCCGGCGCTCGGCGCTTACCTGCGCGGCGACCTCACGCTCGCCGAAGCGACCGAGATCGGTCAACGCGATACGCGCCGCTACGCCAAGCGCCAGTTCACCTGGATTGCGAACCAGATGCCTGTTTGGCCGCGCGCAACTGACCCCGGAATTGCCTCCCGCCTCAGCCAGGCGCTCGCGCTACTTTCTTGAAGCGACCCCCAGGAAACGCCCCAGGTGCGCGCCGATGAGGCCAAAGCGGCGGAACAATTCATCATCGCCTGCCGCGTGTCGTCGTAACGGAAATGCAAAACGCCATTGACCCCCGCTACAAGCACCGCATGTTACGGACACGAATTCGATGCGCGTTATCCCAATCATCCAGGCATGCAAAGTTGGATCAATACGCACGTGAACGGCATGTATCCGCGTTCGGAGCTTCGCAATGATCTCAAGTCGCGTCTTCTTAGGAGCGTTAATCGCTTTGGTCGTTTCCTCGTGCGCGCAAGCGCCGGCTGAGACCCCGCCCGTGTCCAATCCCACGTCGAGCAACGTCGAGATCAGTCTCACCCGCGGCGTCTGTTTCGGGTTTTGCCCGGCTTACACCGTGACTATCAATGGTCAGGGCCAAGTGCGTTACGAAGGCCGCAGCTTCGTCGACGCGGTGGGGGAGCGCACCGCAACCATACCGGCCGAGGACGTCACGCGCCTCCTCGCGCGCTTCGATGCGATCGGTTTCGATCAGTTGCAACAAGCCTATCGCGCCAACGTTTCGGATCTGCCGACCTATACCGTGACGCTCACGCGCAACGGTCAGACCAAAACCGTTGTGGATTATGGCGGCCCGAACGTGGGCATGCCCCGCGCCGTGCGTGATTTGGAGGCCGAGATCGACCGCGTGGCGGGAACCGCACAATGGGTGTTGCGCGATGGCCAGCCCGTGCGGGACCGGCCGCAGCACTAAGGCTTCCCACGACGGCGCCCGGCGCCGTAATCTACCTCCCAATGAAAATGCCCCGGGGGGAACATGACTAAGCTTCGTGCCGCGGCCGTTTTCGGTCTCGCGCTTTTGCTCGCAGCGCCGGTGTCGGCGCAGAACCTGTCCTTGCGCGCGCCGCAATGGGCCCAAGCGATGCTGTCCGCGGATGTGACGCCAACCACCGGTGGTCGCGCCCTGATCGCCGCTGACGGCATAGACACGGCCGTGCGCGTGACCATCTCATCGCCCAACGGCGGCGTCGGCCGCGTTATTCGCTACGACCTGCGCGGCGAAGAGGGCGTGATCGCGGTGCGCCGCTTTACTGGCCACCCCTCGACCGGCTGGTGGCTGTGGGGCGGCGACGCGCCGCGCGTGACGCCAGTGACCGCCGCGCAGCGCGGCGACATCGCAACGCTCGTCCGCGCCGTCATGGGCGTGTCCGGCTCGTTAGGCGGCGACACTGAGGATGCCTGCGCCAATGGCGAACGCGCTTACATCGAAATCTCGTCCGGCGGGCCGGCGACCAGCCTTGCGCGCAATTGCGTCAGCAATGCTGATCCAGGCGGCCGCCTGGCGCTGCGTCTCTCCGAACTTGCAGGTTCGCGCACCGAAGAAGAACTCGCCCGCGCGGCGGTGGCTGAATTGCTGGAGGCGGACCGCGCCTTCAACACGATGGCGCAATCCGAAGGCGTCGCGGCCGCGTTCAACGCTTACGCTGCAGAAGACGCCCTTATCGTCACCAGCACTGAGACCGTCACTGGCCGTCCTGGCATTGCCGCGCGCTTTCAAAATTGGCCCGCTGGCGCGCGTCTCGAACGCACGCCGCAAACCGGCCGCGTCTCCGCGCGCGGCGATATGGGCTGGACCTGGGGCACATCCACCTCCACTGAGCCCGACGGCGCGCGCACCGCTGGCCGCTACATGACCGTCTGGACGCGCGACTACGAAGGCAATTGGCGCTACGCCTTCGACGCGGCGATCAAGTGACGTTCTTGGACCGCGCGTCTTCAGACGCGCATGCGGGCCTGAAGGCCCGCGATCCAAGGCGCTAACCCGCAAACCCGCCATCCGCCAAGAACTGCAGTTCCTCCACCGAACTCTTGCGCCCAAGGATGGCGTTGCGGTGCGGGAAGCGTCCGAAGCGGGCGATGATGTCGCGGTGCAGGGTCGCGAACTTCAAATACGCCGCGTCTCCCAGATTGGTGAACAGCGTCACGCAACGCTCTTGCAGCGCTAGGTCTTCGGCGTGCTCGAACGGCATGTAGAAGAAAAATCTGAGCGCTGAATCGGTAGCGGCGTCGAAGCCACGATCGAGTGCGCGTGCCGCGATGGCTTGCGCCAATCCATCAGTGGCAAACGCATGCGGCGAATTGCGGAAAATGTTGCGCGGCAACTGGTCAAGCAGGATCAGCAGCGCCAGCGCGCCTTCAGCGTCCATCTCCCACGCGACAAGCTCCCCGCGCGCGGCGGCGTGATGCTCAGCCTCGAAGCCACGGCAGCGGCCATCGAACGTCTCGTCTTTCACGAACCAGAATTTCGGCCCCGCATCTCGCCAGAACCGCACGATCTCCGCCGCATGCGCCATCTTCGTCTCCTCTTTGCCTATGTGTGGCGCAGGGGCTAGAGACGCAAGCAGAACAAAGGAAACCCATGCGCGTCCTCTACGAACGCGACGCAGATGCGTCCCTCATTAAAGCCAAGCGCGTCGCCGTCATCGGCTACGGCGCCCAGGGCCACGCGCACGCGCTGAACCTCCGCGACAGCGGCGTCGATGTCGTCGTTGCGCTGCACGCAACCGCCCGTCGCGCCGAGCAGGCGAGGGCGGACGGCTTCGCGCCTATCACCGTCACGGAAGCAGCCAAGGGCGCCGATGTCCTTGTCATGTGCGCGCCCGACGAAGTCATGCCCGATCTCTACGCCGCCGAAATCGCGCCGCATCTGCGCGCCGGGCAAACTCTGATGTTCGTCCACGGCTTTGCGTATCACTACGGCTTCATCAAACCGCCCGCGGACGTGAACGTTGCCATGGTCGCGCCAAAGGGCCCCGGCAAAGCGCTGCGCGAAGCTTTTACGCGCGGCGGCGGCCTGCCAGCGATCGTCGCCATCGCGCAAGACACCGGCGCCGCCGACGCGCTGGCATACTCATACGGCGCGGCGATCGGCTGCGGCCGCGCGGGCATGATCGCCTCATCGTTTAAAATCGAAACCGAAGGCGATCTCTACGGCGAACAAGTCGTGCTCTGCGGCGGCCTCACGCACCTCATCCGCGCCGCCTGGGAAGTCCAAGTCGAAGCCGGCACGCCGCCCGAGCTCGCTTACTTCGATTGCCTGCACGAAGTGAAACTGCTCTCGGATTTGATCCACGAACGCGGCATCGCCGGCATGCACCTCGCGATTTCCAACACGGCGGAATACGGAGAGTATGTCACTGGACCACGCATAATCGATGCGCGCGTGAAAGATGCGATGCGCGCCGTCATGGCCGACGTTCAAAACGGCAAGTTTGCAGAACAGTGGATGGCTGAACACAGAGCGGGCGGGCCCAACTTGGCGAAGTTGCGCGAAGCAGCAGCGGCGCATCCGATCGAAGAGGCAGGACGCGCGGTGCGCGCGCTGTTAGGTTCCGCGCTGGCGTCGCCTTCGACAAGCTCAGGCTGACGCCGTTTGAGCCAGGCTGCGTCGCCAGACGCACGTCACCCTGAGCTTGTCGAAGGGCGACGTCACCGCAATATCGGCCATTCCTTCAGCGATAAATTGCAATCACATGCTGAGCGACAAAACGGAGATTCGAATGACCGGCCTTGTCCTCACCACATACGATTGGGTGCCCGAGGCGCCGCGCGGCTACGTGCGCGATTTGCGCGTGCGCTGGGCGTTGGAGGAGGCGGGGCTGCCGTATCGCGTCGAGAGCACGCCGTTCAAGGACCGTGGGCCTGAGCACTTCGCGCACCAACCCTTTGCGCAAGTGCCATGGCTCACCGACGGCGACCTCAGCATCTTTGAAAGCGGCGCCATCCTGCTTCACCTCGGCGAGATGACTGACAAGCTCATCCCGACCGATCGGCGCGCGCGCAGCGAGGCGAAGGAATGGATTTTCGCCGCGCTCAACTCGATGGAGATGGCCAGCGTACCATGGTCGATCTTCCACTTCATGGGACAGACCGACACCCAGATGTTCGGCTTCTTCGACAACTGGGTGAAAGACTTACGCGTCAAACGCCTGGAGACTGTCCTCGCCAAGCGCGAATGGCTCGCCGGCTCATTCTCCGTCGCCGACATCCTGATAGTCGACGTCCTGCGCCTGATCGACCGCTTCAAGGGCCTCGAAGAAGCGCCGATCTGCAAAGCCTACGTTGAACGCGCTACAGCGCGCCCCGCCTTCAAAAAAGCCTACGCCGACCAAATGGCGCACTTCGCAGCGGCGGACTGACCTTGGACCGCCGGCGTCTCGCCGGTTGACGCCGGTGTTTGCCGGCGGGACGCCGGCGGTCCATAACGCCGCCATGACTAGCATCGGCACCCCGCTTTCTCCCACCGCCATCCGCGTCATGCTTCTCGGTGGCGGCGAGCTTGGTAAGGAAGTCGTCATCGAACTCCAACGTCTCGGCGTCGAGACGATCGTCGTCGACCGCTACGCCAACGCGCCCGCGCAACAAGTCGCCCATCGCGCCCATGTCATCGACATGACCGACGCGAAGGCGCTGCGCGCCCTGGTCGAACAAGAGCGCCCGCATCTCATTGTCCCCGAAATCGAAGCCATCGCCACCGACGAACTTGTCCGCATCGAAGCCGACAAGCTCGCCACCGTGATCCCCACCGCCAACGCCGCGCACACGACCATGAACCGCGAGCGCATCCGCGTGCTCGCCGCCGAAAAGCTGAAACTCCCGACCTCGCCCTACGCCTTCGCCTCATCGCTCGAAGAGCTGCAAGCCGCCGTCGACCGCATCGGCTTTCCGAATTTCGTAAAGCCGGTGATGTCGTCCTCAGGCAAAGGTCAGAGCCGCTTGAAATCGCAAGCTGATGTCGCGCCAGCCTGGGATTACGCCATGAGCGGCGCTCGCGTCGCCAACGCGCGCGTGATCGTGGAAGGGCAGGTGATGTTCGATTTCGAGATCACATTGCTCACCGTCCGCGCCGCCAGCGGCACGCACTTCTGTGAACCGATCGGCCACGTCCAAGTCGATGGCGATTATGTCGAAAGCTGGCAGCCGCAAGCCATGAGCGCAAAAGCGCTCGAACGTTCGCGCGATATCGCCGGCAAAGTCACAGAAGCGCTCGGCGGCTACGGCATCTTCGGCGTTGAGCTTTTTGTGAAAGGCGACGACGTCTGGTTCAGCGAAGTCAGCCCACGCCCGCACGACACCGGCCTCGTGACGCTCGTCTCGCAAGTGCAAAGCGAATTCGCGCTCCACGCCCGCGTGATCCTTGGTCTGCCCGTTGACACTTCACTCCGCGCGCCCGGCGCCAGCGCCGTCATTTACGGCGGCATGGAAGCCGAAGGCATCGCTTTCGACGGCGTGAGCGAAGCGCTCGCCATCCCGGAAACCGAACTCCGTCTCTTCGGCAAACCCGAAAGCTTTGCCAAGCGCCGCATGGGCGTAGCGCTGTCGCGTGGCGCTGACACGGACGAAGCGCGCGGCCGCGCCAAGCAAGCGGCGAGCCGCGTCAAACCAATCGCACCATAACATAACCACCCATTCCCGGGGCGCGGCGAAGCCGCGAGCCCGGGACCCGTAAACACGATTGTCAAACGCTGCGCCTCAATGCCCGCAAGCCGAGTTTATGGGTCCCGGACTTGTCGCTTCGCGCCAATCCGGGAATGGGTGTTTGACGTAGAAACAAGTTATGAAGCCCAAAGCAACCGACGATGAAGTTCGCGCCGCCTTCGCGGAAATCGTCAACATGACGCCGCGGGAAATTGAAGCGTGGCACTCCACAGATCAATCCAAATCCGTCGGCCAAGATTCAGGCGATGGCATTTCCGTTGGCGTCAAAGCCTGCCAGCGCACCATCCAGCTGCTCCGCATCAAGCGCGCGCCTAGCGCAGACGACATCAAGCACATGCGCCGCGTCGTGAACTTTATCCGCCGCCAACTTGCGCTCGCGCCGCGCAAGGACCGCGAAACTTCGCGCTGGCGCTACGCACTCATGAACTGGGGTCACGACCCACTCAACATCACCGACGCCGACAGCCCCTGGCGCTAACCGGTCCGCGCCGCTAGCGTCTCGCGATGACAATGGTCATGGTGAGTGCGTGAAAAGTTCGGCGGCCCGGTTAGTGCTCGTGCTCAGCATAGCGATCGTGGGATTGTGGGCGTGTAGCAGCGTGACCTCGGATCGCGGCGATATTGTTTTGCGAGGCTATAGTCAGGAAAACTACGCGCCGCTAAATGCCGCCCTTGGCTCGCGCGTGTGTATTGTCGGCACGCTCAACGTGGACGTGACTGGCGCGCGCTTCCTACTTGAACCATATGAGAGAGATGGTGTTCTCACGCCAAGCCCGTCTCGCGTGATCATAGCGGAGAACATAACGCAACTTCGTTGGCGAGATGGCACGCGCCACCGCGTATGCGGCGTCTTGCTGGACGCTACACCATGGCAACGCTGTACGCGCGACGACTGCAAGTGGTATCAGCTGAATTGATCGAAGGCGGCATAGAAGAGAGACGCACATGACCACGCCACAAAAGCCCATCAATTCCGGCTACGGCATGCGCACAGAAGCGCGGGACGCCACCGGCGGGCGCAATCTCACCGGCAAGGTCGCCATCGTCACTGGCGGTTATTCGGGCCTCGGCTTGGAGACGACCAAAGCGCTCGCCGGCGCCGGGGCGATCGTTATCGTACCTGCACGCACTCCGGACAAAGCCCAAAAAGCCCTCGCCGGCATCGCTAACGTCGAACAAGCCGCGCTCGATCTCGCCGATCCCGCCAGCATCGACGCGTTTGCCAGCGGATTTCTCTCGCGCACCAAAAAGCTCGACATCCTGATCAACAACGCCGCCATCATGGCTTCGCCCTTGATGCGCGACGCGCGCGGCTTTGAGGCGCAATTCGCCACCAATCATCTCGGCCACTTCCAACTCACCGCGCGCCTCTGGCCAGCGCTGAAGGCCGCTAACGGCGCGCGCGTTGTGTCGCTCTCCTCGATCGGCCACCGCATCTGCCCGCCCGATCTCGAAGACCCAAACTTCGAACACACCGAATACAACAAGTGGACGTCGTACGGCCGCGCCAAGTCCGCCAACGCGCTCTTCGCCATCGGCCTCGATAAACGCGCGCAGGCCCACAATGTCCGCGCCTTCGCGGTCCACCCCGGCGGCATCATGACCGACCTTCAGCGCTACATGCCGGAAGAAGAAAAACGCGCCATGGGTTGGATCGATGCCGATGGCAAAGTCGACGAGCGTTTCAAAACCCCGAGCCAAGGCGGGGCCACCAGCGTCTGGTGCGCTACCAACGCGCAGCTCGACGGGCAGGGCGGCGTCTATTGCGAAGATTGCGACATCGCCGAACAGGTGCCGGCCGACTTCAAACCCTTCACCGGCGTGCGCCCTTGGGCAATCGATCCCGCGCTTGCCGATAAACTCTGGACGCTCAGCGAGCGCATGATTGGTGTAAAATTCGACGCCAGCTGATCCCGGCGCGACGGACAGTGCCGGTTCGTGCGTTTATGTCGGCATGACGATGAACCGCCGCACCTTCCTCGCCGCCAGTGCTGCTGCAAGCTTCACCACAGCCGCCTCCGCGCAATCTTTGGATTTCCGCGCAGCCGCCACGTATTCGGCTGAACGGCGCGGCGTGTCCTTGCTCGTTATGCGGCGCGGCGAGGTGATCTTCGAGGACTACCCGAACCAGGGTAGCGCCGCGCGCGGCTGGGAATTGGCCAGCGGGACGAAAAGCTTCACCGGCGCTATGAGCGCCGCCGCCATTCAAGACGGCTTGATCTCATCCTGGGATGAACATGCCTCAGATACGCTCAGCGAATGGCGCGGAGATGATCGTCGTCGCATCACCCTCCGCCACATTCTCTCGCTCACCAGCGGCATCACTGGCGGCCCGATTGGGCGGCCACCCACGTACGCCCACGCTATTGCCCAAATGCCTGATGCCGCGCCCGGCGAACGCTTCGCATATGGCCCGACATCGTTCCAAATTTTCGGCGAAATCATCCGCCGCAAAACCAACGGCGATCCGCTCGATTATCTTACGCGCCGCATCCTGGCGCCGCTCAATATCGAGCCAACTGCATGGCGGCGCGGCGCAGACGGCATGCCGCACATGCCCTCCGGCGCTGGCCTCACGGCGCGCGATTGGGCGCGGTTTGGTTGGTTCGTGCTGCAAGGCGGCGAGGGGCGCGTGGATCAAGCCGCGCTGCGCGAATGCTTTAACGGCTCGCACGCCAATCCAGGTTACGGCTTGTCGTTCTGGTTGCTGCGCGCTGGTCTCGTGGCGCCGGGACGAAACGCCGGCATCGAGGTCGACAGCTCTCTATCGGAACGCTTTGGCGGCATCTCGATGGCAGCCGGCGCCGGCAATCAGCGCCTCTATCTCGTGCCTGCGCTCGATCTTGTCATCGCGCGCCAGGCCACCGGCATCTTGCAAGCCCTCATGCGGCGCAATCGTGGGCCGGAATGGTCCGACGCTGAATTTCTGCGCCTGACGTTAGGTTCTGCAGCCGGCTAGCCCCGCGTCCGTTCAGGATTCATCAACTGTGTTGTGCGCGCCGCCATCAACGGTTCCGCAATAGGGTTCATGTTAAACATTGGTGAAACGCTCGAAAAAGCGTGTGTGTGGGTCGCCAATGTCGAGGACTGCTAACGCAGCTGCACGAAGCGTGCGCCGCGCCTGGCTAGGCGTCGGCGCGCCCATCGTTGCGCTCGTAGCAGTGATCATTGGCCTTGCGATCTCGGTGTTTGCGTCGTTCGCGCATGATCAGGATCGCGCTTTCGAACGCACCAGCGCCACGCTCGTTTTCAATGGCCTCGAGGGCAGAGCGCGTACGATGGGCGCTGTTGGCCTCGACTACGCCAATTGGGAAGACGCTTTCGACAATATCAGCGGCCACTGGAACCAGGAGTGGATCGACAATTCGTTCTACTCAAGCGTTGCCGACGCTCTCATCCTCTTTCGTCAGAACGGCGCGGTGCGCTATCGCTGGATGAACGAAGCGCGCACCGAAGACGCTGACGAACTCGCGCGGGTCGTCGTGCAAGCGGGCGCGAGCCTGCCAAATCTACGCCGCCTTGCGCGCGCGCCCACGCCCCAGGACACCGTCGAGCACACCTACGCGCGCATAGGCGACAATCTTGTTGTCATCGCGGTCGTGCCGATCACGCACGAGGACAACGCCGCGCGCATCGCTTACAATCCGCTGCGCGGTTACGACTATCTCGCCATCGTCAAAATCATCGACCCCGCCGGATTTATCCAGGCCGGCCAATCGATGACGCTCGATGATTTCCATTTCGCCGCGCCGGACGCCGTGTCCGCGGCAGGTATGATTTCGTTGCCGGTGATGACGCCCGATGGCGAAAACGCCGGCAATCTCGTGTGGCGCAACAGCCGCCCGGGTTCGACGGCCTTTCAGCATCGCATTGGGCCGGTGGTCTTCGCGCTTCTCGGCATCGGCGCGCTCACCTTGCTGATCACGCGCTACCTCGTCTCGAGCCAAATTCGCACCATGGCAGGCATTGAGACTGCAATTGAAGCCAGCCGCGTGAAGTCCGAGTTTCTCGCCAAGGTCGGCCACGAACTGCGCACGCCGCTCAATGGCATCATCGGTTACGCTGAGATCATTCAGGAAGAAACGGACTCGCCCACGGCGCGCAACGACGCCGAGCGCATTGTTTCCGCTGCACGCCACTTGAACGTGCTGCTGAACGACATCCTAGATCAGTCGCGTCTCGACTCCGGCCGCATCAACGTTAAACGCGAAGTGTTGCCGGTCGTCGGCATGATCGCTGAGATCCACGGGCTTATGCGGCCGTCAGCGCGCACCGCCGGTGTGAACCTCACCGTGCAGCCGAGCGCCGCCGCGGGATACGTCGTCGCCGATCACGTGCGGCTGCGCCAATGCCTGCTCAATCTTGTCGGCAACGCCATCAAGTTCGCGCCGCGCGGCAATGTCTCGATCAAGACGCGACTCGAAGAACGTGCTGGACATGACATCGTCGTGTTCGATGTCATCGATGACGGCATCGGCATCGCCAGCGCCGACCAGGAAAGGCTGTTCAAGCCATTCAGCCAAGCTAACGCGCAGATCAGCGAAATCTACGGCGGTGCGGGTCTCGGCCTTTCCATCGCCCGCGACCTCGCGCGCGCAATGGGCGGCGACATCACGTTTACCAGCGAAATCGGGCAGGGCGCGACGTTCAGCCTCACGGTCCCAGTCGCGAGCCCCAAAGCCATGGCCGCCGCCTGATCAGGCCAGTCTGATCTCCCGCAACCGCTCAAGCAAAAAGTCCTGCGCCGTGATTGGCGCCGGGTAGCGCTTCGGATTTTCCGCGCTCACGCAGCTCGGCAGCGTTTCGATCAAATAGTCCGGCGCGAAATGGAGAAAGAACGGGATCGAGTAGCGTGGCAAGTGCGCGCGTTCCGGCGTGGGGTTCACGACCCGGTGCGTCGTCGAGCGCAAGCGGTCGTTCGTCAGCCGCTGCAGCATGTCTCCGACATTCACCACCAGGGCGCCTTCCGGCGGATTGACCTCCAGCCATTCGCCTTCGCGTGTCAGCAGCTGCAACCCCGCTTCTTCCGCGCCGAGCAAGAGCGTGATGACGTTGATGTCCTCATGCGCCTCCGCGCGCACGCCTTCGGATTTCGGCGGCGTCGGCGGATAGTGCAGGAGCCGCAGCACCGAGTTTCCGTCGCGCACCGGCACATGAAAGAAATCGCGCGGCAACTCCAGGAAAATCGCGATCGACTCCAACAACTCCAGCCCCAGCGCATCGAGCGCCGCATAGAGCCCATACACATCCTCGCGGAACGTCGCGATCTCTGCCGGCCACACATTCGGCGGCATGAAGGCGCGGTAGTGGTGGTCGTCGCTGAGCTCGCGGCCGACGTGCCAAAACTCTTTGAGGTCGACCTTGTCGGCGCCCTTGGCAGCTTCAACGCCGAACGGAATGTAGCCTCGCTGACCCACGCCGCCGGCAATGTGATGCCGCCGCTTAACCTCTTCCGGCAGCGCGAAGAAATCCTTGGTCGCGCGCACCGCACGTTCGATCACGCCAGGATCGAGCCCATGATCACGCACAATCGCAAAGCCGAAACGCGAATAACTCTCGCCCATTGCCCGCGCGAAACCATTTGGATCATTGCGCCGGTCGCGCATCGAAAGTGCAGGGAGGGCCGGAAGCGCCATGCCGCGCAAATTGCGCCGCTTCGGGCTCGCGCTCAATGTCTTAACGCTGCGTTTACGATTCGAGGACGAGCGTCGCCGCCTAATTTGGAGACGCCCCATGTTCTTCTTCGGACCGCATTCCTGGCGCGGTGAGAGCGGCCGCCGCTATCGTTTCAAGTGCGTTCTGACCAAGAAAGGTCTGCCGCCCGAAGGCGCTGGCGGGATTTATGTTTTCGTCCGCCGCCGCTGGGCGTTCCTGATGGAGCCGCTCTACGTCGGCAAAGCTGCTGATCTCCGCTCGCGGCTGCTCGGTCACGAAAAGTGGGGCCGCGCCTATTGGTATTACGGCGCCACCGAACGCTACGTTCTTGGCCCCATCCGCGACGAGGTGGACCGCCGCCGTATCGAGGAAGACCTCATTCGCGGCCTCAAGCCCCGCATGAACGACATGGAAATCCCTCAGGCGGCCGGATCCAAGCCTAAGCGCAAAGCCGCCGCCGCCCATGCTTTTGACCTCTCCGCACTGCTCGGCCGCCGCCCACAACGCGCGTGATTGCTTGACCCGCGAGGCCCGCCGCGCGACAGGGCGGGCCAATGAGCGAGGACGCAGAACACACGCCGCCGCCGGAGGGCCCCAAGCCCAGCCTCGGCGCGCGCTTTAGCGACTTCGTCAACAACATGGACGCTCGCGCCTGGCGCGCGGTCATCATGTCAGCGGCGAGCGTTATCGTCGTGCTGGCGCTGCTCATCGTTGGCCGCTTTTATTACGGCGACCAGATCGAGCGCTTCATCGATGAAACCCTGGGCGTCGCCAATCGCGGCCATTGGGGTTTGCTGGCGACCATCCTGGTCTTCACGCTCACCGCTTATGTCGGCGCGCCGCAAATCGTTCTCATCGGCGCATGCGTCGTCGCCTTCGGCCCCGAGGTCGGTTTCTGGAATGCGTGGATCGCAACGATCTTCTCCGGCGCCGCCACATATTTCACCGGCCGCCTCACCAGCGCGCAGACGCAGAAGCGCTTCGGCGGCGCAACCGGCGGCCGCTTCACGCGCTTCATGGGCAAGAACGGCTTTCTCGCCAGCTTGATTGTCCGCTTTGTCCCGACCGCGCCATTCGTTGTCGTCAACATGGCCTTCGGCGCTGCACGTGTGAACTTCTGGGCCTTTATCTTCGGTCTCGCGCTCGGAAGCTTGCCGAAAACTGTGCTCGTCGCATTTGCCGGCGATTCAATCCTTGACGCACTGCAAGGTGAGTTTCTCGCCGCCGCTGTGATGGCAGTGCTCGCGATCGTCGTCTGGGTCGCAATTGCACTTATCGTGCGCAGACTCGTGCAGCGTTCCTAAGCAGTTCCAGCTGACGTAACGGCGTTCTCAAGATGACAGAGGACGCGCGTGCCTTTCGGGGTTAGTCTTCCGGTGTCATGAAAAAAATCGTTGTTGCAGCCGCGCTCGCGCTGGCTGCTTGCAGTCAGCCTGCACCGCCCGCCGAACACGGTTACGGGGCTGACCCGCAATTGCCCGCGCCGGAATCGAGCGCGTTGCCCACGGTGAACACCGCAGATGCGATCGGTTGGGCGGAGCGCGCTGCGCCTACCGCGCCGGCAGGCTTCACGGTCACACGCTTTGCCGAAAATCTCGATCACCCGCGCTGGCTTTACCTTTTGCCGAACGGCGACGTGCTCGTCGCTGAAAGCTCGACCAAGCCGCAAGAAGGCGGCGGCATCATGGGCTGGATCCGCAATCGGATTCAGCGCAGCGCTGGCGCGCTCAGCGAAAGCGCCGATCGCATCACCTTGCTGCGCGATAGCGACGGCGATGGCGACGTCGATGCGCGCCACGTCTTCGCAGAAAACCTCAACCAACCCTTCGGCATCGCTCTGGTCGGAGAGCACCTCTATGTCGGCAACACCGACGCGATCGTGCGCTTCCGTTACACGCCGAACTCGGTGCGCGCGCCGGGCCAACCGGAAACCGTGCTCGAGCTTCCGTATCGCGGCGGCGACAACGGCCACTGGACGCGCAACATCGTCGTCAACGCTGATGGCACAAAGCTCTATGTCTCGGTCGGCAGCGCCTCGAATATCGCGGACCACGGTTTGGAAGCAGAGGAGGGCCGCGCCGCGATCTGGGAGTTGAACCCGGACGGCACGCAAGTTCGCATCTTCGCGTCAGGCCTGCGCAATCCTGTCGGCATGAGCTGGGAGCCAACGACGAGCGCGCTTTGGGTTGTGGTCAACGAGCGCGACATGCTCGGCGACAATCTCGTGCCGGATTACATGACTCACGTCGAAGCCGGCGCCTTCTACGGCTGGCCGTATTATTATTGGGGCGATCACCGCGATGAGCGCGTGGAAATTCCCGCCAACGTCCGCTTGCAAGCGCCGACCGCGCCGGACTTCGCGCTCGGCGCGCACACCGCGTCGCTCGGCTTGCACTTCTACACTGGCACGGCGTTGCCTGAGCAATATCGCGGCGGCGCGTTCGTCGGTCAGCACGGTTCATGGAATCGCAGCGCGCTCGTCGGCTATCGGGTCGCGTACGTGCCGTTCGCGGACGGCCGCCCGAGCGGCGAGGCACAAGACTTCCTCACCGGCTTCCTCAATGCGAGCAACCAAGCCCAAGGCCGTCCTGTCGGCGTCGCCGCCGACCGCACCGGCGCGCTACTGGTGGCTGATGATGTTGGCAACATAGTCTGGCGCGTGGCGCCTGCGAGTACGCCAGTCGCGACGCCTGGAAATTAGGTAAAATCAATTTCGACGTACGAACCGGTCGTTGCGGCGTCGATCGCCGCGACTGCGGTGGACACACCTCGTTTGATTCGCGGCCAACTCGTCGTGCTGAGTACAACCACCGCGATGCGCCGTGCGCCGAGATTTTGCTGGTAGCGAAGGTTCTTGTCAGTCGTAACAAGCACTTCGAATCCGGTGCTCTCGGCCTCGCTTAAGAGTTCGCCGTTCTTGAGTTCGCTCCAGCCGAGTTCGAAAGCGGTGACAACTTCATGTTTCGAGAGATGCATTCGCAGCGGAGCCGGTGCGCCCTGATCGAATAGAACGCGCACTACGCCGTCTCAAGTGAACGGGCCGCGTGTTCCAACACTTTACGGGCTTGCTCGATCGTCACGCCGGGAAACCATTCGACGAAATCCGTCAGTTGGGCGCCGTCTTCAAGGTTTTCGAATAGGGCGGTCACGGGCACGCGCGTCCCGCGAAATACCCACGCGCCGCTCACGCGGGCAGGGTTGCGCTCAACAGCATCGCAAGTTGACCAGTCAATCACGAGAGCAAAATACGCCTTGGCGTCGCTCAATTCAACGAGGGAATCCTAGTTCCGCGCCTCGCAGCGCCACACCAGGCGTTGGCGCGGCGTGCCTTGGGTGAAGCGCATCAGCGCTTCGTTGCGGCGCGCCACCGCTTCGGGATCACCATCGCAGCCGCGGCCAACGCCGCTTTCCGCGACAGCTTGGTTGGCGGCGGCGAATTCTTCGTCGTTCAACGGATAGCGCTCGCGGCGGAATTCGCCGGTGCTCGGATCAATGGTCAGCACATCCATGACGCGCGCCTCGCCGAGCACGATCACGCGCCGGTAACGCGGCGTCGCGTCGCCCAGCGGCGCGTAGAGCGTGCGTTCGTTCACGCACAATTGCCCAGACGCGGTGAAGCTCATATCGGCCACGCCTTGCGCGCCGGCGCTTGCCTCGCGATCCAGCGTACAGGCGATGGCGCCGCTGAACGCAGGCGCATCTGGAATCTCCGCCGTCTGGCCGCCCTGTGCGCGCAGTAACGCCAGCCCAGCCGCGACGATCAATATCGCCGCCATCGCCGCGCCCGCGACAATCGTCATGACGCCAAAGCGGCGGCGTGGTTGCTCGAACGGCTCCGGCTCAGAATGCGTCTGCACGCGCACATGACCGTTCGGCTGCGGTTCGGCGTGTCCGCGGCGGCGCGAAAGCACCACTGCGCCGAGCACGCCCACAGCCACCAGTAGCGCCAGCGTGCCGCCGATCAAAATAACCACAGCAATGCGCGTCAGCCGGTCGGCCGTTTCAAGCTTCGATGCGAGTTCGTCGTTTTGTGTCTGCAGCGCCGAGATCGTTTGCGAGCGCTCGCTCTCGATGCGTTCAGCGAATGAAAGACAGCGCTCGTCGCTCAGCGTCGGCGAAACGCCGGCTTCGTCCAAAAATTCGAGCAGCTGGCCGACGCGCGTAGAAACCCCGCGCGTCTCGCGCGTGTCGGCGCCGGAGACGTGCCAGGAGTTTATGCCGATCACGCGCCCGCACTCGTCGAGCAGCGGCCCGCCCGAAGAGCCGGATGAGATAACCGCCTGGTGGTTGATCGAGGGGATCGGCTCGCCCGTCGGCGCCGTGTCCCGCAATGACGAAATCTGCCCCGAGGTTCGCGATGCCGGGGCAGGGCGGAGCAGATCCGCCCCCGTTGCGCCCTGATAATCCACATCTGGGTAGCCAAGCGCGACGACGCCGTCGCCCGCATGCGGCTCAACTGTGGATATCGTCAGCGCCGGCAGGTCGGGGCCGCCGGTAAATTCCAGCAGCGCCAGTTCCGAGTTCGGTGAGTAACGAACGATCCGCGCCGGGATCAGGCCTTCGCCTTCAGGCGGCACAACCGCAAGTTCGAATTCTGCGCGCTGCCGCGCCGGAGCGACCACGTGTGCATTGGTGACCACCAGATTTGGCGCAACCACAAAGCCCGAGCCGGAGCCGTACAGCATGCGGCCATCAGCGCTTTCGAGGATCACCACGACGCGCACAATGCCGCGCTCGGCCTCGTCGACGCTCGTTTGCGCCACCGCAGGACCGGCCAGCGCTACAAACAGCGCCGCCGCCAAGAACCTTAACGCCTTGCCGACCAAGCTTTCCCCGCCCAGTTCATGGAAGTACCGTCTGCAATAATCGGGCGCCGTAAGGCCCCCTGCAAGCGTGCGCCCCAGTCGGCGGTGTTGTGTGTCTTTCAGAACAATTGCGGCAACGAAACGGCGTTCTGCGGTCCGCCCCTTGCATCCCACGCGGCAATCACGGCAAGTCCGTTCGTCGGCGAACGGGGGCGGTCGGTCGGCTTGAGTGCGAACCTGCGCAGGGTTCCCGCGCACATGCCCCCAAGCGCCCCTTTCTCGCCCCAGAGATCGCCTCTTTGGGCGGGGCCTTCTCAAGATTGTTAAGAATGCCGCGTTAAGCCCAAGAAAGGGTCTGATTCGGCCGGTGTTAAGCGGCGAGGTTGTCACAGAATGCTCGGCAATATGTTCGGTCTCGTAGCTCCCGATCTGGCGATCGATTTGGGAACCGCGAATACGCTGATCCACGTCAAAGGCCGCGGCATCGTTCTCGATGAGCCGTCGGTGGTTGCGTACGTCAACGAAGGCGGCCGCAAGGTCGTCTACGCCGTCGGCGCCGAAGCCAAGACGATGCTCGGCAAGACCCACCGCAACATGGAAGTCGTGCGGCCGCTGCGCGACGGCGTCATCGCCGACTTCGACGTCGCCGAAGAAATGATCAAGCAGTTCATCCGCAAGGTGCTGCCGCGTCCGGCGCTGATCTCGCCGCAAATCGTCATCTGCGTCCCGACTGGCGCAACGCCGGTCGAGCGCCGCACCATTCTGGAAAGCGCGCAGGCCTCGGGCGCGCGCCGCGTGAAGCTGATCGAAGAGCCTGTGGCGGCAGCGCTCGGCGCCGGCCTCCAGATCGATGATCCCACCGGCTGCATGGTCGTTGATATCGGCGGCGGCACCACTGAAATCGCCGTGCTCTCGCTCGGTGGCCTCGTCTGGTCGCGTTCGCTCCGCGAGGCTGGCGACAAGATGGACGAAGCCATCATCCAATACCTGCGCCGTCAGGAAAACCTGATGATCGGCGATTCAACCGCCGAGCGCATCAAGAAGGAAATCGGCACCGCGAAAACGCCGGACCACGGCCAAGGCATGTCGATGCCCATCAAAGGCCGCGACAATCTCTCAGGCGTGCCGAAGGAAATCACCGTCACCGAAGCGATGGTCGCCGACGCGCTGGCCGAGCCCGTCACCCGCATCGTCGATGCCGTGCGCCAAGCGTTCGAGCAAATGCCGCCTGAGTTGGCCGCGGACATCTACGACCACGGCCTGATGCTGACGGGCGGCGGCGCGCTGCTCCGCAATCTCGACACGGTTTTGCAGGAACGTATTTCGATCCGCGTGTCGGTGGCGGACGATCCGCTGCGCTGCGTTGTCAAAGGCTGCGGCATCGCGCTCGAAACCATCAATTCGCAGGAAGCGCGCCGTCTGCTGACGGAAGAAGTCTGATCCCGGCGCGCGCGGCAAAAGAGGCGGCATAAGTGGCCAGGCGCAGAAGCAGCGTGCGACGCTCAGGCGGCGGGAGGAAAATTCCCGCCGGCGTTGCGCTTGCCATCGTGCTGGGCATTGGCGCCATTGTGCTGATCGGCACGCAGGCCGGCCGCGCGCCGCAAACCGAGGCTGTGATGCAAACTGGCGATGACGGCGCGGCGGCTGCTGGCCGCGTCGCGACCGGCCCGGTGCGCGCTGGCGAAGGATTCTTCGATCGTCTGCTCGGCGGCTGGAATTCGGCCGCCCGCATCGAGCAGCTCGAAGCTGAAAACCGCGAACTGCAAGCGTGGCGCGATCTCGCCGAGCGTTTGGCTGAACGCAACCGCCGCTATGAAACGCTGCTGCGTATGCCACCCGATACGTTCGGCGAAGGCGCGGACCTTGAAAGCTCCATAGCCGCTCAACTCGTGCTCGATAGCGGCGGGCCATTCATGCGCACGCTGGTCGCCAATGCTGGCGAACTGCACGGCGTCAAGGTCGGCTACATCGCCGTGAACGAGAACGGCCTTGTTGGCCGTGTCGTCTCGGTCGGTCAGCATTCGTCGCGCGTGCTGATGCTCGACGATTATAACTCGCGCATCCCGGTCATGGGTGAATCTTCGCGCGTGCGCGCCGTGCTCGCAGGGCAGGCGATGCGCCGCCCGGAGCTCTCGCTTTACCCGTACCAGCTCGAAGCGCCGCGCATGGACTTCATCGTCGGCGCCCAGTCGCTGCGTGAGGGCGAGCGCGTCATCACTTCTGGCGATGGCGGACTTTATCCGCGCGGCATTCAGGTCGGCGTCGCGCGCCGCGAAGGCAATGGCGCTTGGCGCGTTGCGCTGGCGGCGTCACAACAACCGATCGACTTCGTTCGCATCATCCCATTCGTGCCGATCGATGCGCCGGAAACCACCGCCGATCCGAACGCAACGCCGCCGCTCGGTTCGTCTTCGTCAGTGGCGGTGATTGGCCGCGACACGATGGCGCCGCCGCCAAGCGTACCGAGCGCTGTGCCCGCGCCGCGCCCAGCGCAACAGCCGCGCCGCCAAACTGCGGAGAACGAACCGCCCGCGGAAACGCCGCCGCCAGCTCAACCCCAACCGGAAGCGCCGCCGCCAACAGAGCCGCCGGCGACGCCGCCTCAATGAGGGGCTTCGGGGCGCGTGCGCCAAGCCGCGGCGTCTTACGCACTTGGGGCCTGGTGCTCGCTGTGCTGAGCGTGATCTTGCCGGCGCTGCCGCTTGGTCCGTTGTTTTCGCAACCGCCGCTGCCACTCGCTGTACTCTGGGCCGCTTATGGTTGGGCCGCCGAAGATGAGAGCGGCTGGCGCGCGCCGCTCGCGCTCGCCTTGCTTGGCCTTTTGCACGATCAACTTGCCGGCGGGCCATATGGCTTGTTCGTCGCGATCTATATTTCCGCGTATCTCGCCGGCCGCATCCTCGCAGTTTTGATGTCGGCGCCGAATTTGGTGTCGCTGTGGGGCGGCTTTATCGGCACCGCGCTTTTCACCATTGGCGTTGCGTATTTGCTCGCGCGCTTCGGTTTGGGCCGCAACGTCTCAGTGCTGCCGTATGCTGAAGCGGCCATCATCACCGCAATCATCTTCCCGATCGTGCGTCCGCTCTACATGGGCGCCTCGGCGAGTACGCGTCCGCAGGTAAGGGGCCGGCGATGAAGGGCAAGAAAGTCGGCTCAACGCTGCCGAAGCGCGACGCGACGGTGATCTTCAATCGCCGCGCGACCTTGCTGTCGTTCATCGGCGTCGGCGTGCTCGGCGCGATCCTGTTTCGCATGGGCCAGCTTCAGGCCACCAATTTGATCAGCCGCGAATATTCCGACGCCGCTGACGAAAACCGCTTCGACACCCGCATCATCCCGCCGCCGCGCGGCATCATCTATGATCGCTTCGGCGTCGTGCTCGCGCAGACCTCCAAGGATTACCAAGTCGCCGTCGTTCAGAACGATGTCGAGAACATGGAAGAGGTCGTTGGCCGCGTTGCGCAAATTCTCGGCCTCGACGCCGAATGGGCGCGCCGCGTTATCGTTCGCGTGCGCGGCGGTTCACGCTACGAGCCGCAGCCGCTGAAGGATGGTCTGACCTGGGAGCAGTTCAACGCCATCAACGTGCGCCTGCCTGAGTTGCGCGGCATCGTCGCGCAGTCGGTCGATGTGCGAGCCTATCCGTACGATGTCGTCTACGGCCACCCGATCGGCTACGTGCAAAAGCCAACGCAGCGCGATCTTGATCGCGTGTTCGAGGAAGAGGGCGAGGGCTCCTCGCGCGCCACTTATCTGCGCAACCCGCATGTGCGCGTCGGCAAGGCCGGCCTCGAAGCGGCGAGGGAAGACGAGCTCCACGGCATTGCCGGCTATCGCAAAATCATCGTCAATGCGCGCGGCGTCGAGCAGGGCGAAGACGAAACCGAGCGTCGCGAGCCGCAACGTGGCTCGGGCCTGGTGCTCACGCTCGATCACGATCTCCAGCGCATCGCTATGCAGAATTTCGGTGAGCAATCCGGTTCCGCCGTGGTGATGGACATTCACAACGGCGACATGCTTGTCATGGCGTCGGCGCCGGGGTTCGACCCGAACCTGTTCGTGAACGGCATCGGCCAGGCTGAGTTCGATGGCTACAATCTCGATGAAAAGAAGCCGCTCTACCACAAGACGGTGACCGGCGTTTACGCGCCGGGCTCCACGTTCAAGATGATGGTCGGCATCGCCGCTAAGCAAGCCGGCGTCGAAGACAATTGGGCCGTGGGTTGCTCCGGCGGGTTCTCGTACGGCGGCCGCGTCTTCCACTGCTGGCGCGCTGGTGGTCACGGCCGCGTCGATCTGCACGACGCGATCAAATATTCCTGCGACGTCTATTTCTACCAAGCTGCACTGCGCGCAGGGCCCGAACGTATCGCGGCCGTCGCGCGTCAATTCGGTTTGGGGCAGCACTTCGACGTTGACGTGCCAAACGTCCGCAATGGCCTCATCCCAGATCCGACGTGGTGGCGAGAAAATCGCAACGAAGGTTGGACCGGCGGTCTCACCGTAAACTACGGCATCGGGCAAGGCGCGATGGGCGTGACGCCGTTGCAGCTTGCCATCATGGCCGCGCGCCTTGGCAACAACGGCTACGCCGTTTCGCCGCGCCTCGTGCGCGAAGGTCCAGGTGTTGCCGAACCGGCGCGTCCGGCGCGCATGGAAGGCATCGAGGCTGAGTTTCTGACGCGCGTGCGCGACGGGATGTACGGTGTTTGTAACGAGCCGGGCGGCACGGCCATGCGCGCTGGCAATATGGAATTGGTGCGGCACCCGGAAACCGATGCGGCAGTGCCGCTCACCAACGAGAACCGCGGCTGGCAGCCAGTGCAGATCGCCGGCAAAACCGGCACGGCCCAAGTGCGCGCGCTCGGCGCCAATCGTGGCCGCCACTATTCTACGATCGAGTGGCGCTACCGCGACAACGCGCTCTTTTGCTGCTTCGGTCCGTGGCACGAACCGCGCTACGCCTGCGCTGTCATCGTCGAGCACGGCGGCGCCGGCTCCGGCGTTGCCGGTCCGATCGCACGCGAGATCATGCGCGCCACATTGCTGCGCGATCCCTCGCGCCGCCCGTCCGCCAACTTGGCCGATCTCGAGCGGAATTTGGCGAGGAACGCATGACGACCGCCGGCCCCAACACCGTGTTCGATCGCTTTGCGAAACTGAATTGGGGCATCATCACCATTCTCATCGCGCTCGCCTTCGTCGGCGTGCTGATGCACTTCTCGGTGTCCTCAGGCGCCTGGACGGATATGCCGCTGACGCACGGCATTCGCTTTGCCGTGCTGCTCGTCCTGATGGTGCTGGCGGCGATATTCTTGGACACGCGCGTTTGGCTCGCGATCGCATACCCGCTTTACGCTGTTGCTTTGATCTTACTCGTTGGCGTCGAAGTCGCGGGCGCTACGCGTATGGGCGCAACGCGCTGGCTCGATATCGGACCGCTCTCGTTGCAACCGTCAGAACTCATGAAGGTCGGCATCGTGCTGGCGCTCGCGCGCTATTATCACCAGCTCGATCCGCGCAAGACCGGCACCGTGCTGTGGGTCGTGCCGGCGTTCTTGATGATCGTCGCGCCGGTCGCGCTGGTCATGCACCAGCCTGACCTCGGCACCTCGCTGATGATCCTTTTCGCTGGCGTCTGCATCATGTTCCTCGGCGGATTGCTCTGGCGCATCATTGCCGCCGGCGCGATCGTCGCGGTCGGCGGCGCGATCTTCGCGTATTTCGGCGTGCTCCACGAATACCAGCGCCAGCGCGTCGATGTTTTCCTTGGCATCACTCAAGATCCACTCGGCGCTGGCTATCACGTGCTGCAATCAAAGATCGCCATTGGCTCGGCCGGGCTCTTCGGCCGTGGCTGGATGCAAGGCACGCAAAGTCAGCTCGACTTCCTTCCCGAAAAACACACCGACTTCATCTTCACGATGATCGTCGAGGAATTCGGCTTGCTCGGCGGCGCACTTGTGCTCGGGCTTTTCGGTGCGCTGATGGGCCTCACGATGCAGGTCGCCTACAAGGCCCGCTCGCTCTTCGGCAAGCTCGCCGCGGGCGGGGTTGCGGCGACGCTCGCGTGCTACGTTTTCATCAACACCGCGATGGTGATTGGTCTTGTGCCGGTCGTCGGCATCCCGCTGCCGATCATCAGCTTCGGCGGCACCGCGATGGTGACCTTGATGGCGGCTTACGCGATCGTGCTGTCAGTTGATCTTCACCGCGACCAACACGGCGCATGTGGGTGGTTGTGGTGACGGCCTATTGTGGTTGGAGCGCGCGCTTCCAAGCGCGCATTCCTCAAGCTCTTAAGGTGTTGCGCCTATG
>JANPCV010000189.1:0-2373 GCA_031431115.1 Caulobacteraceae bacterium
GCCATCGGGCCCATAGAGCAGGGAATAGTTCTTTCCATGCGCGTCCGCATTGCCGACAATGAGATTGAAGATTGCCGCGTCGAGCAATTTCAACACTTCAAGCGCGGGGCGTGATGTGGCGTCACGCAACAACTGAAAGCCGACCTTGAACGTCGGTCCGCCTTCGGCCGCGTACTTATGCTCCGGCGGAATGCCGAGCGCCTGACAAAAATCTTCCTGATGCAGACGGCGAGCGACGCCCGCTTCATCGATGGCGCGATCGTAGCGTTCGACCAGCAGGAACGGGCGATCCTTGATGCGGTGCGCTTCCACGCCGGCCACAGACAGACCGACCGCTGATGCGAGGCGCATGGAGAACGCTTCGTTCTCGGTCGTTGCCGGAAACCGCGTCATTGGCGGCTTCAGAATGTGTGTGGTCGGCTGGCCGGGCGCCGGTAATGCTACGGCGCCGTCCACCAGCACGACGGGGATTTTCGATTGCGCGCCGGCAAGCGATAGCCGCAGGCCCTCATCGCCGGCGAGAAAGGGGCGCGTTGGTAGCGCATCGAGCATGGCGACGAGCGCGTTGTCGCCGAGCGGTTCGCGCGCCACCGCGCCGTCATAGGCAGGCGGCGTCTCGCCCTCCGGCCATAAGGTGAGCGCGCCGGCGACATCACCGCCGAGTGCTTTCAGAAAGGCAAAGTCGTTGCCCTTCGAGATGCCCAGCGCGCGTGCGACGGCGTCGCGCTGCGCTTCCTCGGGGAGGAGGCCGGCGAAGAAGGGGCGCGTGCGACGGCGATCGAACGGCTCGGCTTGTTTAGGGAGCGACCGTGACAGCGCGGGCGCGTTAGGATCGGCCAGCCAGTCGGGCGCATAGTCGAAAGTCATGTCGCCGTGCTCGTCGAGCCGCATTGTTCCGACGATCTCGTCGTTCCACCAGACGGAGAGAGCGCTCTTCATCCGCGCGCGCCTGGGCGGGGGGCGGGCAGGTCGATGCGGATGTCGCCACCGAGGGCGTCGAGGACGGCAAGCGCTTTCCCGAGCTGGGCTGTGGGCTTGCCCGCCTCCAGATCGACTATGAAGCGCAGGCCCACGCCGGCGGCGCCCGCGAGTTCGTCTTGTCGGAGGCTCAAGGCGCGCCGCGCCTTGCGAATGGTTTCGCCGAACTGGATCGGTGTCATGTTTCAGTCTTTCCCGCTCGGGAATATGAGATTCGCCATCCTCTTATCAAGAGAAATCTTTACCGAACGGGAAATATCGAGACCGCAGGTCTCCAAATCCTAGGAATTTTCCCGCTCGGGAATATCCAGGCGGGCCGGAACGGCGTCGATCTGCCCAGAAACGAGGGCGCGGATCAGCGCCTCGGGCCGGGTTGTGACCCCCAGCCGAAGCTTGGCTCGCTCGAGGTGCCGGCGGACGGTTGGCAGACGAATATCCAGCGCCACGCCGATCTCCGCGTCGCCGAGGCCGCGGCCATAAAGGTTAAGGCAGGTGCGTTCGCGCTCGGAAAGCTGCGGCGCTACTCCGCGTCCGTCCGATAGCCTCGCAAGCCGACAAACGTGTTCATGCGCAATCACGCTGATCCGCCGCGACGCCTTGCACGATAGGGGCGGAATGTCGTTGTGCTCGGACGCAAAGAAGCACGCGGCGCGGACATGGATGCTGGAATGCACCGGCACCGCGTAGCCGTGGCCGACATGAAACGCCTTGGCTTCCTCCATCATCCGCAATTGTTTCGGCGACATACCGGCGCGCACAATCGGGTCGCCCCAAATGAATGGCTCTAACGTCCGATGGGCACGACTGATAATCGGATCGATGCTCGAATAGCCGCCATCGTTATAGCGACGGCGCCACTCAGCGGGGTAGTTCGTCAAAAATATTCGAGTGTCCGAGGCTTCGGGAGAGTCGCCACAGAGATATGAAGCGTGCGGAAATCCCACGCTACGCGCGGCTTCAAACAGCGCGCCCGCAACGTGATCCACAGTCTCTGCGCTTTCACACAGCGCATAAAACTCGCCGATTACGCCTAGCGTATCCATGCCCACCCATGAGCCTGCGCCGCTCAAAGCATTAACGAAGACCACGTCTCTCCAGTTGTAATACGCGATGAGTCACACGTTGGATCAAGCGACCCCCCCAATAGGAGACCACTGTCTTCGCGTCGCCTTTGGTGACTTGTCACCAATGAATAAGGTTACTTTTCCTGTCCCGGCAGACGCGTCGTATTCGTTGACTATCGGGCAGTTGAAAGGCCTCGCGGGAAGTTGAAGGACCGGGTGAGATCGCCGCTCATTCCTGCGCAAGAGCGCGGGATGGGAGGGAGCGATGGGCTGGCGTATCGTGATCGCGCTGATCTTAATGATCGTAGGCTTCAACGCCGCGACGCAATTC
>JANPCV010000190.1:0-91349 GCA_031431115.1 Caulobacteraceae bacterium
AACATACTTGTCCTTCGGGGCATGGCGCAGGCGGCGGATCATCTGATCCGGATTGGCGAGACCGACGACGCTGCATCGTGCGAGGGCCGCATGATGTGTCGCGTCGTCGTGTCAGCGCAGGCCCCGGACGCATTTCATGGAAGCACTCTGGACATCAGCGGGCTTGGTCGCGATCGCGGAGATCGGCGACAAGACGCAATTGCTGGCGATTGTGCTCGCCGCACGCTTTCGCGCGCCTGTGCCGATCATCCTCGGCATCTTGTGCGCGACGCTGCTCAACCACGCCGCCGCCGCGGCTTTGGGCTTCGTCATCGCGCAATGGCTAAGTGGTCAGACGTTTCAACTCGTCGTTGGCGCCGCGTTTATCGCCATGGCGGCCTGGGCGCTCATTCCCGACAAAGACGACGAACGCGCTGAGCGCATGAACGCCGGCGGCGTCTTTCTGACGACGCTCGCTGCGTTCTTCATCGTCGAAATTGGCGACAAGACGCAGATCGCAACGTCGCTGCTAGCGGCGCGCTTCCAGGATATCGTGCTCGTCGCAGCGGGCACCACGCTCGGCATGATGTTGGCAAACGTGCCCGCCGTGCTGTTCGGCGAGGCGGTGACCAAAGTCGTACCGCTAGCTTATGTGCGGATCGCAGCGGCGCTGATCATGGCCGCGACCGGCGTGTGGGTGATCGTTGCGGCGCTCACAGCGAGCGCCGCTTAGTCACTCCGCCGCGACCTTCGCGCCAGCATCGTTCTGCCCACGGCGCCAGCGTAGCTTCGGCTGACGCGCGGCGCGCGTATCATCGAGGCGGCGCATCGGCGTCAGCTTCGGCGCTTGCTTGAAGAACTCGACATCGCCCGCCTTCACCCGCTCAGCCAGCGCGATCATCACGTCGGCGAAGCGATCGAGCTCGCGCTTGGGTTCGGTTTCAGTCGGCTCGATCAGCATCGCGCCGTGAACGACCAGCGGGAAGTAGGTCGTGAACGGGTGATAGCCTTCGTCAAGCAGCGCCTTGGCCATATCGATGGTCTCGACACCGCTCGGCTTGATGCTTGAATCATCTAGCAGCACTTCGTGCATGCACGGACGCTCGCCAAACGGCGCGCTGAAATGCGGCTTCAAACGCGCCAGCAAATAGTTGGCATTCAGCACCGCATCTTCCGCCACTTGGCGAAGGCCATCGCTGCCGTGGCTCATCATGTAGGTGAGCGCGCGCGTGAACATGCCCATTTGACCATGGAAGGCGCACATGCGGCCGAACGCTTGCGTGCCGTCAGTGTGCTCACGCAGCTCACGTATCCCGCCGCGCAGCACGATGTGCGGCACTGGCGCGAACGGCGCGAGCGCCGCTGAGAGCACTGTCGGGCCAGCGCCCGGTCCACCGCCGCCGTGGGGCGTCGAAAAGGTCTTGTGCAGATTGATGTGCATCGCATCGATGCCGAGATCGCCAGGGCGCACTTTGCCGACGATCGCGTTGTAGTTGGCGCCGTCGCAATAGAAGTACGCGCCTGCCGCGTGGATCGCGTCGGCGATGTTCTTGATCTCCGGCT
The DNA here is from genome assembly GCA_031431115.1 of Caulobacteraceae bacterium. Lineage (GTDB taxonomy): Bacteria > Pseudomonadota > Alphaproteobacteria > Caulobacterales > Aquidulcibacteraceae > Vitreimonas. The sequence continues at coordinate 1,543 of JANPCV010000190.1, forward strand.
CGAACAGCCCACAGGTGTTTGGGTTGGTGATCATGATCGCCGCAACGTCTGGGCCGAGCTTAGCTTTCACGTCATCGAGGTGGACCCGGCCGTCATCGCGCGCCGGAATTTCGTCGACAGTGAAACCAGCAGCAGCAGCGGTAGCGGGGTTGGTGCCGTGCGCCGAGCTTGGCACCAGCACGCGTTTGCGATTGCCTTCGCCGCGCGCTTCGAGCGCAGCTTTGATCGCAAGCATGCCGCAGAATTCGCCGTGTGCGCCGGCTTTCGGCGAGAGCGCAACGGCCGGCATGCCGGTCAGCGTGCAAAGCCAATGCGCGAGTTCGTCCATCAGCTCCAGCGCGCCTTGGATCGTGGACGTCGGCTGCAACGGATGCAGGTCCGCGAAGCCCTCGAAGCGCGCTGCGCGCTCGTTCAAGCGCGGATTGTGCTTCATCGTGCACGAGCCGAGCGGGAAAAGCCCGAGGTCGATTGCGTAGTTCTTTTGGCTGAGGCGCACAAAGTGGCGCATCGTTTCCGGTTCGGAGAAGCCCGGCAGATCGAGCGCTGCTTTGCGGCCAAGGCCGCCGAGCTTGTCGGGCGTGCCTTTCGGCGCGGGCAGATCGACGCCGGTGCCAGTGGCGTGGCCACTTTCAAAGATGAGCGGCTCAGCTTGCAGGAGGCCGCGGTTGCCGGAGGTGGTTTCAGTGATCATCAAAGGGCTCCGACAATATGGACCGCCGGCGTCCTCGCCGGTCGGCGCTGCATTCTGAAAAGCTGGCTCATGCCGGCGAGACGCCGGCGGTCCATGACGACGGCGCTCATTGGAGCACCTCTTTCAACGCTTGCGCGTAAGCCGCGATGTCTTCGTCAGTGTTCATTTCCGTGGCGCAGGTGATGAGCACGTTGTCCATGCCCGCCTTCGGATTGAGACGGCTCATGGCGACACCGCCGATGACGCCCTTTGTGGCGAGCGCATCAACAACGCCTTGCGCCGGCGTTTTCAGCATGACAGCGATTTCGTTGAAGTAGCGCTTGGTGAGGATCTCGACGCCGGAGACCTTATCGAGCGCTTCCGCCAGCGCGATCGCCTTTTCGTGATTGAGCGTCGCGAGCTGGCGGAGGCCCTTTTCGCCCAGCAGCGTCATGTGGACCGTCCACGCCAGCTGGCAGAGGCCCGAGTTGGTGCAGATGTTGCTCGTCGCCTTCTCGCGGCGGATATGTTGTTCGCGGGTGGAGAGCGTCAGCACGAAGCCGCGCTTGCCATCGGCGTCCAGCGTTTCGCCGGCGACGCGGCCCGGCATTTGGCGGATGTATTTTTCCTTCACCGCGAAGAGCCCCACATACGGGCCACCAAAGTTCAGTGCGTTGCCGATCGATTGGCCTTCGCCGCAGACGATGTCGGCGCCGTAGGCGCCCGCAGGCTCGATCAGACCGAACGAGATGCATTCAGTGAACGTCGCGACCATCAGTGCGCCAGCGCCGTGCGCGGCTTCGCCAATCTTGGTGAGATCAGTGACGGTGCCAAACACATTGGGTGACTGCACGATCACGCCGGCCACATCAGCGCCGAGATGCTTGGTGACCGCCGCTTCGTCATCGATCGCCGCGGGCAACGCGACGATTTCAAGCCCGAGCGCTTCGCAGGCTGTGCGAGCCGTATCCACGTAGTGCGGGTGGACGCCGCCGGAGAAGATGATCTTCTTCCGCTTGGTGACGCGCGCCGCCATCATCGCCGCTTCCCCGCAACCGGTGGAGCCGTCGTACATCGAAGCGTTGGCCACTTCCATGTCGAGCAAAGCCGCGACTTGGCTTTGGAATTCGTAGAGCGCCTGCAGCGTGCCTTGCGCGATTTCGGGCTGGTACGGCGTGTAGGCGGTGAGGAATTCGCTGCGCTGGATCAAGTGATCGACGCTCGCTGGCACATGATGGCGATAGGCGCCGGCGCCGAGGAAGAATGCGGTGCGGCCGGCAGGCGTGTTCTTTTCCGCGAGGCGTTGCAGATGGCGATGCACCTCAATCTCGCCTTCCGCTTTGGGCAGTGGAACGAGGTCTTTCAGCAGCGCGGCCTTCGGAACATCGACAAAGAGGTCGTCGATGTTCTTTGCGCCGATGACGCTCAGCATTTGCTCGCGATCAACGCCAGTAAGTGGGAGGTATCTCATTCGCAGCGTTCCAAAGTTTTTTGCACCCATTCCCCCGGGCTCGATGCTTCGCATCGCCCCGGGAATGGGCGGAGTTTAAAGTTAGAGCCCCTTCACGTAATCGGCGTAGGCGGCTTCATCCATGAGCGCCTCGATCTCGCTCTTGTCGGCGACTTTGAGTTTCACAAACCAGCCGCCAGCTTGCGGCTCATCGTTGATGATCTGCCAGTTCTCGCCGGCGATCGCGGCATTGCCTTCAACCACGTCGCCCGAGATCGGCGCGTAAACGTCTGAAGCGGTTTTCGCGCTTTCAACGACGGCGAGATCATCGCCTTGCTTCACGCTTTTGCCGACGGCCGGAAGTTCGGCGTAAACGACGTCACCCAATTGCTCAGCGGCGTAAGTGCTGATGCCGATGGTGGCGATGTCGCCGTCGAGGCGGACCCATTCGTGGTCTTTGGTGTAACGTGTGGTCATGGCCTTAGCTCCCCTTCTTCGGGCGGTGATAATTATGCGGCACAAACGGCAGCGGAGTGACAGTTGCGGCGCGCGCTTGGCCGCGGATCATGAGTTCAAGTCCGGTGCCTGGCTCTGCGTAAGCGCTCTCGACATAACCGATGGAGATCGGCGCATTGAGAACGGGCGAGAAGCCGCCGCTAGTGACGATCCCGACTTGCCTGCCGTCCTTGAATATCTCGACGCCCTCGCGCGCGGGCGCGCGGTCGTTCGGACGGATACCGACGCGCTTGCGCGCGGGGCCTAGATCGTATTCGCGCAGGATGCGCTTGGCACCGGGAAAGTCTTTGGCTTCGCGGCGGCGCTTCTGAATCGTCCACGCCAAATCTGCTTCGATCGGCGATGTGGTCGGATCGAGATCGTGGCCATAAAGGCAAAGGCCTGCTTCAAGGCGAAGCGAATCGCGTGCGCCGAGGCCGATCGGCTTCACTTCAGCATGCGCGAGCAGAGCGTTGGCGAGATCGGTCGCGTTCTCGGCGCGCACCAAAATCTCGTAGCCGTCTTCGCCCGTGTAACCTGAGCGCGTGACGGTGATGCGCCCGAACGCGTCATAGCGCTTCACGGTCATAAAATTCATGTCGGCCAGCGCTGGATCGATCACGGCGGCGGCGACTTGATGCGCTGCCGGCCCCTGCAGCGCCAGCAAGCAGCGATCGTCAGCGCGCACCAGATTGGCTTCGCCCTTGGTCGCTGCTTCGATCAGCGCCCAGTCCTGGTGCTTACAGCCGGCGTTGACGACAATGTAGAGATCGCCAGCCGCGCCAGGCTCAGCCGGCCGCGCGATCATCAGATCGTCCAGCACGCCGCCATCTTCGTTGGTGATCATGGTGTAGCGGACTTGGCCCGGCTTCAGACCTTGGATGTCCGCCGGCACCAGACGCTCAATCAGCGACGACACCTTCTTGTGCGCTTCCTCGCCTTCGAGCCCGTGGCCCTTCGGCAGCGCAAAGAAGCTCGGCCCCATGTGCGAGACATCGAACAGGCCGGCATGCGCGCGCGTCCAATTGTGCTCAGGGATCAGGCCTTCGAATTGGAGCGGCATGTCATAGCCGGCGAAATCGCCAAACTTTGACGTGCGCTCGCGCCAAATCGCGTCGAGCGGCAGTTTCTTTGGAGTTTCGGCGTTGGCCATGTTTGTCCCAGGTACGCGTGGCGCGTGCGAAATGGCACGCAGCCCCCGCTGTCCCTGGCGCCTGAGAGATTTACTCCTTCGGCGGTCCTCCTGGATCGAGGGCTTTCAAGCCCGCACGCGCGTCTGAAGACGCGATCCAAGAACACTCTATCCAGCGTGTTCATCCCCTCGCGGTCCGGTTCCCTGAGAGTTTCCGGGGCGGTTGCTCCTTCGGGGGCGCATCTTCGGCGCTCTCTTCCACGAGGTTCGTCTGTCTGGCCGGAGGCGCGCGACTCGCGTCGGGCGGCTCCGTTGAGCCGGAAACTGGTCGCGCGGCTTGGTGGAGTCAATCGCTCCTGGCGCTTGGGGATAACATTGCTGCGAAACGCGTCATTCGCGCTTCGTTTCGCCTATATCGCCCGACACGATTTTTGTTCGGTTTCCACAGGTGACCAGTGGCGACATTTTCGCTTCACCAAGACGCGATGTTCTAGTCGCGTTCGTCTACCCGAAAGCGATGTGTGCTTCGCCGCGCAAAATTGCTTCCGCCTCCGGCGTGTATTTGTCTTTGCTCTCCTCTGAAGGATGCAGGTCCAGACCGGCAAAAAGTTTCAGTGGCGCGCGCGAGCCTTTCCATGCCCGTACAATTACGCGCCCGGCCTTCGCATTCGCAGCAGGACGGATAGGAAAAACTTCCACGCCGCCAAGGCGGCCATCGAGCGCCGCAAGAATATCGCCGAGCCTGTGCGCACGATGGATCAGTGTCAGGCTTGAGTACGAGGTCATGCGGTTCGACCAGACTTTGATCCAGTCAACGAGGGGGCGGTCGGCAAGGTATGCCGCGCGCTTGCCTTCAGCAGGCGCTCGACCCTCGCCCGGATCATCATAGGGCGGGTTGAAGAAGACATAGTCGAACACGCCAAATTCGGCCGCGGGATCGAGTGCATCTGCCTCGATGATGTTGGCCTGATGCGCCCGGCCATTGATCTGGACGTTTTCGCGCGCGAGTTTCGCGTAAACGGAGTCGCGCTCGATGCCGACGTACTCAACAGGATCATCGCGCGTGCGCAGCGCTGCAACAGCAAGCAACGCCGCGCCTACACCGCAACCAGGTTCTACGATCCGCGCGCCGCTTTGAAACGCCGTTGTGCCGAATGTCGCTGCGAGCAGCAGCGTATCGACATTGACGCGATACCCGCGCGCCGGTTGGCGAACGCGGATGCGGCCATTTAACAGTGCGTCCTCTGTAATCTCAGGTTCGGCCATAAAGCCCGTGCGACCCTTGCGCGCGACCGGTGGAACCCAGCTTGACCCGCGCGTCACGCCCTACCATCGTTTGGTCATAACAAGAACGTCAAGCGGAGAGCCTTTTGGGACCGGCGGTCGGACCTGCCAAAGACGCGCCCGGCGCCCCCAACGCGGTGGACCGGCTCGCTGCGCTGTTGGCGGAAGACCTCACCGCCGTTGACGCGATCATCCATCAATATCTGGCGAGCCCTGTCGGCACGATCCCAAACTTAGCCGCTCATTTGATCGACGCTGGCGGCAAACGCATTCGCCCGCTGATCACGCTCGCAGCTGCGCGCTTGCTCGGCGGCGGCGGCGATGGTCCGCGCAAATTGGCGGCTGCCGTTGAGTTCATCCATTCAGCCACGCTGCTGCATGATGATGTCGTCGATCTCTCCTCGATGCGGCGCGGCAAGAAGAGCGCAAACGTCGTCTGGGGCAATTCGGCGAGCGTTCTGGTGGGCGACTTCCTGTTTGCTCGCTCCTTCAATCTCATGGTCGAGACCGGCGATATCCAGGTGCTCGACATCCTCGCGCGCGCAGCTAGCGTCATTGCCGAAGGCGAAGTCATGCAGCTCGCCGCCGCGAATGACGCCGAGACTACGCGCGAACGCTACATGGCGATCATCGCCGCCAAGACTGCCGCGCTCTTTGCAGCGGCCGCGAAGTCTGGCGCCGTCGCCGCCGGCCGTGCAGGCCCGGAAGCGACAGCACTTGAAACCTATGGCCGCGAACTGGGCTTGGCGTTCCAGCTCGTGGATGACGCTCTCGACTATGGCGGCGCCAGCGCCACCATGGGCAAAAACGCTGGCGACGATTTCCGCGAAGGCAAAGTCACGCTGCCGGTGATCTTCGCGCGCGATGCGGGCGACGAAGGCGAGCGCAGCTTCTGGCGCCGCGTCATGAGCGGCGAACGGACTGATGACGACTTCCATCGCGCCGTCGCGCTGGTGAAACGCCATAACGCCATCGCGCTCACGCTCGATGCGGCGCGCGGACACGCGGAAGCCGCTCGCACGGCGCTCAAGGCGCTGCCAGCGAACGCCTATCGCGAAGCGCTCGAAGCGCTGCCAGAGTTCGTGGTGGAACGGGCTTACTAACTCTTGGACCGCGGGCCTTCAGGCCCGCAGGTGCGTCTGAAGACGCGCGATCCAAGACTTCTTATCCAACTGATGCAGCACCAGCGAATTGCCCTCGCTATCGAGGCAATTGGCCATCCGGCAGTGCGGGCCTTTTATGAGGTCGCCTTGAAACTGCACGCCCTTCGCCGTCAGATCTGAGACAACCGCATCGAGATCGCTCACTTCGATTGCGATCGTGCCGCCACCGCCTGGGGGCTTTCCCGTCGCGTTGGTCAAAGCAATGCAACCGCCGCCAGGCAGATCGTATTCGATCCAATGTATGTCGCCGTAATTGCCGTGCATGCCGACTTTTAGCCCGAGCGTGTTCTCATAAAAATCACGCGCCCGGGCCGCATCGGTGACCGCGTACATCGTGAACGCCACTTTTTCGAACATCACGCGCCTCCCTTCGCAAAGGCGCGCAACGCATCTTTGCCATTCCACCGCTCAGTTGGATCATCAGAGTCCGCCAGCCGCTTGGCGAGCAAGCGTGCAGCGTTGCGAAGCTTCGGACTAGCTTTGCCGCCGATCGCGCGCAGAGCCCAGTTCGCCGCCTTCTTCACGAAATTGCGCGGATCGCCCGCCTCGCGCTCGATCAATTCCAGGCCACGCTGAAACTGCGCGTCCTTGCCTTGCTTGTGAACCGCACAGCTCGCCAGCAACGCAAATGCGGCGCGCTTCACAAACTCATCCTGCGCCTTCGACCATTTTTCGATCTTTGCGAACGCATGCGGGGTGCGATCCCAATAGTGAAAGCACGCCGTGTCGACGATGCCCCAATTGTCCATGTCCTTCACCCAGCGCTCCATCTGCGCGGGTGTCACGTCGGCCGGATCGTCGACCATCGTCGCTAGCATGCGCGCATCGTGGATGCCGCTCGCCCAGAGTTGCTCCGCCAAAGCGCGGTTGTAGCCGATGCGCTTTGCCATCGTGCGAAGCGTCGCGACCGTCGTGCCGTACACTTCCGCTTTGGTGACGATGCCGTAGCGCTTGGCCATATCGGCCTTGAACGCAGGCGAGCCTGCGCGCTTCAGCTCCGCCAGCACAGATTTCAGATCCGGCGGGGCTTTCGCCGCCGTCTTCGGCATCGCCTTCTTGGCTGCGGCTTTCTTCGTCACCGCCATCAGACGTACTTCATCCAAGCGCGCACGATCGACTCCAGCGCTTTGCGGTTCGCAGGAATATCGCGGCCGGCGCCAACCGTCACCAGGGCGCGATCTTTACCGAGCCATTTCACCAAGCCATTCGGATCGGCAAGCTTGAACGCTTTCAGATCGGGCCGCGTCTTAGCGCCGAGATGGAAGATCATCTGCACGCTATCCTTGGATCGAACATTGAAGGTCGCGAACCAGTCCTTTTCAGTGCGAAAGCTCGGCACGTTCCACTTGATGCCCTCGCCAATGGCTGGGCTCACGCCGAGGATGATCAGGCGGACGGCTTCGATCTCTTTCTTCAGCGGATGGCTCAAACAACGCAGATAGGCGCTAACTTCGTCGTCAGTCTCATCCGATTTCTTCGCTGTCTTCTTTGCAACTCGCTTTGGCTTCGCGCCCGCGCCGATCTCAGCAAGCCGCGCCTTTACTAGCTTCCGAATGAGCGTTGCTGGCGGCGGCTTGCCGATCGGAAATTTGAATCCGCCTTTGCTGACGTCATATTTCTTCAGATCCGCCGCGAGCGCCGCAGTGATGGCGCCGCTCATCGGGAAATATGAGCAATGCGCGGCGCTGGCCGAATAGCCCGCGATCGGCTTGCCTTGGATGAAGGCGGGCATGCCATAGCTCATGCGCTCTTCTGCATCCGGCGCGGCGGCGCGGATCGCATTTCTAACCTTCTCCAGCGTCGCGCGTTTGTCGGCGCTGAGGTTGGCGAGATAGGCGTCCGCGTCCTGGGCTGGCATCGATCACGCGACCTTCTTGAACATATCGTCGATACGGACGTAACCGACCTCCATGCCGTCGGTCATGCCGGTGGTGACGGCGCCGTCGCGCGCTTCTTTCGACACGAACTTCATCGTCATCGTGAGGGTCGTGACGCCATCAGCTTCGCCGAATTCAAGCGTGATAAGGCAGGGATCGCCCACCGGCATCGCATAATCCATATCGCCCGGATCGAGGTATTGGTCGTGCGCGAGCCTTGACGGCGCTTTGACTTCACTGAACGCGCCGTAGAAGCCAAACTCACTCCCGTCTGCGTCGCTCCTCCAGCGCCAGCGATACTTGCCGCCTTCGCGGACGTCCATCTCGCAAATGGGCAAGGTCCAACCCGCAAAGCCATAGCACCATTTCTGCATCAACTCGGGCCTTGTGTGCGCATCCCACACCAATTGGCGCGGCGCTTTGAATGTTCGGACGACGCGAACTTCGCGATCGCTCGGTTGTGAGACTTCGATAGGCATTGTTTGCTCCTCACGCCGCCTTCTTGAACATCTCGTCGAGACGCCCGTAGCCAATTTCCATGCCATCCGTCATGCCAGTGGCGACCGCGCCGTCACGCGCTTCCTTCGATGAGAACAGCATCGTCATCGTGAGGGTGGTGACGCCGCTCGCTTCGACATACTCGCTCGTGATGATTGCCGGATCGCTCGACATCGAGCCGCCAACATCGCCCGGATCGAAGGTCTCTTCATGGACGATCTTGCTGTGCGGAGTCACTTCGGTGAATTTGCCGAAGAAGCCAAACTCTTTGCCTTCCGTTTCACTGCGCCAGCGCCAGCGATAAGCGCCGCCAGCGCGCACATCCATTTCGCAGACCGGCATGGTCCAGCCGGGCGGGCCAAGCATCCATTTGCTGACCAGTTCAGGCTTGGTGTGCGCGTCCCATACAAGCTTTGCTGGCGCCTTGAACGAACGCACGACGCGAACTTCGCGATCGCTTGGTTGTGTGACTTCGATGGGCATTGCCTTCTCCTTGGATTTTGTGTTTGGCCGCACGCTCAAGGAGCGAACGACCGAGATGAGGGCCGACACGGGGTCAGTCTTTTTTTTTTCGTTTGTGCTTCGACGGTTTTGCTTGGAGCTCTTCGAGCAACGCATCGAGGCGCTGGTAATTCATCTCGAAAATCTCGCGATAACGCTCAATCCAATTCACGGCTTCCTCCAACCGCTTCAGTTCCAATCGCCGCGGGCGGCGCTGCGCGTCGATGTCCACCGAAATGAGCCCCGCGCGCTCCAGCACTTTGAGATGCTTGGAAATGGCGGGCTGGCTCATCGCGAACGGCTGGGAGAGTTCCTGAACCGAGGCCTCACCTGTCGCCAAGCGGGCCAAAATCGCGCGCCGGGTTGGGTCGGCGAGCGCGGCAAAGGTGAGGTCCAGATAGCCGGAACTATGCATAACCGCTTCTTTCTATAACCTTAAGGTTATTTAAATGAGCACACGTTGCCCGTCAATAGACACGCTCAACTTTTAGCGCTTGAGAACGCCCGACGCCTCAGCGCGCCGGCGGATGATCGCGTCGAGAACGATCGCGATCCCGATCAACACGGCGAGCGAAGCGGCTGGCGCGATCGCAGTAGTGTCGCGGCTCGCCCACCAACCAATAGCGCCGCAAACCGCCATCGCGGACCAATAGGTCAGCGCAATGCGCGCGTGTCCCCAGCCGGAGTAAACCGCGATCTGATAGAGATGCTCTGCATGCGCCACCAGCAGCGAACGGCCGCGCCGCGCTCGGTAGAACAGCGTGAGCAGCGCATCCGCCAGCAGCGGAAAAAACAAGATCGGCGCGATCATCGGCGACATGCCCGTTCGCGCGATCACAATCAAACATCCAAATGCTGAGATTGCGCCTGCGAACAGCGCGCCGGAATCCCCGGCAAACAAACGTCCCGATGGAAAATTCCACACCAGAAAGCCCGCCAGCGCGCCAGCACAGCACAACGCCATCGCCGCGCCACCGATAGAGTTTCCTTCGAGCGCGACAATGCTCAACGCCACCAAGCCCACGGTGACAGAGCCCATCGCCATCCCGTTCGAACCATCCATGAAGTTCACGACATTGATGAACGTGAACACCCAAAGCGCCGTGCCAATCAGGCCGACGAAGAACGGAAGCTCCAGTGCAAATTCGCCGATGCGAAATTCGATCACCACGCCCATCAGCCAAGCCGCGGCAAGCGCCAGAATTGAATAGACGGCAAATTTAAACTCGGCGCTCAACCGCCGCGCGTCATCGACAAAGCCAATCAGCAACAAGGGATACGCAAACAGCGCCGACACCCAAAGCATTGCTATGCCTTCCGGTGAAACTTCATGCCGCCACTCGATCGAAAACAGACTGAGCACGATCATGGCCGCGCCGAAGCCCGCGCCGATACCAATGCCGCCGCTGGTCGGCGTCGGCGATTGATGAAGTTTTCGCTCCTCGTTGGGCGCGTCGACGGGCCCAATCCAAATCATGGCAAGGCACACGATGAGGCTAGCGGCGAACGCCACTGCGACGACTAGGGCCAAGTCCAGGATCACGCGTCGCCTCTTTCCGCTCGGGCTATCCCACGCGGTAGCGGACGGTTCAAGCGCGGCCTAGCGTAGTGGGGCGAAGCCACCAATCACGGTTGCGTGCTCCAAGATCGGCGGCAAGGCTGCGAGCGTCCGCTGCGCTGTTGGTGATGGCAAAACAGGTCGCGCCACTGCCCGAAAGCGCGGCGCAGGCGGTGCGCGGATCGGCGCGGAGCAGTGCGAGCAAGTCTCCGAGTTCCGGCATCAATGCGACGGCCGGCGCCTCCAGATTATTGCCGAACCGCAGCATGTCGGCGACGACCGCCTCGCGGCTGCTCCATTCCGGCGGCTTGCGCGCGGTGAAATTCGCACCCAACTCCAGTTCATCGAAGCGTCGATAAACCGGCGGCGTCGCCAGCGGCTTGCCGGGATTCACCAGCACCGCATCGAGTGGCGGCGCTTCAATCGGCGTGACAACGTCGCCGACGCCGGTCATCCAGGCGCTGCGCTGATGCACACACACCGGCACATCAGCGCCGAGTGACGCGGCAAGCCGGGAGAGATCATCGACACTCTTTCCCAAGCCCCAAAGCGCATTCAACGCAAGCAAAGTCGCCGCCGCGTCCGAGGAGCCGCCGCCAATGCCAGAGGCAATCGGCAGATTCTTCTCTAACGTCAGCGCAGCGCCGCGTTTGCTGTCGAGCAGCCGCGCCGCACGCAAAACCAAATTGTCATCACTAGCGCCAAGCGCCGCCGCGAACGGTCCGTTGACCGAAAGCGTAAGCGCCTCGGCATCGGAGACTTCGACCCAATCTCCCTCCCCGGCAAACACGACAGCGCTTTGCAGCGGATGATATCCGTCCGCGCGCGGGCGGCCGACCTCAAGCGTGAGATTGATCTTCGCCGGAGCGAAGACGCGCACACTCATCGGTTCGCCGATTGCGGCGTGGCCTCTTCAGGCAGCCCGTTCTCTATTTTGAGCCGGATGGCATCTGGATTTTCGGGCGCGAAGGTCAGCGCACGCTGCCACTGAAAGCGCGCCTCGATGCGGCGGTTTAGGCGCCAGTACACATCACCCAGGTGATCGTTGAGCGTCGCGTCGGCGGGCTCAAGCCGAACCGCAGCCTCGAGCCAGTCAACGGCCTGCGCGTAATCGCCCAACCGAAAATAGGCCCAGCCCAAGCTATCGATGATCGCGCCGGACATCGGGCGGATTTCGGCAGCGCGCCGGATCATGGCGAGGCCCTGTTGTAGGTTCTCGCCCCGATCGACCCAAGCGTAGCCGAGATAGTTCAGAACATCCGGCTGGTCTGGCGAAAGCTCCAGCGCACGGCGGAAATCCGCTTCCGCCTCTGGCCACCGCCCAAGTCGTTCGCGCGCTGCCCCGCGCGAAAAATACGAGCGCCACTCGTTCGGCTGCGCCGCGATCAATTCGGAATAGAGCGGCTCCGATTCCGCAAACCGGCTAGCGCCGCGATACATATCCGCAAGCGAACGGCGCGCCCGCGCATCGCCGGAAGCCGCGGCCTCGCGCGCCAAAGCGATGCCGCCATCCTTGTCGCCGCTGTCATAGACAATCCAAGCTTCCAGCGTACGCGCGCTTGCCGCATAGGGTGAAGCTGATCTCACCTCGCCGACCACTCGGCGCGCAACATCGATATGTCCAAGCTCGGCTTGCTGCTGCGCCATCGCCAAACGCGCGCCGTCAAAATCCGGATCGAGCATCAGCGCCAATGTCAGCGCCGCAAGACTGTTGGTCGTGTCGTGTTCCTGGCGAAAGATCGCGCTCATGCCGTAAACGGCGGTCGCCGCGCCGCGCGCTGGCGTGAGGCGCTCCAACGTCGCGGGCTGACCCGCTTCAAGTTGCGCGCGCATCGCCGCAAGCCCCGGATTGCCAGCCGTGCCTTCGCCGCTCAGCAGCGCCAGCGCTTGATCGCGCGCGCCCGTTCGCAGCAGCAGATCAGCATGCCGGGCAACACCAGTCGGCAACCACAAGCCACCCTGCGCCGCAACGTTATACGCCGCCAACGCTTCCGCTTGCCGGCCCGAATAATCGAGCACCATCGCCTGCTGGTACGCAAACAAGCCGCCGTACGGACGGATCGACGCCAGCGGCGCCAAGTCAGCCGCTATACCCTCGCTATTGCCTGCGCCAGCGCTCGCCCAGTTCGCCACCATCCGTGCGAGCAATTCTTCAGAGGCCGCGCCCTCGGCGCGATCAAGCTCCGCATCGGCCTGCGCGTAACGCTGAGCAATGAGCGCTTCGGCGGCGCGCACAATATGCGCATACGCGGGGGCGTCGTTACGATCGGCCATACGCGCCGCCCGGCGCGCACGATCGACGTCGCCAGACGCCAGCGATGACACCAGCGCGCCTTCGACTAAGGATTGATCGCCCGGATTGCGCGCCAGCGCCGCAAAGTAACGATCAGCCGCCGCTGCATGATCCGCGCGCGCATTCGCGACACGCCCAATCAGAAAGTCCGCATACGCGCGCGACTCCGCCACCGGCGTGCCTGGCGTCGTCGCGCAAGCGGCGAGGCAAACGCTCGCGGCCAGCACGGCAAACCTGCGCACTTAGAGTTCGTCCCGCTGCGCCGGACCTTCCGGCAACGAGACTTGCGGCAATGGACGCTGACGCGGCGCGGCGGCAGTGAGGCCACGCGTGACCTTCTGCTCCAGGTCACGCCGCCGGATCGCATCCGGCCGCGCTTCTAGCGCCTGACGCCACGTGGCGCGCGCTTCATCACGGCGATTCAAGCGCCAATACACATCGCCCAAGTGATCCAAGATTTCCGAGTTCGGATCATGGCTCGAAAGATCGTTCGCGCGCTCAATCAGCGCACGCGCTTGGTCGAAATGGCCATGCAGGTAGTAGGCCCAACCTAAGCTATCGACCACCGCATAATCAGTCTGACCGTAGTTGAAACCACGCCACAACAAGCGATAGCCTTCTTCAAGACCTTCCGGACGCTGGATCAACGCATAGCCCAGCGCATTCAGGCGCATCACCGAATCCGGCTGCTCCGCAAACAGCGAGCGCGCCATCGCGATGCCGTCGCTCCACGCCGCCGGATCATCCATCAGGATCGAAACATAAAGCAGCCGCGTATCGACGCTTTGGTCCGCTTCATACGCAGCGCGCATGTCAGAGGTGGCTGCACGAAGATTGCCGGCGAAGCGATGCGCATAGGCGCGCCAGCCCAACACATCGGCGCGATCTTTTGGCGCCTGCGTTAGCGTCAGTGCGCGATCGAACGCCGGAATGGCGCGATCGGGATGACCAATGCGGCGATAGACATCGCCGACCGAGGCTATGATCGACCAACGATTGCCGGCCACGGCAAGGGCGCGGTCAGCGGCGGCGGCCGCGGCTTGATCGTTGCCGCGCTCAATCTCAATCGAGGCGCGCACGATTTCCGCATCTGGCGCAAACGGGCTCGTCGCCGGCACCTGATCAATGATGCGTTGCGCGCCATTGACGCCGCCTGCATTGAGCGTTTCTTGCGCAGCATAGAGGCGCCAATCGTCGGAATCGTTGGCAAGCAGCGTTCCGATCTGCAACAGCGCCGCGCCCGACGTCGACGCAAAGCCCTGCTCAGGATCGCGCTGCGCGATGAGCGCCGAAAGCGTCTCGGCCTGCGTCAGGAATTCCGAAATGAACAGCATCCAGCGCCCAGTGGCGCCGACCACCGTCAGTGGTTCTTCGAACGGCGGCTGGCCTGCATCAAGCCGCACAAGATTGGCCTGAACGTCGACGGAGCGCGGCGCAAAGCCAAGCACGAGATTGTAGTAACGCCGCGCCTCTTCCACGCGGCCGAGCCGGTGCGAAACCAAGGCCGCGCGGTAAACAGCGTGCGTGACGCGCGCTGCGTTCAACGCACGATCGAATTCGGCGCTGGTCTGCGGCTCAGCATCGCCAGGCGGCGTCGTGTCCAGCCGCTCAACCATCAGCGAATAAACGGCCGCCGCTTCCGGCAAGCGCCCGGCCGATTCAAACAGCAGCGCCCGCGCAACTTCTGGCAGCGGGGCCGGAAGATTGTCACCGCCTGTATCGACCCGCTCAACGGCGCGATCGACATTGCCCTCCGCTGCGATCAGGAACGGCTCCAGCATATCTGCGAACGCGCCGTTGATGCCGCCCGGTGCATTCTGCAGCACGACGCGCGCTTGGGCCGTACGCCCGGCCGCGAGATCGTCAGCGAAGGCTGCCGCGTACCAAAGCCCGTCCTCGTCGTTGCGCGCGACAGCGCGATGGCCTTCGCGCACCAGATAATCAACGTCAGCTTCGAGCAGCGCCGCTTCCGGCGTCTCGTAGGTGCGATCGACGGCCGCGTTAGGCGGGGACGTGGCCAGCAGCGCTGCGAAGGGAGCGCCACTGGTTTGATCCGCGCGCGATTGTTGTGCCGCTGGCTCTCGCTTCGCGTCTTGCGCCCACGCGCCATTCGCCGTGATCGCCGCCGCCGCAACACTCGCCGCCAGTAAGGCCCAACGCATTCTTTCGTCCTTTCTCCTGCCTTCGCAGGATGCAGCTACATGTTGGCGTAGTTCGGCCCACCGCCACCTTCGGGCGTCACCCAATTTATATTCTGGCTGGGGTCTTTAATATCGCACGTTTTGCAGTGAACGCAGTTTTGAGCATTAATCTGAAAGCGCGGATTACCCCCTGCCTCATCGTAGAGCACTTCGTACACGCCAGCCGGGCAATATCGTGTCGCTGGCTCGGCGTATTCGGGGAGATTCACCCGGATCGGAATGGTCGGGTCCTTCAGCGTCAAGTGCGCCGGCTGATCTTCCTCATGGTTGGTGTTCGAGAGATAGACCGAGCTTAGCTTGTCGAAAGTGAGGACGCCGTCCGGCTTTGGATACGCGATCGGCTTGAAGTCCTTGGCTTTGCCGGTGGAAGCAGCGTCGGTCTTGCCGTGCTTCAGCGTGCCAAAGAACGAGAAGCCGCCGAGCAATGTCGTCGTCCACATGTCGAACATGCCAACGACGCCGCCCCAGAACGTACCGAAGCGCGACAACATTGGCTTCGCGTTACGCACGCCGAACAGATCCTTGCGGATCGAACTGGTGCGATAGCTTTCGTCGTACACTTCGAGCGTATCGCGCTGGCGGCCATGTGAGAGCGCATCGAACGCAGCTTCCGCCGCGAGCATGCCCGACTTCATCGCGTTGTGGCTGCCCTTGATCCGCGGCACGTTCACGAAGCCCGCCGAGCACCCGATCAAGGCGCCGCCCGGAAACGCAAGCCGCGGCACCGATTGCAGGCCGCCTTCGGTGATCGCGCGCGCGCCGTAGGCGAGACGCTTGCCGCCTTCGATATGCGTGCGAATTTCCGGATGCAATTTGTGCTGCTGGAAAACGTCGAACGGCGAGATGTAGGGGTTCTTGTAGTTCAGGTGAACGACATAGCCCACGTACACTTGGCGATCGCCGAAGTGATACATGAACGAGCCGCCGCCTGTGTTGTCATCGAGCGGCCAACCCACCGTGTGCAACACCAAGCCCGGCTTGTGCTGCGCCGCCGGCACTTCCCAAAGTTCTTTGATGCCGATGCCGAATTTCTGCGGATCGCTGTTGGCGCAAAGGTCGTACTTGTTCTGGATCACTTTCGACAGCGAGCCACGCACGCCTTCAGCGATGAACACGTATTTGCCGTGCAGCTCCATCCCTGGCTGATAATCAGGCTTTTTATGTCCGTCCTTACCGATGCCGAACACGCCGGCCACAACACCCTTTAGCGCGGCGCTCGCATCGAACACCGGCTCTGACGCCGCCATGCCCGGATAAATTTCAACACCAAGCTCTTCAGCTTGCGTCGCTAGCCACTTCGTCACGTTCGAGAGCGAGACGATGTAGTTGCCGTGATTGTTGAACAGCGGCGGCATCAGGAACATCGGCAGCGACGCCGAGCCTGCCGGTCCCAAAATCCTGAACTGATCGTCGGTGACTGGCGTCTCAAGCGGCGCGCCGCGTTCTTTCCAGTCCGGGATCAACTCATTCAGCGCGCACGGATCGATCACCGCGCCGGAGAGAATATGCGCGCCGACTTCGGCGCCCTTCTCCAGCACAGCAACACTGACTTCGCTTCCAGCCGCGGCGGCGAGTTGTTTCAGACGTATCGCAGCGGAAAGGCCAGCAGGCCCCGCGCCGACGATGACGACGTCGTACTCCATCGCTTCGCGTTCAGGGGCTTCCTCGGCCATTTCCATCCCTTCACGTTGTTCACGGCGTTTATCAAAGCGGATGCGATGAGGTGCAAGCTGCTCGCGTCGCTTTGGCGATTCGCCCGAGTCCGTTCATAACAGAGCGATGGAGAACACCGCCGCCTCGCAAGATGCCGCGCGCGCGCTGCTCGCTTTTTGGCGGGCAGCGGGTGTGGACATGGACGACGCGGAAGCTGTGTTCACGGCGCGCCCGGCAGCGGCCTCTGAGCCGCGCGTCCAGAACCAGGCGCTGCCCGCGCGCGTACCCTTCCAGATCGAGCCGCCGGCGCCCAAAGCCAGGCCAAAGGCCAAGCTCCAGCCCGCAGACGACGCTGTAAACACTGCTCGCGCGCTCGCCGCAGCCGCCTCCAGCGTCGCCGAGCTCCGTGCGGCTGTGGATAAATTCGAAGGCTGCGCCCTGAGGGCGACGGCTCGCAATACCGTCTTTTCCGACGGCGTGGAAAGCGCCCCGATCCTGATCCTGGGTGACGCCCCACGAAAAGACGAGGACGAGCAAGGCAAGCCGTTCGTCGGCCCGTCAGGTCAAATGCTGGACCGTATGCTGGCTTCGATTGGGCTCGATCGCAAAGCCAATATTCTGATTTCAAACACAATATTTTGGCGCCCCCCAGGCGACCGCGACCCAACCCAGGGCGAGGCCCTCTCCTGTTTGCCGTTCGTCGAGCGCCTGATTGAGCTCAACCAGCCCAAGTTGTTGATCGTTATGGGGAAAGCCGCGGCAAATTCAGTGCTCCAGCGCGAAGACACGGTGATGAAACTCCGGGGTCGGAAGCTGACCTGCAACCGTGGGGGCTTGAAGGCCCCCGTCAACGCGATGGTCATGCTTCATCCCGCATATCTCCTGGGTCGGCCGCAGCAGAAGCGGCTGGCATGGTCGGATCTGCTGTTCGCTGAAGCGTGGCTCGAGGAGCTGGGCGTTGAGCGGGCGGCTCATCCCTAAGAATTCAGAACGACGAGCCCCGAATGACGTTGCGCTACGCCTTCGCCGCTTTCTCCGTCGCCGCCATCGTCGCGCCCGCGGCGCAGGCCGAGCCGCGCATTTTGGTCCTCACCGAACAGGACGAAACGGCCTACCGCGCCGCCTTCGAAGCCATCGACGCCGGCAATTGGCGCGACGTTGGAACCGCCCTCTCCCGCGCCAACGACGATGTCCTGGACGGCGCAGTCCGGGGCCGCATGCTGCTGTCGCGCTCCTATCGCGCCAGCTGGAGCGACTATTCGGGCTGGCTCAACCGCTACGGCGAGTACGGCATGGCCCCGGCCGTCTATGACCGCGCCATGGATTCGCGCTCGCGCCGCGCACGCCGCGCTGGCACGCGCGCGCCTAGCCCGGTTGCAGGCCGTGGCCGCACCTTACCTGGCACACCTCCAGCGATCTCCGGCGACAGCGCCTCTGCACGCGCCGCAATAGAGCGCGTCCACGAACGCATGGGCTCCGCTGATTTCGAAGCAGCACGCGACATCGCGCAAGGACAAGTCGGCGGTCCGCGCAGCGGCGTCGCGCAATGGCAGCTCGGCCTCATCGCTTATCGCGCGCATGATTACGTCGAGGCGGTTCGTCAGTTTGAAGCCTCTGCGCAGTGGCAGCATCACGGCGGCTGGGCCCGGGCTGGCGTACATTATTGGGCGGCGCGTTCGCGTCTTGCCGCTGGCGAAACGCGCGGTGTGACGCAGCACCTCGAAGCCGCCGCCGAACGTCCGTGGACATTTTACGGTCAACTCGCAGAAACCCAACTCGGTCGCGACAGCTCGCTCGAATTTGCGCCGCCGGAGATCACCGACGATTCAATCACGCGCCTCATCGAGCGCTATCCCGGCGCACGCCGCGCCACAGCGCTCGCACAACTCGGCCGCCTCTCTGAGGTTGAATCGGAATTGCGCCGTCTGCACGCCGATCTCGATCCCGCCGATGACCGCGCCTTCCTCGCGCTCGCCATCGCGCTCGAAGCCCCGGCCGCGCAATTGCGCGTCGCCGAATTTGGCGGCCGCGAGGTAGCAGCCGGCTTCTGCCCAACCACATCGTTCGAACCGGAAAACGGCTTCTCGCTCGATCGCGCGCTGATCTACGCCATCGTTCGCCAAGAGAGCTACTTCAACCCCAAAGCCGTCAGCGTCTCGAACGCACGCGGCTTGATGCAGTTGCTGCCTTCAACCGCGCGCGACATGGATCGCTCGCACAATTATCGCCGCGCACCTGCGCCGCTGTTCGAGCCCGGTCTCAACATGCGCCTCGGCCAGGACTACCTGCAGTGGTTGATGACCGAGTTTCACAATGACGGCGATCTCGGCCGCGTCTTTGCCGCGTACAATGGCGGACCGGGCTGGCTGTCACGCTGGCTCGCAACGCAGCCTGCCGATCTCGATCCGCTTTTGGTTCTGGAAATGATGCCGCGCGCCGAAAGCCGCGACTATGCCGAGCGCTCACTTTCGCACATGGCGCTTTGCCGTAAGCGTTATGGGCAGCCAACACCGGAACTGGATCGTCTCGCGTCCGGCGCACCCGCGCTTTACACGCCGCTCGATCAACGCGTTGCGCAGCGCTAGCGCTGCGCAAGGTCGACAGGGTCCGCGCCCAAAAAATGACGTGCCAAAATACCGATGCTCGCAGCAGCGTTTGCCGTGCGCCGATATGCATCCGCACTCGTCACGGCCTCAGTCTCCAAGAACACCAGACGCTTCGCGCCAATACGGCGCGCGAAATCGATGTCTTCGTGCTGCATGTCGCGATAGCCGCTTAGGCCGTCGTATAAGAAGCGCGAGATCAGCAGCCCCTGATCGCCATGCGGCGTCTTCATCACCTGCGTGCGAAGCCGCGCCCAGAACAACGCGCCCTTGGCTGATTTGTCGTTGAATGCGAGCTTGAAGACAGCCGCGCGCTTACGCCCTTCCGAAAATGAGAAGAACGTCTGCACCTCTTCTGTCCAGCCACGCGCCAGCGCCGTCTGCGGATGCAGAAAGAGCAGCCACTTGCCCTTCGCGCGCGCTGCGCCCCTGATCAATTGGTTGGCCCGCCCCGGCTCGCCGGAAACCACCGTGCAACCCGCCGCGTCGGCAATTTCCAATGTCTCATCGTGCGAGCCACCGTCACTGACGATGACTTCGCGGATCAGCCCTTCAGCCATTCCGTCGACCAAAGGCGGAAGCGCACGCGGCAGATGCCGCGCGGAATCGAGCGTTGGGATGATCACCGAAATAGAAGCCGCCATGCGCCCATGACGCCGAGTGCGGCGCGACTTGTAAAGCAGAAACGGTCACGCAGCGTTCGCCTGCGTTCGGACTAGGCGCCAGCGCCGTGCGGCTCGGGTGTATTGGGCAATGCCGCCTGCGGCGCAGGTTGTTGCGTAGGCGGCGCTGCAGGCGCCGGAGCTGCAGGCGCGTTGGCCGCAGTTTGCGCCGCCTGTTCGGTCATGCGCGAACGCACGCGATCAAGGAAGCGGCCGAGCAAATCTGTACGCGCCACCGCACGCGCAACGTCACGGATCGCGGCGCCATCCGCGGTGATGCCCGCCGCAACGATTTCGAATGCATCCGCTTCAGCCGTGTTGGCCATGTCGCCCGCATATTCGCGATAGAGCGTGCGCACGCCTGCGTCGTCCCCCGCCAACGTCAACGCCACGCCGGTGCGCAACACAACTTGGCGGCCATGCTCATCGAGCGGCTGCGAACGATTGCGCGCCGCCAGCACAGTGCGAAGCTCCACCGCCGCGCGCTGCCAGTCGCGTGCGCGCCACGCAGCCTCAGCCCGCACGCGCTGCGCATTTTCACTGCGATCACGCTCAACCATCTCGGTCGCTGCATCAAGGCGGCCAAGGTCAAGCAATGCGCGCGCTTCAAGAATGCGGCGATCCGCTTGCAACGTCGCCGAGATGTTCGGCTGCCGCGAGCCAGCAAGCGCGACAAGCGCGCGATCCGGCTTGTGGTCCATCAAATAAATCGCGGCAAGATCGGCAGCGACCTGCGATTTGCCAACGCCCTGCAACCGCTCATCGACCTGGTGCTGAAGCAATTGCGCCGCTTGCTCCAACAGATCGACATGCACCAAGCGGCCAGCAAGCAAGCGCACGATGCGGTCGCCGTTCGGCCCAACCGGCGTCAGGTCGCTAAATTCGTAGAAGAGGCCAAGCGCCTGTATCGGCTCAAGCTGGTCCGCCTCGCCGTCGAGGAAAAGTCGCTCAAACAAGGTCGACATATCGGCGCGCAACTGCCGCGTCGCCGGATCGGTCGCGAAGCGATCGGCGGCGATGCGCATCGTCGAAAGCGCTTCGCGCCAGCGGCCGAGTTCCGAATATGTATCGCCAAGCATGCCAACGATCGTGAGTTCGGTGGAATTGCCGCGCCAGCGGAACCGCAAGGCTTCCAAAAGCTCAATCGAGTCGTTCGGGGTCATCACGCCGGTGGCGCGGCGAATACGGATCGCTTCCACCTGCGCGCGCACTGCGGTTTCCTCGTCGCGCGTGCGGGATAGTTCATCGAGCATGGTGAGTGCACGCGCCGGATCACCACGCGCCTCGATCACCCGCGCTTCGATCAATCGCGCTTGCAACCGCAACGCTTGGTCCGGCGCTTCGGCCATCGCCGCCCGCGCCGCCGCTTCAGCAGCGGCAAAGTCATTGAGCTGCATCGCCGATTCAGCGAGCGCAACTTGGAAGCGCGCGCGCCATGCCGGCGGATGCTCTTCCATGCCGCCCGCGCCGCGCTCAAGCTCGCGCCGTGCATCGGCCCAATTCTGCTGCAGCGCCGCCGCGTACCCGCGCCACAACGCCGCTGACGGATTGTTCATTAGCGCCGAGGCAGTCAGATCCTGCTGCGCGGCGTGAACGCGGCCCATCATCACGTTCGCCGCACCGCGCAGCAAACGATACTCAGGATCGAGTTCGACCAGTTCACCTTGATTGATCGCAACGATGCGCAGCGCGCCGAGCGCTTCGGCTGCAAGCTCGTTCTCCAGCAGATAGCGTGCCAGCTCCATGCGGGCTTCAACAGGCGCGCCCTCAGCAACGCCTTCATCAGCCGCGCGGCGCATCATTTGATCGATGCGTTCGCGCACCTCGACCAAGTTCTGCGCCGTTTCCGGATGCATCGCCTCGGCGCCGGACGCGCCTTCGATCATCGCGGCGCTGACATCCGCCGCGAGTTGGGATTGCTCGGCCGTCGCCGCAATCAGCCCGTCGCCGCGCGAAATCGTCAGCGTGCCATTGGCGTAGATCGCGGTTACATCGTCGGCGCGCGTCTCAATCACCGCGCCATGCGCCGCCGGCAACACAGCCGCTTCCATCGTCGCACGCCGCGTCATCACCCCGCGCGCCGGGCCGCCAAGCAACGCAACAGCGATGCGATCGCCGATCTCCGGGTCATTGATCCAGCGCACAACGCCTTCGCGGCCGAAGTTCACCGTCATGCGTCCGCGGCCGTCAGGGCTCACTTCGCGTGTCAGCTGCGCAGAGGTTGGCGGCGTGGCGCGCGCCGCCAGTGTGAACGTCCAGGCATTGTCTTCCGCGCTTGCAGAAACTTGCATTTCCGGTGGGGCCGGAATGCGCAGACCGACGACGCCTTGCCCTTGCACCACCTGCACGTCCTGGTGGCGGCGGCCAACGCGGCTGATGCCGCTCATGTCCATCCGCCCCGTCGCATCGAACAACAGCCAGATCGCTTCGCCGCGCCGGAATGCTGCCGCGCGCGCTGAAGCAGGCCATGTCACCGTGATGCGCGTATCGTTCGCGCCTTCGACCAATTGCACACGGCCCGTGCCGGTTACGGACGGACGCGCTGGCGCCGGCGCGTTCGTGGTCTCGCCATTGGCCGCAACAGTTTGCTCAACGCCCTCTTCCGGCGGCAGCAAGTCCACGACAACGCGATCGCCATCGACAAAGTGACGCTGGCGCACGCCAGCCTCGAGCGTGATCTGCAAGCGCACAGGCGCGCCGGCCGCGCTGACGCGGCGCACTTCGCGCACAAACCGCGGCGGCGATGCGCGCAATTCGGCAATGTCCATATCCGCCGCACGCGAGAACCGCAGATCGAGGCGATTGCCCTGCTGTAGCGGCGTGACAGTGGTCGGCCCGGCAAAGCGAAATGCGAGGCGCGTGTAATCGCCCTGCGCCCCGACAGTCACGGTCGCATCCGGCACGGACGCCATGCGCGGCGGCGCCGGCGGAGGTGGAGGCGGCGGCGGCGCGGGCGGCGCAGCGGGAGGCGGCGGTGGTGGCGGCGGCGGTGCGGGCGGTGAAGGCGGCGCTGTCAGCGCCAGATCAACACTGCTCGGGAGCGGGCCGCTCGGACCGCGCAAATCGGTAGGCTCACCCGTCGGTGCAGGCGTTGGCGACGCAACAACAGGCGGCGGCACAGGCGGCGCGGTGTGCGCTTCGGCAGGCGCAGGCGCTTCCGCCTGCGGCGTAAGCTGCATCGGCTGCGCCACCGCAGGTGGTGCAGCGATCACGGCGGCTGCCGCAATCGCGAACGGAGAGCGCGAGAACTTCATGCGTTGAGTTGGATTTAATCTCTCCGGTCGCGGTTAAGCGCTGGTTTAGGGAGCAGCCGCAGGCGTGGTCCCACGCGCGCGGCTGAGCAATTCGTTGCCGTTCGTCGGCGGCCGCGCACGATCCGCGAGCAATTGCGTCAGCTCACGTGCGCGCGTCGGCTCCATCCGGCCCATGACTTCAGCCAAGTTCGGCCGCCTCATGCGGCTGGCGACCTGCACCAACACGTCGTCTTCGAGGCCGTCGAACACTGTCGCCGCATCCTTGGCGCGCATGCGCTGATAGACATCGACAAGCGCCGTCAG
The DNA here is from genome assembly GCA_031431115.1 of Caulobacteraceae bacterium. Lineage (GTDB taxonomy): Bacteria > Pseudomonadota > Alphaproteobacteria > Caulobacterales > Aquidulcibacteraceae > Vitreimonas. The sequence continues at coordinate 25,140 of JANPCV010000190.1, forward strand.
CCGCTCTTCCTGCGCTTCGTCAAGTTGACCCAGCAGATCGTTGACGTGCGTTTCAAGCGCACGCAGCTCAGCCACACGCTCACTCAAGCGCTGCTCAGCGGCGAGCATCAGGCCATCCTGCGTTTGCATCGCCTCACCGCGCGCATCGAGTTCTATCCGCCGCGCACCCAACGCTTGCAGCACCTGCACTTCCGCTTGGCTCAGGCCGGCCATTTCCGCCAGCGACGGCGCTTCGCACTGAGCCGCGGCTGTCGTCGTGGCGGCAGTCGTCTCCTCGCCATGCGCGGCGCTGGTTGTCGCCGGCTGATCGTGCCCCGCTTCGGCAACTGTTTCAGCGACGCTCTCGGCCATCGCCACAGCTTTAAGGCCGAGCACCGCCGCGACGGTGACCATCACCGCCGGCATCAAGCGCACGGATGCGCCCTTCGAGGCTTGTTTCTTCTTGGTCATTACATCCTGCCGCGAACGGCGCCGCCGGCATCAGCCGACGAACGCATGCGCCCCGCGCCGAGCCCCAGGCGATCCGCAGTCGCGCACGCATCGTTGATACGCGCCTGTAGATCGCGCCCGGCATCCTGCGCGGTTGAGCGCATCGCGCGGACAGCCGCTTCTGCCTGCGCCGTGGCCTGCGCCAGTTCGGCGGCAGCACGCAGCGCGCCGTCTTGGCCAGTGCGCAGCGCCTGCAGCTTCTGATCAAGGCGCCAGAAGTAGAACAGGCAGACCGCGAGCAGCACTGCGAGAACGACTTCGATAGCGAGAGTGATGGGGCTCATGTGCCGCCTCCTAATTTCTTCACGACCTGTTGCAGGGCCGGGCTGATTGGTTTTTCGACGCGCACTGCGAGGCTCTGGCCCATGCGGCCTACGCGCCCGACACTCAGATCCACGATGCCGCACTTCAGCGCCACCGGCGCATCCGGCGGCGCATCGAGCATCAATGTGTCGCCAACTTTCAGATTGAGAACTTTGCTCAACGGCTCTTTGTGCTCGTCGAGCACCGCGCGGACTTCAAGTTTGGTGTTCCACAACTCGCTCGCGAGGTGGCCCTCCCAAATATTGTCGCGGCCGAACTTCTCACCCATGAATTGCTGCAACAGCATCTTCCGGATCGGTTCGAGCGTCGCGTACGGCAACAGCAATTCCAGTTTGCCGCCGCGATCTTCCATGTCGATGCGCAGCTTAACAATGATCGCAGCATTTGCCGGACGCGCGATCGCCGCGAAGCGTGGATTTGTCTCGATGCGATCGAGCGTAAAATCGACCGGCGTCAGCGGCGCAAACGCCTGGCGCGCATCGTTGAGGACGACCTCGATCATCCGCGTCACCAACGTGCGCTCGATCGTCGTGTATGGACGCCCCTCAACCCGCGTCGCGGCCGCCCCGCGCCGCCCGCCCAACAGCACGTCGACAATCGAATAAATCAGCGACGAATCGACAGTGGCGAGACCAAAGTTATCCAGCTGCTGCGCACGGAAGACGGCAATGATCGCCGGCAGCGGAATCGAGTTCAAATAATCGCCAAACCGCACCGAGCTGATTTGATCGAGACTGACTTCGACGTTGTCGGACGTGAAGTTACGCAGGCTCGTCGTCATCAACCGCACCAAGCGGTCAAAGACAATTTCCAGCATCGGCAGGCGTTCGTACGACACCAGCGCCGAATTGATGATGGCGCGAACACCGGTGCGGCTCGCAGTCTCATCATCGCCAAGACCGAAGCCCAACAGGCTATCGATCTCGTCCTGATTGAGAATGCGCTCAGGGGGGGCGCCGCCGCCATCATTGGCGGCGTCGGCTGTCGCCCACTCCTTATCGTCAGATGCAGCCGGCTCAGCGCTCATTTACTGCACCAGCATTTCTTCGATGAGCACCGCATTGACCTGCATCGGCGCAATCACGATGTTCACACGCCGCAGCAACTCAAGCCGCAACCGATAAGCGCCGGCCGAACCCGCAAGGTCGTCCGTGCGCAATTCGCGCAGGAAGCCATTGAACTGATCAGTGACGCGCGGAATGTGCTCGCCGAGCGCCGCTACCGTGGCGTCGTCCGGCGCTTCAAGCGTCAATGTCAGCTTCAAAAACGCCGGCCGGCCTTCGGGGCCTTGAATGTTCACCAGCATTTCCGGCAGCGTGACAAAGACAACGTCGTCGCCATGCATGATCGTCGTGCCGTTCGGACCCGGCACCGCTTCACCAGCGCCTTCGGCTTCGCCGTGGCCGCCCTTGGCTTTGCCCTCGCCCTCGTTCGCTTCGGCGTGTTGCTCGCCGCCGCCGCCAAGCAACAAGAATGCAGCGGCGCCGCCGCCGCCAAGCACGAGCACCGCAGGCAAGATAATAAAAAGGACGAGTTTCTTGCCCGACATCTTCTTCTTGGCGGTCGCCTCGCCCTCAGCGCCTTCGCCGCGTTCGCCGCCCTCGGTGGACGGCGCTGCGCCTTCGGCTTCTTCAGCCTCCGGCTTGTCGCCCTTTTTCTTTTTGCCTTTGCCGAACATCCGTGAATCGCTCGCGCGTTAACCTGCGTCCTTCGTGGGGTGACGTGGTTAAGAAGGGATTGAGGATCGGCAAAATTTGCCGTCCGCCCGGCAGAATCGAGCCCGGCATTCACCAAACCTGACCGCCGTCACCCTTGAAAACAAAGCGATTAAGCGTTGGCACGCGCCTTGCGTAGTTAACGGGTATGGATAACGCCCTCATGCTCGGCCTGCAGACGCAACGCGTCCTGCAAAGACGGATGGACGTTGCCGCCAACAATCTGGCCAACGTCGCGACGTCAGGTTTCAAGGCCGATGGCCTGCTGCTTGAGGAAGCCGATCAGACTGCCGCGCACGCCGATGAAAATCCGCGCGACATCCGCTTCGTTCGCGACATCGGCGTCGTTCACTACATGGAGCAAGGCCCGATCGAGATGACGGGCAATACGCTCGACGTCGCAATCGAGGGCAGCGGCTTCTTCATGGTTCAAGGCCCTAGCGGGCCACTTTATACGCGCGATGGCGCGTTTACGCTTACGGGGGATGGACGGCTCGTCACCAGCGATGGTCGCGCCGTTCTTAACTCCGGGGGGGCGCCGATCGTGCTCGATCCGCAGGGCGAAAGCCCGACGATCGGACGCGACGGCGCAATAAGTGTGGCTGGTGTAGAAGCCGGCCGCATCGGTGTGGCGAATTTCGCTGCCCCAGGCGCGCTCTCAAAGGTCGGGGACAACCTTTGGGACGCGCAAGGTCAAACACAGGGTGAGTTCGAGGGGGTCGTGCTGCAAGGCGCGATTGAAGGCTCGAACGTCCGCCCTGTCGTGGAGCTCACGAGGCTCATCGAAATATCGCGCGCTTATCAATCCGCAGCCAAAATTGTTTCGGGTGCGGATGAATTGCGTCAACGCGCGATCCAACAGCTCGGTAGATAGGACTAGTCCCAATGCGTGCACTATCGATCGCCGCCAGCGGCATGCAGGCGCAACAGCTCAACGTCGACGTCATTTCGCACAACATCGCGAACATGAACACGACGGGCTTCAAGCGCCAGCGCGCCGAATTCCAGGATATGCTCTACCAAAACATGGAGCGTCCCGGCTCGACATCATCGGCTTCGGGCAGCGTGTTGCCGCTCGGCATCCAGATCGGTGTTGGCGTTCGCACCGATGCGGTCGGCCGCATCACCGAGCAAGGCGGCATGAGTGCGACCAACAATCCGTATGATCTCGCGATCAATGGCCGCGGCTACTTCCAAGTCACGATGCCGTCTGGTCAAACCGGCTACACACGCGCGGGCAACCTCGCCGTGAATGCGGAAGGCCAGATGGTCACGACTGACGGCTACCCTATCGAACCGTCCATCACCGTTCCCACTGAAGCCACCGCAATTCAGATCACGCGCGACGGCGTCGTCGAGGTAACGCTCGCCGGCCAGACCGATCCGCAACAGATCGGCCAGCTTGAGATCGCCAGCTTTATCAATCCAGCCGGCCTCGAAGGGATCGGCGACAACCTGTTCCTGGAAACGCCCGCCTCCGGCACGGCGACCACGGCAACCCCTGGCTCGCCGGGCATGGGCACGCTGATGCAGGGCTTCCTCGAAATGTCGAACGTCAACGCGGTCGAGGAAATCTCGTCACTGATCGTCGCGCAGCGCGCCTACGAAATGAACGCGCGCGTTATCACCGCCGCAGACGAAATGCTCCAATCCACCACGCAACTGCGCTGAGGAGGTAGATTATGCTTGTTCGTCTCTGCGTCGCCATCTGCCTCTACTTCGTTTGCTCTGCTGGATTTGCGCACGCGCAAACCGTCAGCTTGCGTCCGCGCATCGAGGCCAATGGCCCGGCCGTCACCATGGGCGATGTGTTCGAAGGTTTGCCGTCGAACGTCGCCGGCCGCGCGCTCTCGCCGGCGCCGCGAGCGGGCCAAGTCGGCTCGCTGCAAATGAGCATGCTCTCAGCCGCCGCGTCCGCTGCGGGTCTCGACTTCACGCCGCCGCCGGGCGTCAACGCCGTGCAAGTGATCCGCCCAGGCGGCGCGCGCGCAACAATCCCGGCAACGTCGGGGGCGCGCGAAGTCGCAGACGCAGCTGTCCGCCGCGGCGACTTCGTCAATCTCGTCTATCAGATGCCCGGCATGTCGCTAAACATGCGCGCCCGCGCGCTTGAAGATGGCGCCGTCGGCCAGGGCATCCGCCTCATCAACACCAGCTCGAACCGCACCATCGACGCCGTCGTCACCGGCCCCGGCGCCGCGCGAGCCAATCCATGAGCAAGGACAATTCCATGCGTACGATCGCCCTCCTCGCTCTCGCCGTCGGCGCCAGTGGCTGCGCCAGCATCGACACGGCCGACATCTCGCGCGATGCGCTCGCCGCGCCGGGCGTTGCCTACAACGCCGCGCGCCAAGCGTTGGGACCGCCGCAACTCCACGCCGTGGGCACGCCAGCCGCCCTGACCGGCGGCCAACACCAATCAATGCCGCAACCTGAAGCCGTCGCCTACGAGCCCGGCCAAGCCAATTCGCTGTGGCGCACCGGCTCACGCAGCTTCTTCAACGACCGGCGCGCCGCGGTCATCGGCGACATAATCACCGTCGAAATCGAAATCGATGACAGCGCCGAACTCAGCAATTCTTCGAACCGTCAGCGCTCTGCATCGACGTCGGCCGGCGTAGGCAACTTCTTCGGCCTGGAAACGGCTGTCGGCCAAGTGTTCAACAGCGCCTTCGATCCCTCGAACATGATCAGCGCCGACGCGGACAGCAGCCACAACGGCACCGGCGCGATCAACCGCGAAGAAAAGATCGAGCTCACTGTCGCCGCCGTGATCGTCGATCGCCTACCGAACGGCAATCTCGTGCTCGCCGGGCGCCAAGAAGTGCGCATCAACGGTGAACTGCGCGAACTCACGGTAAGCGGCATCATCCGTCCCGAAGACGTCACCGCGCGCAACCGCATCAATCACACGCAGATCGCCGAGGCGCGCATCTCGTACGGCGGCCGCGGCTCGATCAGCGCCGTGCAGCGCCCCAATTGGGGCCAGCGCATCGGCGATGCCATCACGCCTTGGTAAAACGCGCTGCGCGCCTAAGCGACCGTCTCGGCCACTTCAGGATCGCGCTTGCTCGGCACAACCACCGCTTCGGCGGTTGCCGGCTTGCGCGCACGAAGTTCAAGGCCATTGCCGCCGACTTGGATGTGCACGTCGGTTAAGCCGGCTTCTTTGCACCAGCGGCGCATCGTACCCCGGCTCTTCGGCTGATCGTACTCAGGCGCCAGCATGTCGAAGGTATCGAGGATGCTGTACTCGACCAGCTGCTCTTCCGTGAATCCAGGGCGCGCGCCGCGATAATCTTTGATCGGCACGAAGATCTGATTGTACGGATGCAACGGCGGCATGACCTTCATGTACGCCGGCACAATCTTGCGGCACCACTCAAGCAGCTTTTCCTGGTTCATCCGCTTGGTGAACCACCGCACGCGGTAGCGCGAATGGAAGATCCACTTCCACGCGTCGTACACATCAACGGCAATCTCGCCGCCCGGCTTCACCATCTCAACGAGATTGAAGAACGACTTCTTCACGTCCGGCGTATGCTGGATGACGCCATAGCAAAACACGCGGTCGAACGAGCCCTTGCGATACGGCATCTCGTAGATGCTAGCTTGGGAGACGTTCGCGCCTTTCGACGCAAACGAATCGTGCGTCACATCCGAAGCCACGCTGTAGTCGAACGACATCACGCGCGCGCCAGTGCCGAGCATGATCTCGGTGAAACGTCCCGAACCGCAGCCTGCCTCAAGGATGGTCTCGCCTGCCATGTTGGCCGGCCAGCCGGTTCCATTGAAGAAGCGGTCGCGAGATTCCGTGTTGCCCGTCGCGCTATCGACTTGGGTCTGGCGGAACTCGGCCCACTGCTTGCCGAAATTGCTGGTGTAGCCCTCATCCTGCACGAAGCGCGGAATGACGTTGACAGGATAGGAGTGCGCTTGCTCGCAGCTCAAAACGCCGCGCGCTTCGGCGCCTGCATCTTCTGCAGGCACATAAGACAACGCGCCGGCGCATTTCGGGCACGCATAAACGTCAAGATTCGGCGGCGACCCCACAGCGGTCTCCCTTGTGTTCGAAATGTTCGTATAGCCCACAGGGACTATGCGCGAATGGCGCCCAGGCAAATGCAATTCGCGCGCCGCACGCATAAATCAAAAGTAAGGTTGATGCGCTCGTCCAGCGTTAGTTAACGCGGCGATCCTTCCCCGCCCAATACGGCTCGCGCAATTCGCGCCGCAAAATCTTCCCACTCGTACTGCGCGGCAGCGGTGTCGCGAGAAAATCTACGGTGCGCGGCGCTTTGAAGTGCGCGATGCGCGAGCGGGTGAACGCGATGATGTCGTCCGCATCCGGCGTCACGCCCGGCTTCGGCACCACGATCGCTTTAACGCTCTCACCCCAGGTGGCATCCGGAACACCGATTACAGCGACCTCCGCCACGTGCGGATGTCCGTGCACCGCGTTCTCGACTTCCGCCGGATAGACGTTCTCACCACCGGTGATGATCATGTCTTTGATCCGGTCCTGAATGTAGACATAACCATCTTCATCGATGTAGCCGGCGTCTCCGGTCCGCAGCCAACCGTCGTTATCAATCGTCGCCGCCGTCGCCTCATCCTTGCGCCAGTAACCCTTCATGTTCGCCGCCGAGCGCGTGGCAATTTCGCCGCTCTCGTTCGGCGGCAATCTCTTTCCGTCCGCATCGAAGATCGCCATCTCAACACCCGGCATCGGCAACCCGGCCGAGCGCATGCGCTGATTGCCTTTCGGGTCGTGATCCTGCGGTGGCAGATAGGTCACCGTGCCGGTCGTCTCGGTCATGCCGTATTGCTGCACGAACCCGCAGCCGAACACCTCCATGCACTCGCGCAAGAGATCGACCGGCATCGGCGATGCGCCATAGAGAATGTGCGTGAGGCTCGAATAGTCGATCTCGCGCGCGCGAGGCATGCGAATGACGAACTGCAAAGCCGCCGGCACCATGAACATCTTCGCGATGCGCTCGCGCGAAATAGCCTCCAGCGCCTCCATCGGATTGAAGTCGCGCGCCACGACGTTCTTTACGCCGTTAATCAGCCCGACCAAACACCAGCCCGTGCCGCCAATGTGCGCGACAGGCATGGCGCAATAGCTGACCTCACCTTCCTGCCATTCGTTCCAGCCCAGCTTCGCTTCGGCAAGATGGCGCCTGGACCGCAAAATGTTGGCGCTCGTGAGCATGACGCCCTTCGGCCGCCCCGTCGTACCCGACGTATAAAGCAACAGCGCGGTCGTTTGCGGCGTCACGCTAATATTCAAATCTTCCGCCGGATGCGCATTGCGCCACGCTTCGAACACCGGATGCGCGTGAGCGCCGGCTTCCATCGCGATAATCTTCGGCCCTGCTTGGCTTTTTTCTGCGGCCGCTTCAGCCGCCGCAACGCACTCCGGCCCGACAAACAACAGAGCCGATTGCGCGTCATCTACGATGTAGGCGACCTCCTCGGCAGAAAGCCGCCAGCCAATCGGCGCGATCACCGCGCCAGCCTTCATCACCGCAAACAGCAGCTCGAAATAGTGATCGCTGTTCTTGCCAAGGTAACAGACGCGGTCGCCGGCCTTCAGCCCCGCAGCAATCAACGCGCGCGTCGTGCGGTTCGAGTTGTCGTTCAACGCCGCAAAAGTCGTCTCGCGACCTTCGAACGAGAGCGCGACCCGGTTCCCGCGCTCTCGCGCATGGTGACGCGGCACGTCGCCCAAGGTTGCCATCAGGTCGAATTCTTCCGGCCTTAACGACGCCGCCATACGTGCCTCCCGCTTATCTTTTGCGGAGACCTTAGCGTAGGCGCGCGAAATGTGGAGCGACTAGCTTCCGATGCCGCGCGCCATCAGCGCCGCGAACAGCGGCACCAGCACCAGCAAATGAACCTCGATCATCACAAGCCGGCGCACGCCTTTGACTTCGGCTTCCGTAACAGCAAAAGCCGCGTCCTTACCGGCCTGGCGCACCCAGCCGATGAACTTCCGCGTCGGCGCAATCGAGATCAGGCCGATCGCGGCGAAGGTCGCCATCTTGGCCCAGAAGAACGGCTGCGCGCCGTAAAACTCGGCCCCCTTCGCGCCCCAGAAAACGCGCGCGACACCCGCCGCGATCACGCCCACAGCGCTAATGCCGTAGAACAAATCGATCCGCAGCAGCAGCCGCGCCACGCGGCCATCGACCGGCAAGCGCAGCACAAACGCCTCCGCCACCAGCGCAGCGACAAGGATCAGCGCGAAGACAAAGTGGAGATACGAAAGAGCGGCGTCGTGAAGCAGCACAGTTACCGCGACCTACTCACGGCGGCTGGTGTTGGCGCCCGTACCACGAACTGAATCAGCCGTTTGATCAGCGAGCTGTTCCCACATCGTGCGTGTGCCGCAGATGCGTTGACGGCGGCGAGCCAACCGAGATCCCGTGTCTTGTACGACGCGGCAGATCACCTCTGTATCTGGATCAGGGCGCGAGCCGTCGGTGATCTGGTCGCCGGACTGAACCGTGCCATCCTCTTGGACGACTGCCGTGCCTTCCTGGATCGGTACTGGTGGGCCGCTCGGCGTGGATTGAGCAAATGCCGCGCCGGACATGAGAGCGACGGCGAAAACTGTTGAACAAATGATCGAGCGCATGAGCCTACCCAAACCGGAAAAACGCAGGCTACTCGGGTATCGGCCGGTTTCGCAATCCCGCCTCGCAGACCCGGCCCGGCGTCAATCGTCGCGGTGGACCCGCTCGCGGCGTTCGTGACGCTCCTGGGCCTCGAGCGAAAGCGTCGCGATCGGGCGCGCCTCAAGACGTGACAGCGCGATCGGCTCCCCGGTCTCTTCGCAATAGCCATAGGAGCCGTCGTCGAGGCGGCGCAGCGCTTCATCGATTTTGGAGATGAGCTTGCGCTGGCGATCGCGCGTGCGGAGCTCCAACGCGCGGTCGGTTTCGCTGGTGGCGCGGTCAGCCAGATCGGCCTCGTTGACCGTATCTTGCTGCAGCGTCGCGATCGTTCCCCGAGATTCCTCGAGTATCTCTTCTTTCCACGCCAGCAACTTCTCGCGGAAGAACTCCCGCTGCCGCTCATTCATGAACGGTTCGTCTTCGCTGGGCCGATATTCTTTCGTCGAGGTCGCCATCTTGGAACTCCGGGCGCCTTAGCGAGGCGCGCGCCTTATAGCCATGCTCCTGACCGGCGTCCATTGAGCAAGACCGGCGCCAAAGTCATGTGTTTTCCGCACGTTGCGGTGCAGCAATCAAACTTTTCCCGAGATACGTTCAAGCTTTGCGGCTTCTACGGCCAACCTGACGTCAATCTCATGAAGGATAGCGTCCAGCCCGGCATCGCCTGTGGGCTCCGAACGCCCGTGCAGCGCCTCAAGCCGGGCCTTCAGGCCGCCGGGCGCGCGCCCGAGCACCAGCCCATGCTCCAACTCCTCCAACGTATCGAGCGCCTCCTGCCCCCGCCGGCGCTGGCGGGCCCGGCGCTGCATTGGGTCTTCAGCCCCCTGGAGCGCCAGTATTGAATCGAGCGACGTGACAGCGCCTGTCGGCGCGGCGGCGGCCGCCCGTTGCGGAGCCTCCGCTGCCGGCGCGAAGCCCGGCGCGGCTGTTTTCCCCGCCTTTCCGGCGGAACTCGACGAGCCAACATTGCGGCCTGGTTCGATCTTCATCAGCGCGGACTCTCAGCTGGTGCTGTTTCCGATTGGTTAACGTTTCAAGCTTGAACCGGTCGTTAACCGAACTGCTGACGTATCGCACAGATGGGATTTGCATCACGCGCTGCACGGTCAGCACTGCTCGCCGTTTGCTCCATCGCCGCCATGACTGCGCCGATCGCTGCGCCAATGGCGCATGCGGGTACACGCATCAAGGACATCACCGACTTTGAAGGCGTCCGCGAAAACCAACTCGTGGGCTACGGCCTCGTGGTGGGCCTCGCCGGCACCGGCGACTCGCTCCGGAACTCGGCGTTCACCCGCCAAAGTTTGGAAGCGATGCTCGAGCGCTTAGGCGTCGCCGCAGCCGGCGCGAACCTCAACACGCGCAACGTCGCCGCAGTGATGGTGACATCGAACCTGCCGCCATTTGCGTCGCAAGGTTCGCGCATCGACGTCACCGTTTCCGCACTCGGCGACGCCCGCAGCTTGGCCGGTGGCCAATTGTTGGTGACGCCGCTCATGGGCGCGGACCAGCAAGTGTACGCCGTCGCGCAAGGGCCGCTCGCTATTGGCGGCTTCTCAGCGTCGGGCCAATCGGGCTCTTCGGTCACCCGCGGCGTGCCGACAGCAGGCCGCATCGCCTCCGGCGCATTGGTCGAGCGTGAGATCCATTTCGACATCGCCGCGCAACAGGAATTGCGCCTAGCGCTACGCAATCCGGACTTCACCACCGCTCAGCGCATCGCCAGCGCCATCAATCATTTGATCGGCGCGAATGCCGCGCGCGCCAGCAATCCAGGCTCTGTCGTCCTCACGCGCCCAGCTGAATATGCAGGCGATATGGTCGCCCTCGTGAGCCAGATCGAAAACCTCGAAGTTGAGGTCGATACCCCAGCGCGCATCGTCATCGATGAAAGCTCTGGCATTGTTGTTATGGGCGAGAACGTGAAGGTTTCCACGGTCGCCATCGCGCAAGGCAATCTCACCATCTCGATCCAGGAAGATCCGTTCGTTAGTCAGCCCGCGCCGTTTTCGCGCGGCGAAACCGTGGTCGTGCCTTCAACGGGTGTGAACGTCGAAGAGGATGAAGGCGGCTTGGTCATGGTGCCGGGCGGCGTGCCGCTTCGCCAACTCGTCAACGGCCTCAACGCACTGGGCGTCACCCCGCGCGACATGATCTCGATCCTGCAAGCGCTAAAAGCCGCCGGCGCGATCCAAGCTGAAATCGAAGTGATGTAATGCCCGGTCCGATCGCCCTTCCCGGCGCGCCACTGCCGATGAGCACGGCCCGCCAAACACCACAACACTCGGCGGAAGCGGATGCGCTGCGACGCGCGGCGGAAGAATTCGAATCCGTGTTTCTCGGCGAAATGCTCGGCCCGATGTTTGACGGCCTCGACACCGAAGGTCTCGGCGGCGGCGGCATGGGCGAACAAATTTTCCGTCCGATGCTGATCGAACGCTACGCGGAATCGATCACCCGCTCGGGCGGCGTCGGCATTGCCGACAGTGTCGTGCGCGAATTCATGCGCATGCAGCAGGTCCAAGAAGCCGCATTGCCGGAGACGCCCGATGGCGCTGATCGCTGACGACCCCGAGCACCGGGCTGAACAACTCCTGGTCATGACCGAACGCCTGGCCGATCTCGCCGCAGCAGACACGCGCCGCATCCAAGCGCGCCTGGCGTTGATCGAAGGCGGCGATACCGACGAGAAGAACCGGCTGGCCAACGCCTACCGGCTCGAACTCGCGCGCATCAAGCAGGACCACGCTCTGATCCAGGACGCCCCGCCTGCACTCCTCGAGCGGTTGCGCCGCAGCACGGTGGCCCTCCACGAAACGCTCGCCACGCACGAACTCGCGCTCAACGCGGTTAAGGTGGTGTCCGAAGGGCTGGTCCACGCCATGGCCGAAGAAGTCGTTCGCCAGCGCGGCGACGGCGCCAATTACTCAGCCCAAGGCGCGCTCGACACGCGCAGCGGACCAAGCCCGACAGTGCTCGATCGCAATGCTTAATCGACGCCGCACATAAACCCCGATACGGCGACAACTTCGCCTTTCCTGTAATTCATCTTGCTCTGTGACTTTCCTGCCGGTTTGGTAGAGCCAGCGGACATGGGCGGAGCATGAAACACGCAAAACCAACACGTGCGTGGCGCCCCGTTCGGGCCCACGCCTATAAGCCGAGCCGTACTGCACGCCGTGAAGGCGTGTGGACCGCGCTCGTCTTTAATCTTTGCCTCTTCCTTTTGCCGATGGCCTCCGCCGCGGCGGTCATCATCATCGGCCGCGATCAGCTCTACGCCTACGAATACAACGAGGCCGGCGCCCGCTCGATCATTGATCGCGTCGAAGCCCTCAATGGCGGCCTGATCCAGATCGACTTCGACCGTCAGCAGCAGTGGGACAACTTGGTCGCCATGGAGCTGATGGCGAACGATCCGACCGCAGCGCGCGGCTTCCTCCTCTCCGGCGCGGAGATGCTGCCGCCGCGCAGCGCCTCAGTGCTTCGCCGCGCCGCCGCTGATGGCGCCGGCGATGCCGCTATTGAAGTGGCGGCGCTGCAATTGCTGCTGCCCGGCACACGCGAGCGCTACCAGGCCACCGTCCAACTGCTTTCTCTTCGTCCCAACAGCGCCACGCCAGCGAACGCGCGCACCGAAACCTTAGGCGATCCGCGCGACTTCGAACTCATGGCCCGCGCGCTGCTCGCTGAGCCCGAAACCGATCCGCTTCAATTTGTGCTGACGGGTTTCAGTCTTGGCCTCGGCGGCGACATCTCCAGCGCAATGAACGACGGCGCGGTCGCGCTACTTGCGTCGACCCGCCGCGACGACTTTCCAGTTTCCCTCTCGGACGAAATCCACGCCCTGCTCGCGCAAGCGATGCCGATCGAAACCTTCCGCACAGCGGCGCAAGTCAGCGCCGAGGACGGCGGTTCGCCCGGTGATTTCGACAACGCCTCCGTGGCATTTGCAGCCAGCATCCATGAAGAAGCCGCGGCGCGCGTCCGCGTCATGCTTGCCGAAATCGGCGAGATCAGTGCGACTACCTCCGCCGGCGCCGCCGCAACGATGCTGACGCACGCAAATGCGATCACCGATTTCGCCCGCCTTCGCCTCCTCGCTCAAACCGCCGGCGACCGCGCAGCCGCAGCCGCGAAGCGCTTACCGCGTGACGGCAGCCTGCTGCTCGCCGCGCGGGGCGAACTGGAATTCAATCGTGATCTGATCTTTGCGATGGGCGCCATCGCGCTCGCGCTCATCGGCATGCTGTTGGTGATTGGCTTCAAGCTCTTCCAAAGCGCACGCGATGGCCTTCGCCGCCTCAACAACGAGGACGACGAGGACCATTACAGCGACAGTGAACTGCTCGAGATCAGCACCAACAACTGGCGCCCGCTTTAGGCGCGGAAGAGCGAAAGCACCGCTTGCGGCTCTGCATTCGCAATGCTGACATTGCCGATGCTCTCGAGGCCCTGACGAATTTGCAGCGCCAGGAGGCGCGCGCCGTCAGCATCGAAATCACCACGCGCGCCAGCTTCGGCCGCACCGAGGAAGCCTTGATGAGCTTCAAGCGCCCGCGCTGAATCCACCAAACGGCCCATCGCCTCTTGGAGATTTTCCATGGACTTTTGCGCGGCCTGTACCGTCGCTTCATCGGCCAACGCATCCGCGCCAAGGGCCAGCACATCGCCGCCCAAACGTAGATCCGCGCCGGAAATCGTGACGGCGCCCGCGCCTGGTTCTGCCTGAACCACAACGTCCTGCCCCGCGAGCACAACCGCGCCGCGGCCAATAGCGGAATCGATGCGCTGACCGAACGCAGCAATCGCATCGGTGAGACCGGCTTGATCGCCGCTCTTTGCCAATGCTTGAATCTTCACCAACATCGCTTGCGCATCGTGGCCAGCGGCGAGCGCCTCATGCACTTGGCTTATGCCTGCACGTACACTTTCACGCGCGTCTGCGATCGCTGCGCCGCTAAGCTCGACAGTGTCGCCCTGCGCGGCAGTATCGCTGCGTTGCGTCTGCGCCGTGCGCGGGAAGCGCGTATCAACACCAAGCGTGTGTGCGTTGTTCGCGCCTGGGACGATGCTCGAAACCATGACCTGTCTGCTCCTTCGGAACGCGTGCATGGAGAATGCACGCGGCGTGCTTCGCCGCAGGCGTGAAGAAACAGTAAATGCGTTAACGAAACGTTAACGCAAATGCCCCCCGAAACAAATAAATTTACGTTCTGTTTACTTGCTCATCTGACCGCGCAGATACGCCATGACGGCGCGTGAGTACGCAAGCTGTGACTCACTTGGATATTTGCGCAGCATCTCTGCCGTCGACGTGTCGGTCAAGGTTGAGACGAAACGTTGGCTTTCGGGATCGAGAGCGATGGCCACTTGGTCGGGCGCGAGTTCGCCTTTTTGCTGAGCCGCATGTTCTGCGATCCGGCGCTCGGCCGCTTCGGCAGCCGGACCTAGTTCAGAGGTTGCAACGCGGCGAGCGAGCGCCTCATGAACCGGTTGGGAAGGAGTGATGGAGGCCATGACTCATTGCCCGGTCGAAATCGGCGGGGAGCACGATGGCTCCCCGCCTCATTCGATTTCCGTTATTAGCGGAAGAACGACAGCACGATCGACGGCGCCGAGTTGGCGATCGACAAGGCTTGCGCGCCCAACTGCTGCTTAACTTGCAGAGCTTGCAGGCGGGCCGATTCCTTGGCGAGGTCAGCGTCGACGAGGTTGCCGATACCAGCTTCGATCGAGTCAGACAGCTTGCCCAAGAAGCTCTTTTGAACGTCCAGAGCTTTCGACTGAGCGCCCAACGTGGCGAGATCGCGGTTGAGCGCGGTGATCGCCGTATCGATCGCGGTCGAGGCAGCAGCTGCGCCGTTCGCGGTCGAGATGTCGAGGGCTGACGTGACCGTGTTCAGGGCTTGGCCCGACGCGCCGCCGAGGCGGAAGTCGAAACCAGAAACCGTCAATTCGTTCGAGCCAGATCCTGGCGCAACCGAAACCGTCATCGTGCCGGCAGCAACGCCAGCGCCACCGTCGATGAAGGCGCTGTCGTCGGCCGGATCCGTGCCGTCGGTGTAGGTGACGGTGAATGCTTCAGCCGCTGAGTACGTGATGCGTCCAGTCTGGTCGTTGTACGCTGCGGTCACGCGACCATCTGAAGCGGACGAGACGCGCGCAACGAAGTCCGTGATCGTGTCGGCAGCTTCAACGTCAACGGTGAACGTCGTCGTCTCGTTGCCGTTCGTGATCGAGAATTCGAGCGCATCGTTTGCGCCAACCGTTAGGCCGGTTGCTTCATCGAGTTCAGCCGCGGACGAGAACGGGTTGCCGCTGCCGTCATTGAATGCCGCGCCTTGCAACGTGTAACGACCACCGCCGCCACCGGCGCCGTCAGACGTCAGCACCGTGAACTCGGTGGCGCCGCCCGTGAGGTTGCTGCCGTTAACGAGGTTAGAACCGTTAAACGTTGCAGCGTTCGAGATTTGGTCGATTTGGTTGCGCAGCGCGTTGAAGTCGGCCTGCAGCGCGGCGCGCTGGTCGGTCGAGAGATCGGTCGCTTGAGCGGCGACTGACTTTTCCTTCAGTTGCTTCAGAATGTCGCCGACAGCTTCACCAGCCGACAGACCGACGTCGATAACCGACGTCGCGCGATCGATGCCGTCCGTGATGGCGCCAAGCGAGGCGACGCGAGCGCGTTGGCCTTCAGCGATGGCGAACACAGCGCCGTTGTCCTTCGCGGAAGCGACCTTCAGGCCGGTGTTCACGCGGTTTTGGACTTCGCCGAGTTCTTTGGTCGTTTGGTTGAGGGATTGCAGCGCGACGAGGGCGCCGTAGTTCGTGTTGACGCTAACCATAGTAATTTGTCCTTCTGGACTTGAGTGAACCGGCCATTTTGGCCAGCTGGACGTCGCCGCCCGATCCGCGCGGAATTTCCGCACGCCCTCCCCCGCACAGGGTCAGACGCTTTTGCGTTAGCGATGTTTGTAAAGAACGAGGGTTAACAACGCGTCAGCGCCGAAATGATTCCGCAGCTGATTTACAGTGGGAAAATTTTGCCCACCTTCTCTCCCTGGAAGGGAGAGACGGAAGACGGCGCTTAGCGCGCCGCGAGGCCTTCCATCATGACGCGATTGATATCGATCAGCGGCTCAACGTCGGCGCCGTCGCGCAGCACTTCGCTCGAATAACGCGCAACCCACATAGCAAGCGAGATGATCTGACCGCGCAAAGTAATGGGCAGTTGGTTCTGCGGCGTCGCGCAATCAGCAGAAAGCAAATTCCAGAGGCGGCGGTTGGCGTCGATCGCATCGAGCACCACCGGCAGCGGCGGCTTCTCTTCCTTAACGCGCACGAGCCCCGCGGTAACCTGTCCGAACGCCCGGTACTCTAAATCGCGCGGTTGTTCAGCCTGTGTGGCCGCGCGCTGGTACGCCTTGATCGACATCGTGCCCCAGTCCCAAGCGCTCGGCCTCATACGAAATGAGTTTCCGGCAGCGCATCAACGCTCGGTAGTATTCCCCGCCCATTACTTCTTTGGAAACGCCGATGCATTCCGCCAGCATCGCCGGATCGCGCACCGCGCCCATGAACTCCGCCAGGCGGGCGGCGAACTCGCTGTAGGCCTTCTCCCGGCCCTGCTCGTCCAGATACATGAGCATGATCGGAAAATAGATCCGCTTGGCCGGCGTGTCGGCCTCGTCCTGCTGCATGATGTCTTTCTCACGCAGCACCGAAGCTTTGTTCTGCAACACCAGCGCAGCGCGGCGATCGCCGTTCTGCACTACCGCGCCGTTGACGACGAATTTCTCGCCCGGCCGCAAAG
This sequence comes from Caulobacteraceae bacterium, assembly GCA_031431115.1. GTDB lineage: Bacteria > Pseudomonadota > Alphaproteobacteria > Caulobacterales > Aquidulcibacteraceae > Vitreimonas. The sequence continues at coordinate 42,167 of JANPCV010000190.1, forward strand.
ACAGTTTCAGCGGCATGTGCCCTCTCCTCCCGATTCTGGGAGTCCATCAGATCCAAATTCGCCCCAGATGGTTAACGAGGTGTTGCAAGCAGTCCGCAACGGCGTGTCGTTTCGACCGCGAATTGCATGCCAATGCACGCAGCGCGCGATGATCGTGTTGGTTGGGTTTCACCCTGTCACATTCAACCGCCGCTCGATTGATCGTTGCACGACAGAACCGTAAATACCGATCGTCGCTCGGGTGGGGATGCGTGGCGGCAACTAGACATCGAACTCAACGGGGCTCGGGGCTCCGCGCGCGGACGAAGTGCGTCTGAGCAAGCGGGGAAATGCGTCTGAAGAAAATTTTGAACCTGCTTCGGCGGGAAAGGAGGAGCTTTGCCCAATGTTCTCGACATCACGCCGCTCAACGCCCTTGCCATGCGTGCGAGCAAACGGATCAACGACACCGCCATCGCCAAACGCTACCAAAAGCTCGCAGCAGATCGCGTACTCCGCAATCCGCGCAGCTTCCGGCCCGCAACCCCGCCAGAATTGAGCGTAGCGCCCGCCTGGGTGCGAACCGCAATCGAGCGCGGTGAGACCATCAGCGTTTTCCGCTCCAACGGCGCCATGGCTGCGCGTCTGCACACCGTTGCGCGCCTGATCAACGATGCCATCCGCATCGCCGCCATGGACAGCGTAAGCCAACCCGACCGCGCCGCGATCATCGAAGACGCACGCCGCTTCCTCGCAAAGTTCAGTCGCGTAAACTTTGATGACGCCGCCCGCAAAGCCACCCTCTTCGCGCGCACCCTCGCGTCATGGGAAGGCAACAGCGACACCAAGGAAGTCTGCAAAGACCAATCGATCGTCCTTCTCAGCGGCCGCATCTGGCGGCGCGTAACCTCCGTCGCTGGGTTGCGCAAAGTCGGGCGCGAATTCGCCAATTGCCTCGCCCGCACATCGCGCACCTCAAGCCATGGCGCGATGCTCGCGCGCGGCACGGCGCAATTTTGGGTGCTCCGCGACCTTGAAGGCGTGGGCCACATGATCGCCTGCGCGCCGGCGCCGCTGGCAACGCGCTTCGCCGAAGTCAAAGGCCCGCGCAACGCTGCGATCTCTCCAGAACACCCCGACCTCGTGCAACTTGGCGTCGCCCTTGGCGTCCGCCCATCACCGCCGCGACCGCCCCTTCCGCCTCGGCCGCGCTTCGGCGAGGCGCCAACCGCAATGCGCGCATTGATCGAAGAACTGCGCCAACCGTGCCGCTGCACGCTCTGCGAGCCGCGACAACCGCGCCTCACGCTGAGCGAACGCTTGCGCAGGAGCGGCGCCGCGCATTAACTGCGCCTCCAACGAGGAGCGCTCATGCGGTTTGACGGCACCAAAGACTATATCGCTACGGAAGACCTGAAGGTCGCCGTCAACGCGGCGATCACGCTTGAGCGCCCGCTCCTGATCAAAGGCGAGCCCGGCACCGGCAAGACCATGCTGGCGATCGAAGTCGCCAAGGCCACCGGCGCGCCGCTGATCGAGTGGCACATCAAGTCGACGACCAAGGCCGTGCAAGGTCTCTACGAGTACGACGCGGTGATGCGCCTGCGCGACTCCCAACTCGGCGACGCGCGCGCTTCTAACATCGAGAACTACATCAAGCGCGGCAAACTCTGGGAGGCTTTCGAGAGCCCAGTTCGCCCGATCCTGCTGATCGATGAGATCGACAAAGCCGACATCGAATTCCCGAACGACCTCCTCCAGGAGCTCGATCGCATGGAATTTTACGTCTACGAACTCAACCGCACAGTCAAAGCAGTACAGCGCCCGATCATCATCATTACCTCGAACAACGAGAAGGAATTGCCGGACGCATTCCTGCGCCGTTGCTTCTTCCACTACATTCGCTTCCCCGACGACGAGACAATGCGCGCCATCATCGAGTCGCACTATCCAGGCGTGAAGACGCGCCTCATCAACGAAGCGCTCAAAATCTTCTACGACATGCGCAAAGTGCCGGGCTTGAAGAAGAAACCCAGCACCAGCGAATTGCTCGATTGGCTGAAGCTGCTGCTGACCGACGACATCGATCCAGAAACGCTAAAGCACCGCGACCCGTCGAAGCTCATCCCCCCTATGGCCGGCGCGCTCCTCAAGAACGAAGCCGACGTGATGCTGTTCGAGCGCCTGGCGTTCCTGGCGCGGCGGGAGCAGCGGGGCGGGCAGTAGCTGTGTACGAGATAAACTGGACCGCACTCGTCGGGCTGCTGCAGGCGCTCGCCGGATTTGCCGGCGCTGCCGCTGTGGTGTGGGTAGCTCGAACTGCGCGTTCGGTGTTCGAACAAACGGTCGACACTCGACGTGCGGAGACCGCATTTCAAACCGCGCTGGATGCTTTGGCACTCGCAAATGAGACTGACACAGTCTTTGGCACCCTTCGAAACGTCGCGGTCTTTCCGGGAGAAGGCGGGTCACGAGTGGTCAATGCGCTGGAAACAGACGATCAGAGGCGCCAACGAAACTACCGACACGTCATGCGCGAGCGGCTCGATCGCACCAAAGAGTTCTTCGAGAAGGTGGCGCGCCTTGAACCACTGGTTCGCGCGCTGTTTGCCGACGAGCCGGCAGATGCATTTCGGCGCATCTTGCAAGCAAGAAACATCGTTGCAGTTCACTGGGGAATGCACTGCAACTGGCAGGAAGGTGCGCCTACTCCAAATTTCGATCTGATGGAGAAGACGGATCGAATTATTTGGGAAGGATACGGCGTGCCCGACGAGTTTAAAGATAAACTAGACGCGGATGTTGCGCTTGTCCGTCAGCACTTGCAGGAATTCGTTCGAGCAAGAGCGCGGGCAAGCTGACGCATACCCTTCAGTTTGACCAGAGGCAGCGCAGCTAAACGTTCTCCTCCCCTGTTTCAGGCCATCGACAGCTTCTCCACCTCGCCGTAATTTCCCGCCCGGGAGGACGCATTTATGCGCCAGCTGCTGCTTACGCTCGCGCTTGCATTCGGCGCCGCCCCCGCCTGGGCGCAAGGCACCGAAGAAGAACCGCAAGCCGCGCCCGGCTCGATCGCAACCGGCATGATCGAGGCGGCCGACGCTGACGGCATTTTCGATCTCGTCCATAACGGCCAAGTCTCAGTGCGCCACCTCGGCAGCGGCCTGCGCTGCGATTTCAATCGCGACGGCGGCGGCGGCCGCATCATCGTCTTTGGCCCGCCCGCCGGTACGCCGCCAGCGCCCAACGCCATCCCACGCGGCGACGATGTCGCCTGCGACATGACCGAAGGCGCAGTCCAAATCCGCACCTTCGCCACGCGCTACCCGTTCGGCTCGACGCTCGAAGAGCAAATCACCGGCGTCGAAGCCGCAATCCGCCGCCGCGATGCCAACGCCGTCCACTACGACGGCCCCGCCGTGCGCGACACCGAAGACGGCCTGCCGCTCCGCCGCAACACGCGCTTCATCATCACCCATGACGGCGCGCGGCTCTACACGAGCGCCAGCGTCGCCCGCATCGGCAATTGGATTTTAAAGCTGCGCTACACCGCCCCCGCGCCCGACGACGCCGCCGCCGCCGAAGCCGACGCCGCCGCCGATTTGGCGTTCGACGGGGTGCTGAGCCAGATCATCAGCCCACAGTAATTTCTGGAGCGCCGGCGCCCCCGCCGGCATGCGCGGACCCGCGTCGCGCTTCGACAGGCTCAGCGTGACGCTACCCAAGCGCCGCCGCCAAAATTGGCGTCATGCTGAGCCCGTCGAAGCACGACGCCACGCACCATGAAGATGCCGGCGAGGGCGCCGGCGCTCCATAAACGGCGCTCCGTAACCCAGCGTAACCGGCTGGCGCCCCACGCACGCCGCCCCTATTATCGCGCCGTGTTCCAACGCTTCTTCACCGAATTGCGCGCGGCGCGGCTGCCGGTCAGCCTCAAGGAATACCTTGTCCTGATCGAAGCGCTCGACAAAGAAGCGATCGATATCAACGTCCAGGATTTCTATTACCTCTCGCGCGCGACGCTGGTGAAAGACGAGCGCCATCTCGACAAATTCGATCGCGTGTTCGGCCAAGTTTTCAAAGGCCTCGACGGCGGCAGCGATGCCGTCAGGGCCGAGATCCCGGCTGAGTGGCTGCAAGCGCTCACGCAAAAATTTCTGACCGACGAAGAGAAGGCGCAGATCGAAGCGCTCGGCGGTTGGGAAAAATTGATGGAGACGCTGAAAGAGCGGCTCGAAGAACAAAAGAAGCGCCACGAAGGCGGCAACAAATGGATCGGCACCGGCGGCACCTCGCCGTTCGGCAATAACGGCTACAATCCTGAAGGCATCCGTATCGGCGGCGAAGGCGGCCAACGCAGCGCCGTTAAAGTCTGGGACAAGCGCGAATACAAAAATCTCGACGACAGCGTCGAGCTTGGCGTGCGCAACATCAAAGTCGCGCTCCGGCGCCTGCGCAAATTCGCCCGCACCGGCGCGCCCGATGAACTCGATCTCGATGGCACCATCAAGACCAGCGCACGCCAAGGCTATCTCGACATCGTCATGCGCCCCGAACGCCGCAATTCCGTGAAGGTGTTGCTGCTGCTCGATATTGGCGGCTCGATGGATTCACACATCAAGCTTTGCGAGGAGCTCTTCTCCGCCGCGCGCACCGAGTTCAAGAGTCTCGAATTTTTCTACTTCCACAATTGCCTCTATGAGAGCGTGTGGAAGGACAACCGCCGCCGCCACGACGAAAAAACCCTCACCTGGGACCTGCTGCACAAGTACGGCAGCGACTATCGCATCGTCTTTGTCGGCGACGCGACCATGAGCCCGTACGAAGTCACCTACCCCGGCGGCTCAGTCGAGCATTGGAACGAAGAAGCCGGCGCGGTCTGGTTGCAGCGCTTCGCGGACATTTATGAGCGCGTTGTCTGGCTCAATCCGACGCCCCGCGCGCATTGGGACCACACGCCATCGATCCAGGTGATCCGCGAAGTCATCGGCCCCGAACGCATGTTCCCGCTCACCATCGAAGGTCTCGACGGCGCCATGCGCGAACTAAGCCGCTAGTCTTTTTTCTTCTTAGCCGCCGCCACCAGCACTACGCCAAGCGAACAGAACACCGCGATCAGCGCAAACACGATAGCCAGAGGAAACCCGCGGTCCTCTTCCACCGGCGCTGCCGCCGCGTACGCATTGGTCGCGGAGAGCGCCGCCAACGCCGCGAGCATAACACTTCGTTTCAGCATGATGCCTCCACCGGCCACGCTAACCTGAGACTGCGCTCAGAACCAAGCTCTACGCCTCAGGGATTTTCGTTTTACGGCGCCCACACCAATTCGGCGGACCGGAAGCCAAGTTCCATAATGCGCCGCTCGAAGTCCGCGCGCTGCGCTGGCGTGATTTCGCGCTCGCGCGTCAGCACCCAAAGATAGCGCCCTTCCGGCTCGCCAACGATGCTCCACTCGTAATTCTCGCCGCGCTGAAGCACCCAATAGTTCGCCCAGAACGGACCAAAGAAACTCACCTCAAGCTTGCCCTCGGTCGGCGCGCCTGTCGAACGCGCCCGGCCACGTGCGTCACGGCTTTCGCCGTTCGCCTGAAAGCACGTGTTCACAACCGAGATGAGCCCGTCGTCACGGAGCGAATATTCAGCGGTTGCGCGCTGGCAACCTTCCTCGAAGCTGTTCGGCAGGCGCGCCTGCTCGTGCCAGAGGCCAAGATACCGCGCCCGGTCGATGCTCGCGACCGGCAGCGGGTCGTTGCTCTGACGATAGACCGGATTCGGTGAACAAGCGGCCAACATGAGCGCCGCGGCAATGAAGATCAAACGCATGGCTCTGTTACGCATGCCTTGCCCCTCGGGTTCCCATTGACGACAATACGCCCCAGGGACTCGGATGGATCGTCGATCATTTCTCATGAGCGCTGCAGCGTGCAGCGCCGTCAGCGCTTCAACAGCGCAGCTTGCGCGCGCCCAGCCGGTGCAGCGTTTTGGCGCCGCCGCGAACTATAGCTCCCAGCGCGATGGCGCGACGTTCCTCGTCGCCCGCCACGGCATTGTTTTGGCTGAGCACTATACGGCCGGCGGCGCCGAGACCCGCTGGCCCATCGGCATGGGCACACGCGCCTTCATACCCCTGCTCGCAGCCTCGTTGGTTGAAGATCGCCTGCTGACACTTGATGAGCCGGTTGCGCTCACGCTTGGCGATTGGGGCGCCGATCCGGTGAAAAGCACGATCTCCATTCGCGTGCTGCTGAGCGGCGCGAGCGGGTTGAGGTTCGAGCGCAACGGCCCGCGCGATCTCGCCACCGCAATCGCGCTGCAGCCGCGCGAAGCGCCCGGCACGCAATTCAGCGACGATCCAGCTCCTTTCATCCTGTTCAGCGAAATCGCCCGCCGTAAGCTCGAAGCCGGCGGCCGCGAACCGGACGCCGCCCGCTATCTCACCACCCGCACGCTGCTGCCCATCGGCTGCGTGCCGATCGGCTGGGCCCGCAGCAGCGATGGCCTCCCACGTTTCGATGATGGCGCGGCGGTCTCCGCGCGCGGCTGGGCGCAAGCGGGCGAACTCATCCGCCGGCAAGGCATCTGGCGCGCGCAACAATTGGCAAGCAGCGATGCACTTGGCGAAGCAATGCGCGGCTCGTTCGCGGAATCACGCGCCGGCTTCGGCCTGTGGCTCGCGGGCCGAAGCGGACGCGATGATTTCTCCATCGAGAGCGATCTGTGGCGCGGCGGCTCGCCAGCGCCCACGGACTTCGCCATGGCCGCTGGCCAAGGCGGACAGCGCCTCTATCTCGCGCCCAGCGATGGCCTCGTGATCGTACGCCAAGCGCGCACGCTCACGAGTTCGTCGTGGTCTGACGCGCAGTTCTTGTCGATGATCTGGCGCGACCTCTAAGGCGCGTTAGTTCTTCGAGCGGATCAGCAAGCCACCGATCAGACCAAGGATGCCGCCGCCGCCCGCGCCCGTGATCAGGTTCGCGAGGTGAGCGCCGTTCTCACCGTCAATCAGATTGCTCCACAGCGACGTGACGCCGCTCACCGCTTCGACATTGCCGCCGGCCCAGCCAGCCGCCACGCCGCCAATCGCGCCAATCAGCGTGCGTCCCAAGAGGCCGCCGCCGCCGCGTGTCACCGCGCCCAAAATGTTGCCGCCAACGGCGCCGCCGAGCGCTTGCACGGCGTAAGGCAGAATAGTCGTCCAATCCATAGTCGTTCCCCTAAGATGACGCGGCCACCAGCCCCGCTCCCGGGGGAGCTTACGGGTTCCTTCGAATTCCACAATGAAGATTGCGGCGCCGTAATATTGGCTTTGGCCGCAGGCATTCGCCCGCGACGCATGTTGCGTGCGCTTTGGCGCCCGGCCCAGGCGGGTCAAACCCTCGGTCGATGCATGCGGGCCATGCTCGCCGGTTGCGGCGCCGTTATGCACACCTGCGTACGCCGCTCACGCTGCCGCAAGTTTTCCGCCGTGTTAGAGGGACAATTACAAACGCGATCGGCCCCCCCTCCATGATCGACATCATCACTGTCAGCACCCACGACGCCAAAAAGCTGGCGACGGATTTGGTGCGCCTCCTTGAAGCCGAGGAGCACAGCGTCCGCATGCTGGTCGGCCGCCAGTCGCAGGCCTCGATCGAAGACGCCAAGATCTCGCGTGACGCCGTCCTGATCATCTGGTCGGAAGACGCGCCAAGCCAAACCTATATGCGCGAGTGGCTCCGCCAGAGCGACGCCGCCCGTCTCATTGAGATCGCGACCACGCCGGGCTGGCCCGAGCGCAAAGATCGCAAAGCGCCAGTCATCGATTTCAGCAGCTGGCGCGGCGAACGCGGCGGCCGCGCTTGGAACGCACTGAGCGATCGTCTCAGGGCAGTCTCGCGCGCCGTCGAGCCGCCGAAGCCACCGGCCCGTCACGCCGCGATCGCGCTCGGGATCGTCAGCATCGCCGCAGTTGGCGTCGCCATAGGCGTGCGCGCCAACCAAGATCTCATCACGCCAAACACCGATGCGCCTATTGAAACGCAAGTCGCGCAGCTCGATGCGCCGACAGATGCGGTCGGCGGCGCAGTCTACGCGATGGAGCCAGCCTCAGTTGACGACCTCGCGTCACTGCCGCCCTTGCGCCCAATCAACATGCAGGCGCTGCACATCGCGCCGCTCGAATTTACGCAAGCACATTTCGCGCCGATCCCGGATGTCCGCGATCCAACATTGATCGAACGCTTGCAGGATTTCGTCAGCGACGACGACGAGCGCGCGCAGCGCTAGTCAGCCGCCGCGGCGGCCGCGCAACCAGTGCATGATCGCCCAAGCGTGGGACTCGTGACGCATCTTCAGCAACGCCTCGGCCGGGCTTATCCAAACAAGCGCATGATCCGGCTCAGTCGGCGCGCTGTCAGCGGCCGAGAGTTCGACTTCATAGAACGTCGCCAGCGAGTTACGCGGCTCGGTCTTGTTGATCCAAAATTGCCCCGCGCGCCCGATCACGCGCGTCGGCCACACGGTGAGACCGGTCTCTTCCTGAAACTCGCGCATCAGCGCGGCAGCTTCGTCCTCATTGGCCTCGATACCGCCGCCCGGCAGGTCGTATTCGTACGGCGCCTTCTTGCCGATCTGCACGATGGCGATATTGGCCTCGCCGCGCGGGCAAATGCCGTAAGCCGTCATTCGTTCAAGATAGGTCAGGCCAGATTGGGTTTGGCCGAACTGGAGCGCGAAGCGGGTCATGCGCGCGATATATCCCAGCGCGAGCGCAATGGCGACAAGAGTTGAGGCGACCCTCCCGGCGCCATAAGCAAGCCCAGTGCAGATACGCCTCAATCCCGTGACTCTTATCACCGGCGCCGGTTCCGGCATCGGCGCCGGCTGCGCGCGTGACCTGGCGCGCAAATCGACCGGCGGGCTGCTGCTCGCAGACATCGACGAAGCCGCCTTGAGCCTCGTCGCCGACGAACTCGATGTTGCAGGCGTCTCACCCGAGCGCGTCTCCACCCTCGCCTTCGACGTCAGCGACATTGAGCGCTGGGGCCAGGCTGCGGCCTTTATTCAAGCCCAGTACGGCCGCCTCGATTGGGCGCTGGTGAACACAAGCGCCGCGCACGGCCAAGCCGTCGCCGAAAGCGATCTGGTTGATTGGGGCCGCACCACCTCCGCGCAGCTCGAAGCCACGATCCAAAGCCTGCGCACGATCATGCCGCTCATGGCCCAGAACAACCAGGGCGGCGCCATTGTCGTCGCCACATCAGCCGCCGCGATCAAAGCCGAGCCGCTGGCGCAAAATTCGGCGCCCGGCCTGCTGCAAGTGATGCGCGCCGCTTCGCGTGAAGCCGCCCACAGCAACGTCCGCATCAACGCCATCGCGCCTGGCGGGCCAACAACGCCGATGTGGAACGAGATGCCGTGGTTTCACGATCTCGTCGGCGACAGCGGCAACGAAAACGCCGCGCTCGAAAAAATCTCGCACCTCACCCGCCCGCTCGCACGCTATGCACAGGGCAACGACGTCAATCGCCTGATCCTCGCATTGCTTGCCGAAGAGGCGCCGATCACCGGCGCCACCCTGGTCGTGGACGGCGGCGGGTCGCTGTGATCGGATTGCCCCTGCGCGATTCGGCGGGGTCTTCTCATGGTATCGATTTTCCAGCGTTTTATCAGCTTTGACCGGCTCATCGGCCCGGTGCTGGTCAAGCTCGTCTATTATTTCGGCGCCGCCGCAATTGTGATCGGCGCAGTCGGCGTGCTGCTGACCGCAATCTTCTCATTGTTTGGCGGCAATTTTGGCGGCGGCTTCGTACAATTGGTCGCGGTGCCGGCGGTTGCGGCTGTCGGCCTCGTCTATTGGCGCTTCCTCTGCGAACTCTTCATGCTCGCATTTCTGGGCTATGAGCGTCTCGGCCAAGTGCGCGATCTCATGCGCATCGCCGCCGGCCAAGCGCCTGCTGTTGAAGCTGACCCGGATCATCCGGCGTTTTAGGGCAATAGGCAGTAAGGCAGGGCGCGTATTGCCTATTGCCCTATTGCCTACTGCCCCTCTTCCATAAACCGCACCGCCAGCTCCGGCGGCACGCGCTTCATTCGCCGCGTCTGTGCATCGAGCATCACCCAGTTCGACTTGATCTGCGCTGACGGCTTCTCGGCGCCTGCTTTATAAACTTCGACAAAACGTATCCACGATGGCCCGCGCGGCGCTTCATCGACCCAGGTCCGCACTTCGACATCATCGCCAAGCTCAAGCTGCGCGCGATAATCGACCTCGTGGCGCGTCACCACCCACACAAACGCGTCCACCATTTCCGGCAACGCGCGCGAACGCCAATGCGCGATCGCCATCTCCTGCGCGTAGCGCAGATAGACGATGTTGTTGACGTGACCGAGTTCATCGATGTCGCTGGCGGCGACGGGAAAGCGCTGGATGAAAACTTCGGCGGCCATCTAAATGAGTGACACACACTCGCGAACCGGCGCCGTCAAGAGCTTCCAGTTACCCGAAACGAGTGTGTGTCACTCATTTCCGGCGAATTGCTCCAGCGCGCCCAACGCCTCGCTCAGCGCCGCGCGCACGGCCGCGAGCCCGGCTTCGCTGTTTTCGGCCGTTTCCGCCGCTTCGCACGCCGCAGCCAGAGCATTGAACCCAATGCCGCGCGCCGAACCCTTCAACGTATGCACCGCCTCACGCCAGCCGCCGGCGCTCGCCAAAGCCGCGCTCCAGCCTTCGACTTGCATACGGAAAAGCCCCAGCACCTCGATCTGCAACGGGCGATCGGCGCCGGTCATGTGGTCGAAATGGGCGCGGTCAAGAACGAGCATGGCGCTATCCTCGCGCGCGCAAACTTAAAGTCAGGTTGAGAAAGCGGCGACGCCGAAGAGCTGGCGGTGGAACAGCGCAATCGCCACCGCAATCGCGACCCCAGCCAGTCCGCGCCAGCCAATCTCCAGAATCGCCAGCCGGTTGCGGCCCTGCGTGATCGCGGCAAACGGCAGGTTCGAGGTCGCATCCTCAAATTTTGCCCAGCCTTCCGGATCGCGCGCCGCGCCCTTCCGGTCGATCGAGCGCGCGCCATAAACCGCCATCAGCGCCATCGCCCCGAACAGCATCACCGCAAAGCGCTCGCCGTTGACCAGCAAATGCCCCGCGCCCCAAAGCGCCACGCCCCACAGGAACGGATGACGCGTAATCCGCAGCGCGCCATACGCCGGCTCGGCTCGCGCCAGACCCTTCTTCTCAAAGCCCGCAAACGTCGGCCCCGGCGTGAACAGCCCCGTAAACGCCAAGCTCAACCCAAGAAGAACAAGCACATAGGCCGGCCAGCGCAGCCAATCGGCGGGCGCCCAGAGCGGCACGTTCAGCGGATTGAAGGGATCGGCCCGCACCTGCCCGAAGCCAATGATCAGCGCCGTCAGCAATGCGCCCGAGGCCACTGAAAACAGCCCCCGGTACGGCCATTCGCCAATCGCCCCAACGATCCGGGTCCGAAGGCCCGTCGCCGAAATCCCAATATGGATGAGCACGAAGCCGGCCAACGCCCACGCAAAGAGGTTCATGTCCCCGCTCTCCCCGCGCCCAGCAGGGGCGCATTTGTGCATCCCTCGCACACTGGACGCGCAGGCCCAATCCCCCTATGTCCGGGCGCTCGTTTGGTACGGGTGATTAGCTCAGTTGGTAGAGCAGCTGACTCTTAATCAGCGGGTCGGGGGTTCGAATCCCTCATCACCCACCATCCTCCGCTGCGCGCAGCGGAGCGTAGGATGTCCTCCAGCCTTCGCTACGCGGAGCGGAGCGTAGGCTGCCCTCCGAAGCCTTGGCGTAGGAGGGCTGTTCAATCCCACGCGCAGCTACGGCTGGCTTACGCCGAAGCCTCACCCCACGCCTTCCGCAGACGGCGCAGCCCCAAGCACATCGCGCAACTTCGCCGCCAGCTCACGCCGGTACGGCTTGCGCAGCAGCGTGACGCCCGGCGCGAGATAGCCTTCGTCATCCATCATCGTCTCAGGGTGCCCTGAGGTATAAAGCACCGGCATGTGCGGCGCGATTCCGCGCGCGAGCGCCGCGAGCTGCGAGCCGCTCATCCCCGCCATCACCACATCGGTGAACAGCAGATCGAACACATCGCCTTCGCGCAACATTTGCAACGCTTCCGCGCCCGAGCGCGCGCTGACAACGCGATAACCCAAATTCTGCAACTCACCGCCGACTTGCGCGCGCAGCAAATCGTCATCCTCGACCAGCAAAATCCGTTCGCGTCCGGTGGCGGCCGCTTCGTTCACCACCACGCCCTCGACCCGCCGCGCTTCCCGCGCTCGCGGCAGATAGAGCTTCACGCTCGCGCCTTTTCCGAGTTCGCTTTCAATGGTGATGCGGCCCTTCGATTGCGTGATGAAGCCATAGACCATGCTGAGCCCGAGCCCGGAGCCCCTGCCGACTTCCTTGGTCGTGAAGAACGGCTCGAACACACGCGCCCGCGTCGCCTCATCCATACCCGTGCCCGTATCGGTCACCGAGAGCATCACGAAATCACCCGGCGCAAACGCCGCATCATCATCAAGAACAGCGTTTGCGACTTCAATCACCAGCAATCCGCCGCCCGGCATCGCATCGCGCGCATTGATGCAAAGATTGAGCAACGCGCTTTCCAATTGCAGCGCATCGATCAGCGCGTCCCAAACATCACCGCTCGACACAATGCGGATCTCGACCTGCTCACCAAGCGCGCGCCGCAACAGCTGATCCATGCTGCGCGCCAGGCCGCGCACGTCCACCGGCTGCGGATCGAGCGCTTGCCGGCGTGAGAATGAGAGCAGCCGGCTCGTAAGTTCGGCGCCGCGCTCAGCCGCAAGCCGCGTCATCTCCGCCAACATGTGCAACTGATCGTTGCCCGCCAGCCGCGACTCCAACAGCTCCGCATTGGAGAGGATCACGGTCAGCAAATTGTTGAAGTCGTGCGCGACGCCGCCGGTGAGCTGCCCCACCGCCTCAAGCCGCTGCGACTGGCGCAATTGCGCTTCCATTTCGCGCTGCGACGTCACATCGACCATCGAGCCGACCATGCGCATCGCGCGGCCTTCATTGTCGCGGATAACCGAACCGCGATCCGTCACCTGCGCGCACGAACCGTCAGCGCGTATGAAGCGGTACTCGTCCGCCCATTTTTCACCGCCGCCATCGATCACCGCGTGAATACCCGCGATCACCCGCGCGTGATCGTCAGGATGGATCGCTGCCGTCCATGATTCTGAAGTCGGCGAACGCTGCTCTGGCGTATAACCGAACACAGTTCGCATGCCCTCGCTCCACCAAATGGCGTCATCGACGAGGTTCCAGTCCCACACCACGTCAGCGGTGGTTTGTGCGACAATGCGGAAGCGTTCGGTGGATTCCTTCAACAAGAAGTCCGCGCGTTTGCGTTCCGAAATGTCGCGCGCAACCACAACGATGTGCGTGATTACGCCATCGTCGTTCACGAGCGGCGACATCTCGCCTTCGACCCAAATCTCGCGACCATCCTTCGTGTAGTTGATGATTTCGGTGCGCACCGAGCGGCCCCTCATCAGCAGGTCGCGTCCGCGCAACAACTCTGCCGGGTCAGTTTTGGGACCGTGCAGAACCCGCAGCGTCTTGCCGAGCACTTCAACCGGCGTGAAGCCGGTCATGCCCGTAAACGCCTCGTTCACGAATATGATCGGCGGTCCATCCGCGATCGGTCCGGCCTCGGTGATGATCACCACATCCTTCAGCCGCGAGATCGCTGATTGCAGCAACCGCATTGTCTCTTGCGTGCCGTGGCGTTCAGTAATGTCGCGGAAATAAATCGCGAGCCCGCCCTGCGAGGAGAACGCCCGTACCTCGAAGCGAATACCGATCGGCGGATAGTCGAGCTCGAACGTGCTCGAGCCGCCATGCTCCTTCACGCGCATATATTCGCGCCGCGCGATGGTCTCGACGCCTTCCGGAAACTCTTCCCACATATTGCGGCCGAGCAGCTGGCCCCGCCCTCGCTGCAACAGGACCTCCGCCTGCGCATTGACGTAAGTGAAGCGCCATCCCGCATCGAGCAGGATGAAGGCGTCCGGCATGCTCTCAAGACTGGCGTAGAGCTGGTCCACTAGCCCAACACCATCGATCGCCGCCTGAGACTCGTCAGCGCCGCTCATGCCTTTGCCGGTACGGCCTCCACATTATTACTGCAAGCGTCGCCCGTCGCGCCGGCACGACAGTAGCCGTGCTTACGTAGACGCCGGACAACGCTCGCAGCGCGCCACAAGACTTAAGAATCTACTAATACACTTTTGCTCGTTTCGGCCCACTACAACCTGTGGCGGAAACGTCTCGGAAACACATTCATCGTAAACGTGGAACCGCAAGCATCAGGGCGCAGAAGCGTCAGGAGTGCGTGTGGGCTGACTGAATGTCGGCTCTCTAGACCAAGAAGGTCCACGATGTCGATTTCGAGCTTGTCTGCGGCGCAGATCTCAGCGCTGTCCGTTACGGCCATCCAGAGCCTCACGGCGACCACTCTAAGCTCATTTGCATCGACGCAAATTGCGGCCATCAGCGCGACCGGTATCGGAGCGCTTTCCAATACTCAGGTTGCGGCCCTCTCCACCACCCAGGTGAAGGCGCTCACAACCACCCAAATCCCGAATTTTTCCAGCGAAGTATCGTTCTCGTCACCGCAATTGCTGGCCTTGAACCAAGTTCAGCTCGGCGCCTTCAACTCGACCCTGGTCGCCAACATCAGCTCGACCGCCGTCGCCGCCTTCGCAACCACGCAAATTCAAGCCTTCACCGCCGCCAACATTTCGGCGCTGGACGAAACCCAAGCCGGCGCGCTCACCGCGACGCAAATCTCCAGCCTCACCACCGCTCAAGTCGCCGGCCTCTCGGCCACCGACATCGGCGAACTCAACAACACGCAAGCGCGCGCGTTCGCCGGGACGCAAATTGCAGGGCTCACCACCGACGCGGTCGCCGCCTTTGACTCTACCCAATTCGGCGCGCTGACCACGACACAAGTGAAAGCGCTGACCGCCACGCAAATGACCGCGCTGGACGGCGCTGATATCGCAGAATTCAAAGACACGCAGATCGCAGCGCTCGCGACCACGCAAGTCCGCGCCATCAGCGCCACCAACATGACGGCGCTGACCGAAACGCAAGTCGCCGCACTCACCACGACTCAATTGCAAGCGCTGACCAACACCAACCTGGCCGCTCTCGCTGACACGCAGATTGCAGCGCTGACCACCTCGCAGGCCGCCTCGCTCACCGCCGCGCAGCTCACGGCCCTTAACGCCACCAACGTCGCTGAATTTTCGGCCGCGCAACTGGCCGCCTTCACGGTCACGCAGATCAAGGCGCTCACCGCCACCAACATGGCGGCGCTTGAGGCCACGCAAATCGCGGCGTTTGACGCCACGCAGCTCGGCGCCTTCACGGCCACCACCCTCGCCGCCCTAGACGATGAACAGCTCGCAGCTCTGACCGCTGGCCAAATCGGCGCTCTCTCGGCCAACCAAGTGAAGGCGTTCACCGCCACCAACATCGGCGCGCTGACCGAAACGCAAGTCGGCGCCTTGAACGCCACGCAAATGCAATCGCTGACCGCCACCGCCCTTTCGGCGCTCGCGGACACGCAAGTCGCCTCTTTGAACGCAACGCAGCTGACTGCGCTCAAGAGCAGCCAGATCGCGGCGCTTTCCGCCACCGACATCGGCGAATTCTCGACCGACCAAATCGCCCTCTTCTCGACCGGCCAAGTGAAGGGCCTCACCGCCACGAACATCGGCGACCTTAGCGACGCACAAGTTGCGGCGCTGACCACGGCCCAACTGCAAGCGTTGACCAACACGCAGGTCGCGACACTCGATGCCAGCCAGATTGGCGCGCTGAGCACGACGCAAGTCGCGTCGCTCACCGCCAGCCAGATCCGCTCGCTGACCAACACCAGCGTCGCCGCGCTCGCAGACACCCAAATCGCAGCCATGACGGCGACGCAGGTGAGCTCGCTCTCGCAAACCTCGCTCGGCCACCTCAACGCCACGCAAGTCGGCGCGCTGTCCACGACGCAAGTCGGCGCCCTCAGCCGCGCTCAAATCTCGGTCATGAGCAACACCACGCTGTCGGCGCTGGACAGCGCCCAGGTCGCGGCCTTCAATTCCACGCAAATCCGCGCCCTGACCTCGACGCAGCTCGGCGCTCTCGACGCAACCGACATCGCTGAATTCTCCACAGCTCAGCTGCAAGCGATGGCGACCAGCCAAGTCGCCGCCTTCACCGCCACCAACATGGCGAGTCTGGCCGAAACGCAAATCGCCGCGATGGCGACGACGCAGATCGCCTCGATCACGGCGACAAACTTGCAATCGCTGGCCGATACGCAAATCGCCGCCCTCACCACCTCGCAAATCGCGGCGCTCAGCACCTCGCAAGTAGCTGGCCTCAACGCCACCAATGTCGGCGCACTGACGAACGCACAAATCGGCGCGATGACCGCGACGCAAATCGCCTCGCTCGGGACCGCAGCAGTTTCGGCCTTCGACTCCGGCCAATTTTCACAGCTGAACGCCACCCAGGTAAAGGCGCTCACCGCCACGCAAGTCGCCGCCTTGTCGGACGCCGACATCGCCGACATCACCACAACCCAGATCGGCGCGCTGACGACAACGCAAGTCACCGCCCTCACCGCAACCAACGTCGGCGACCTCAGCGAAACCCAGATCGCCACTTTCTCAACGGCGCAGCTGCAAGCGCTGACCACCAACAACCTGCGCGCCTTCGCCGACACCCAAATCGCGGCAATGACCGACACGCAGGTCGCCAACCTCTCCGCAACGCAAGTTGGCGCGCTGACCGCCACGAACGTCGCCGCCTTCACCACCAACCAAGCCGCCGCCCTCACCGCAACGCAGCTGACGTTGCTCACGGGCACGAACGTTCACGCCTTCGCCGACACCCAGATCGCGGCGATGAACACCACGCAAATCAAGGCGTTCACCGCAACGCAGCTGGCCGCGCTCGACGCGACGGACATGAGCGAGTTCGCCGCCACGCAGGTCGCGGCGATGACGACTACGCAGGTCGGCGCGCTCTCCAACACCAATTTCGCCGCCCTCGCCGACACCCAAGTCGAAGCGCTGACGACAACCCAGCTCACCGCCGTTTCCGCCGCCAAGATCACGGCGATGACCGAGACGCAAACCGGCGCGCTCACGACGGCGCAGATCGCCTCGCTCAGCACGACGCAAGTGCGCGCCTTCTCCAACGCCAACCTCTCGGCGCTGGATGCCGCGCAATCGGCTGCCCTGACCGGCGCGCAAGTCGCCTCGCTCACCACCACGCAGATCGCCAGCCTCAACGCCAGTGACGTGGGTGACCTGACGGCGACGCAACTCGCCGCCATGGCCACGACGCAGATCCGCGCGCTGACCGAAACCACGCTGGGCGATCTCTCCGACACGCAAGTCGCAGCTTTCACGGCCACGCAAATCGCCAATCTCAGCACCGCCAACATCGGCCTTCTGGCCGAGACGCAAGCCGCGGCGCTGACCGCGACGCAAGTTGCGGCGCTGACCACGTCTCAGATCAAAGCGATCTCCGAAACAAACCTCGCCGCTCTCAGCGCCACCCAAATGGCCGCGATCACAACGACGCAAGCCCGCGCCCTCACCAACACGCAGATCGAGGCGCTCGCCGCTGGCGATGTGGCCGAGTTCACGGCAAACCAGCTCGCTTCACTGACCACGACGCAAATAACGGCGTTCAACGCCACCAACATGGCGAGCCTCAATGCAACGCAAGTCGCCGCCTTCGGCGCCTCGCAAATCGCGCGCCTCGGCACTGAAGCCCTGAGCGCCCTCGACGCAACGCAAATGGGCGCGCTCACGGCGACGCAAGTGAAGGCCCTGACCGCGACGCAAATCGGTGCACTTGAAGCCACCGATGTTGCGGAAATCACCGCCACGCAAATCGCGGCCCTCAGCAAGACGCAAGTTGCGGCGCTGAGCGAAACCAGCTTGGCCGGCCTCACCGCCACCCAAGTCGAGACCTTCTCGACCACGCAAATTCAAGCCCTCTCAGCCACCGCTCTCTCCGCGCTCGATGCGGCCCAGGCTGGCGCGCTGAAAGCAACGCAGATCGCCTCACTCAGCAACACGCAGATCGCTGGCCTCGACGCCACCGACATCGGCGAACTCTCCGCCACCCAAGTTGCGGCGCTGACGGCCACGCAGATCTCCGGCCTCACCAATGCAGCTGCCTCGGCGCTCGATGCCGACCAAGTCGCGGCGCTGAACGCCACGCAAGTGAAGTCCTTCACGGCCACACAAATCTCGAGCTTCAGCGGCGCCGACGTCGCTGAGTTCAGCGCCGCACAACTCGCCGCGCTGAACACGACGCAAGTCGCCGCGCTGACCGACACGAACATCACTGAGCTCAACGAAACCCAGGTCGCCGCCTTCACGGTCACGCAGGTGAAGTCGATCTCGGCCACCAACCTCGCGGCCTTCGCCGACAGCCAAATCGCTGCACTGACGACAGCGCAGATCGCCGCCCTCACGACGCAGCAGGTCAATGGCCTCAGCGAAACCAACATCGCCGCGCTGACTGAAACCCAAGCCGGCGCGTTCACCGCGACGCAGATCTCGGGCCTCTCGACAGCCGCAGCGCACGCGCTCTCCTCCAGCCAAATCGCCGGCATGAGCACTGGCCAGATTCACGCCTTCAGCGCCACGCAACTCTCCGCCCTCGACGCCACCGACATGACCGAATTCACGGAGACGCAAGTCGGCGCCTTCACGACGACGCAAATCGCGGCGCTCTCGCACACGAACCTCGCCGCCCTGGCCGACACCCAGATCGCCGCGCTCTCGGCGGCACAAGTGCAAGCCATCTCGACCGCTGGCATCGCCAATCTCACCGAAACGCAAGTCGGCGCGCTGACCACGACGCAAGTCGCGGCAATGTCAACGCAGCAAGTGCGCGCCTTCACCAACGCGAACCTCTCGGCCCTCGCCGCCGATCAGGTCGCCGCGATGACCAACACACAAGTGGCCGCCCTCACGGTGACGCAGCTCAATTCACTGAACGCTGGCGATATCGGCGAATTCTCCGGCGGTCAGATTGCCTCGCTAACAACCGCGCAAGTCGCCGGTCTCAGCGAAACCAACATCAACGATCTGAGCGAAACGCAAGTCGGCGCCATGACCGCGACGCAAATTGCGTCCATCACAGCGACCAACACTCGCGCGCTGGCGGACACGCAGGTCGCGGCCTTCTCCACCACTCAAGTCGCCGCCCTGACGACAACGCAAATCGCCGGCCTCAATGAGACCGACATGGGCGAATTCGCGGCAACGCAAATCGCTGCGATGACGACGAGCCAAGTCGCCGCCATCTCCGCCACCAACCTCGCCGCCTTCGCGGAAACGCAAGTTGCAGCGCTGACGGCGACGCAACTGGGCGCCATCACGGCCACGAAGCTCGCCGGCCTCGACGAAACGCAGGTCGCCGCCTTCACCACCGGCCAAATGGCTGCGCTCTCTACCAGCCAACTCGCGGCCCTCAGCGCCACCAACATCTCGGCCTTCGCTGACACGCAAATCGCCGCCCTCTCCGCCACGCAAGTGCGCGCGCTGACGACCGGCCAGATCAACGCGCTGCAATCAGCCGACATCGGCGAATTCACGACGACGCAAGTCGCCGGCATGAGCACCACGCAGATCGCCGGCCTCAACGCCACCAGCGTCGGCGCCTTCACCGATACGCAAGTCGGCTCGCTGACCGCCACCCAGTTGCAATCGATGCTGGCGGCGAACGTCCACTCGCTCACCGCGACGCAAATGACCGCCCTCACCAATCTGCAGGTCGCTGCCCTCACAGTCACGCAGATCGGCGCGCTAGATGCGACCGACATCGGCGAATTCAGCGCCGATCAAATCGCGAGCATGACGACCACGCAGGTCCGCGCCTTTGACTCCACGAAGCTCGGAGCTCTCGATGAATCGCAAGTGGCGGCGCTGACAACAACGCAGCTCTCCTCGATCGCAACCACGAACATGACCGCCTTCACCGCCTCGCAGATGGCGGCGCTGACGGTCACGCAGATGGGCGCCTTCACAGCGCAGCAGATCGCCTCGTTCTCAGAGACAAACCTCGCAGCGCTCGCCGATACGCAGGTCGCCGCCTTCTCCACCACGCAGGCCAAGGCAATCACGGCAACGCAACTGGCGGCGCTCGCCGCAAACGATGTGGCCGAGTTCACCACCACGCAGCTGGCGGCCATGTCGACCAACCAAGTCGCAGCCCTCACCGCAACCAACGTCACCGCCCTGGCCGACACGCAAGTCGCCGCCCTGACGGCGACGCAAATCGGCAAACTCGATGCGAGCGCCTTCGCGGCGCTCGAAGCCACCCAGGTTTCCACCCTGAGCGCGACGCAAGTTCGCGCCCTGGTTGCGACGCAGATCGCCGCGCTCAGCGCGACCGACATGGGCGAGTTCAGCGATGGCCAAATCGGCGCGCTGACGGCGACGCAAATCGCCGCTTGGTCAACCGATGTGATCAACGACCTCGGCGCCGGCACCATCGCGGCGCTCGATGTGACCCAGATCCCGTCCTTCACAGCGACTCAGCTGGATCACCTCTCGACCACGAACATCGCCAACTTCAACGCAACCCAGCTCTACGCCTTCACCTCAACGCAGGTGGCGAGCCTGGACGGCGATCAGATCGAAGCCTACCTCGCAGCGATCTAGCGCGGGCGCATTCCTCCACGTGTCGGCCTGAGCCACCCCTTCGCGTCAGCCTGAGCCTGTCGAAGGCGGGTGAGTGCGCGCAAATTTCCGCGCGTGGCGTCGTGCTTCGACAAGCTCAGCATGACGCCAATTTTGAATTTCGCGCCATCGGTCCAGTAGCGTCATCCTGAGCCTGTCGAAGGAGACGCGGGCCAAGGCGCAGGCTCAACACGACGCCTTAGAGTGCCCTGGCGTTCGCGCATTAACATTCCGGCAACGCAAATCACCGGAATTTCGCGCGCGGGCGCGAGTGCCCGCGCAAGCGGGCGGCGTATTCCATGTCAGAACCAGCGTTCGTGACGGCTTTGCAGAAGGTCACGACCGGGTCGCTCCCGCTCAATGAGCTGATCGTCGCGGCGCAACAACTGAGCGGCTCTGGCCAATCCGATCTCGCCCGCCAGCTCTATCAGATCTGGATCGCGATGAACGCTGAGCATCCGCTGCTCTTCATCGCCCACTTCAACTGCTCGACGCTGCTCGCGCAAACCGGCGACACTACCGGCGCGCTGGCCTCGCTGCGCGCGGCGCTCACTGTCAATCCGGATTTCGCCCCGGCGCACATCAATCTCGGCAGCGCTCTTGAGCGCGCGGGCGACGCGGCCGCCGCCGTCGAGCAATGGAAGGCCGGCCTTGAGCGCATGGCCACCGTCACCGGCGACAGCGTTGAGTACAAAATCACGCTGCTGAAACAGCTCAGCCGCGTGCTCAGCGACAACCAGCAGCACGAAGCCGCCGAAGTCGCGCTACAGCAATGTCTCGATCTCGGCTTGCATCAGCGCGATGTCGTCGAACAATACGCCGCCGTGCGCCTGGCGCAATGCAAATGGCCGATCGCGACGACGCCGACCAAACTCACGCGTGGCTCGTTCGTTTCGCGTTTCCACCCGCTTTCCTCGTGCGCCTATTCCAACGATCCGCTTCAGCATCTTGGCCTCGCACATCACTATGCCGGCGCCGTCGCGCCCGCCGTCACCAGCATCAGCGATCGCCGTCATGCGCCAATCGCGCAAGGCCGCCGTCTGCGCATCGGTTATGTGTCGTCAGATTTACGCGCTCACGCGGTCGGCTATCTGATGGCCAACCTCTTCGAAGCGCACGACGCAGCGAGCGTCGAGGTTTTCATCTATTATTGCGGCATCCCTGCCGACGACGGCATCAATCAGCGCATCAAAGCCGCC
The DNA here is from genome assembly GCA_031431115.1 of Caulobacteraceae bacterium. Taxonomy (GTDB): domain Bacteria; phylum Pseudomonadota; class Alphaproteobacteria; order Caulobacterales; family Aquidulcibacteraceae; genus Vitreimonas. The sequence continues at coordinate 64,108 of JANPCV010000190.1, forward strand.
GCCGAGCATTGGACTGACATCCGCAGCATCAGCGATGACGAAGCCGCCGCGCGCATTGCCGCCGACGAGATCGACATCCTGATCGACGTGAACGGCCACACCCGCGATGCGCGCCTCGGCATCTTCGCGCGCCGCCCGGCGCCGATCCAAGTCAATTGGCTCGGCTACCCTGGCTCGATGGGCAGCCCCTATCACCACTACATTATCGGCGACGATTGGGTGATCCCACAGGATCATGATATCTACTATTCCGAGCGGGTGCTGCGTCTGCCCTGCTACCAGCCCAACGACCGCAAGCGCATCGTCGACGCCGCGCCGCCGCAGCGCAGCGAGCATGGCCTGCCCGACGATGCGTTCGTGTTCTGCTGCTTCAACGCCGCACACAAAGTCACGCGCTATTCGTTCGAGCGCTGGATGGCGATCCTCAACCAAGTGCCGAATAGCGTGATCTGGCTCCTGGACTACAACACTGAAACCAACACGCGCCTGCGCGCCGCTGCCGAAACTTATGGCGTCGCCGCCGAGCGTTTGATCTTCGCCAAGAAGGTCGCGAACCCGCGCCACCTCGCGCGCTATCCGCTCGCTGATCTCTTCTTGGACACAGCGCCCTACGGGGCGCACACGACCGCATCTGACGCGCTCTGGATGGGCGTGCCAGTGCTCACCTATGCCGGCCGCAGCTTTGCATCACGCGTGTGCGCCAGCCTCGTTCGCGCCGCTGGCGCACCGGAGCTCATCACAACTTCGCCCGAAGCCTTCATCGCACGCGCCATCGCGTTGGCGACGAACGATCAGCTCGGCCTCAAGGAATTGCGTCAGCGCCTCATCGCCAATCGCGGTACCTGCACGCTGTTCGATATCGACGGCCTCACCCGCAAGCTCGAGTGCCTCTATGCGCAGATGGCGGACGAGTATCGCACCGGCCAACTGCCGCGGCCGAACATCGCCAACCTCGACGCCTATCTCGATATCGGCGTGAACATCGATCACGACAGCATCGAGATCGGCGCGGCGGCGGACTATCACGGCATCTATCGCGCCGCTCTCGCCGCCCGCCACTACAACACGCCGATGCAGATCGATGGCCGCCTGTGGACCGGAAACGAAATCGGCGCGGCCGAAGCCGCGCCGATCAAAAGTCCCGCGTCCCGCGCCGCTTAGAAGCGGAAGCGGATTGCTGCGTTGATGCTGTGGCGCTCGATCTGATCGCTGAACTCGCCTTCGTAACCCAGCGAGAACGTTGAGTAGCCGTTGGTGGCGTCAAAGCCGATGCCGATCAACGGACCGCCATCGCCCACGCCTTCATCCGTCAGCGTAAACGGCGTCGTGCCCGACACGAACTGCACCGTACGCTCGGTCTCCGAGTCCAACGTGTTGGCGCGGTAGCCAGCATAGATACGCGGTGACAGCACCGATTGTTGGCCGAAGCGCAGATTGGCCGCGAACTCGACACCGACATCCGCCCAGAGGCGCTGCGAGAAGACGCTATCGACGGCATAATCGATCGCCGGGCCACCGCCCTCTTCTTCGTAGCTGTCTTCGTTGATCGCCACGTAGGTCAGCGCCGCTTGCGGCGTGATCGTGAAGGTTTCAGAGATCGCGAGCGGCACCGAAGCGCGGATCGCGCCGTGGCCTTCGTACGCCATCCAATCAGCTTCCGAGAGAGCGCGGAACGCAACCGGATTGCCGATTTCGACAAAGCGCCGCGACTGCATCTTGCCGGCGCCGAGGCCCGCGATGAAGTCGAGGTCGACCGGGCCCATCGCCGTTGCGTAGTACGCGCTGGCTTGACCGAACCACGTCGAGATTTCGCCGTCGGGTCGGCCAGGCTCTTCAACTTCCGAAGCGATGAAAGCGCCGGAGAGGCCGAACAGCCCGCCGCCATTGGTTGGGCCATCGATACCAGCTGCGAAGCCGAAGCCCGAGCCGCGAAATTCTTGTGCGTTCGCGTTCGGCGCTTCGCGCGTCACGCCATACGCAATTTCCTGACCCCACACCGAGACTTCATCCAGCCCCTGCAGCCTCGTCGCCGCCATGCGGTTGGACGTGGCGCTTTGCATTTGCTGGATTGCCGTCGCCGCAACTTCCGTCGCGCCATCGGCATAATTCGGCATCAGGTCTTCGTAGGCGTCGAAGAATTCATACTGCGACGTGATCGCCGCCATCGCCGCAGCGGCAGCGGTGTCCAGACGTAGCGCCTCGAGGATCGGGTCCAGCGCAATGCCTTGGTTCGCCGAAAGCCCAAGCTCAGCTGCCGTCTTCAGTTCAAACGTCGCTTGCAGGGCGTTCGGCGCGCCTTCAACGATGGGGTTCGTAGCGCCTATGAAGATGTCATAGAGGTACGGCGCGTTGGCGCCGCCGACATTGCCGACAACATTCGCTGCGCCGAACATGCCGCCATTTGCGGTCAAGAAGGTGTACGAACCGAATACCGGCAGGCCCAATGGAATAATTGGCGCAATCGTAGCGCCGGCGACGAACGTGATCGAGCCAGATGCCGTGATGTTCGTCGTCTCAGACGGAACGGCCGACAACAGCGCGCCGAACGTACTATTTGCGCCGAACGTCGCGCTCGTGATCGATAGCGTGCCGCCGGCGAATGCCAACGAGCCATCTTGCACATTGATGGTCAGAAGTCCGTCCGTATCGGTGATGCTCCCGACGTAGGTCGCGCCGTTGTTGATATTGAATTGGTCGGCGCCAGCGCCAAACGCAACGTCGCCGGCGATCGCACCGGCAAACAAATTGATCGTGTCATTGCCCGAGCCGAAGCGGATCGCGCCGAGGATCGCCGGATCATCGTCCGCTACGATATCATCAACTGTATCGTCGTCGGTGAAGACTGGCGGGGCGATTTGCGAGAGCGTCACGTTCGCGCTCGACGTCGACACGTCAATGGCGATCGCCTCGCCTGTCGGAGTCGGTGGAAGAATATCGTCGGTCAGATCGTCGTCCGTCGGGATGATCAGCGCAGCGATGCCGCCACTGTTGACGATGCTGGTGAGCGTGCCAGAGAGATCCTGGATCGCAATCGCGTCGCCGGTTTCGCCGAAATAGTTCGCCTGGATCGTGCCGCTATTGTTCAGCGTCGGAACGGTTGCGCCCGCTTCGAACAAGACGGCGTGGGCATTGAACGACGCTTGCGCTGCTGCGTTGGCGAAGAGACTACCGCGTATCTGCAGCAGGCTCGTGATCGAGTCTTGGCCGAAAACCACGCCGTAAGCATTTGCTTCAGACGCGCTGGCCGTCAGTGAGTTGTCGATCGAAACGCCGCCGGTGATGGTGGCCGTAGCGCCGAGCCCATCGCCTTCAATGCGGATGCCCGTGGCCCCGACGCCATTGAACAGACCACTGGCAACAACTTGGCCGCGCACAAGCAGGCCATAGCCTTCGGCGCCCGCGCCAACAACGAGGTTTGAGCCGTCCGCTTGGAAGTGAAGAACGGGCGCTGAGCCAAACGAGCTCAGCACAGCGCCGACATTGTCGTCGGCTTCGTTCTCTTCGCCATCGTCGTCGTCGTCGATGTCGTTCTCGGCGCCAATGCCTTCGATGGTGACGCCGCCGGCAACGTTGTCATTAACGAGCAGCACCGAGCCGCCCTGCTCAAGATCATCCGGATCGAGCGTGCCCTGATCCGCCGGCACCGTGGTGGACAGATAACCGGTCGTCGCCCACGAGCCGTTTACTGAAAGCTCGCCTCCAATGGCGCTGTTCACGTGTACGCCAACACTGTTCTGGCCGCGGACAGCGCCGCCGCCGGTGATGACCGCATCGCCCGTTACACCGCCGTTGATGGCGACACCGAAAGAATTCTCGCCGGTAATCGCGAGCGCGCTGCTCACCGTCAGGTCACCGGTCAGCAAGCCATTGAGCGTGATGCCGGAGGAATTGTTGCCCTCGACCGTGATGAAGCCCGAACTCAGAATGTCGCCTGTGAACGTCGGACCAGCTTGCAGAAAGATGGCATGGCGGTTCGTGCCAATAGCCAGATTGCCGTCCAAATTCCCGTCGCTGTCGGAGTCTGCGATCACATAGGTTTCCGTCAGGGTGATGGCGCCGGAATTCGTGATCGTGCCGGAATTGCCCCCTTGGAGAAGGATGCCGGTCGCGTTGTTCGCGTCGCTTGCGACGATCGAACCCGCGTTCGAGACGTCGTTATTCGAGTTGACTGTAACGCCCGCCTCGGCCGCCTCGACCGTGATCGTGCCGCTGGCCGTGATCGTGACATCGCCGGCGATGCCGCTGCCGTCTGGATTCGACGTCACCACCGGTGCATCAACCGCGGTGCTGATCGTTCGATCGCCTGCTTCGGCCGTGCCGGAAACACCACCAACCATAGCGACCGCTAGGCCAGCGAGTTGAATCTTACGTCTGATGCGCATCCGGCTCCGTCCCCTGTTGTCGGCGCGAGCGGGAAATGGCGACAACCTACCGCCACTGGACACCGGCCCTTCAGGCCGCGCCCAATCCTCCCGCTTGCGGCCGCTCTTCTAGGAGCGGCGCAGAGCGGTTGGCATGCCGACTTATCGGAATTTTGTCCATAGCCGGGCGCATGGCCGAAAGCTCTGGATACGGGGCGAAAATGTCACTCAGCCGCCACGCGCCCGCCTGGGGAAAACGCGCACCGTGTTGCACTGCGTCAGGGGCGTATCGCCCCTCTTAGCTGCGCAATTGCGCGCGCAGATCGGTAACGCTGGCGGGCTTCGTTTCGGCTTTCGGGCGCTGGAACATCGCTTGGAGCGCCGCCACCTCTGCTGCCGGAACGGCCTGCGAGAAGAAGAAGCCCTGTAACTCGCTGACGCCGACCAAGCGCATAACTGAAGCTTCCGCCTCGGTTTCCACACCTTCCGCGACGATTTCCATGCCCAGACCCCGGCCAAGGGTCACGACCGATTGAATGATCGTCATCGCGCGCTTGCGTTCATGGATGCCGGTCACGAAGGCGCGGTCGATTTTGATCTTGTCGAAGCGGAAGTCGCAGAGATAGCGCAGCGACGAATAGCCGGTGCCGAAGTCGTCCAGGGCGATCTTGAAGCCCATCGCCCGCACCTGCTCCAGGATCTGGCGATTGCGGTCGCTGGATTCCATCAGAATGCCTTCGGTCACCTCGAGCACGATGCGTGTCGGGTTGATCTCGTGCTTTTGCACCAAGTGCTCGAGCAGCTCGACCAGATCGACGTGGCGGAACTGAACCGGCGACAGATTGATCGAGATTTCGAGGTCCGGCCAGGCTTTGGCTTCTTCGAAAGCGCGCTCGATCACGAACGCGCCGAGCGCCGGCATCAGGCCCGCCTCTTCCGCGATCGGGACGAACACGCCAGGCGAGATGTCGCCCTTGGTCGCGTGCTTCCAGCGCAGCAATGCTTCCACACCCGTCACGCGGCCATCGGCGCATGAGATCAGCGGCTGGTAGTAGAGCTTCAGTTCTCTGGCCTCGAGCGCAGCGTGCAGCTCAACTTCAATCTCGCGGCGCTGTTCGACTTCCGCCGCCATCTCGGCGCAGAACACCATCGCCTTGTCGCGGCCCTGGTTCTTGCCCTGATAGAGCGCGATGTCGGCGTGACGCATCAACTCTTGCGGCGACATGCCGTGTTCCGGGCTCATGGCGATGCCAATCGAGGCCGTCATTTTGATGCGCTGACCATAGACGTCGAAGCATTCCTCGAACGCCTTACGCAGCTGCTCGGCCAATTCTTCGGCCGCGCGCGGACCATTAGCGCAGCGCAGAACCGCGAACTCGTCGCCGCCGAAGCGCGACAAGAAATCCTCGCGCGACAGCGATTTGTGCAGGCGCTGCGCCACGCCCATGATGAGCGTATCGCCAGCGGCGTGACCCATCGTGTCGTTCACGTCCTTGAAGCGATCAACATCGATGTAGGCGACCAGAACCCGGCCGTTATTGCGCGTCTGCAGCAAGGTATCGAGCTGCTCTTGCAAGTGCTCGACGAAGTGATGACGGTTCGGCAGACCCGAAAGCGCATCATGCAGCGCCTGGTGACGCGATTGCGCTTCACGGTCGGCAAGATCGCCCGAAGCGCGCTTCAAGCGGTTGATCATCAGATAGGTCAGCCAACCCGCGCCCATCACCCCAAAGGCAACCAGCGGCAAAATAAACAGCAACAGCGAGCGGCCAGGTTGGCGCGGCGTCCAGGCCAGATAGCCCATCTGCGTGCCGTCATCCGCGACAAAGGCTTCAGACAGAACACCTGCCCCCGTCACCGCATCGGGCGACAAGCTCAAATCAGGGATCAGCAACGAGCCGCCAACTTGCGCCATGAACGCTTCATCGATCTTGACCACGGAGAGCAGCAGATGTGGCTCACCCTGAAGCAGATTGGCGTCGAGGTTCGGCACAATGGAAATCGTCGTCACGACGGCTGGCTCGCCATCGACGCTCATGATGTGGCCAGCCCAACGCCCGAAGCTCGCACCCAACAGCGCGCTATAATTGCCTTGGCTCTCGCCGAATTTCTGGTCACGCCGGCGAAGGCCCTCGCCCGCGCCGCGGCGCGCTTCCGTCACGATCTGATCAAAGATCGCGCGGTGCGCGTTGTAGGCGTTCGCAGCATCGCTGCGCTCACCGTTCACCGTCGCGTAGATCGGCTGGTTCGAACTATCGATGATGTAAACTTCGTCGTGGCCGTAAGTCTCATAAAAGTAGAGCCCGATATTGGTGTCGATCCAATCTAGATCGAGCGGCCGGCGCTGGGCGTTGGCGACGGCGTCATCCCACCAGGCAATCGCCTTTTGCTGGTCGAGCACCGAACTCACGCTCTGGTCGAGCGCGTTTTCCACAAGCTGGCGCTCACGCACGATCGCCGCGCGGTTCGCTGACCAACCGGCATAAGCGACGATCGCCAACAGCACTGCCCCGAAGAGCACTAATGCAGCACCGATCACGGCCGTGAGCCGGCGCAGGTCGTTCTTGTAGTGAACAGTTTTGGCGGCGCTCGTTGTCATGACTAAGCCAAGGTAAACGCGCGGAGGTGCGGTTATCCTTGGGAAAATACCGCATCCAATACAAAAATTTTGTTACGCGGCGCGCGGTTTTATTTGGAATTCAGCATGGAATACTTGGTTAACTATACTAGATCGTTCTTTGGTTGACGCAGGCCTATGCTCCATTAACCTTGGTAAATACACATTTAGGCTTGTCTTTCGAAAATTTACGCCTTATTAGGGAAGTTGCGACGCCCAAGCACTGCTGGGGACAAGCCGGGTAATGACCAGGGCGTTGCAAGTATAGTTAACAACACTGGGTGACCCTATGACGCGTTTCGTCGTGAAGACACGCGCCGACAGTCCCGAATTGCGCAGAGCCGCGATGGCCATCGAACAGGCCGCGTGGGGCGCGCTCGGATTTCTCAATTTCACCCGCGCGCATTTTACGTTCTACCAGCAGTTGTTGGACGAGCACGCGGACTACCAGCTCTGCCTCGTCGACGAAGTCACCGGCTATCCGGTCGCCGTCGGCAATTGCGTCCCGCTGACGTGCGATTTCGACAATCTCCCATCCGAGGGCTGGGATTGGATCGTTGAGAGCGCAGCCAACAATAACGGCGCGCGCCGCAACGCTTTGGGCGCGCTCGCCATCTCGGTGCCGACCATCCACCGCTCGAAGGGTCTCGCGCGCCTGATGATCCAGGAATTTCGCAACCTCGCCGAGCGCAAGGGTCTCGACGGCGTCATCGCGCCGGTGCGTCCGTCCGCCAAGCACCTGCACCCTTTCATCCCGATGGAAGAGTACATGACCTGGACCGACGACAAGGGCCGCCTCTTCGATCCGTGGCTGCGCAGCCATTCAGCTGCTGGCGGCAAGATCATCAAGCCGGCCACGCGTTCGATGGTTGTTGAAGAGCCAGTCGCGTTCTGGGAAATGTGGCGCGGCAGCGCCTTCCCCACGACCGGCGACTACAAAATCGATGGCGCGCTGAATCCGGTGTCGATCGATCTTGAGCGTGACAGCGGCCGTTACGTCGAACCCAACGTGTGGTTCGCTTACCAGGCGGCGTAATCAGCCAGCAGCAGCGCGCAGCAGCGGCTGAAAGTTGTATTCGGGCAGCTCAGTCGCGCGCCCGTAGAGATAGCCCTGCGCTAACTCGCAGCCCATCGCGCGCAGAGCTTCCGCAGTCTCTTCGTCCTCGACGCCCTCGGCCGTTACCTTGAGGCCAAGCGCTTTACCGAGACCTATAAGCGCGCCGACGATCGTGGCGTTTTCCCGATCCGTCGTGATCCGCGCAACGAACGAGCGGTCGATCTTCAATTTGTCGATCGGCAATTCGCGCAGCAAAAACAGCGACGAATAGCCGGTGCCAAAGTCATCGAGCGCGACACGCACGCCTTGGTTTTTCAACGACATCAGCGACAATTTTGCACGTGCGACATCGCCGATCATCGCGCTTTCCGTCACTTCGATTTCGAGACGTTGCGCCGGAAAACCCGTTTCGCGCAGCGTGCGGAGCACTTTCTCCGGGAACCACTGATCGCGAATTTGGCTCGGCGAAATGTTGACGGCCAGAGTGAACTCGCCCGGCGCATCAAGCGCTTTGCGGCACGCTTGCGCCAGCAACGCCCAGAACATTGCGTCCACCAGGCCAGCGTCTTCCGCAACCGGAATAAAATCAGCCGGCGAAATCATGCCGCGTTCGCGGTGCGGCCAGCGCGCCAAAACTTCAAAGCCGTCGAGTTCGCCGGTATCGACGCGCACCACGGGCTGGAAGTACGGCACGATATCGCCGTTCGGAATCGCCATGCGCAATTCGTTTTCGAGCGCGGCTTTTAGTTTAAGCTCTTCGTCGATCGAAGAGTCGAAGAATTTATAGGCGCCGCGATCTTCCTTCGCGCGCAACATGGCCGCGTCGCCGCGTTGCAGCAGATCAGCCGGCGCGTTTCCGTCTTCCGGGCACAGGGCCACGCCAATCGAAGCGCCAACCGTCAGCTTCAGACCATTGACCAAAATCGGCGCGGATAGCTCATGCAGGATCCGGCGCGCGGCGGCGGCAACAGCATCGCGATTGCCCGGCCCTTCGAGCAGCACCGCAAATTCGTCGCCGCCCAAACGCGCCGCGAAACTATCATCGCGAATGCAGCCATTCAGCCGCGTCGCGATAACTTGCAGCAATTGATCGCCAATCGCGTGGCCATGCACGTCGTTGATCGGCTTGAAACGATCGAGGTCGATGAACATCAGCGCGAACGCGCAATCTTCTTGACCCACAAGCGCCAGGCGCCGCTCCAACTCCTCGAGGAAGTGGCGGCGGTTCGCGAGGCCGGTCAGCGGATCGTGGCGCGCCAGCGATTGCGCACGCGCCTCAGCGGCTTCGCGTTCGCCGATTTCGGCCGAGAGCGTCTCGTTGGCGCTCATCAGATCTTGCGTACGCTCTTGGACAGTCTTTTCGAGACTGTCGCGGATCGCGTCGAGCTCAAGCACGGCCTGGCGGCGGTCGAGCTGGGCCTTCACGCGCGCCGTAAGCACGCGCAGATCGATCGGCTTGGTGATGTAATCGTTCGAGCCGCCCTCCAGCGCCTTCGAGACGATGTCGCCATCATCGAGCGCGGTGACGACGATAACCGGTACGTGCTCAGCGTCGAAACGGCGGCGGATGCCCTGCAGCGCATCGAGACCCGAGCGTTCCGGCATCATCCAATCAAGCAGAACCAGTTCGATATTTTCGGCGGCGATAACGTCTTCAATGCCCACCGCGGTTTCACGCAGCACGACGTCATAACCGCGACGCTCAAGCCGGCGGCCGAGCATGTCACGGTTTTGCGCCTGGTCATCAACCAGGAGAATACGTCCGAGGCGCGTCGTTGAGGACGCGCCCTCTTCGCTTTGAACCGAGGACATTCGCCCCCCCATACCAGATACGCAATTTACGATGGGGAGGGTTGAGGTCGCGCTAATAACGCAGGGCAGATTGAACTATTTGGATGATTTATATTCGCTAACCTTGATGGCCAGTAACCACCACAGCTAGCAAATTGGCGTCACCCCGAGCCTGTCAAAGGGCGACGCCGCAGCCGCTAGGCCGCGTATTTCTCAATCAGTGCAACCAGACCCGCGAAATCCACCGGCTTGGTCGCGAAATCATCGCAGCCCGCATCCATGCATTCCTTGCGCGCGCTTTCCATCGCGTGCGCGGTGAGCGCCACGATCTTCACCTTGCTCACGTCCGGCGTGCTGCGGATCACCCTCGTGGCTTCAATGCCTGACATCACAGGCATCGAGATATCCATGAGGATCAAATCCGGCGCGCACGATTGCGCCATCGCCACCGCCTCAGCGCCATTTTCGGCGCAGTGCACTTCGTAGCCTTTGCGCACGAGCCGGCGCGTCAGCATCTCGCGATTATCTGGATGATCTTCAGCGATGAGTATGCGCATGGGAGAACCTTTCACGCCTTCTTAGCTACGTTGGAAACCGCCGGAACGTCAGCTGGCGATGCAATGTCGGGAGCGCGCGAGAAGCGTAGCGCAGCGGCGGCGAGCACATCGCGGTCGGCCGGTTTGACCAAATGCTCGCAGGCGCCTGACGACAATGCGCGCTGGCGGTTGTCGTCGATGGAATGAATGATCACGGGAATGCCGCCGGCGTCGCCGGTATTGAGCACGGTCAGCACATCCCAGCCCGTCACGTCGGGCAAATTGATATCGAGCAGAATGAGGCTGGGTCGCAGGCTGCGCGCCAGCTCGATGCCTTCGGCCCCCGTCGTCGCCGTGCGCACTTCAAAGCCAAGCCGCATTAGCGAACGCGCCGTCAGATCACGCGCGGTTTCTTCGTCGTCGATCATCAGCACCAGACGCTGATTGCCCTGCCCGGCCACCGCACTCGCATCAACGCGCGGCAACACCGGCGCTTCATGAAGATGCAGCGGGAAGCGCAACGTGAAGGTCGAACCCTCGCCATAAACGCTGGTCACCGAAACATCGCCGCCAAGCACTTGCATGATCCGGCGCGTCAGCGCGAGACCAAGCCCGGTGCCGCCAAAACGGCGCGCCGTCAGCGCATCGGCTTGCTCGAACGCGTTGAAGAGGCGCCCGACCTGCTCGTCGGTCATGCCGATGCCGGTATCGCGCACGGCAATCTCGATTGCATCGCCATCGCGGCGCGCACCCACGACGATCTCACCGTTCTTGGTGAACTTGCCTGCGTTCGAAAGAATGTTGAGCAAGCACTGATTGAGCTTGAACGCATCCGTGCACGCCACATCGACGCCCGCATCAATCTCAAGCTTCAGCGTGCTGCCGTTCTTCTCGACGTTTGGCCGCACCGTGTCCGCCGCTTCCTCCAGAAGCGCCGCCACATTGAACTCAGACGCCACCGCATCCATGCGGCCAGCTTCGATCTTCGAGAGATCGAGAATATCGTTGATGAGATGCAGCAATTGCCGCGCCGAACTCAACACACGCTGCAAGTCAGCGATGTCGCTGTCGCGGCCATCAGCTTCCGCCTCTTCCGTCAGCATTTCCGAATAGCCGATGATGGCGTTGAGCGGCGTCCGCAGTTCATGGCTCATCGAGGTCAGGAATTGCGACTTCGAGACGTTGGCGCTCTCGGCCTCTTCGCGCGCCGTGCGCAAGCTTGCCAGCGTCTCCGCCAGCTTCATGTCGCGCGCGTTCATTTCTTCCATCAGGCTATCGAGACGCTCGTACATCTCCGCGACATTGACCGCCGCCTCGTCGATCGCCTCGACCATTGCAGCGGTTTCGCCAAACAGCGCCCGGCGTGACTTCAGCCCCTCTTCTGCGCGGTGCATCGCCGCGATGAACGCCGCTTCCTGGCGCTTGCGCTCGGTGATGTCCTTCGAGATCACCACGATCTTCCGCACACCACCGGAGCGGCCCATCACGCGCTGCGCCCACGCTTCAATCCAGCGTACGTCGCCATTGTCGTTGAACACGCGGTGCTCCATCGACCCGCCGCCGCCTTTGCCGATACTGACGAAGTAATCGCGCAGCGCCAGGCGATCCTCTTCATGCAGGAAGCCAGTCCGGCTCTCCATGAATTGGTCGAACGTGAACGGCCGGTTGTAGAGCGCCTCGACATCGCCGTGCCAGCTGATGACGCGCGCCTTGAAATCGACTTCCCAAACCAGGCTGCGCGCGATCTTGAGCGCCTGGAGCAAGCGCTCTTCGTTCGCCGACGCGGCGGCGCGCGCTTGAATAAGCTGCGTGATCTCATTGCCGTGCGAAACAACACCGACGACCTCGCCATCCGCATTGCGCCACGGGCGCGCTTCCCAATTGTACCAGCGAATGCCGCCTGCCGTGCGCGTCTCGTCTTCCTCGAAGCGCACGACTTCGCCGCTCATCGCGCGCGCGAACGCATCGCGCCAACGATCGGGCGCCCAGCTGATAATGTCCTCGAAGCGCGCGCCCACAGGCTGCGCCACACGGATCGCGTTGCGCATGACCTTGCTCATCGCAAGCACACGGCCCTCGTGATCGACAAGCATCGACGCAGACTCGCCCTGATCGAGCATCAACAGCGCCAAGGTTTGTTCTTGGCTTGTCTCGCGCGTCGCCTCGCGCAGCGCGCGTTCAGCTTGCGCCGCACTGACACGCGCGAGCGTCACATACGTCATCAACGCGCCGCCGCCGACGGCCGCGATGAACGCAAGATCCCAGTCCGGCTGTGACGACATCGACGCCATCAACAATGGCGAAGCCAATAACGAAAGCGCTGGCGGCGCAGCGCCCGCAGCCGCGATCGGCAACGCGCCGGAAACCCCGGGGCTGAAATGGCGCACAACTGCGGCGACCCAAAGCAGCATTGCAGCCGCCGCGCCCGCCGCTTCGCCGTGCAGCCAGAGCGTGATCGGCAACATCGCGTAAAAGCCCGAGCAGAACGCCGCCCAAACGCAAAGTCCCGCAAGCGTGCCGCCCTCAATCTTCGTCTCCGCCGTATCAAGGCGGCGATAAAGCTCGGTGTCGAAAATGAGCAGCACCGACATCACGGCGCACCAGCCGACAGGCCACGGCCCGCCCATGATCGCGGCGGCTATGCCACCCGTCAGGATGGTCAGCGCAATAGAGGCAGGCATCTCGCGCCGGCGCGTCTCGGCGGCGCTGGCGATTGCCGTTGGCGGCTTAGGCATCATGCGTGGCGGGCTCCGCGCCGAATACAATTTGCCGACGCTGCCAGCGCAGGGTGAATTTAGGCTAAACCATATCGAGATTTTGGGCCTTATCATCGGTTTGATTCGATGGCCCGCCACGCTGACCCCGCTTTGCCCGAACGCCGCCGCGGCCAAATTCTGGACGCGGCGCGCGAATGCTTCCGCGAACGCGGGTTCAGATTGACGACAATTGAAGAGATTTGCGCCGAAGCGCGGATCAGCCCTGGCGCGCTTTACCGCTATTTCGACTCCAAAGCCGACATTATCGCCGCCATCGCGCTCGATGCGCGCGCCGCAGCCGAAGCGATGCTCGAACGCGTTAACGGCTCAGAAGGTTTGATCGAAGGCCTGGCCGAACTTGCGCGCGCCTTTTTCGAAACCTTCGATGGCGATGGCGACGCCGCGTTGCTGGCCGACATTTGGGCCGAAGCGTCGCGCGATCCACTGTTGGCGAAAGCACTGCTGATCCGCGATCAAGTCGCGGTCGGACGTTTGGCTGCCGCTATCGAGCGCGCCCAGCGCACTGGCAGCATCTATCCCGCCCTGCCCGCACCCGAAGCGGCCGAAGCCTTGATCGCGGGTCTGGAAGGCATGGCGCTCCGCCGCGCGCTCCGGCGCGAGAGCGAGACAAGCGAGGCGGTGCGCAGATACCGCACACTCGCGCTGCACATCCTGAAGCCTAAACGTTAGCCCAATACCTTAAGTTGAGCGGTGGAGGACGATGATCGTCACGTTCGCCACGAAGCAAAGCACCGAGAATGCGAACAGCCAGGGAAAGCCGTGCCGGTGGTGTTTGCGCGAGTTGGCCTCAAGCACGCCGCCCGTGACCACCAAGCCTGCCGAAATCAGCAAGATCCATAGCTCGTGCTGGTGCAGGAAATGGTGAATTTCAGCGAATGAGCCAGCCAGCAAGGCCACCCCAGACGTCGCCCCCGAAACGGCCGCCGCCAACATCGCCAGCGCCGGCAGCCCGCAACAAATAGCGTGCAGCCCCATGACCGCTGCGTGAGCGAGGTGAGCGCGCTGCGGGGCCTGGGTGCTGTTATGTTGTAACGTCACACCCTGGAATTAGGCGCTGCCCCCGCCACCGTCAAGCCGGACCGCCACAGCCATTCTTCATTCGGCGTAATACACGGAACTGTATCTTGCGGTTCGCCAGCGAAGCGCGCACATACGCCTCGCTACATTGAGGTAGAGGGCGATGTTGGCTTTCCTAGTTACAGTACGCGACGTTTTGATCGCCATGGCCCTGGCTTGGGTCGGCGTCACGCTTGAACAGCGTTCGGTTGAGCAATCCGCCTGCTCAGGCGAAGCCTGCCAAACGAACGACCGCTAAGCGCTTCGTCAAACGCGCGATCTTTCCGATCGTTGACTTGCGCTCGCACGTGTTCGCCCTTGAATGGCCGCACTTATTTCGTTCTCGTTGACCATAGCGCGCACTCCCAGCGCGCCGACGGAATTGTGCCCGCATGACCACCACCACGCCCGAAGCTGAACGTAGCGGTGATCCCGGTGCGATGATCGGCATCTTGGGCCTGGTCGTGGCTGGACTCTGGGTCATCGGCAGCCTCGCCGGCGCCGTCGTTCTCATCGGCCCCAACCAAATGGGCTCGCTCACCATCCCTGAAATGGGCGCGGTTGGCGCGGTCGTGGTTCTGCCTGCACTGATGGCTGCGTTCTCTGGCCTTGCTGCGCGCGACAGCGCCCGCGCCCGCTCCGAAGCGCGCCGCCTCGCCGACGCCGCCGATCGCCTGATGAACCCCGAGCGCAGCGCCGAAAACGCCGCGCGCAAACTCGCAGAATCCGTGCGCAGCGAGATCAACCAACTCGATCAAGCGCTCTTACAAACCTTGAAGCGTCTGCAAGAGGTCGAAGGCCAGATTTCGCGCCAAGCCAAAGCCGTCGACGATATGTCCGACCAAGCCAAGGCCGGCGCCAATACCATGATCGTCGGCATGGAGCGCGAGCGCGAAGAGCTGCTGCGCATTTCGCGCGATCTCAACAGCCAAGCCCAAAACATCGGCGACTCCATCGGCAAGCACACCAGCTCCATCTCCGCAGCCGCGCGCGTCGCCGAAGCCGAAGTCCGCGCCGCCGACCAAGCACTCGACCACCGCCTCACCTCTTTCGGTGCCGCCGCCGCGCTGATCTCCGATCGCACCAACGGCCTCTCCAACGCCGCCCAAGCCAGCGCCGATTCCTCGCTGCGTCTCGAACAAGCGCTCTCTGTCGCGCTCGACGTGCTCTCCAAAGCCACGAGCCTCACCGACGCCGCGCGCCAATCTGCGGAAGCCGCGAGCCACGCCGCCACCTCAACCGCCGGCGCTGTGCGCGAAACCACCCACCGCGCCATCGACGATGCCAAGCGCGCCGCCGAACTCATCCGCGGCGAAGCCGTCAACGTTGAACGCGAAGCCGCCGTAGCGCTTGAGCGACTGCGCGACGCTGCCGACGCCGCCCGCCTCGCCGCGCGTGACGCGCGCGACGCCGTCACCGGCGACGACCCACAACACATGCGCGTCCGCAATCGCAGCGGCGAGCCAAGGCAAGACGAAGCCGCACCCGGCTACGATCGCTCATGGCGCGACGAAGCTGCTGATCCGCTCGAACTCCCGCCGGCGCGCAATCGCAGCGATCCGCCGCCGCCCATGTTCGGCGACACGCCGGCGCAACAGCAGCAACCCGAACGCGGCCGCGCCCCTGCCGCCGATAAGCCTGTGCCCGGCGATTGGACCTGGCGCGACCTGCTCTCCAACGTCGACGGCCCAGACGCCGGCCATACGCCAACGCCGTCGCAACGCCGCGAACCTGCCGCCGATCCGGTCGCGCACTTGCGTCGCCAGATCGCCGAGCCGCGCACGTCAACGCTGCCGATCGTTGAAACCATCGAGCACGCCGGCCTGCAATTGGATGACGTGTTCTCCCCATCCGCGCTTGAGCGCATCGCGCAGCGCGCGCGCTCAGGCACGCAAGCCCGCCGCCGCGCCGTTCGCGACGCGGCGCCGGAAGCCGCGCGCCGCATGAGTGATTTCCTAAACCGTGACACAGCTGCCAATCAGCAAGCCATGCTGTTCTTGCGCAGCGAAGGCGCGCGCATCGCCAAACAAATCGGCCGCGGCCGCGCCCAAATGAACGCCGAACTCACCCGCGCGTTCTTGCTGATCGACGCTGCTGCGGGCTAACGAAGCAAGTCGATTGCCTGAGACCCGCCATGTCTGCTTTGCGGAGCGACGGGCCAGAGCGTCTGCAATTGGGATTTCCCGGACCTCAGGCTGACTCCAAGAACTCCAGGGCCTTCTTCACGAACGCGCCATGGTACTGGAAAACTCCGCCATGTCCGGCGTCATCGTAGAGTACGAGTTCGGAGTTCGGCAGGCGACGCGCCATGTCGACGGAGTTGCTGCTGGGCACCATCTTGTCGTGATCGCCATTCGCCACCAGGACTGGGTGGCGGATACGCGACAGATCAGCACGCGCTGCCGCACCCCAGGCGTGAATGGCTTTCAACTGGTTGCGGAACGCACCGAGTGAGACCCCCTTGTCGCGATTTGCAGCGCGCTCTTTCAGCCGACGCAAAAAGTCCCGCGCCGACCTTCGGCCATTCGAAGTCTCGGTGAAGAAGAGATAGTATTCCGGATGCTTGAAGGTCACGGCGGCTCTTATCATGTCGCGAACCGTTAGCGACGTGACCTTGTCGATGCCTTTGCCGCCAGCCGGACCGGTTCCTGCCAGGATGATCTTCCGCACCAATTCCGGCGCTTCTAGCGCAATCACCTGCGAGACGAAGCCACCAAGTGAAAAGCCGAACAGATCGACCTGATTGAGGCCCAGGGCTCGAACGAAAGCGATAGCATCGCTCGCCATTGCCGCCACCGATATGGGCGTCGATCCTTCTGACAAGCCGATACCGCGGTTGTCGAAGACGATTACGCGGCGTCTCGCAGCGATGCCATCGACGACACGTGGATCCCACCTGTCTAGTTCCGCGGCGAGGTGGTTGAGGAAGATCACCGGCACGCCGTCGTTCGGGCCGAGTTGCCGGTAGGCGAATTTCGTGCCGCCAACATCGACGAACTTGGTTGGCGCACTTTTCCAGGCGCTGCTTGAGTCGCGTTGTGGATTTTGGACTGCGGTCATGACTGGTCTCCTTGCGAACGGCTACTCGTCGAGAAACTGGATGGCGTGTTTCAGGAAGCGCTCAGGGTACTGGAACTGCGCGCCATGGCCGGCGTCCGGATAGATGATCAGCTGTGCGTTCGGGATGTTCTGGCTCAGATGCCACGAGTTGATAGTGTGGATCATGATGTCGTCGACCCCGTTCAGAACGAGCGTCGGCTGCTGGATCGCGCGCAGCGGCGCGAAGGGATAGTCGTTTGCATCCGGCGCCATATAAGCCGCGTGAGCTTGGACTTGCGCCTGCGCCACTTCGGCGGAACTCGGTGGATCCTGGTCCGCACGCTGGTGGCGACGATTCCAGAATGCGAGCCCCGCCTTTCGCGCGGCTTCCGATCGGCCAAAGAACAAGAACAAGAAGTCCTCCGCACCTGGCACTGGACTCGGCGCAACCTCCAGCACCTTCGGGTCCATCCTCGGATCGCCGTGTCGCGGCCCGGTGCCGAGAAGAATGAGTTTCCGCACCAAATCTGGATGGCGCAGCGTGACTTCCTGGGCCTGCATGCCGCCGATCGAGAATCCAACCACATCCACCTTCGACAGTCCGAGCGCGCGGATCACGGCGGCGATATCGTCGGCCATGTCTTCCATCCGATTGCGCGGCGTCCCCGAAGACGAAGCGATCCCACGACCGTTGAGGAGAATGACTTCGCGCCCGGCGGCCAAACCGTCGGTCATCAGCGGATCCCAATGGTCCATGCCACCGCGGAAATGCTGGATGAAAACCAGCGGAACGCCCGAGGACTTGCCCCAGCGGCGATAGGCGAAGCGTGCGCCGCCGGTTTCAACGAATTGCGTCGGTACAGTGATGTGTGTTTCAGACATGGCCAACTCCTTGGTTGCGCCTCGCGGAAAATGATCGTTGTGGTCCGGCCGACGTCAGGCGCGAGACGGCGTTGGGCGAAATCTATCTCAGCTTGACGACGACCTTGCCCTTCGAGCGTCCTGTCTCGACGTAGGCCAGGGCGTCGTTTGTTCGCTCGAACGGAAAGACCTGGTCGATGACCGGGCGGATGACGCCAGCTTCGATGAGCGACGTGATCTCGCGCAATTGATCGCCGTTCGCGCGCATGAACAGAAAGGAATATTCGACGCGGTGAGATTTTGCCTGCTTGCGGATCCGAGAGCTTAAGCGGCCCATCACCAATTGCAAAGGCCAGCTCGCGCCAATCTGTTTCGCGAAAGCGGGATCGGGCGGACCCGAGATTGAGATGAGTTTTCCCCCGGGCTGGAGGACGCGCAGAGACTTCTCGAGCGTGTCCGCGCCCAAACTATTCAAGACGACATCATAGTCGCGCAGGGTCGCTTCGAAGGCATCCTTCTTGTAATCGACGACAACATCCGCGCCGAGGCCTTTGACTAGATCGACATTCGCCGTGCTCGTTGTCGTCGCAACCGTCGCGCCAAGATGCTTCGCGAGCTGAATCGCGAATGTGCCTACGCCGCCGGCGCCCGCGTGGATGAGCGCCTTCTGGCCCGCCTTTAGGTTGGCTCTCTCGACCAATGCCTGCCACGCGGTGAGGCCGACCAGCGGGATGGACGCTGCTTCCTCCATAGTGAGGTTTTTCGGCTTGATCGCCAAAGCGCCCTCTTGGACCGCGATCACTTCCGCGAAGGCGCCAATGCGATCAGTCGGCAGACTCGCATAGACTTCATCGCCGGGCTTGAATCGCCGCACACGCGAGCCAACCCGAAGCACGACGCCGGCCAGGTCATTGCCCAAAATACGCGGCAACCGAGCAGGCAGAATGAGTTTGAACGCGCCGTCTCTGATCTTGGAATCCACCGGATTGACGCCGGCGGCGTGAATTTGAACCAGCGCCTCATCGTCGCGCAGCTCAGGCTCCGGCATATCGCCAAATCGTAGCGCGCTCCCATAGCGATCGAGGATGAAAGCCTTCATGGATTTTTCTTTCTGCTTGAGCTGGGCTCGATCTCGAATACGAGCAGCGTCGATGTGGCGGTCGCGCACAACCGTCCCTCGCCGTCGTGAAGTGTCGCTTCCGCGAACGCCACGCGCCGCCCGACCGAAACGGCGCGACGCGTTGCGCGGACCGTTCCACTGCGCTCGCTGAGGCCACGCAGGTACGAAACCTTAAGCTCCAGCGTGGTGTGCCCTCGGTTGGCCTCAAGCTCTGAATGCACCGCTATGCCGCACGCGCTGTCGAGCAGCGTCGCGGCATAGCCGCCGTGGACCGACCCCAGCGGATTGTAGACACTGCGGTCGGGCGCGCCTTCGAACTCCACACGGCCGCGCTCGACCTTTACGAGTTTGAAGTCGAGCTTCTCGCCCATCGGCGCTCGGTGGGTATGCGCGAGCATCGCTTGCAGCTGTTGCAAGCCGTCGAGCGCGTCTTCCGCGTGGCCGGGCATGGCGCTCACCACTGTTCGTGAAAAGGGCGGACCTCGGCGAGAAACGACCAGGCGTCCCGGGGCTGATGCGCGAGATGGTGGACTTCAGCTGCGATCGAGGCGGGCGAAATGAAAAAATCATCCGCCGCGTCGGGCAGGCGTTGGCGCTGCCATGGCACGTCGATCACCGCGTCGATAACGAGATAGGCGACGTGCACGCCTTTCGGTCCCAGATCGCGCGCGAGCGATTCCGCGAGAATGCGCTGCGCGGCCTTTGTCGGCGCAAATCCCGCGAAAGCGGCGCGGCCGCGTTGCGCCGACGTGTTTCCGGTGACGATCAGCGCGCCTTCACCGGCTGCGATCATCGCGGGCGTCGTCAGCCGCGCGAGGTGGAGCAGCGCCATCGTGTTGATCTCAAAATTGCGCTGGAGCACGCCGGGCTCGATCTGCATGTACGTGCCGAACGCGCCACCCACGGCGTTATGGACCACCACTTTGGGATCGCCGACTGTCGCAATTGCGCGCTCCAATGCAGCCGCGTCGGCAACGTCGCATGGAAGGGCGATCGAATCTGGGATCTCCTTCTCCAGCGCAGCCAGTCGTTCCGCATCGCGGGCCAACATCGCCACGCGGTAGCCGCCTTCGGCGAAGCGGCGCACGACGGCTGCGCCGGTGCCCGGACCGACGCCGGTGACGAGGGCGAGAGGCTTGCTCTTATTGGTCATGACGCATTCTCCAGGCTTGCGAGTTCCTCGCGGACGAAGTCGAGCCGGTCGTTGCCGAAGAACATCGCCTCGCCGACAAAGATTGTGGGCGAGCCGAACACGCCGCGCTCGGCCGCTTCGTCGGTGTTGGCGTTGAGTTGCGCGATCACGTCGGGTGCGTTGATCCGCGCGGCGATCGGGGTCGGATCGAGGCCCGATGCAGCGATGGCTGCAACGATGTCGTCCGTCGTCGCGAGCGTCTTCTTCTCGCTCCAACCGGCGCGGTAGAGCGCCAGCGTGATCGCGGCCGCATCAGCGGGCGAAGCCGCCGCCAGCACCGCACGCGAGCAGGCGTCGCCGTCATTGTCGCGCATGTTCGATGGGTTGAGCGCGAGCCCGTATCGGCGCGCCCAGCGCGCCAGGTCCACGCGCGCGTAGCGGCCCTTGGCGGCGCAGGTGATCGTGGTCGGCACATTGCCAACCTTCTCCATGACCTTGAGGATGCTCATCGGCCGGAGCGCGATATCGACGTCCATCTCGCGCAATTGTGTGAAGGCCAGATAGCTGTAGGGACTGCGGAAGTCGTAGAAGAGTTCGATTTTCTGGGTCATATTGAATGGTTCTCCAGCGCGTGGCCTCGGTTCAGTGGGGACGCCGCTTCGTCGTGCGTTTGGTTCGTGCGCGAGGCGCTCGCGAGCCGCCATCGGGCTCAGTCGATCCGATAAGCGCCCGCGCCGCATCGGCGCCGGCAGCCAGGATGCGATCTGACAGCGGCGAGGCTTTCGCAGCGCGCGCGAGCTGCAGCGCGCCGATGAGCGTCGCGTAAACGCCGATCGCGATGCTCTCTGGGTTTTTGATCCTTGCCGGCAAAGCCGACGCGATCTGACGCGCCGTCGTTTCAAAGCTCTTGGCGCACAAGGCGCGCGTGTCGGCAGGCTGGCGCGCGAGTTCGGGCAAGAGCGCAGCCAATGCGCAGCCACCAGCTGGATTGTCCCGGTGCTCCGGCGAGAGATAGGCCGCGATCACGGCCTCTAGCCCGCCAGCGGACGCCAGCTCGTGCATCGCCTTCGCCCGATCGTCCAACGCCGCAGCCACGCTTTCGCGCACCAGCGCCGCCTTAGAGTCAAAGTGCGGATAGAAGGCCCCGTTGGTGAGCCCGGCTTCGTTCATGATGCCGGCCAGCCCGCTCGCGGCGATGCCGTCGGCGCGAAATCGTTCGGCCGCGACCTCCATGATCCGGCGCCGCGACGTTTCCCTATGACCCTTTTCGTATCGCATCGATTTCACCAGGCCTTGTCAATTGCATTATGATCGACATATAGCATGCCGAACGTAATGCAATAGGCCGAATGGAGATTTCTGATGAAACGACACACAGGAAAGACAGCGATCGTGACCGGCGCATCCTCCGGCATTGGCCGCGCTAGCGCCGAGGCCCTCGCGAAGGCTGGGTTCACCGTTTTTGGGACCAGCCGCCGGACGACCAGCAATGGTCCGAACGGGGTCATCATGCTGACGGGCGACGTGACGGACGACGCATCGGTCGCGGCGGTCGTCAAATCAGTTATCGACGAGACCGGCCGCATTGATCTTCTCGTCAATAACGCGGGCTCTGGCTTGTCCGGCGGCGCCGAGGATTTCTCAACTGAGGAGGCCAAGGCGCTATTCGATGTCAACGTGTTCGGCATTACCCGCATGACACGCGCCGTGTTGCCCACGATGCGCGCGCAGGGTCAGGGCCGGATCGTAAACATTAGCTCCATTCTCGGCGTGGTGCCCGCACCCTTCATGGCGCTCTATTCCGCAACCAAGTTCGCCGTGGAAGGCTATTCAGAATCTCTCGATCATGAAGTGCGCGACTTCGGCGTCCGCGTCGTGCTCGTTGAGCCGGGCTTCACGAATACATCCTTCGAACAGAATACGACGCTGCCCGGCCAGCCCATGCCGTTCTATGACCGCGCACGCGCGCAGGTGGATGCGTATTTCCGCAAGCTCTCCGCCACCGGCGACAGCGCAGAGTTGGTGGCCGAGGTAGTGCTGAAGGCAGCCCAAGACCGTTCCCCGAAAACCCGCTACCTCGCTGGAAAAAACGCCCGTCAGCTCAGCACGCTCCGGCGACTCATCCCAGCGCAGCTGTTCGACAAAACCCTGCGCAAGGAGATGAGTCTGCCTGTGTGATGAAGCGAGGCGGGCAGCATCAGGATCGGCAATTCGCTGGAACAAGAGTGAGCCGGAAGGGCTCGAACTGGAGATTACGTCCGCTTTCGGGATCCAATCGCCTGCCGTGGGCAAGTGACCGCTGTTGGGATGTTTGAGAGATCGTGGCGCGTTTCTATTGCGTCCGATCAGCACCTAAAAACCGACGCTCGCCAATGAGCGTTCAACGGCCGACTTCGGCGAATTCCAGCAGCTCTCCCCGCGGCGCGCGAACGGCGCATTCAACCCCCACGCGATCATTTCTCACTAGCCAACGACAGCTCTCGCGGGCCAAGTCGCCACATGAGCGGATTCGAATTTTTCTTTTCCTTGTACGGCCTGCTGCTCGGCCTCGCGCTTGCCGCGGGTCTGGGCGGACTGGCGCGCGCGCTTAAGGTGCGCCACCGCGTGCGGATCGGCTGGCCGACCGCGCTGCTGGGCCTCTTCGTCTCGTGCGATGTCGTCACCTTCTGGATGTACAGCTGGGCGATGCGCGAAGTGATCCCGATCAGCTGGCCGGTGCTATTCGGCGGCTTCGTCGTCACGGCGCTGTTTTATATCGCGGCGTCGCTCGTCTTCCCCGATGATCCTGAAGAGTGGGGCGACCTGGACGCGCATTTCGACAAGCAGCGCCGCACCGTGCTCGGCGCCATCCTCGTGTGCAACATCGCGTTGATAGCGGCGGTCGCGGTGCTGGCGGAGCTGCCTGCGCTGACGCTGCGCCACCTCGTCGTCACGTGGTCCTTCTTCCCCGTAGCAGCGCTCGGCATCGCCGCGACCGACAGGCGCGTCGTCGTGGCCTGCCTAGTGTGGCTGATCCTGCTTTATCCCCTGTCGGTGCTGTGGCGTTGAATCAATCGCTCGCGACTAGGCGTTGCGCATCCAGCGTGATGTCGGCGTTCAACAGAACCGACTACTTCGCGCCGACCGCGATAATCATTTCACACGGACCCTCGAACCCAGCACTTCCCTCGAACGCGCTGAGCTCTTGTTCGATCTCCTGCCAAGCCGATTGGCGGCCGCTCTCATCAAGACCAGCAAGCATTTGGTGCAGAGCGCCGAACGAATCCTTCTCGAAACGCACGCACTCGGCGGCGGACTTCAAGTGAAGCGGAGCTTTCACCGTTCTCGCCTCAACATCCTGGAAGCCCGCCTCGCGCAGGACGCCTTCTAACACGCCCGGCCCACCCAAACTGAACGGACCTGGTTGACCCGGAAGCGGCGGCGCCAGGTTGGCGCGGCGACGGATCACTTGGACTGGGACAGAGAAGAAGCGATTGTTTTCCGGCGTGCTGTAAACGATAGCGGCAAAGCGGCCGCCTGGTTTGAGTGCGCGTTTTATTTCGGCCAGCGCCTTTTGCTGATCTGGGAAATAGATGAGGCCAACGCGGGAGATGACGGCGTCGAATGATCCCGGTGGTACGTCCAGGTCTTCGCCATCAAGCACTTTGGTTTCGATGTTTTCGAACCCAGCCTGACGCGCGTTTGCTTTAGCAAATTCGAGAATATTCGAGGAGATGTCGGTTGCCAGCACGTAACCGCTTGGACCTACCCTCTCAGCTGCAAGCAAGGTCTGATCGCCCGCGCCAGCCGCCACATCGAGCACGCGCCGGCCAGGGCCAATCTCGGCCATGTCCAACATGATCTCGGTCACCGGCCCGAGCCAATCGCGCAGGCATGAGCCCCAATCATTCCAAGCCTGGGCCGCGCGCTGCCATTGCTCGCGCGTTGTCTCCTTGTACTTGATCGGATCAAACCGCGGCGCCTCAGGTGTCGTCGTCATCGGTAGCTCCTCAAGGCTCGCCCTCGTGACATGGCTTATCTCAACTACCGCAAGTGATCGCTCCCGGCTACATCGCACTTACTGGAGAACGAACGTGCGCGAAGCGGGAGCGCGTCGCGTCTTCTAGCCGCCGGGATGCCGACGATGGCCAACACACGGGGAGCGCAGCGTGAAATTGCACCGCTTGCGCCGCGGCTAACTACGCTGCGCGCGCAAATTCAGCGTCGGTGGTAATGCGGTCGCGCCCGCCGCGCTTCGACGCATAGAGACAAGCATCCGCGCGGCCGATGAAGCTGCTCATGCTCTCGCCGCTGCGATATTCGGCGATGCCAACCGAAACGGTCACCGCGCCAAGCGACTCGCCCGTCGAACGCCGCGACAGCCGCTTCGACTTTACCGCTTCATGGATCGCTGAGCCCAAGACGCGCGCGCCGTTCAGCGCCGTGCGCGGCATGATCAGCGCAAATTCCTCACCGCCATAGCGCGCCGCCAGCAGGTCGCCTTCAGCGTACTTGCGCAAAACGGCGGAGATAAAGCGAATCACCTGATCGCCAACCAGATGGCCCCACGTGTCATTGAAGCGCTTGAAGTGATCGATGTCGCACATCAGCAAGCAGAGCGGACCACCGCCCGCCTCGGCTTCTCCAAGGCGCGTGCGCAGCGTCTCATCGAACAAACGGCGATTAGCGAGCCCCGTCAGCCCGTCCGTCAGCGCCTCGACCTTCACGCTCTGCAACGCACTCTGCAAAGTCTCGACCTGGCGCGACGACACTTCCATCTGTTCAGAGAGCTGGCGATTGTTGTTGGCCATCTCGCGCGTCGACGCTGAAAGCTCCGCGACCACAGCGCGCAGATCTGTCGGATCGAGATTGCCCTCAAAGCTCGCCGCCGCAACCTGCAACGCACTCGCATACGATCCGGCCTGCGCTCCAGCGCCGCGCAGCGTCGAGACAACATCGGCCAATTCGCGCGCAATGCTCTCACTCGCTTCGACGATCTGCGAGGACACGCGCTTGTTGGCAAAGAAGCGCTCGAACAACTCATCGTTGACGTCGTCGCCGAAGGACTCGCCGCGCGTGATCCGCGCATCGATCTCACGGCTAAGCTCCGGCAACGCGCCAGTCTTGTACGATTGCCAAACCTCGAAGTTCGCCGCCGTCAATGCAATGTCGTGCGCGGCCATGAGCTCAAGCGTCTCATCAGCAAGCGCACGCCCAGCCGCGCCCCGAAACTTCGCCAATGCATCCGACATGAAGCGCATCCACCGGCGCCTAAGCTCAGGCCGCCGCTCGCGTTACACTTCGGCGGCAAACTATAATGCAGCGTAAAAGAATGAGTAGAGCGTACACTACACTTCACAGGCGGCATCACGCGCCAGCTTTGTTCGCCGCTGACCAGCGCGCATGAAGCGCAAACGCAACGATCGCGACAGCAAGCTCAATCGAAGCGCCCACGAGCGCGCTGATCGCGGGCGCAGTCGCACTCCAACCCAGCAGAAAACCCGCCCCGGCAAGCGCCAAACCCAGCGCCCAAAACAGCCGCATCCCAAACAGCGTCGCGAACGTCAAATAACGCCCGCCGATCACCAGCAGCATCGCCGGGAAGAACCACTCGATCATTTGCAACGACGCGACATACGCGAGTGGCAAACTGAAGATCAGCCAAAACGTGGTCGCAATCGCCAGCGCGCCAAGCGGATTGCCTTTGCTGAAATCGCCCGAGGCGCCGCAGATCTTCGCGATCACCACCCCAACAGGGTAGATCAGCATGCCGCCGACAAAGAGCACCCAAACCGCCTGCTCCGGCGACAAACACCACGCCGCATAGGTCGCCGCAAACCAAGCAAGCGACGACGCAAGAATGCCAGGCGCCCCGCTGCCATAGCCCCGTCGCATGTCCTGTTGTGCTGCGCTTATATCCATCTCAAAGTTTCTCCGCCCATCCCGCGATCAACGCAAAGTGAAAATGGCATCGCAGGGCACCTGTCAGCCTAGGCGTCTGCACAAACCACACCTCCCGGAACGCTTCACTACTATGAGCGTTGAGGGGTGCGCGCTGAACGTCCCCCCGCCAGGCGCGCACTGCGAAGGAAAAGCGTCCTCTGCCGCCAGAGGACGCTTTTTCATGGTTGGAGCTGTTCCACCAGAGCGCTTGGCCTCGCTTGAAATTCTCAAACTTTGCACGGCCATCATTGAAATCGGCGCTACCCTTCTCGCTAGCCCGCAGACGTCATTTAGCCCGCACCCAAAGGTCGATACGGGAACCTCTTGCTGGCGGACAAAAGGCAGTTAAGCTCAAATTCCCGATTAGCGCGAAGTCGCAAAGAAGGGGTGCGCTCATGAAGCAGATCGACTCAGTTCGCTCGGTGAAGCGTCTCTCTCGCTTCGCCGGCGCCGAGCACGGTCACAACCGCTTGACGCGACATGCGATGGCTCTGGTTGCCGCGCTAGCTTTGGCAACAGCGTTTAATCCGCCCTCAGCGCGTGCAGACGAGCGCTTTGACCGCGAGACCGTGGACGTTGCTTCGATTGATCCTCTCGATGCCATCGAGTCGATCCAGGGCGCCCTCAGTTTGAATCGCAGGGCCCACACATGCTCGGGACCGCTTTTGACTTCGTTTTGGATACACGCCAGCCCCGAGTATCGCGCGAGTGCTCTACAGATTACGTCGCTACGTGCCACGGGCGTGCGGCTTGTGTGGGCGTGCGGCAGCGAAAACGGAGAGTACCGCTACAATGAGCTTCCTTCCGTGAGATTTACTCGCGGCCGAGTTGTCCTTCTGACTATGGAGGATAGAGCGAGAGCGGAGTTTACTATTCCGGAGACAGAAGCGAAGCGGCGATTTGCAACTTCGTGGGTTGCATTGGCGCAGCCGCGCGCTGTCCGTGAGCCCGCCAGCGACGACAACTTTCAGGC